>NZ_QGAJ01000008.1:0-208246 GCF_005233615.1 Pseudomonas sp. CFBP13528
GAATGCGAGAGATGCAAAGAACGGTTATGTCTCAATCAAAGTGTCACCTATGTGAGTGCACTTTTTTGTAACCCATGTGGTTGACCCGTACATGGCCCCACCACTCGGCACCTCGCTCAGGCTCGGTGTGCCCGAACGCAGGCTTGAATCCGTGGGCCGCCGCAATGGGCCATCCCTGGCCCAGTGCGGCTAACCCGGCGTCCTGCCGGGTTACCCACGGATTCAAGCCTGCGTTCGGCCAGCGTGGTTTAACGGGGCGCCTAGGATCAAAAGCAGATCAAGATCAAGATCAAGAGCGGCTCGCTTCGCATCGTGGTTACGTTTTGGCGTTGCAGCGTTTTGTAGATACCTATGACTCTTGTGGTCGCAGAATCAGCACGCCCAAGGGAGGCAGGTTCAACGACAGCGACGCAGGTTGGCCGTGACGAGGTTCATCCACGGTCTGTACCGCACCGCCATTACCGTAGTTGGACCCGGCATACATGTCGGCATCACTGTTGATCACTTCGCTCCAGCGCCCGGCAAACGGTACGCCGACGGCGTAGGCCTCACGCGGCACCGGGGTGAAATTGGCGACCACCAGCACCGGCTTGCCGTCCTTGCTCCAGCGCAGCCAGGCGTAGACGCTGTTGATGGCGTCATCGCCAATCAGCCACTGAAAGCCCTGGGGCGCGTCGTCCTGCTCGTGCAGCGCCGGTTCCTCGCGGTACAAGCGGTTCAGGTCGCCCACCAGCTTTTGCACCCCACGGTGTTCCGGGTATTGCAGCAGGTACCAGTCCAGTTGCTGGTCGTGATTCCACTCGCGCCACTGGCCGAACTCGCAGCCCATGAACAGCAGTTTCTTGCCCGGATGCATCCACATGAAACTCAAGTAGGCGCGCAAGTTGGCGAATTTCTGCCAGCGGTCGCCAGGCATCTTGTCGATCAGCGAGTGCTTGCCGTGCACCACCTCATCATGGGAAATCGGCAGGATAAACCGCTCGGACCAGGCATACACCAGGCCAAAACTCAGTTCGTTGTGATGATGGGCACGGTAGACCGGGTCTTGCTGGATGTAATGCAGTGAGTCATGCATCCAGCCCATGTTCCATTTGTAGTTGAAGCCCAGGCCACCTTGCTGGGTGCTTTGACTCACGCCTGGCCACGCAGTGGATTCCTCGGCAATCACCAGCGCGCCCGGCGCTTCCAGCGCGACCACGTCGTTCAGATGGCGCAGGAAATCGATGGCTTCCAGGTTTTCCCGGCCGCCGTGGCGGTTGGGCACCCATTCACCGGCTTTGCGTGAATAGTCGCGATACAGCATCGAGGCCACCGCGTCCACGCGCAGGCCGTCGATATGGAAGTGCTTGAGCCAGTGCAGCGCCGACGCCAGCATGAAACCGTGCACTTCGGTGCGGCCCAGGTTGTAGATCAGCGTGTCCCAGTCCTGGTGAAATCCCTCCAGCGGGTTGGCGTATTCGTACAACGCAGTGCCGTCGAATTGCGCCAGGCCGTGGGTGTCGGTAGGAAAGTGCGCCGGCACCCAGTCGAGGATCACGCCGATATCCGCAAGGTGGCAGGCGTCGACGAAGTAGGCGAAATCTTCCGGCGAGCCAAAGCGTGCGCTCGGCGCGAACTGGGACAAGGCCTGATAGCCCCAGGAACCGCCGAAAGGATGCTCCATGATCGGCATCAGTTCGATGTGCGTGAAGCCCAGTTGCTGCACGTAGGGAATCAGCCGCTCGACCAGTTCGCGCCAGCCGTATTGGCGTGACACTTCGCCGGCCTCGTCCAGCTCGCACTGCCAGGACCCGACGTGCAACTCATAGATCGACAGCGGCGCGGTGGATTTCTGTTTGTCGCCACGCGCCTGCATCCACTCATGGTCCCGCCAGTCCACTTGCAACGGCGCGGCGACTTTCGAGGCAGTATCCGGCGGCAGTTGGGTGGCCAGGGCCATCGGGTCGGCCTTGAGCGGCAGGATGCCGTGAGCGCCAAGAATTTCATATTTGTAGGCCGCGCCCGGTTGCAGGCGCGGGATGAAGATTTCCCATACGCCTGAGGGATGGCGCAGGCGCATCGGGTGACGGCGACCGTCCCAGATGTTGAAGTCGCCGACCACCGAAACGCGTCGGGCGTTCGGCGCCCACACGGCAAACCGTACGCCCTGCACACCGTCCACCGTGGTGACCTGGGCGCCCAGGCAGTTGCCCAGGTCACGGTGGTTGCCTTCGGCAAACAGGTACAGGTCCATTTCACCCAGCAGCAATTGACTGAAGCTATACGGGTCTTCGGTGATTTGCTCGCCGCCGGCCCACTGGATTTTCAGCAGGTAATCCTGGCGCGTGCCGAAGTGCCCGACGAACAGGCCCGGCACCTGGGTCGCGTCAAGGCTGCCGATTGGCTCGCCACTGTCACGCGCCAGGACCTGGACACTCAGGGCTTCAGGCAGGAATGCGCGGATAAATTGCCCGCCCTGTTCATCATCGTGCGGCCCAAGGATCGAGAATGGATCGTGGTGCTCGGCACGCACCAGCGCTTCGACGTCCTTGGACGCCGGCATTGCAGTCAACTTGGGCTGCAGCGGTTCTCTATGCGTAAAACTCATGACGTCTCCCCACCGCGTGCAGTTGTCGATTCAGGTATAAGCCCGCTGAGCAAACCGTGCAACCCTTGCAAGGGCACCGGCAACCAGCTCGGGCGATTTTCCGCTTCGTAGGCCACTTCATACGCGGCCTTCTCCAGGCTGAACAAGGTCAGCGCGGCGTCCTGGCCGTTGGCATCCTGCCAGTCATGCGCCAGTGTAGCCGTCGCGGCCTGATAAGCCTGGGTAAATGCCTGGCGCGCTTCACTCAGGTAGCGCTCGGTCACGCGTCGCCGCGAGGCCTGCGCTTGCGGCGAATGATCAACCCCCTGCACATTCAGGGCCATGGCCGCCGCGTAATCGAAGGAGCGCAACACCCCGCTGACATCCTTGTACGGGCTGTGCTTGCCACGCCGTTCATGCAGCGGTCGCGCCGGCTCGCCTTCAAAGTCGATCAGATAAGCGTCGCCCTTGACGACCAATACCTGGCCCAGGTGCAAGTCACCGTGGACGCGAATCCGTAATCCGCCCAGCGTGGCTTTCGCCAATGCCTGGACGTGGCTGCCGATGGCTTTTTTCTGCGCCAGTAATTCACTGACCAGTGCCTGATCGGCGGGGTTCAACTGGCTTTGATTTAGTTTGAGCAGGTGCAAGGCACGCTCGATCTGCGCGCCCACGTCCTTGGCCCAGGCCTGGGTGTCCCTGGCCGAGGTGACTTCGGGCTTGAAGTCCTTGTTCTGGGTGGGGGCGCCCAGCACCACGTGCATCTCACCCAGTCGCTGCCCCAACAGGCCGGCGAAATCCGCCAGCTCGCCGAGGGCGTTGTAGTGCTGCTCCTGTTCGGAAATCGCTTCGGCCAACTCGTCGCGAATGGCCCGCTCGAGGTTGTTCTGGGTCCAGCTCCAGGCATCGCCCTGGTTGCTCAGATAGCCCTGGGCAATCATCAGCAGGCTGTCCTGGCCCTGTGCGTCGCGCCGGCTCATCGAGCCCATCAGCGGCGAAATGTTCGGGTAGGCGGCTTCGGTCAGGTAGGCGCTCATTTCCAGTTCCGGGTGGACCCCGGCGCTGACTTTGCGGATCAGCTTGAGCACCAGGCTCTCGCCGACCACCACCGAACTGTTGGACTGCTCGGCAGACAGGTAGCGCACCGCTGATTCATCGGTCAGTTGCAAGGCGGCCAGGTGCGGGGTCGCTTCGAAGCGCAGGTCACCCTCGCTGCAATTGAGCACGGTAGCGGCCTGCATGCCTTGAATCACACTGCGGACAAAATGCTCGAGGCTGAACGCGTCGGTAACCAGCCCCACCTGGCGGCTACGCCTTACCCGCGCCAATGCCAGTTGCTGCGGCAAGGCGCTGGTGAGCTGGTCTTCGCCGAGGAAACCGAACGGCAACTGATAGCGGCTGGTCTGCCCCGCGCTGGTGACGTCGATCTCGCTGAGCAGCACCGGGTGCTGCGCATCGCCGAAGCGCACGCCGTAGGCAATGTGCACGCTGTCGATGGTGGCGTCCTTGCCGGCGAACCAGCGGCGCTTGGGCAGCCAGGCCGGCAACGAAGTGTGTTCCAGGGTGGTGCGACAGGGTTCTTCGAGCAACTCTTCCATACGTTTTTTCAACACCAATGTCGTGAAGTCGGGAATGCTCTGGGCCGGTTCCACATGCCAACTGGGCATCTGGTTTTCCGCCGCCAGCACGAACCAATAAAAGCCATAGGGCGCCAGGGTCAGCAGGAAATTCAATTGGCCGATGGGCGGGAATGCGTTACCGCCCAGCATCTCCACCGGCACCATCCCGGCGAATGCCGACAGGTCCAGTTCCGCTGCCTGGGCGCTGCGCGAGACGTTGGCCACGCACAGGATGATTTCGCTGCGACCGTCCTCCCCGGTGTACTCACGGGTATACGCCAGGATGCGGCGATTGCTCGGCGACAGCATTTTCAGGCTGCCGCGACCAAACGCCTTGGACTGCTTGCGCACAGCCAGCATGCGCCGCGTCCAGTTCAGCAATGAATGCGGGTCCTGGGCCTGGGTTTCGACGTTGACCGACTGGTAGCCGTACTGCGCGTCCATGATCGGCGGCAATACCAGGCTGGCCGGGTCGGCGCGGGAGAAGCCGCCATTGCGGTCGATGGACCATTGCATCGGCGTACGCACGCCATCGCGGTCGCCCAGATAAATGTTGTCGCCCATGCCGATTTCGTCGCCGTAATAGAGGGTCGGCGTGCCAGGCATCGACAGCAACAGGCTGTTGAGCAGTTCCACGCGGCGCCGGTCACGCTCCACCAACGGCGCGAGGCGCCGGCGGATGCCGAGGTTGATGCGCGCACGGCGATCTGCGGCGTAGTAGTTCCACAGGTAGTCGCGCTCTTTGTCGGTGACCATTTCCAGGGTCAGTTCATCGTGGTTGCGCAGGAAGATTGCCCACTGGCAATTGGCCGGAATTTCCGGGGTCTGGCGCAGGATGTCGGTGATGGGAAAGCGATCTTCCTGGGCCAGGGCCATGTACATGCGCGGCATCAACGGGAAGTGGAAGGCCATGTGGCATTCATCGCCGTCGTCGCCTTTGCGGTCACCGAAGTAGAGTTGCGTGTCTTCCGGCCACTGGTTGGCTTCGGCCAGCAGCATGCGATCAGGATAATTCGCGTCGATTTCAGCGCGGATCTGCTTGAGCACCCCGTGGGTCTCGGGCAGGTTCTCATTGTTGGTGCCGTCACGCTCGATCAGGTACGGAATCGCGTCGAGGCGCAGGCCGTCGATGCCCAGGTCGAGCCAATAGCGCATCACCGACAGCACGGCCTTCATGACCTGCGGGTTGTCGAAGTTCAGGTCCGGCTGATGCGAATAGAAACGGTGCCAGAAGTACTGGCCGGCCACCGGGTCCCAGGTCCAGTTGGACTTCTCGGTGTCGAGGAAAATGATCCGCGTACCGTCGTATTTCTGGTCGTCATCGGACCAGACGTAGAAGTCCCGCGCCGCCGAGCCCGGTTTGGCCTTGCGGGCGCGCTGGAACCACGGGTGCTGGTCGGAGGTGTGGTTGATCACCAGTTCGGTAATCACGCGCAGTCCGCGTTTGTGGGCCTCGGCGATGAAGCGCCTGGCATCGGCCATGGTCCCGTAGTCGCTGTGGACGCCACGGTATTCGGCGATGTCGTAGCCGTCATCGCGACGTGGCGAGGGGTAGAACGGCAACAGCCAGATGGTGTTGACGCCCAGGTCGGCAATGTAGTCGAGCTTGGCGATCAGCCCGGGAAAGTCACCAATGCCATCATTGTTGGAGTCAAAATAGGATTTGACGTGCACCTGATAGATCACCGCGTCCTTGTACCAGAGCGGGTCTTGGATAAAGGTGGCTGCCTTGGGTTTCTTCGCCATTGGAAACTCCTGAAATGCTGCAGACGCAAATGCGATCAATGCGGGAGGGGGCTTGTCCCCTCCCACACTCTGTTCTCCAGTCGTTTAGGAAGCAGTGATGCGCCAGATCCCGAACGGCATCTGCGGCTCCAGCCGGGTCCACTGGTCCTTGCCGTACCAGGTCCAGCGATGGCCGTTCATCAAGTCTTCACCCTGGGTCTGGGCATCGTCCGGCAAGCCCATCTCCCACAGCGGCAACTCGAAGTGCGCCTCCTGGGCGTTATGCGGGTCGAGGTTGACGGCCACCAGCACGAAATTGCTGCCGTCCTCGCTGCGCTTGCCGAAGTACAGGATGTTGTCGTTCCAGGCGTTGTAGAGCTTGAGCCCCAGGTGCGTCTGCAACGCCGGGTTCTGACGACGGATACGGTTGAGCTGGGCGATCTCGGCAATGATGTTGCCGGGCGCGGTGAAGTCGCGAGGGCGGATCTCGTATTTCTCCGAATCCAGGTACTCCTCCTTGCCCGGCACCGGTGCGGACTCGCACAGTTCGAACCCGGAGTACATGCCCCACAGGCCCGAGCCCATGGTGGCCAGCGCGGCGCGGATCAAGAAGCCCGCCCGGCCACACTCATGCAGGAAGCCCGGGTTGATGTCCGGCGTATTGACGAAGAAATTGGGGCGGTAGCACTCGCGCCACGGCGACTGGTTCAACTGGGTGAAATACTCACTCAGTTCGGCCTTGGTATTGCGCCAGGTGAAATAGGTGTAGCTCTGGGAATAACCGACCTTGCCCAGGCGCGCCATCATGGCCGGGGTGGTAAAGGCTTCGGCCAGGAAGATAACCTCCGGGTATTGGCGACGCACATCGCTGATCAGCCACTGCCAGAACGGCAGCGGCTTGGTGTGCGGGTTGTCCACGCGAAAGGTCTTCACGCCCTCTTCCACCCAGCCCACCACGATGTCGCGCAGTTCGGTCCACAAGCCGGGAATCGCATCCGCCGCATAGAAGTCGACGTTGACGATGTCCTGGTACTTCTTCGGTGGGTTTTCCGCGTATTTGATCGTGCCGTCCGGGCGCCAGTTGAACCAACCCGGATGCTGTTTGAGCCACGGATGGTCCTGGGAGCACTGGATGGCGAAATCCAGGGCGATTTCCAGGCCGTGGTCGGCGGCGGCCTTGACCAGGCGGCGGAAATCCTCGCGGCTGCCCAACTGCGGGTGAATCGCCTCGTGCCCGCCCTCCTCGCTGCCGATTGCATAAGGGCTGCCAGGATCATCGGGACCGGCGGTGAGGGAGTTGTTCTTGCCCTTGCGATGACTGCGGCCGATGGGGTGGATCGGCGGGAAATACAACACGTCAAACCCCATGTCGTGGATCATCGACAGGCGTGAATGCACATCGTTGAACGTGCCATGACGGGCCGGATCATCGGTGATCGAGCGGGGAAACAGCTCGTACCAGCTGGCGAACTGGGCACGCTCGCGCTCCACGTCGATCGGGTAGACCGTGCTGATGCTCAAATAGGCGCGGTGGTCGGCCTGGGTCATCAGGTGTGCACTGTCTTCGTGCAGGAACTGCGCAACCTGCTCGGTTTCCAGCAGGCCGGAGAGTTCGTGGTGCAGCAGCATCAAGCGGTCGCGCAACTCGTTGTCACTGCGCTCGGCGGCCTGCAACACCAGGCTGCGGCCTTCCTGCAGCTCCAGGCTGACCGGCACCCCGGCTTCATGCTTTTTACGCAGCTCATAGCAGAAGCTGGCGAAGGTATCGATCCAGGCCTCAATGCAAAACTCGTGGGGCCCTTGGGTGGTGACGGTAAATGCACCTTCCCAGCCGTTGTTGCCCACATCATTCATGACCACGCTGTGCCAGTTTTCCTGCCCGAGCGGGCGCCAGCGCACCAACACCGCCAGCTTGTCATGACCGTCGGCGAATACTTTACTGGTGACATTGACCTGCTGGCCCACCACCGCCTTGACGGCAAATTCACCACCGTCGATCACCGGCATGGTGCTTTCAATGGCGATTCTGGGTAACAGCAGTGCCTGGGACAACGGCAACAAAGAATGTTCTGGAACCAGTGTTTCAGCAGTCATCGAGCATATTCCCCTTACGCCCAGTGGACGCTCTGTGCTTGATCCGAATTCGTAAGATGGCGGCGCACTCCCTGAGCAGGCCCGTATTAGGTCCGAGCCTGGGCTGCGGGCAAAAGTTCAGGCGGATATGTCGCCACCGGGCGGGGAATCAATTCCCTCCCGGGGCTGTCCACCGATAGAGCAAAGCACAAAGGAGGCCACACCCATGACTATCCCGATCCCGGCAGAGACGCCCGATCCGAATATCGACAACCCGACCCTGCCACCCACCGAGCCTGCGCCGATTCCGGAACAGGAGCCGCCGGAGAACGAGCCGCCACCGGTGCAGGAACCACCCACCACCATGCCGCCTGTCATCGTCAGTCCTTCTCGAAACGCCTGACGATCTTCGGCATCACACTGAACACCACCAAGGCCAGCAACGTACTCAGGACCGCTGTCGATTCCCGACCCAAACCGGCCGAGACCCCAATCGCAGCGGTCATCCACAGTCCGGCGGCGGTGGTCAGGCCTTTGACGTGGCCGGCGTCCTCATCCTTGCCCTTGATAATGGTGCCGGCCCCCAGGAAGCCGATCCCGGCAATCACGCCTTGCACCACCCGGCTCATCGCATCAGCCTGATTGCCGGACATCTGCGGCACCATCACGAACAGTGCGGCGCCCAGCGCCACCAGCATATGGGTGCGCACGCCAGCGGCTTTGCCCTTGCTCTCGCGTTCAAACCCCAGGATGCCCCCGAGGATCGCGGCCATCAGCAGGCGCACCGTAATCTGAGTGAGCTGCCTGGCGTCGCCGATATCGGCAAACTCAGCCTGCAGGGTTTGCCACGCTTCCTCTAGCCAAGCGTCCATGGATGCTGCCCTTTTGTGATTATTGATAAAGGATGGACAGCGGCGACCGTCAGTCAGTTGCGTGGAACCCTCACGCCTGGTGGGCTCCTAAATGATCAGAGCCCATGAAAAGGAGACCGGTATGCCTATCCGTATCGACAACCAACTGTGCTATTTCACGCTTAATGACAATGGCCAGGAACAGAGTGTGCCCGCGACCCGCGTCACTGTCGTGACCGATACCGAGAAGTCCATGTCGTACGTGGAACTGGCGGCTGAACGGATCTACATCACCGAGGCCGAGGCCGATGCACTGACCGTCGCGGGCGCCCATGACGGGCGTCAGCATGTGAAGGCCGACGAACCGGGTTCGGTCATTTAATTGATCTGTATGCCCTGATGCCTCTGTAGGAGCGAGCTTGCTCGCGAAAACGTCAACGATAACGCGTGCTTTGTGAATGAACGCGGTGCCTGTGAGTTTTTCGCGAGCAAGTTCGCGCCTGCAAGGTCTCGCATCAAGGCTCGGATTGCCCATCTGATCCGCTTTTTAACCGCCAACCTGAGTCTGTTACGCAAACAGCACGCCGCGCATAGTTCATCCGCCTGATGGAGGCTGATGAGCGAATGACCATGAGCGAACGAATCCCCACCGTGGAAACTTTTGAGCCCATTCATCCGAAGAAGGTGAAGGCCGCATCCCGCGACAACCTGATCCATACCCGCAGCTTCACCGGCCTTTACCGCACCTTGCGCATGAGCGGTGGCGCTTTGCTGTTCCTCGCTTTTTTCGGCACCGTGTGGCTGAACTGGGGCGGGCGCCAGGCAGTACTGTGGGATCTGGCCGAGAGCAAATTCCATATTTTCGGCGCAACGTTCTGGCCCCAGGACTTCATCCTGTTGTCGGCACTGCTGATCATCTGCGCCTTTGGCCTGTTTGCGGTCACGGTGTTCGCCGGCCGTGTGTGGTGTGGTTACACCTGCCCGCAAAGCGTGTTCACCTGGCTGTTCATGTGGTGCGAAAAAATCAGCGAAGGCGAGCGTAACCAACGCATCAAATTGCACGCCGCGCCGTGGGGCCTGAACAAGCTGGCACGGCGTTCGGCCAAACACACACTGTGGCTGGGCATCAGCGTGCTGACCGGGCTGACCTTTGTCGGCTATTTCACGCCCATCCGCCCGTTGGCCGCTGAACTGCTGACCTGGCAACTGGGCGGCGTCAGTCTGTTCTGGGTGCTGTTCTTTACCGCCGCCACCTACCTCAACGCCGGCTGGCTGCGCGAAGCGGTGTGCATGCACATGTGCCCGTACGCGCGCTTCCAAAGCGTGATGTTCGATAAGGATACCCTGGCCGTTGCCTATGACGCCGCCCGTGGCGAGCGCCGTGGCCCGCGTAGACGCGAGGTCAAATCGGCGGATGTCGGCCTCGGCGATTGCATCGACTGCCAGCTGTGCGTGCAAGTGTGCCCCACCGGCATCGATATCCGCGACGGCCTGCAAATGGCATGCATCGGTTGCGCGGCGTGCATCGACGCGTGCGATTCGATCATGGACAAAATGGGTTATGCCCGTGGCCTGGTGAGCTATACCAGCGAACATCAACTGCAAGGTGGCAAGACCCGGCTGCTACGGCCGCGCCTGATCGGCTACAGTGCCGTGCTGCTGGTCATGATCGCCGCGTTGATGCTGGCCCTGGTCGAACGGCCGATGGTGTCGCTGGACGTGACCAAGGACCGGGGCCTGTTCCGCGAGAACAGCGAGGGCTTGATCGAAAACATCTACAGCCTCAAGGTCATCAACAAGACTCAGCAGCACCAGGATTATCGCCTGGCGCTGGTGGACGCCGAAGGTTTCCGGTTGCAGGGCGAAACCCGAATCAGCCTGGCGCCGGGGGAAATCGTGAATGTGCCGGTCTCGGTAGCCCTGCTGGCGGACACACCGGCGAGCAGCTCACAGACCTTGCGCTTCAAGGTGATGGATGTGGATGAGCCGTGGATTTACAGCGTTGCCGACAGCCGTTTCGTCGCACCACTGAACCGCTGATAATCCCCTGAATGTATAGAGTGCCAATGTGGGAGGGGGCAAGCCCCCTCCCACATTGGCCCGGCGCATACACTGAAAACTGTTCAAGGCTCCCCATGAAACGCTACGAAAAATTCGCCGATGACATCGCAGAACTGATCCGCTCGGGCGTGCTTGGCCCCGGCCAGCGCGTGCCCTCGGTGCGCTACGCCAGCCAGACTTACGGCGTCAGCCCGTCCACGGTATTCCAGGCCTACTACCTGCTGGAGCGACGCGGCCTGATCCGCGCGCGGCCGCGCTCCGGCTACTTCGTCAATGCCCACGCGCCCAGCCCGTTTTCCGAGCCGGTGGTGAGCGAGCAGGTGCACGAGTCCACCGAAGTCGATGTGAGTGAGCTGGTGTTCTCAGTGCTGGATTCGATCAAGGACCCGAACACCGTGCCCTTCGGTTCGGCCTTCCCCAGCCCGATGCTGTTCCCGCTGCCGCGCCTGGCCCGCTCCCTGGCCAGTGCCAGCCGCGAGATGGACCCGCGCCTGGTGGTCACCGACATGTCTCCCGGCAACCCGCAACTGCGCCGCCAGATTGCGCTGCGCTACATGGTCGGCGGCCTGATGCTGCCCATGGAAGAACTGCTGATCACCAATGGCGCCCTCGAAGCGCTGAACCTGTGCCTGCAAGCCGTGACCGAGCCCGGCGACCTGGTGGCGATCGAGGCCCCGGCGTTTTATGCCTGCCTGCAAGTGCTCGAGCGCTTGAAACTCAAGGCTGTGGAAATCCCCGTGCATCCGCGCGATGGCATCGACCTCAACGCCCTGGCGCAAAGCCTATCGCGTTACCCGATCAAAGCCTGCTGGACCATGACCAGCTTCCAGAACCCGATGGGCGCGACGGTACCGGAAGAAAAAAAACAGGCACTGGTGGAACTGCTGCGCGGCCACCAGGTACCGCTGATCGAAGACGATGTGTATGCCGAGCTGTACTACGGGCAACACGCGCCGAAACCAGCCAAGGCCTTCGACACCGAGGGGCTGGTGATGCACTGCGGCTCCTTTGCCAAGAGCCTGGCGCCAGGTTACCGCGTTGGCTGGGTGGCGGCCGGTCGCTTCGCGCAGAAGGTCGAGCGCCTGAAACTGATGACATCGCTGTGCCCGTCGATGCCGGCCCAGGCCGCGATTGCCGACTACCTGCAACACGGCGGCTACGATCGGCACCTGCGCAAACTGCGCTACGCCCTGGAAGAACAGCAAAGCGCGATGCTCGCCGCCATCGCCCGTTACTTCCCGGCGCAGACCCGCGTCAGCCAGCCGGCCGGCGGGTATTTCCTGTGGCTGGAACTGCCGGAGCAAACCGATTCATTGAAGCTGTTCCAGATGGCCCTGGCGCAAGGCATCAGCATCGCACCGGGGCCGATCTTTTCGGCGACCCGACGCTTTCGCAACTGCATCCGCTTGAACTACGGTAGCCCGTGGACCGAAGCATCGGAGAAGGCGATGGAGACGCTGGGGCGGATTGTGCGCTCGTTTTGATAACGAATAGTGGCTTTTCGCCCTTACCCCTAATAAAGTCGAAACCCTGGCTTCTTCTACTGCCCGCGTGCCCGCGCGGCATGCCAGCTATCGTCGCTAACATGGAGGTAAGGATGAACGACCCGATTATTCTAAAAGGATTGGCACTGTCTAACTACAGAGGCGTGGGCAACACCCTGCAAAAGATGGCACCCTTTGGCAGATTCAATTTCTTTGTGGGTGAGAACAACTCAGGCAAATCTATAATTCTCAACTTCATATCGGAACATGGCAGGCACCTTGACCCGCCCTCGAGACATAGCGACAAAGATCCCTTCCTGAAGTTGTCGGGTCTGGACATTAATATCAACACCAACCACGCGCACCCTTCACTGGGTGTCGGCTGTTCCGTGCGTGAACTCCTGGAGTTTACATCAACCTCCAGTTCCAGCCTTTCAGAACACTCCAGCCACCCAGACTTTATCGCCACCTGCAAGCAGCTCCTCGCGCCCTTGAGTGACAACGAATGGGTGTGGGTCAGTCCCTATAAAACTGACAACAACACACGACGGCCCTTGCAAACCAATATCAATACCGCGGCCGCCAGCATTCCAGTAACTGTCGCGCAGCGCATCCATGACATCGTGAAGGCACCTTACGGGAAAGACTACACTCCCGGCCCGTACAATACGGTTGAGCGTTGGATGGAACGTCTGCTTGAAGGCGTCAATGTAAAAATAAAAAAACAACCCATACTTATTCCCGCGCTGCGAAAGATAACCAAAGACGAAAGCGTCACCGACCAACACTCCGGCGCAGGCCTTATAAATAAAATATTTGAGCTTCAGCTTCCCGACACGCATGGACTGGAAACCCACGCCGACTTCAACAAACTAAACAAGCTTTTAAAATCTGTGCTTCGCAACGACTCGGCGCAGATCCATATCTCACACAAGCTGAATATATCGGTGAAAATCGATGGCAAAATGCTTCCCTTGCATCTGCTAGGGACGGGCTTGCACGAGATTATCATCATCGCCGCCTCCTGCACTTTAATGGAGCATCAAATCATCTGTATTGAAGAGCCCGAGCTTCATTTGCACCCCACATTGCAGCGCAGGCTAATGCAATACCTCCTCGACGAAACGACAAATCAATACTTTATCGCGACTCACTCCGCCTCGATTATGGACATGAGTAACGCCTCGGTCTTTCATGTCAGGACACAGAAGACAATGCATCAAGACGGCTCGTACTCCGCGACTGACGAGACCTCTATTTCCCATGCGTTCTGCGCCTCATCAAAATTCAGCGCCATTCAGAACCTCGGCTATAAAGCATCTGACATACTTCAGTCAAATTTTGTGATATGGGTAGAAGGCCCGTCGGACCGAATCTACTTGAAACACTGGATAAAACACTACACCGCCGAACACAACATCGAGATCAAGGAAGGCATTGACTACTCCATCATGTTTTATGGCGGAAGACTTTTAAGCCACCTCAGCGCAGATGAAGCAGAGGACGCAAGCGAAGATATCAAAGCCCTGATCGATGTTAAAAAACTCAATCGCCACTTGGCCTTTGTTATCGACAGCGACAAAAAAACGGCAGACGACCCCATCAACCTCACCAAAACCAGGATTCAACAGACGCTCGAGAATAATCAGTACGAAACCCATAGCGACTTATGCTGGATCACCGCCGGTAGAGAAATTGAAAACTACTTGGACCCGGAGAGCGTACTGGATGCCTTGAAGAGCACCTACGCCTCAACATTCAAAGACCGGCCAGCGTCCAACGCTTTTGTCCATCCGCTGTATTTCACGCGAACAGATGACGTCTTATTCAAAAAAGCCGACAAAGTTAAAATTGCCAACTATATATGCGCCAAGGATGCCAACCTCGACATCCTTGATTTGCGAGAAAGAATAACTGAGCTGGTGGACAGAATCACGCTAACCAAGCATCACTAGGTGCGCGCTTTTTCCCTATGACTCGTTACGCACGGCCCTTGTCAGGCGCCTGCGCGCCCTGGGCGCGCTGGGCGCGCTGGATGTCGGCCATGAACCCGTCGGCCGGCAGCGGATGGCCCAGCAGATAGCCTTGCAGCGAGTTACAGCCCAGGCGGGTCAGGAAGCGCTGCTGCGCATCGGTTTCCACGCCTTCGGCGACGATCCGCAAACCCAGGGCCTGGCCCAGCGCAACGATGGCCGACACGATGGCGGCGTCGTCGCTGTCGTGCTCCAGGTCGCGCACGAAACCACGGTCGATCTTCAGCTCATTGGCCGGCAGGCGCTTGAGGTACATCAGGCTGGAATAGCCGGTGCCAAAGTCATCGATGGACAGGTCGACGCCCATGTCCGAGAGCCGTTGCAACACCGTCATGCTCGCGTCTGCATCGCTCATGGCGGTGGTTTCGGTGATCTCCAGGGTCAGGCTGTTGGCCGGCAATTGGTGCCGCTCAAGGGCGGCGGCCACGCTGGCGACCAGCCCGGCGTGGCAGAACTGCAACGCCGACAGGTTCACCGCAATGCGCCAGTCTTCGTAGCCCTGGGCGTACCACAGGCGCATCTGGCGACAGGCTTCATCGAGTACCCACTCGCCGATGGGAATGATCAGCCCGGTTTTTTCCGCCAGTTCAATGAACGTGGCCGGCAGCAACAGGCCTTGCTGTGGATGCTCCCAGCGCAACAGCGCCTCTGCCCCTACCGCAATCCCGCTGATCGCGTCGAACTTGGGCTGGTAGTACAAACGAAATTGCGCGTTGTCCAGAGCGTTGCGCAGGTCCTGCAATAACTGCAGCTGTTTGCGCGCGTTGGTGTTCATCGACACATCGAAGAACCGGTAGCCGTTCTTGCCCATGCCCTTGGCGTGGTACATCGCCGCATCGGCATTCATCAACAGCTCCTGGGGGTTGCTACCGTTGCCCGGGAAGATGGCAATGCCGATGCTGGCGGAGATTTTCAGCTCGTGTTCGGCGACCGTGAATGCACGGTTGATCAGGCCGACCTGGCGTTCGGCCAGGCCCATGGCGTCGTCCGGCTGGGTCAGTTGCACCATCAATACAAACTCGTCACCGCCGATGCGCGCCAAGGTGTCCTGGCTGCGCAGGTCCTCGCGCAGGCGCAGGCCGACCTCGCGCAGCAACTGGTCACCCATGTGGTGACCAAAGGCATCGTTGACCGGCTTGAAGCCATCCAGGTCGATAAACATCAGCGCAAAGCAACCGCCCTGCTCCTTCACCGCCTGGATACCTTGTTGAATTCGGTCTGCCAGCAGCGTGCGATTGGGCAGGCCGGTGAGCATGTCGTGCAGGGCCAGGTGGGTCAGTTCCTGGTTGGCCAGGGTCAGGGAGTCAGCCAGCACGGCGGTACGCGCTTCCAGCCGGGCGTCGAGCAGCGAGGTCAACAGGGCGATGACCAGCACCGCCAACGAAGTCACCAGCACCAGGTTATCCAGGCCCTTGCCGCTCAAGCCGGTCTGTGCGGCGGTGCAGAAGCTGTCGTCGGCAAAACGCGCGGCGGCCATGCCGGTGTAATGCATGCCGACGATAGCCACGCCCATCACCACCGCCGCGCCACTGCGCGCCAGGCGCACATAAGGCGTATTGCGGCGCAGGTTGAAGGCGATCCACAGCGCCGCGCCGCAAGCCAGCACCGCGATCAATAACGATGCGCCGAACAATGCGGGATCGTAATCAATGCCCGGCGTCATGCGCATCGCGGCCATACCGGTGTAGTGCATGCTGGCGATGCCCGCGCCCATGACCAACGCGCCGAATGCCAGTTGCCAGGCCGGCAGGCGCGGCTGGCTGACCAGCCATAACGCAAACCCGCTGGATAACACGGCAATCAGCAATGACAGCGCGGTAAGGTCCAAGTCGAAACCGAGGGCGAACGGCAGGCGCAGGGCCAGCATGCCGATAAAGTGCATCGACCACACCCCTACGCCCATCGCCACGGCACCCCCGGTGATCCATAGATAAACCGTACGTCCCTGGGCGGTGGCGATCCGGCCCGCCAGGTCCAGCGCGGTGTAGGACGCCAGGATGGCGACACACAGGGACATCACGACAAGGGAGGTGGTGTAGCTACCAGTGAGCATGGGGTTTCTCGCGGTTTGACAGCCCGGGCCGGGGTGGCAAAGCGGCGGATTGTAGCGAGAATATTTCTGGACAGGTGATTAATTGCTTGGTGGATACGGGCGGGTTTGCAGGGTCAAAATAAGTGGCTTTGCCAGGTGCTGTGCAACGCTGGATTGCCCAGCACAGCGCGCACATTTTCGCGGCGCTGCTGACGCATGCGGTGCCCGCCGTGAGAAAAAATCTGCCGAAGGGTGAATTATTTCGTGTCCGCTTGTATCTGAAGTGACAGAGCGGTGCCATCGCCACGATGGCACCTCCCCGTTCAGCTTCTAGAGTGGCCCGCATGAAATTACGTAAGAAACGCGTCAGTCCGATCGGATTGAACGACATCACCATTGTCGACGATAACAAGATGCGCAAGGCGATCACCGCCGCCGCATTGGGCAACGCCATGGAATGGTTCGACTTTGGCGTCTATGGGTTTGTCGCCTATGTGCTGGGCAAGGTGTTCTTCCCGGACGCGTCCCCCAGCGTACAAATGATCGCTGCACTGGCCACGTTCTCCGTCCCCTTCCTGATCCGCCCACTGGGTGGCTTGTTCTTCGGCGCCCTGGGTGACAAATACGGGCGGCAGAAAGTCCTCGCCGCCACTATCGTGATCATGTCCCTGAGCACCTTCGCCATCGGCCTGATTCCCGGCTACGCGTCCATTGGTATCTGGGCGCCGATCCTGTTGCTGCTGTGCAAAATGGCCCAGGGCTTCTCGGTGGGCGGCGAATACACCGGCGCGTCGATTTTCGTCGCCGAATATGCCCCGGACCGCAAGCGCGGCTTTTTGGGCAGTTGGTTGGATTTCGGCTCGATTGCCGGCTTCGTACTGGGTGCGGGCGTGGTGGTTTTGATTTCCACGGTGCTCGGCGAGGCGGAATTCGAGGCCTGGGGCTGGCGCCTGCCGTTCTTCCTGGCGCTGCCGCTGGGCATTATCGGCCTGTACCTGCGCCACGCCCTGGAAGAAACCCCGGCGTTCCAGCAGCATGTCGACAAGCTCGAACAGGGTGACCGCGAAGGTCTCAGCCATGGCCCCAAGGTGTCGTTCAAAGAGATCGCCACCAAGCACTGGCGCAGCCTGCTGACCTGCATCGGTATCGTCGCGGCCACCAACGTGACCTACTACATGCTGCTCACGTACATGCCCAGCTACCTGTCGCACAACCTGCATTACGCCGAAAACAGCGGCGTGCTGATCATCATCGCGATCATGGTCGGCATGCTGTTCGTGCAACCGTTCATCGGTTTTGTCAGCGACAAGATCGGGCGCAAGCCGTTCATCATCGCCGGCAGCATCGGCCTGCTGTGCCTGTCCATCCCGGCGTTCATGCTGATTACCAGCGGCAAGACCGGGCTGATCTTCAGCGGCCTGCTGATCCTGGCGATCGTGCTGAACTTCTTTATCGGCGTGATGGCCTCCACGCTGCCCGCTATGTTTCCGACACATCTGCGCTACAGTGCATTGGCCAGCGCGTTCAACGTCTCGGTGCTGATTGCCGGCGTCACGCCCACCGCAGTGGCGTGGCTGGTGGAAAGCACCAACGACCTGTACATGCCGGCTTATTACTTGATGGTATTCGCCCTGGTGGGCCTGGTTACCGGCCTGACCATGAAGGAAACCGCCAATAAGCCACTGCGCGGCGCGGCCCCGGCAGCTTCCGATATGGAAGAAGCCAAGGAATTGCTGCAGGAGCATCATGACGATATCGAGCAGAAGATCGAGGACATCGATGCCGAAATTGCAGCCCTCCAGGCCAAGCGCGAAAACCTGGTGCAGCAGCACCCGCGGATTAATTAAGACCTGACTGTGCGTGGTCGCGGCCCGCGGCCACGCACATTGGAGTGATCACATGGTTCCAAGCGTCAACTACGCACAATCGCTGCTGAGCGCCGATGAACGCGCGGCCATCGCCGAAATCGAAGCGAGCACCAATATTCTCAAGCTGGTCACCCGCCTGACCGGCATGCGCTTTGCCGGCATCGCCAAATTCACCGACCTGGAGTGGGTGGTCTGCTCGGCCTACGACCCTATGCAAATGGGCATCCACGTGGACGACGTACTCGACCTGGAAACCACCCTGTGCAGTGAATTCTGCGTCAATCCCCAAACCCTGTTCGTGCCGCAAATCAGCGTCGACGGCCGCTTTGCCTCGCGCCCGGTGGTCAAGCAATACGCGATCGAAAGCTATGCCGGTGCGCCGATTTTCCTGCCCGACGGGCGCCTGTTCGGTGCGCTGTGTGCGCTCGATTCACGCGCCACGCTGTTCGACGATCCCAACCTGCCGGAAACCCTGAGCCTGTTTGCCCGACTGATCGGGTGCATCTTCTACGCTAACCTGGCCCCGGCAGATCAGTGACAGCTACCCCGCCCCGCAGCGCAGCGATGTCGCGCCTGGGTGGCACGCCAAACAGCCGACTGTACTCACGGCTGAACTGCGACGGGCTTTCATAGCCAACCTTGAACGCGGCACTGGACACGTCCTGGTGCTCGTTCAACATCAATCGTCGAGCCTCGTTCAAGCGCAGCCATTTCTGATACTGCAACGGGCTCATCGAGGTCAGTTGCCGAAAGTGATGATGAAAGGTTGCCGCGCTCATTTGCACGCGCGCCGCCAGTTCTTCCACGCGCAATGGGCTATCGAAATTCAGTTTCAGCCAATCGATGGCCTTGGCGATCCGATAGCCCTGCCCGTCCACCGAGCAGATCTGGCGCAGCCGGCCGGCCTGGTCGCTCTGCAATAACCGGTAGTGAATCTCGCGCTGGATCAACGGCGCCAATACCGCTATCGCTTCGGGCTCATCGAGCAGCGCCACCAGGCGCGCGAAGGCCGCCAGCATGCCACCCGTCACCGAGCCGATGCCAACGCCCTTCATCATCGCGCGCTCACGCGTGGGCGGCAGGTCGCCCTGGGCGATCAGCTCGGCCAGCATGCGCAGGTCGAGTTTGAACGTCAGCCCCAGGCACGGCTGCTCGGCGCTGGCGGCCAGCACTTCGGAGTTGGCCGGGATGTCCAGCGAAGTCACCAGAAATCGTGACGTGTCGTAGGGATAGCCCTCACCGCCGACCCACAACTGTTTCTTGCCCTGCACCACCAGCACGATGCTCGGTTCGACCATGCACACCACCGGTGCGGCCGGCCGTTCACGCCGATAGAAGCCCAGGCCGGGTATCGGCATTGGGCAATCCCCTGGCGCCTGGATGTGCAAGTCAATGGACTGGATCAGCGTGTCCAGCGCCGGTGGATTGATCGTCATGGCGGGCTCTTCCAATGCATCAATGAATGTCTTGACAGGACTGTACCCGCACCGGATACCGACGTCTGCGCCACAGCATGAAACTCAGAGAATCAGGCAAGTAATCCGTTCAAATGCACTACAGAAGCTCTGCTGGCACCGGGAAAATGCTCGGACACTTCGCAAGGAACTTCCCGATGAAACGCCTTCTGCTTGCTCTGGGTTTGCTGGTGACCTCCCTGTCCTCATCAGGAGCCGATATGTCCAACGGTGCTGATAACTTCTACACAAGCGATAAGGTGACCGCCGAGAACGTCACCTTCAATAACCAATATGGGATGCAGGTCGCGGGCACGTTGTTTGCGCCAAAAAATCGGGTTGCTGGTTCAAAGAACCCGGCCATTGTCGTCGGTCATCCAATGGGCGCCGTCAGGCAACAAAGCGCTAACCTCTACGCCACCAAAATGGCCGAACACCACGTCCACTGTTGTTGATTGCCGGGGCCGACGCGCATTCCCGTGAATTCAGCGAAGACGCCTTTGAGCGCGCTGCCGAGCGCAAGCAATTGCTGATCATCCCGAATGCGGGGCACGTCGATCTCTATGACCGGATCGACGTGATCCCATTCGCCACACTCACCACCTTCTTCCAGAGCCATTTGAAATGATCCCGGCCTCCCCTCACCCCCAACGCTGGGGCGCCGTACTGGCCATGTCGCTGGCGGCATTCGCCCTGGTCGCGTCCGAGTTCATGCCGGTCAGCCTGCTGACCCCACTGGCCGCTGACCTGCATATCACCCAAGGCCAGGCCGGCCAGGGGATTTCGGTGTCCGGGTTGTTTGCCCTGCTCACCAGCCTGGTGATCGCCTCGATTGCCGCGCGTGTGGATCGCAAACGCCTGCTGATGGCGCTGACGCTGCTGATGATCGTCTCAGGCAGCGTGGTGGCATTCGCCCCCAATTACCTGGTGTTCATGCTTGGGCGCGCGTTGATTGGCGTGGCGATTGGCGGCTTCTGGTCACTCTCGGCGGCCACGGCGATGCGCCTGGTACCAGAGCCTCAGGTGCCACGTGCCTTGGCCATCGTCAACGGCGGCAATGCGCTGGCAACGGTGATTGCGGCGCCGCTGGGCAGCTTTCTCGGCGGGATCATCGGCTGGCGCGGCGCGTTTTTCTGTGTAGTGCCAGTGGCCGTGATCGCATGGCTATGGCTGCTGATGAGCCTGCCCACCCTGAAAAACCGGGCCGAGGCAAAAACCGGCAATGCACTGCGCTTGATGAAAAACCCAACGCTGGCATTGGGCATGGCGGCCATCAGCCTGTTCTTCATGGGCCAGTTCATGCTGTTCACCTATCTGCGCCCGTTCCTGGAAAGTGTCACCAGGGTCGAGGTGTCCACACTCTCGTTGATGCTGCTGGTGCTCGGCCTGGCGGGTCTGGCGGGGACGTTCCTGATTGAACGCTTGCTCAAGCACAACCTGTACCCGACGCTGATTGCCATCCCGCTGATCATGGCAGGCATCGCGCTCGGATTGCTGGAGTTCGGCGAATCAACCCACATGACCGCTGTATTGCTGGGCAGTTGGGGCCTGGTGGCGACCGCCGCACCGGTGGGCTGGTGGACATGGTTGTCGAGAACCTTGCCGGATGACGCCGAGGCCGGCGGCGGGTTGATGGTTGCCATTATCCAATTGGCGATTGCCGCGGGCGCCACGGTCGGCGGCGCGGCCTTCGACCTGAGCGGCTACCGGGCAACCTTTGAGCTCAGCGCAGGATTGCTGGTGGCCGCCACGTTGCTGGCCTACCTGGCATCACGTCGCCCACTGCATGCTCGAGTTGTCAACAGCGCTACTTGAAGAAATGACTCGGCGTCTTGCCAAACTGTTTCTTGAACATGCTGGTAAAGGCGCTCGGGCTGTCATAGCCCAACTCAAGGGCCACATCGATAATCTTCTCGCCCACTGCGATGCGCTCCAGCGCCAACAGCAAGCGTGCCTGTTGGCGCCACTGGCCGAAGGTCATGCCGGTTTCGCGACGAAACAGGCGCTGGATGGTCGTTTGATCCAGGTCCAGGCGCGCGCTCCAATCGGCGACCGTGGACGCATCACCCGGGTCTTGCTGCAAGGTCAGGCAGATGCGGTTGATACGCGGGTCGGCGGGCTGCGGCAGGGATAATGGCAGCGCGGGCAGGATCGCCAGCTCATCCAGCATCAGGCGCATGATCCTGGCGTCGCGCGAGTTCTCGGCATAGGGCGGTTTCAAGCTGACCGAGGCTTTGATCAATTCCCCGAGCAACGGCGAAACCGTCACCGTCTTCGGCTCGGTCGGCAGGTTCGCAAAGCTGTCCGGGCGCACGAAGACGCTGCGCATTTTCAACGTGCCCACACAGCGCAGCGCATGCACATGCCCACAGGGCATCCAGAAGCCACGGTTGGGTGGCACCGTCCATTGGTTCAGCGCCGAATGCACCACCATCACGCCCTCGATAGCGTAGAGCAGCTGATGTTTGTTGTGACTGTGTTCGGGAATCACCCAGTTTTGCGGATAATCAGTGGCCGAGCTGATGACGGCCCAATCGCCTTCATCGATCTCGTTTAGGAATTCGTCGAGGGATTTGATGGTTTCGCCCTTTTTGCGATGTTTTCTGCCCGAATTTCGCGAGACAGGCATTTTTGTCGACTCTAGCATAGTGCCCGAAACAATTAGAAATGGGCTGTCAGCTCAAGTACTGTCTGCCTCTGTTAGCTGCCTTGTATGGAATGCATGAATGTCGACCCTCACCGCGACACCCGCCGCTGCAACCACTACGCCCCAGATAAGCCCGCTGGTCATGCGCGTGCTCGGCGCCTGTGCCCTGGCGCACCTGATCAATGACTTGATCCAGGCCGTGCTGCCGTCGATCTACCCGATGCTCAAGGCCAACTATGGCCTGACGTTTACCCAGGTCGGCCTGATCACCCTGACCTTCCAACTGACCGCATCCCTGCTGCAACCGTGGATCGGCTACCACACCGACCGTCACCCCAAGCCCTGGCTGTTGCCGGCGGGTATGGTCTGCACCTTGATCGGCATCCTGATGCTGGCATTTGTCGGCAGCTTCCCGGCGATCCTGCTGGCGGCGGCGCTGGTGGGTGTCGGCTCATCGACGTTTCACCCGGAAACATCCCGCGTGGCACGCTTGGCCTCCGGCGGCCGCTACGGTTTGGCGCAATCGACGTTCCAGGTCGGCGGCAACACCGGCAGCGCCTTCGGCCCGTTGCTGGCGGCGGCCATCATCATTCCCTACGGCCAGTCCCATATCGCCTGGTTCGGCCTGTTCGCGGTGTTCGCAATCGGGGTGCTGTACGGTTTGAGCCGCTGGTACCGTCACCACCTCAACCTGTTCAAGCTCAAGCAAGGCAGTCAGCCGACCCACGGTTTGTCCAAAGGCCGCGTGACCTTTGCGCTGGTGGTACTGGCGCTGTTGGTGTTCTCCAAATACTGGTACATGACCAGCCTGACCAGCTACTTTACGTTCTACCTGATCGAAAAATTCCAGCTGTCGGTCGCCAGCTCCCAGATGTACCTGTTCCTGTTCCTCGGCGCGGTGGCCGTGGGCACCTTCGCTGGCGGGCCGATCGGCGACAGGATCGGCCGCAAGAAAGTCATCTGGTTTTCGATTCTCGGCGCCGCGCCGTTCACCCTCGCCCTGCCCTACGTCGACCTGTTCTGGACCGCCGTGCTCAGCGTGATCATCGGTTTTATCATCGCTTCGGCGTTCTCGGCCATCGTGGTATTCGCCCAGGAGCTGGTGCCGGGTAATGTCGGCATGATCGCCGGGATATTCTTCGGCCTGATGTTCGGTTTCAGCGGAATCGGCGCGGCGTTGCTGGGCTTGCTCGCGGATCACCACGGTATCGAATACGTCTACAAGCTCTGCTCGTTCCTGCCGTTGGCGGGTATCCTGACGATCTTTTTGCCCTCGACCAAAGGCGTCTGAGCCTGCCGCTGACCAGTGGGTGCACACTTGAACAATGTGGGAGGGGGCTTGCCCCCGATAGCGATGTGTCAGTCGACATCTACTTGACTGAAACACCGCCATCGGGGGCAAGCCCCCTCCCACATTGGTATGTTTCTCCTCTTTGGAGCGCAATGTGGATGATCAGGCCGCTTACCTTAGCGGTAAGCTGGCACTGGCAAATATCTGTACGTAGACTGCCGCCATACCCCCATTTGAAGGCGGCGAAAAAAAGTGATGCAAGTTACCGAAGTCTCCATTGCCCAATTGCGCGCTGCGCTTGAATCCGGCCACACCACTGCCGTTGAACTGGTCCGCGCCTACCTGGCGCGGATCGAGGCCTATGACGGCCCGCAGACCGCTACTGCGCTGAACGCCGTGGTGGTGCGCAATCGCGAAGCCTTGAAGGAAGCCCAAGCGTCCGATGCACGCCGGGCACAAGGCCAGACGCTGGGGCCGCTGGATGGCATTCCCTATACCGCCAAGGACAGTTACCTGGTCAAGGGCCTCACCGCCGCGTCCGGCAGCCCGGCATTCGCCAGGCTGATCGCCCAGCGCGATGCCTTCACCATTGAGCGCTTGCGCGCCGGCGGTGCCATCTGCCTGGGCAAGACCAATATGCCGCCCATGGCCAACGGCGGCATGCAACGGGGTGTATATGGCCGTGCCGAAAGCCCGTACAACGCCGCTTACCTCACCGCACCGTTCGCCTCGGGGTCGTCCAACGGCGCCGGCACGGCGACAGCGGCAAGCTTCGCCGCGTTTGGCCTGGCCGAAGAAACCTGGTCGAGCGGTCGCGGCCCGGCCTCCAATAACGGTTTGTGTGCGTACACGCCTTCGCGTGGGGTGATTTCGGTGCGCGGCAACTGGCCGCTGACCCCGACCATGGACGTGGTGGTGCCCTATGCGCGAACCATGGCCGACTTGTTGGAAGTGCTCGACGTGGTGGTCGCCGACGACCCCGACACCCGCGGCGACCTGTGGCGCCTGCAGCCCTGGGTGCCGATCCCCAGCGTCAGCTCGGTACGCCCGGCGTCTTATGCCGAACTCGCAGAGGGCAGTACGGCCCTCGCCGGCAAACGCTTCGGCGTGCCGCGCATGTACATCAACGCCGATCCCGAGGCCGGCACCAGCGAAAAACCGGGAATCGGTGGGCCGACCGGCCAAAAGATCCACACCCGCGCCTCGGTGATCGAGCTGTGGCAGGCCGCGCGCCAGGCCCTGGAAGCCGCCGGCGCCGAAGTCATCGAGGTGGATTTCCCCTTGGTGTCCAATTGCGAAGGCGACCGCCCCGGCGCGCCCACGGTGTTCACCCGAGGCCTGGTGTCCAGGCAATTTCTGCACGATGAGTTATGGGAACTCTCGGCCTGGGCTTTTGATGATTTCCTGCGCGCCAACGGCGACCCGGCCCTGAACCGCCTGGCGGATGTCGATGGCGCGAAAATTTTCCCCCACGACCCCGGCACCCTGCCCAACCGCGAAGACGACCTGGCCGCCGGCATGGACGAATACGTGCGCATGGCCCAGCGCGGCATCACGCCGTGGAACGAGATCGGCACCTTACCCGATGGCTTGCGCGGTCTTGAGCAAACCCGTCGCCTGGACCTGGAAGACTGGATGGAGACCCTGGGCCTCGACGCAGTGCTGTTCCCGACGGTGGCTGATGTCGGCCCCGCCGATGCGGATGTCAACGAAGCCTCTGCCGATATTGCCTGGAGCAATGGCGTATGGGTGGCCAACGGTAACCTTGCCATCCGCCACCTCGGCGTGCCTACGGTCACTGTACCGATGGGCGTGATGGCGGACATCGGCATGCCGGTCGGGCTGACGTTTGCCGGGCGGGCCTATGACGATTCGGCGCTGCTGCGCTTTGCCGCGGCGTTTGAAGCCACTGGCAACAAACGCGTAATCCCGCCGCGCACACCGCCGCTGCAAGCCTAACAGCCAACGTGTATCCAGCTGATGCTCCGAGGTCCAAATGTGGGAGGGGGCTTGCCCCCGATGGCGGTGTGCCCTCTCTGCGGCCAGCGTGGTTTGACGGGGCGCCTGAGATCAACAGCGACTCGCTTCGCATCGTGGTTACGGGTGGGCGCTGCAGCGTTGTGTAGGAGCGAGCTTGCTCGCGAAAAATTCACAGGCACCGCGTTCATTCAGGAAGCACGCGTTATTGTTGACGTTTTTCGCGAGCAAGCTCGCTCCTGCAGTGGGCGCTGTACGTTAATCGAGTGGTACCAGGGCAGGCCCCCTCCCACACGGGTGCTGTATTCACCTCAAGCAGCGCGACGCTGCCACTCGTCCACCACATCGCCCAGCGTCTTGGGCACGCCATTGCGTATCCAGGCCATGAATGGACGGTTGAACTTGAACGCCGGGCCGCAGTGCTCAAGCATGAAGCGGCGCACGTTCTGGGTATTCCTGTAGCTTGGGGTTACGGGTGTAGCCCGGGTGATAACGCCACTGTGCCAGTCAAAATCCATTTTATGCCTCGCGAGTGGGGATGCTGGTCACCCACATAACCGCAAAGGCGATCAGATCTCTGCAAAATTTCACTTTCCTTCTCCCTCGCACTTAATGCATGGTTGTACGACGACATACCTCGTCGTATTTACACCCACAAAAACAAGGAAACACCCATGCCCAACTTCAAAGTGCTGATCGCTTTCCTGTGCCTGTTCTGCGGTTACGTCACAGCCGCGCCGGCTCCCGCCGAGAAGGATGTGGCCCAGGCGGTCGATCAACTGACCCAGGCCATGTTGCACCTGGATCTCAAGCAACTGCAAGCGCTGACCTCGGACACCCTCACCTACGGCCACTCCAGCGGTAAGGTGCAGAACAAGGCGCAGTTCATCGCTGATCTGGAAAGCCATACCAGCGCGTTCAAGACCCTGGAAATGCAAAACCAGACCATCACCCTGAACGGCGACACCGCGCTGGTGCGCAACCACTTTCACGCCCTGGCGGTGAACAGTGGCGTGGAGGTGCCGACCGATATCGACAACTTCCAGGTCTGGCAGAAGCAGCAAGGCAAATGGCTGCTGATCGGTCGCCAGGCTTATAAATACTGATCCTCGCCGGTGAGCCGTTCAGCCGCGGCTCACCATTGCACCACCTTGCGCACCGTGATCAACGCCTGGTGTAACGCCGTCATCGACACCGACCCCAGGGCCAGGCGCAGGGCATGGGGCACCTGTGCGCAGACGGCAAACGGTTCGGCGGTGGAGACGCAAATACCCTCGCGCTGCAAGCTCATGGCCACCTGATCGGCGCGGGCGTCTTCGGTCAGCGGTAGCCACAAGAAATACGATGAGGGGTGACTGATATAGCTCAGCCCCGCCAGCACTTGCGCCGCCAAACGTTGCCGCGCCTGGGCATCTTCGCGTTTTTGCGCCTCCAGCCGCGCAACGGTGCCATCTTCGATCCAGGCCACGGCGATCGCACTCATCACCCCCGGTACATTCCAGGTGGTTGCCATCAAGGTGCGCTCCAAACGCTTGACCCAAGCCAGGGGCGTCGCGACAAAACCCACGCGCAAGCCAGTGGCGACACTCTTGGAAAACCCGCCGACGTACACCGTGCGCTCAGGCGCCAGCGTCGCCAGCGGCGGCGGTGCGTGTTCGGCGAGAAACGCGTAGGCGGCGTCCTCGATGATCATCAGCTGATGCTGTCGGGCAATCGCCACCAAGTGCTCGCGTTGCGCCAGGCTCATCACCCAGCCCAGCGGGTTATGCACGGTCGGCATGCTGTAGACCGCGCGTACCGGGCGCTTGCGGCACAGGGCCTGCAGGTGATCCAGGTCCGGGCCGATGGCGCTGGCGGGGATTGCGACGATTTCCAGGTGCAGGGTTTCAGCCAGCACTTTCAAGCCCGAATAGGTCAACGCGTCCACGGCAATCACGTCGCCGGGTTTGAGCAGCGCCATCATCGTGACAGCCAAGCCGTGCTGGGCGCCGCTGACCAGCAACACCTGTTCGGCCTGCACCGCCAGCCCGCGATGCAACAGGTGCCGCGCGACCACCGCACGCTCATGCAGGCGGCCGGCATGGGGTTGATAACGCAACAGCGCTTCGAGGTCGCCCGACAACGCCAGCTGGCGCAGTGCGGTACGTAACAGGTCTGTCTGGCCGGGCAAGGACGGGTAGTTGAAATTCAGGTCGAGCATGCCCGCCGCCACAGGCATCTGCCCGCTGCCCTGCCCCGGCGGCAACGCTATCTCGCGCACGAAGGTGCCACGCCCGGTCTCACCACTGACCAGCCCCATCGCCTCCAACTCGCTGTACACCCGGCTCGCCGTAGCCAGCGCCAGCCCATGGTCGGCGGCGAGCTGGCGGTGCGTAGGCAGGCGTGTGCCGGGCGGCATGTCGCCCGAGCGAATGCCTTCGGCGAACGTATCGACCAGCGATTTGTAACGAGCGCGCGGCATAGTGGATGTATCCATGACAATTTTTTGATTGCCCCAATCTTCAGCCCTAGGATGGCGCCTACGCAACTTCCCTTTTCTGGACCGCCCCATGGCACGCAGCTCGTTTCTCGGCACTCTGGACACCCGCACCCAGGGCTGGATCAACGGTTTTATCGGCGTGCTGATTTTCAGCGGGTCGTTGCCGGCCACGCGCCTGGCGGTGATGGCGTTCGACCCGGTGTTCCTGACCATGATCCGCGCGACGCTCGCGGCCATCCTGGGGTTGTGCCTGCTGCGGCTGTTCAAGGAAAAACGCCCCACCCGCCAACAATGGGCGCCCTTGGCCATCGTCGCACTCGGGGTGGTGATCGGGTTCCCACTGCTGACCGCGCTCGCGCTGCAATACGTGACCTCGGCGCACTCCATTGTGTTTATCGGCCTGCTGCCACTGGCAACGGCGATTTTCGCCGTACTGCGCGGCGGTGAGCGGCCAAGGCGGGTGTTCTGGTTGTTTTCGGTGCTGGGCAGCGCGCTGGTGATGGGATACGCCTTTGCCCAGGGCCTGAGCGCCGCGCCCGCCGGGGATGTGCTGATGCTGTTGGCGGTGCTGGTCTGCGGCCTGGGCTATGCCGAAGGCGCCACGCTGTCACGTAGCCTCGGCGGCTGGCAGGTGATTTGCTGGGCCCTGGTGGTGGCGCTGCCCATCGTCGCGCCGTTGAGCCTGCTGCTGGCGCCCGCCTCGTTCGCAGGCATCAGCCTGCCGGCCTGGCTGAGCCTGGGTTACGTAGCAGTGTTCAGCATGTTGGTCGGCTTCGTGTTCTGGTATCGCGGCCTGGCCCAGGGTGGCATCGCCGCAGTCGGCCAGTTGCAGCTGCTGCAACCGTTCTTTGGCCTGGCCCTGGCGGCGGGCCTGCTGCGTGAGCAGGTGAGCCTGGGGATGCTGCTGGTCACGGTGGCGGTAATCGGTTGCGTGGCCGGGGCCAAAAGGTTCGCACGCTAGCGCGACGGCCCAAGGCCTGCTAAACAGAAGTGTCGTCCCCCGCCCTATTGCCAATCGAGGACTGCACCGATGACGCGTCTCACCGCCAAAGACTTTGCGCCCGAACTGCTGGAACTCTACGACGGCTACGCCCACGGCACGCTTAACCGCCGCGAATTTCTCGACCGCGCCGCACTGTTTACCTTGGGCGGCCTGACCGCCTCGGCCCTGCTCGCAGCCCTGAGCCCCGACTATGCACTGGCCGAACAGGTGAAATTCACCGATCCGGATATCGTCGCCGACTACATCACTTACCCATCACCCAAGGGCAACGGCACGGTACGCGGCTACCTGGTGCGGCCGGCCAAGGCCGTCGGCAAGTTACCTGCAGTGGTGGTGGTGCATGAAAACCGTGGTCTGAACCCCTATATCGAAGACGTCGCGCGGCGCCTGGCCAAGGCCGGCTTTATCGCCCTGGCGCCGGACGGCCTGACCTCGGTGGGCGGCTACCCCGGCAACGATGAAAAAGGCGTGGCCCTGCAGCAGACCGTCGACCCGACCAAGCTGATGAACGACTTCTTCGCCGCCATCGAGTGGCTGATGCACCACGACAGCAGCACCGGCAAAGTCGGCATCACCGGTTTCTGTTATGGCGGCGGCGTAACCAACGCTGCGGCGGTGGCCTACCCCGAGCTTGGCGCAGCCGTGTCGTTCTACGGACGCCAGCCTGAGGCGGGGGACGTGCCGCGCATCAAGGCGCCGATCATGCTGCACTACGGTGAATTGGATGCGCGCATCAATGAGGGTTGGCCGGCCTACGAGCAGGCGCTGAAGGCCGCGGGCACGACGTACGAGGCGTATATCTACAAGGGCGCCAATCACGGTTTCCATAATGATTCGACGCCACGTTATGACGATGCGGCGGCGAACCTGGCCTGGGAACGCACCCTGGGATGGTTTCGCAAGTACCTCGCTTAGACACAATCAAACTGTGGAAGGGCAACTGCCCCTTCCGCATCAGCCAGCACTCGTCTGCAACCAGCCTTTGAACGCCAGCATTGCCGGCGTTTCGGACCGTGACTGCAAGCGCGTCAGCCAGTAACTGCCGGTGCTGATCTGCACCTCGAAGGGCTGGCGAATCCTGTCGTTCTCCAACTGCCGCGAAAACATCCGTGCCGGCGCCAATGCCACGCCGATGCCCTGCAGCGCCGCGTCCATCATCGCCAACGACGAATCGAACACGATGCTGCGCGGCACCAGCGTGTCTGACGGCAGGCCGGCGGCCCGGAACCACAGACTCCATTCATCGGCGCGGTAAGAGCGCAGCAACGTATGTTTCAACAGGTCGGCCGGCGTGTGCAGCTGTTCGGCAAGGTGCGGCACGCAGAGCACGCTCAGCGGTGCTTCCAGCAGTTGGCAGGCCTCGGTACCGTGCCAGGCGCCGGCGCCGAAACGGATCGCGTAGTCCAGGCCTTCAGCGGCGACATCGACACGGTTGTTGTGCGTGGACAGGCGCAGGTCGATAAACGGGTAGCGACTCTGGAACTCCGGCAGGCGCGGCAACAGCCAGCCCACCGCGAAGGTACCGACGGCGCCGACCGCCAGCACCTCACGGTAATGCCCGGCCTCGAACTGGCCTAGCGTATGGGCAATGCGATCGAACGATTCACGCAGCACCGGCAACAGGGTTTCGCCTTCGCGCGTGAGCATCAGCCCGCGCGGCAAGCGTTTGAACAGTGTGACGTTGAGTTGCGCTTCCAGGCTTTTGACCTGGTGGCTGACCGCCGCCTGAGTAACGCATAACTCAATAGCTGCCCGGGTAAAGCTCAAGTGCCGGGCGGATGCCTCGAACGCTCTTAACGCGTTGAGAGGCAAATGAGAACGCAACATCGTGACCCCAAATTTTCTAATGGCTGACGCGAGATATGATCCTTTGTCCAATATCGACAAACTGTATAGATTTGCCCCGCCTGCGCAGGCTGCTCATTGATTCGATCACATTCATGGAAGCGCTATGATGCCCCAACACAACCTGTCCGCAGTGCGTAAATTCACCGCCCTTGCGTTATTTATCGCCACCGGCGACTGCCTCGCCGCCACCGACTTGCGTGCCGTGGTGGATGCCGGGGTCAAGCCCTTGATGCAGCAGCAGTCCATCCCCGGCCTGGTGGTCGCCGTGGTGCAAGATGGCAAGGCGCAATACTTTAGTTACGGCATGGCCGACAAGGATGCCCAACGCGCCGTGACCGAAAACACCCTGTTCGAGGTGGGTTCGGTCAGCAAGACGTTTACCGCCACGCTGGCCGGGTACGCCGTGGCGCAGGGCAAGCTCAAGCTGGCAGACCCTGCCAGCCACTACCTGGCAGCATTGCGTGGAACCCCATTCGATCGCATCAGCGTACTCAACCTGGGCACTTACACCGCCGGCGGCTTGCCGCTGCAATTTCCCGCTGAGGCGGACACTGCGCAGCGCATGATCGGTTACTACCAGCAGTGGAAACCCGACTTCGCGCCAGGTGCCCGGCGTTTGTATTCCAACCCAAGCCTCGGGCTGTTCGGCTACCTGGCCGCACAAAGTCTCGGGCAACCGTTCGACACGCTGATGCAGGACACACTGCTGCCCAAGCTCGGACTCAACCACACCTTCCTCCATGTGCCCGCCGAGCAGCGCGGCCTGTACGCACAGGGCTACAGCTCTGACGGCAAACCGGTGCGGGTCAGTCCGGGCGCCCTGGACAGCGAAGCCTACGGTATTAAGACCAGTGCCGCGGACCTGCTCCACTACGTTGAAGCGAACCTCAACCCGGCTGGCCTGGAAAAACCGGTGCAACAGGCCATCGCGAACGTCCAGACCGGCTACTACCAAGTCGGCGCCACCACCCAGGCACTGGGCTGGGAGTACTACGCGTACCCGGTCAAGCTGCAAACCCTGATCGACGCAAACTCCACGCCGATGGCCATGGAGCCGCACCCAGTCACCTGGTTGCCGACGCCGCAGGTACAACCGGCCAATGTGCTGTTCAACAAAACCGGTTCGACCCGTGGTTTCGGTGCCTATGTGGCATACGTACCGAGCAGGAAAATAGGCGTAGTGATCCTGGCCAATAAAAATTACCCGAATGAAGAACGCGTGAAAGTGGCCCATTCAATCCTGCGTGCCATGGACCACTGAAACCGAGTGGCTGAGCAAGGCCTCGACTCGCTGAATGTCTAACCAGCCCGCACGAGCCGGCGTCGCCGGGGAAGCAAGCTGAAATAACTGAGCCTGGAACGTCGCGCTCGACTCCTGCAACGAATCTCGCTGCTGCACGTACGAAGCGTGCAGAAGCGATCGTCGTCTTCCTGGAGTTCATTTATGCCGGCAGTTTCTCCCGCTCTGATTCCCAGCCCCGCCGTACAAGCGCCCCCCCAGTCCCCGCCGGTAACCGCTGTGACGGTACCCGCCCCTGCACCAGTTCCCAGCGCCGATGTGCCTGCGTGGGTGAACCTGATCAAGAAAAACCCGGATTACAAAGCTGACATGGCGCTCTCGGCCGCTTATGCCGATGCGCTGGTGGAGGCTGCGACCGGCACAGATACCAATGCCTATGACACGCCGCACTTGCCCGTTTCTCCAGACTCGACGTTCGGGCAATGGCGCCAGCAACTCGACGCCCTGCTGGCGAGCCACGACTTTGGACAGTGGGCCGACGCCCAGCATATCGATCAATCCAAACCCATCCGTATCGCCCCTGCCAATGGCACCTCACAGGCGCATATCGTCGCCTCGCTCAAGGCAGCCTCACCCCGCGAGAAGGCGCCCTTGGTGTTATTCGCGGCCGGCCAGGGCAAGACGCTGCCGCACACGTGGCCACTCATCATGCAGGCCGCCAGTACCTTGTCACCCAACGGTCATTCACTTGAGGTGCCTGCGGTCGGTCGGGCATCGTCCAGCGTGCACGCCGAACGCCCCGCCTCAATCAGAGAGATCGCCAGCTTTTATGGCGAGGTGCTGCCCTCCACCGTGCAAACCGCCGCGCAACGAGCCACTCAGCTCAAACAGGCAGATTCGTTTCCCGCCGGTGATAGCTCACTTTCGACGGCGCAGCTCGACACGCGCACCGGGGATCGGCTTGAGCACCAACAGAAAACCCTGGGCGACATACGTAATGACAACCGATTGTTCCAACAGTTGAGCAATGTTCTGCACCTGATCGACGCCGACACCGAGCCAGACGAAACCCGCCCTTACTCCATCACCACACTGCCTACACCCGAAGCGATCGAACGGGCTGAAAAAGCCAAGATCAAAGACCTGCTCAAAGGCACTCACCTTGAAATAGATCCTTCGTCCTGGTACTTCCAGGATGAGCAACTCATGCCCGAAGACAACGTGACGCTGGAGCAATTCATCCATGACAAGTTCGGTAAGATTCCCGAGACAAGAGCAGAAATCCTCAACCTGATAGGCCTTCTCAAACAAACGGAACCCGCGACGCCCCCCCATGGCAATTACACCGGAGCCTTGGGGTGGGAAGCGCCCGTCAGCGCGTCCGAGCAACGGGAGCTTTATTCCCACATTGCGTACAACAACCTGCAATTGCCAGGTCTCAGCACGGGAAAAAAAACAGATGCTTTCAATTACCTGACCAAAAATCGACACTGGACAAGCACCGAGCTGCGCAACCCTGCCCATGTGCTGCGGGAGATACTTGCATCGCCAAAGGCCAGGGAATTGGAAGCCTCGCTGCAGAAAAAAATGGGCGCCGCCGAAAACCCCGACAGCTGCGACTGGGTACTGGCCGCCATGCTATTGGGGCTGGACGCGCCAACCTGGCTGCGCACGCCTAAAAAAGCCAATCAAACCGCAGGCTTCGACCTGGCCGACAAAGCCTTTCACGGAAAACCGCTCGACACCATCAAACATGCGCTGGTCGAGCATCTGGTGCAGACCCGGCGCGCCTCGCAAGAGATGGCGCCCGTGGCCGCGCATCTGCTGCTGGCGAGCGCGGCGCCGGAGCTTCAGGTCAAGGACATCCCCAAAGACGTGACCTATGGCTCACCGGCCTGGTTCAGCCTGAAAGCCACGGTGGCCTACATCGAAGCGAAGCACCCGGGAAGCAGTTCATTGATGAGCTTTGCCGAAGTGGTCAAGTACGGCAACGTCAACCCGATCAGCGACGCTGACCAAACCTTGCTCAATGAGGTCAAGCAGGCTGCAGTCATTGACTGGGCCTTGGCCTATGGCGTACTCAAACCCTCGGCGACGGGTGAGTATTCGGCCGAACAGCTGAACGCTGCGCACACGACGTTCACTGAAGTCATGACCGGGCTGAAGAAGATCAAGCAGGATGTGAACGCACCTGTGCCCCTGCAAAAGTCGATGGCACTGGAGGTACTGGGACAGCACATAAAAAATGTCCCGCTTGAAGCAGCGGTCATTACAAACCCCCAGTCAAGAACCAATAACGCACTCAACGACGGGCTTTTGCACGTCAATACCGGCCCTTATTCGTTGTTGGACATGTACCTCTCCGAGCATGCACCTAACCTCAAGGACGATAACACCTGGTATTCACTCGACCCCTCAAAGGTGCCGGACGCCGCGATCAAACTGCTGGGCGATCTGCCTGACATCAAGTCCCGGCATCGCGACGCGGTGGCCAACTTTCAGCAAAGCCGGGCCAGCGGCCTGGTCAACCTGACCAAACACCTGATCGCGCAACTGCCGATAGAGGACCGTCAGCACCTTGAGTTCGGCAAACTCGACCTCTTTATCGAGGGCACCGTCATCAAACATACCAGCTACACCCGGGCGGGCGATATCAATCACGACCAGCCATTCCCGAAACAGGCGAGCGACAAGCGCTCATTGATCGTCAGGGCCACCCATGGCGACAGCGTCAAGGCCTATGAATTCTGCCCGCAACAGAACACGTTGAAACCACTGAGCGACTTCAAGCCCGGCCTGCAAGGCGACTGGGCCCGCCAGCCAGCCGGCATTATCGGCGGCGACAAATTCTCCAACACCGCCATCGAGCCCTTTGACGTGCCGGCGGGCGTGTCCGGCAGCCTCGACGCCACCCCACCTGGCGACGGGGCTGTCCCGGCCTCGTATACCAGCGCCCGCAGCCAGTTTCTCGGTGAGCTTCTGGCCCGGCACACCTTTGGCAATCGCCCGCTCGACGGGTGGGTGAGCGCAACCGGTCACACCACGCGTTTCAGTGAAGAAGATCAAGACTTCGAACATAGCAAGGAGCTGTTGCTGGGATCGATACCTGGCGTGAACCTGGTCAGGAACGTGGTCAAGGGAGACTGGCTGGCCGTGACATCCGGGCTTATATTTGATGGGGTGATGTATGCCACCACCGCCGGCCTGGGAGGTGGGCTCAAGGGGGTTAAAACCCTGGGGGCCGCCACAAAGCGTACACCTCAGACCTTCGGCAACCGCTTCTTCAATCGCACGCGGGCATTGACGTCATCGACACCAGCGACTGACGTCGACCGGCTATTGCGCGGGCGTACGGGGCGCAACGATCTCTCGAAATTCGCCACCCGCCCCGATGTCGCAGAGGGTACTTACAGGAAAAACGGTGCGACTTTCTCAGTGCAGGCGAAGCTTGACAAAAAAACCGGGAAAATCCACGCATTCGACCCGGTGAAAAACCGCACCTATGGAAAACCGCTGGAGAACTTCACGCCCCATGCGCACGTTGATAATGCACTCCCCGGCACCAGTCGCAGTAGCCTTACGGGCAGGGAGCGTGCGCTGGATACCGCATTGGGGCGCGATAACGTGATTCAGATGGGGGGCCCGATGGAGGATTTGAAAATGCTGGGCCATGAAATGCACACGTTCTCCGATAAAGGCAAGACGCGACTCAACATCGTCGCACACGGCCGTAAGCCCAGTGCGATGGACCAGGGATTCGGTACGGGTACACGTGCTTATGTGGATAATGTTCCTTATGACGCCCCTGGGTTGGTCAAATTGCTGCGGAGCAAAGGGGTCGATCCGGCCAAGTACAAAAGTGTACGTCTTTTGATTTGCTACTCGGCAAATGGACGCCACAGGCCCTTCGCACGTCTATTTCAAAAAGAAATAAAACGGCCGGTCAAAGCTTTTGAGGGACCGGTGTTCATGAGTCACGGCTCGACGCCCATGGCGAACTTTCATAAAAAGGCCCAAGAGATAGTGACGCGAAACTCGCCGCACCTGGGCCCGCACGCGGTGAATAGAGAAGCCGACAAGCTGATGGACGCCATGTTCGGCAAGGGTCAGGTCACTCCCCATATAGAAAAAGCTCATGGGAGCACAATTCGCGTCAACATAGCCCCTATGGATGCTCCGGAAGTCTGGCGGGACACGGTCATCACTTACCAGCCACGCCAGTTCAAACGCTAAGCCAATGCCAGTCCTTTAGAGGCTGGCATGTCTATTTCTCCTGTTCGGCATACGCCCACGTCATCCTGAACGACGCCCCGCCCCACTCCGAATCCAGCACTTGCACCTGCCCGCCATGCCATTGGCTGACCCGTTTGACCAGCGCCAGGCCCAAGCCAAAGCCGCCTGTGCGACGGTCGCGGCTGGTATCCAGGCGCAGGAAGGGTTCGAAGATCTTGGTGCGCCCCTCCAACGGCACGCCCGGGCCGTCGTCATTGACCCGCACTTCATAGCCGCTGCCGAACGTCACCAGCGACACTTCCACGCGGTGATCGGCATAGCGGATCGCATTGCGCAGCAGGTTGATCACCGCCCGCGCCATGAAGCGCGGTTCGATCTGGATAAAATCGACTTCACAGGCGCGCAGCGACAAGTGCACGCCTGCGGCCTCGGCCTCCAGCGCTACGCTGCCGATCACGCTGTCCAGCCAGCTATGGGCCTCGATAGTTTCGCGGGTAACCTGGGTCGCGCCGCGCTCCAGGCTGGCGTAGGTCAGCAGTTCGGAGACCATGTCTTCGAGCTCGCCAAGGTCGCCGTACATATCGGCGATCAACTGGCGGCTCTGGCGCGGATCGGACTGCTGCTTGAGCTGATCCAGTTCAAAGGACAAGCGTGCAATCGGGGTGCGCAGTTCGTGGGACACCGCGTTGGTCAGTTCGCGCTGGTTGGCGATCAGGCTTTCGATGCGCTCGGCCATCTGGTTGAAGTGCCCGGCCAGTGCGCGCACGGTGGAGCGGCGCGGAAGCAGGATGCGCGAGCCGAGGTCGTTGTCGCCGAAGCGCTGCGCCGCCAGGCGGATGTGCTCCAGGTCGCGCCAGTGCGGGCGCACCCAGAAATACAGGACGATGGCCAGGCTTACGCCGAGGAAGCCATAGGCCCACAGGTACAGCCACTTGGGCTCTTCCGGCAGTTGGATCTCAAGCAATTGCGCGCCGTCGTCGATAGGCGCGAGAAACTTCATGAAGTCCTCGCGCACCACCACCTGATCATTGGCCAGGAGCGTGTGTTCGCGCTCGCTCAGGTGCTGGGCGCCGCGCTGCACCAGTTTCAGGCGCAGGCCATAATGCGGTTGCAGTTCATCCAGGCGCGCCTGGCGCGCCGCGCCCTGTACCGGCCGCAGTTGCTCCACCAGGGCCCACGCCGGACCGCGCAAGGCCTCTCGGTTATAGGTCTCGTTGGACTCGGGCATGTACGCGTCCAGGCCGTAGTTGACCAGCCAGATCGACCCGGCCAGGCCGAGCGCGAGGATCACATAGAGGCGCAGATACAGGCGCAGCACCTAAACCTCCCACGCGAACGGATTGAACAGGTAGCCCTTGCCCCAGATGGTCTTGATGCACACCGGCTCACGCGGGTTGTCATTGAGCTTGCCGCGCAGCTTGCTGATATACACGTCGACGCTGCGGTTCAGGCCATCGAAGGCAATACCGCGCATTCGGTTGAGAATGTCGTCGCGCGAAAGGATGGTTCCGGCGTTGCTCGCCAGCAGCCACAGCAACTCGAACTCCATGGTGGTGAGGTCGATCTGTTCATCGCCCAGCCTGACCACCCGACAACTGCGATCGATCGACAACCGGCCAAACGCCAGGGCGCCGCGCACCACGGGCTCGGGCGCCTGGCGCCGTTGCAACGCGCGCAAACGGGCGAGCAGCACCGGCGGCTTGATCGGCTTGATCACGTAATCGTCAGCGCCGGACTCAAGGCCGAGGATGTGGTCCAGATCATCTTCCTTGGCCGTCAGGATCACGATGGGCGTGTCCGACACATTGCGAATCTCGCGGCACACATGCAACCCGCTCTGGCCCGGTAGCATCAGGTCCAGCACGACCATTTTCGGCTTGAACGCCAGAAACGCGGTCAAGGCCTGATCGCCCCGGTGCACCACGCGCACGTCGAAACCATGCTGCGACAGAAAATGCGCGATCAGCCCTGCCAGCTTCTCGTCGTCCTCAACGAGCAGGACCTTGCCCAGACCCAGGTTTTCCATAAGTTCTCTGTGTGCGAATGCAGATTGAAAGGCCGGCATTATAGGTGGCAAGCTGGTCGAGGAGAGCAGCGTCCGTGTACCGTGCCAGGAAGCTTCATGCTTTTAAGAGTTTTTAACAAATAGGCTGCAATCTTTTACGCCATTCACAGGGAGTCATATGCGCAGGGATTACCTGGCGTTCTTCGTTTCGCTGTTCCTGTCGCGGCTGGCGGACCAGATCCTGCTGTTCATCGTGCCGCTGGTGGTGTTCCAGACGACCCAGAGTGTGTCGTGGGCAGGCCTGGCATTCTTTGTCGAATCACTGCCGCGCTACCTGGCATTTCCCATATGCGGGGCCTTGTGCGACCGGTTTTCCCCCGTGCGCATCCTGCACATCAGCCAGGTGTATCGGGCCTTGGCCTGCGCAATGGCGGTAGCGCTGTACGGGCTGTTCGACGGTATCCAGTGGCTGGTGATCCTGTCCGCGGTATGCGGGATATTGACCACCCAGGGCATCATGGCGCGGGAAGTGGTGATGCCGCATATCTTCCAGCATTACACCTACGCCAAGACCTTGTCCTATTCTCAGATCGCCGACCAGAGCGGCCTGGTACTCGGGCCTTTGGTGGCGGCGCTGATGCTGCAAGTCTGGCAGTGGCCTTGGGTGGTGCTGGGAATCGCTGCGCTGTTTGTGCTGGCGGACGTGGCGATGCTGGTCTGGCAGCGCCACACCACGGTGGACCTGCCGCTGCACGAACAACGCGCAGGTATCTGGCTGCAACCCTTGCGGACCGCCTTCGGCCACATCCGCAACCGGACGGAGTTGAAACGCATCATTACCCTGGCGGTCGGTGTGAACCTGATTGTCGGGGTCACGCTGGCTACATCGGCGGCGATGGTCACCGGGCAATACGCGGCCGACAAAGACGCCTACGCCCTGCTGCAAGCCGCCGGCGCAGTGGCCACCCTCGTGATTCTGTTTTACCTGGCGCGTTCGACCCTGGCGCTGAAGCTGCTCGGCGGGCTGTCGTATTCGATGATTGCCGTCGGCGCGCTGATCACCGCCATCAGCCCCGGCCTGTGGGCATACGCCGTGGGCTTTCTGCTGGTGACCGGTTTCGACAAGATGTTCAACGTGTACATGCGCAGCCTGCGTCAACGGGTCATTCCGGTGCAGGATTTCGGCAAGACAGTGGGCGTGATCACCTTGCTCAACAATCTGGCCCAGCCCTTGGCAGGCCTGATGATTGCCGTGCTGGCCGCGCCCGTCGGCACGCAAACGGTGATCCTGCTGCTGAGCGCAATCAGCGCCTTGATCGGCGTGGCCGTGGCCTCAGGCTGGCACGCCACTGTGAAAGCGGAACTCGATGTCGGGTGACTCGATCAGCGCCTGCTCGGCCGCCCTCACCCGCTCGATCACCTGGGCGATGTCCTTGGCGTCACCGTACTGGTACGCCAATTTCAGGTAACCCTGGAAGTGCCGTGCTTCGCTTTTGAGCAAACCGAAGTAGAACTTGCCGAGTTCTTCGTCCAAATGTGGCACCAGCGCTTCGAAACGCTCGCAACTGCGCGCTTCGATGAAGGCTCCCACCACAAGTGTGTCCACCAGTTTGACCGGCTCATGGTTGCGCACCACCTTGCGCAGACCCGAAGCGTAACGGCCGGCGGACAACTGACGCAGCTCGACCTTGCGTTTCTTGATCAGGCGCATGACCTGTTCGTGATGCACCAGCTCTTCACGGGCCAGGCGCGACATCATATTGATCAGGTCGACGTGGCCATGGTATTTGGCGATCAGGCTCAGGGCGGTGCTGGCGGCTTTGAATTCACAGTTCTTGTGATCAATCAGCAGGGTGTCCTGATCGGCCAACGCGGCCTGCACCCAGGCATCAGGGGTGCGGCAGCCGAGGAATTCGTGGATTTCGGGCAGGATCATCGGGCTCACGGGCAAAGGATCACAAAAGGGCGCCGATTATACCGACCCCGCCGCAGACCGCCAGCCATGGGCCTTGATGTACATCAAGATGACGCCAGGCCAGCAGCAACTATAGTTGTTTGAGCCCCCTTCCTGGAGATCCGACCATGCAAGCCATCCGCAGCATCCTGGTGGTCATCGAGCCCGAGCATTCCGAAAGCCTGGCCCTCAAGCGCGCCAAGCTGATCGCCGGGGTAACTGACGCACACCTGCACTTGCTGGTATGCGACAAGAAACATGAGCATTCGGCGCTGTTGAGCGTGCTCAAGGAAGGTTTAAAGAACGACGGCTACAGCGTCACCACCGAACAAGCGTGGAACGACAGCCTGCATGAAACCATCATCGAGGTGCAGCAGGCCGAAGGCTGCGGGCTGGTGATCAAGCAGCACTTTCCCGACAGCCCGTTGAAAAAAGCCCTGCTGACCCCGGCGGACTGGAAACTGCTGCGCTACTGCCCAACGCCCGTGCTGCTGGTCAAGACCGCTACGCCATGGGCCGAACGAGTGATTCTGGCAGCCATCGACGTGGGCAATACCGACGGCGAACACCGCTCGCTGCATAACGCCATCATCGACCACGGTTTCGATATCGCCACCCTGGCCAAGGCGCAGTTGCACGTCATCAGCGCGCATCCATCGCCGATGCTGTCGGCGGCGGACCCCACCTTCCAGCTCAGGGAAACCATCGAGGCGCGTTATCGCGAGCAATGCAAAGCCTTCCAGGCCGAATTCGACGTGGATGATGCACACCTGCATATCGAGGAAGGGCCGGCGGATGTGCTGATTCCCTTCGCGGCGCATAAATGGCAAGCGGCCGTGACCATCATCGGCACCGTGGCGCGTACCGGGATGTCCGGGGCGTTGATCGGCAATACGGCGGAGGTGGTGCTCGATGCGGTGGAAAGCGACGTGCTGGTGCTCAAGCCGCAAGCACTGATGGATCACCTGGAAGAACTCGCCATCAAGTCCTGACATCGACCCTTCAGGCACAGAGGACACAATGTGGGAGGGGGCTTGCCCCCGATTGCAGTGTGTCAGTCACTCTAGGTGATGCTGATACACCGCCATCGGGGGCAAGCCCCCTCCCACACTTTGGATTTGTATTATCAGTCAGCGAATGCGTCCTTCAGGAAGCCCGGCGCGATATAGCGCTGGTAATGCGCCTCGGAAAGGATAAAGAACTCCCGGTCAATGGCATCGCGCAACTGCGGCAGCGTCCAATCGCGAAACTCCGGTAGCAGCACCATGCCGTAGGCCTCCAGGTTATTGATCACGCGCGCCCCACGCGCAATCAATTGGTAGGCCCAGCAATATTCGGACTGGTGCGGCACAAAGCGAATCTTGCGCTGTTCCAGTTGCCCGCGCAGGGTCTTGGGAGCGAAAACTTCGACTTTGCCGGCCATCACCTGCACCAGCAACTGTTCGAGCCTGAGCCAGACCGCGCGCTTTTCTTCTTCGTTATAGCCATTCCACTGGATCACCTCGTGGTGAAAGCGCTTGCAGCCGCGGCACACGAGATCGCCGTAGACCGTGGAGCACAGGCCGACGCAGGGGGTCTTGATGGTTTGGTTGGGCATGGGCGAAACACGCAAATCAGTGAAAACAGTGCGCCATGTTAGCCCTTTGTCTAAGGTTGATCACCCTGCAAACTTGGCAACGCAACTTACCTTTAGATTTTTTTTGCCGTAGAATCACCCGGCCTTGTAAGGCGCCAATAATCCGCTGGAAGCTGTTTTCAAAGCGTCACGAGCACAGTCGTTCCTTCAGAACGGTGTTGGCGCAGGTTTGACCCGGTAGGTCAACGCTTGCGCCAACCCTCATCAGCTCCGTTCTGCAGGCGTAAAACTTTGAAAGCAGCTTCTGTAAGGAATGCCGGCAGCGCTGGCTTTGCGGCCCAAAAAGCCCCCGAGCGCACGCGTGCCGGTCATTCCTGGATGAGCGTCCCGTGGGACCACTGATGAGGGTAATAACTGTGCTTGAAGCCTACCGCAAACATATCGAAGAGCGTGCCGCCCTGGGTATCGTTCCCCAGCCGCTTAACGCCGAACAAACCGCAGGCCTGGTCGAGCTGCTGAAAAATCCTCCGGCTGGCGAAGAAGAATTCCTCGTTGACCTGATCACCAACCGCATTCCACCAGGCGTTGACGAAGCTGCCTATGTCAAGGCCGGTTTCCTGTCCGCCCTGGCCAAAGGCGAAGCCACCTCCCCCCTGATCGACAAAAAGCGCGCGGTTGAACTGCTTGGCACCATGCAAGGCGGCTACAACATCGTGACGCTGGTCGAGCTGCTGGACGACGCCGAATTGGCGCCTGTCGCGGCCGCCCAGCTCAAGCACACCCTGCTGATGTTCGATGCGTTCCACGACGTGGCGGAAAAAGCCCGCAACGGCAACGAACACGCCAAGGGCGTGATCCAGTCCTGGGCTGACGGCGAGTGGTTCCGCAACCGCCCAACCCTGGCCGACAAGATCAGCCTGCGCGTGTTCAAGGTCACCGGCGAAACCAACACCGACGACCTGTCCCCTGCCCCGGACGCCTGGTCCCGCCCTGACATCCCGCTGCACGCCCTGGCCATGCTGAAAATGGCCCGTGAAGGCATCGTGCCGGACGAGCAAGGCAAGACCGGCCCGATGAAGCAGATCGAAGAAATGCGCGGCCAGGGCTTCCCGATCGCCTACGTCGGTGACGTGGTCGGTACCGGTTCGTCGCGTAAATCGGCAACCAACTCCGTACTGTGGTTCTTCGGCGACGACGTGCCTTACGTGCCGAACAAGCGCGCCGGCGGCTTCTGCTTTGGCAGCAAGATCGCTCCGATCTTCTACAACACCATGGAAGATGCGGGCGCACTGCCTATCGAGTTCGACGTCACCAACATGAACATGGGCGACGTGATCGACCTGTACCCGCATGCTGGCAAAGTCTGCAAACACGGCACCGACGAAGTCATCACCACCTTCGAAATGAAGACCCCGGTGCTGCTGGACGAAGTGCGCGCCGGCGGCCGTATCCCGCTGATCATCGGGCGCGGCCTGACCGACAAGGCCCGTGCCGAACTGGGCCTGGGCCCTACCGACCTGTTCAAGCTGCCTGAAGCGCCTGTCGACACCGGCAAAGGCTTCACCCTGGCACAGAAAATGGTCGGCAAGGCGTGCGGCCTGCCGGAAGGCAAAGGCGTTCGTCCAGGTACTTACTGCGAACCGAAGATGACCACCGTCGGTTCCCAGGACACCACCGGTCCAATGACCCGTGATGAACTCAAGGACCTGGCGTGCCTGGGCTTCTCGACCGACCTGGTAATGCAGTCGTTCTGCCACACCGCGGCCTATCCAAAGCCGATCGACGTGACCACCCACCACACCCTGCCTGACTTCATCATGACCCGTGGCGGTGTATCGCTGCGTCCAGGCGACGGCATCATCCACAGCTGGCTGAACCGCATGCTGCTGCCGGACACTGTCGGTACTGGTGGTGACTCCCACACCCGCTTCCCGATGGGCATCTCGTTCCCGGCCGGTTCGGGCCTGGTGGCGTTCGCCGCAGCCACTGGCGTAATGCCACTGGACATGCCGGAATCGATCCTGGTGCGCTTCAAAGGCAAGATGAAGCCTGGCATCACCCTGCGTGACCTGGTGCACGCCATTCCTTACTACGCGATCCAGGCTGGCCTGCTGACCGTAGAGAAGAAAGGCAAGAAAAACGCCTTCTCCGGCCGCATCCTGGAAATCGAAGGCCTGAACGACCTGACGCTGGAGCAGGCGTTCGAGCTGTCCGACGCTTCGGCTGAACGTTCGGCTGCCGGTTGCACCATCAAGCTGTCCAAAGACTCCGTCACCGAGTACCTGAACTCCAACATCACCCTGCTGCGCTGGATGATCGGCGAAGGCTACGGCGATGCTCGCACCCTGGAACGTCGCGCCCAAGCGATGGAAGCCTGGGTCGCCAATCCGGAGCTGATGGAAGCCGATGCCGACGCCGAATACGCCGAAATCATCGAGATCGACCTGGCGCAAATCAACGAGCCGATCCTCTGCGCACCGAACGACCCGGACGACGCCCGTCTGCTGTCCAGCGTTGCCGGTGAGAAGATCGACGAAGTGTTCATCGGCTCGTGCATGACCAACATCGGTCACTTCCGCGCAGCCGGCAAGCTGCTGGAGCAGGTCAAGGGCCAGCTGCCAACCCGTCTGTGGCTGTCACCGCCGACCAAGATGGACGCTCACCAGCTGACCGAAGAAGGCTACTACGGCATCTACGGCAAGGCTGGCGCACGCATGGAAATGCCGGGCTGCTCGCTGTGCATGGGTAACCAGGCACGCGTAGAACCGAATTCGACCGTAGTGTCGACCTCGACCCGTAACTTCCCGAACCGTCTGGGCGATGGCGCGAACGTCTACCTGGCTTCGGCTGAGCTGGCGGCAGTAGCTTCTACCCTGGGTCGCCTGCCGACTGTCGAAGAGTACATGGGCTACGCAGCGAAACTGGACACCATGGCCAGTGACGTCTACCGCTACCTGAACTTCGACCAGATCGCCGAGTTCCGCAAGATCGCAGCAAGCGCCAACATCCCGGTGATTCAAGCCTAAGATGTTGATGTAGGAAACGCCGCGTATCGCAAGGTACGCGGCGTTTTTTTATGCCTGGAACAAAGTATCAGCAACACCGCAAAACACATGTGGGAGGGGGCTTGCCCCCGATGGCGGTATGTCAGTCACCTATGAATTGACTGAACCACCGCATCGGGGGCAAGCCCCCTCCCACATTTGAATCTCTGTAGTGCTTGAAGACTGTGTCAGACCTTAAGCAATCAGCGAATACACCAGCGCCGTAATCGCCACCAACCCCACCGCCGTGACAAACACATTCGACGCCTGCCCACGGTACTTGGCCATGGCCGGCACCTTGCGGATGGCGTACATCGGCATCAGGAACAGGATCGACGCAATCACCGGCCCACCCAGGGTCTCGATCATGCCGAGAATGCTCGGGTTCAGCGTGGCGACGATCCAGCACACCACCAGCATGAAGGCGGCGGTCATGCGGTCCAGCGACTTGGCTGCCGGACGGCGACCGGTCTTGAGCACCAGACCCTTGAGGCCCTCGCTGGCCCCGATGTAGTGGCCCAGGAACGACTTGGCAATCGCCACGAACGCAATCAACGGCGCGGCGAAGGCAATGGTCGGGTTATCGAAATGGTTGGCCAGGTACGACAGGATCGACAGGTTCTGCGCCTTCGCCTCGGCCAACTGCGCCGGGGACAGGGTCAGCACGCAACTGAACACAAAGAACAGCACCATCGCCACCATCAACAGGTGCGCGCGGCACAGGATCTGTGAACTGCGCTCGTCGGCATGTGCGCCGTACTGGCGCTTCTGGTCCACCGCAAAGGCCGAGATGATTGGCGAATGGTTGAACGAAAACACCATCACCGGAATTGCCAGCCACAAGGTATTGAGCAGCGCCGACGGCGCCGGGATCTGACTGGCGGTGCTGAGGATGCCGCCATTCCAATGCGGCACCAGGTAAACGGCGAGGAACAGCAAGGCAACGATAAACGGATACACCATCAGGCTCATGGCCTTGACGATCACCTGTTCACCGCAACGCACCACCGCCAGCAGGCCCAGGATCAGTACGAACGCCAGGACTGCCCGCGGCGGCGGCATGATGTGCAATTGATGTTCCATGAAACTGCTGACGGTGTTGGTCAGGGCCACGCTGTAGATCAGCAGGATCGGGAAGATCGCAAAGAAGTACAGCAAGGTGATCAGGGCGCCGGCCTTGAGGCCGAAATGTTCTTCGACCACGTCGGTAATGTCGGAGCCTTCACGGCCGGACAGGACGAAACGGGTCAGCCCACGGTGGGCAAAGAATGTCATCGGGAAGGCCAGCAGCGCCAGGATCACCAGCGGCCAGAAGCCCCCCAGGCCCGCGTTGATCGGCAAGAACAAAGTGCCGGCGCCGATGGCGGTGCCGAACAGCCCAAGCATCCAGGTGGTGTCCTGGCGGCTCCAGCTAGTGAGCGTTGCAGGTGTCGTTGCATAGCGATCGTTGACGCTATTGGCCTGATCATTCATCCGGTCGGATCTCCGCATTCACACGGCCGGGACGAGTCAGAAAAACCTGACAGGCAGCGCCCCGACCTCAACAGGGGCGCGATTGTCCGGGATTATTGAGAATAAGCAAAGACTTGGCTGAGCAATGGTGCCGGTTTTTGAATGCTCCAGGAGCGAGCTTGCTCGCTCCTACGGCGCCCTACGCTCCTTCCGACAAATCCCGCATACTCATGCGCTCAAGTATTTAGGGAAGAACCTTGCGATGCCTAACACCGTTCTGGTCCTGGTTGAAACCATCAACGAATACCTGCAAATCATCGAGAGCAATGATTTCCATGTAATCCTGGCGCCCACGCCCGCTGAACGCGCGCAGGCGATCAAGGCTCACGGCGGGCAGATCAAGGCTGTTTTGACCCGTGGGCCACTGGGGCTGTATGCCGAAGAAATCGCCGCGCTGCCGCTGCTGGAGATCATCTGCGTGATCGGCGCAGGCTACGAGCATGTTGACCTGCAGGCAGCGGCCAACCGTGGAATTGTGGTGACTAACGGTGCAGGCGTGAACGCGCCGTCGGTGGCCGACCACGCCATGGCGCTGCTGCTGTCGCTGGTGCGCGGTATCACCCAGACTGACGCCGCCGTGCGCCGCCACGAATGGCCGAAGGTGATGCGCCCATCCCTGGGCGGCAAGCAGCTGGGCATTCTCGGGCTGGGCGCGGTCGGCCTGGAGATCGCCAAGCGCGCGGCGCTGGGCTTTGGCATGGAAGTGAGTTACCACAATCGCCAACCTCGCGATGACGTGGACTACACCTATTGTGCAACCGCCGTGGAACTGGCGCGCACCTCGGATTTCCTGATCCTGGCCACGCCCGGCGGCGCCAGCACTCGGCACCTGATTGATCGTCACGCCCTCGACGCCCTGGGGCCGCATGGCTTTTTGGTCAACATCGGCCGCGGCAGCGTCGTGGTTACCGCCGACCTGGTAGCTGCGCTGGAACAGCGGCGCATCGGCGGCGCCGCGCTGGATGTATTTGACGACGAACCCAAGGTACCTGACGCGCTCAAGCGCCTGAGCAACACCGTGCTGACCTCCCATGTGGCCGGCCTGTCGCCGGAAGCGACCCACGATACCGTGCAACGGGTCGCGGACAATCTGGTGGAATACTTTGCCGGTCGCCCGGTACTTACGCCGGTAGCCTTGCCGGCGCCCGATAAATGACCGATCAGGCACGCTGATCCTGCTTCAACACGCAGACCTATTAAGCCGTCCCGACCTTGTCGCTGGGCGGCGACCCACATTAGATTAGCCAATAGTCCAAGGCCTTAAGAATAAGCAGAAGGGATAAGCATGGCGCTTAATGACCAATCGACCCAGATTCGCCCCGGCGAAGAACTTGATGCCAGCCTGATCGATCCCTACCTCAAGGCCCATATTCCCGGCCTGCACGGCACGGTCAAGATCAGCCAGTTCCCAGGCGGCGCCTCTAACCTGACGTATCTGCTGGAATACCCGGACCAGGAATTCGTGTTGCGTCGCCCACCGTTCGGCCACAAGGCCAAATCCGCCCATGACATGGGCCGCGAATACCGCATTCTCAATCAGCTCAAAGACGGCTTTCCCTATTGCCCCAAGGCCTACGTGCATTGCACCGATGAGTCGGTGATCGGCGCCGAGTTCTACGTGATGGAGCGGGTCAACGGCATCATCCTGCGTTCAGACCTGCCCGCCGAGCTGGGCCTGGACGCGACGCGCACCCAAGCCCTGTGCAAAAGCTTTATCGACAAGTTCGTCGAACTGCATCAGGTCGATTACAACGCCTGCGGCCTGGCCGACCTGGGCAAACCGCATGGCTATGTGGAGCGTCAGATCCGTGGCTGGAGCGAGCGCTACGAAAAAGCCCTGACCCCCGATGCCCCGCGCTGGGAAGCCGTGCGCGCCTGGCTCAACGACAAGATGCCGGGCGACCACCCGACCTCCAGCATCGTGCACAACGACTATCGTTTCGACAACGTGATCCTCGACCCGCACAACCCGATGCAGATCATCGGTGTGCTGGACTGGGAACTGACCACCCTCGGCGACCCGTTGATGGACCTGGGCAACACCCTGGCCTACTGGATCGAAGCCGCCGACCCTGCGCCCGTGCAACTCATGCGGCGCCAGCCGAGCAATGCGCCCGGCATGCTCACCCGCCGCCAGTTCGTCGACTACTACGCCGAACGTTCGGGCATCCGCATCGACAATTTCGACTTCTACTACACCTACGGGCTGTTTCGCCTGGCCGGCATCGTGCAGCAGATCTATTACCGTTTCTTCCACGGTCAGACCCAGGACAAACGCTTTGCCCAGTTCATCCACATGAACACGCTGCTGGAGCAGATGAGCCTGGCGGTCATCGGCAAATCCGCCCTCTGACAACAATCACAAGGAACCGCTCATGTCCAAGACCCACCTGTTCGACCTCGACGGCAAGATTGCTTTCGTTTCCGGCGCCAGCCGCGGCATCGGCGAGGCCATCGCCAAGTTGCTGGCCCAGCAAGGCGCCCACGTGATTGTCTCGAGCCGCAAACTGGAAGGTTGCCAGCACGTTGCCGACGCGATCATCGCCGACGGCGGCAAGGCCACTGCGATTGCCTGCCATATCGGTGAAATGGAACAGATCGCCCAGGTGTTCGCCGGCATCCGTGAACAGTTCGGCCGCCTGGACATCCTGGTCAACAACGCCGCGACCAACCCCCAGTTCTGCAACGTGCTGGACACCGACCTCGGGGCGTTCCAGAAGACCGTCGACGTGAACATCCGCGGCTACTTCTTCATGTCAGTGGAAGCCGGCAAGCTGATGCGCGACAACGGCGGCGGCAGCATCATCAACGTGGCCTCGATCAACGGCATTTCCCCAGGTGTATTCCAGGGCATCTATTCGGTGACCAAGGCCGCCGTGATCAACATGACCAAGGTGTTCGCCAAGGAATGCGCCGCGTTCGGCATCCGTTGCAACGCGTTGCTGCCGGGCCTGACCGACACCAAGTTCGCCTCGGCGCTGGTCAAGAACGACGCGATCCTGAAGATGGCCCTGGCGCAGATCCCGCTCAAGCGCGTGGCCGACCCCAGCGAAATGGCCGGCGCCGTGTTGTTCCTGGCCAGCGATGCGTCCAGCTACACCACCGGGGTGTCGCTGAATGTGGACGGCGGTTTCCTGTCCTGACCCCGCCTGGTTTCTTCAGATCGATTTGCGCGTAACCTTGGCGCAGATCGATCTGTCCCGGGATGAAACATGGAACTGCACCTCGTCATCAACGGCCGCAAGGACCTGGCTGCCCAGCTTTACCAGCAACTGCGCGAAGCCATCACCTGCGGGCGCCTTTCAGCCGGCGCGCAATTGCCGCCCAGCCGACTGCTCGCCGAGCAACTGGGCGTCTCGCGCAAAACCGTGTCGGACACCTACGCCACCTTGACCTACGAAGGCCTGCTGGTCGGCAGGATTGGCCGGGGCACCTTCGTCAATGCGTGGGCACCTCAGCCTGACCGCGTGCAGACCGCCACCGACCTGGCCTGCGCCGCCAACCTGGGCAGATGGGCCGCACTGGCCTCGCCCATGCATCATCCCGCCAGCGACGAGATCCTGCGCTACGAATTCATCGGCGGGGCAACCACGCGCAATCAATTTCCCCAGGAAGAATGGCGACGCTGCACGCTCGATGCCTTGCGCAAGATCGCCCAGAACAGTGGTTTCTACAGTCAACCGGAAGGCTTGCCGGCGCTGCGCGAGGCCATCGCCGGGCATATCGCCTTTTCCCGCGGGGTGAAAGGTCGCGCCGGGGACATCGTGGTGACCAATGGCGCGCAACAGGCGCTGGACCTGATCGCCCGCGTGGTACTGGAGCCAGGCAGCATCGTCGCCATGGAAGACCCCGGCTACAGCCCCGCGCGCCAGTTGTTCGTGGCGATGGGGGCCAGGGTCGCCAGCGTGCCGGTCGATGCACAGGGCATACAGGTCGACCGGATCCCTGATGGCACCCGCCTGATCTATGTGACGCCGTCGCACCAGTTCCCCCTCGGCATGCCCATGAGCCCGGCGCGGCGTGAAGCCCTGCTCGACCGCGCCATCGCGCTCGGCGCAATCATCATCGAAGACGACTACGACAGTGAGTTCCGCTACGAAGGCCGCCCCACCGACTCCCTGCAAAGCATGGACACGCGAGGCGTGGTGACCTACGTCGGGACCTTTTCCAAAACCCTGTTGCCCGAGTTGCGCCTGGGCTACGCGGTACTGCCGCCGGCGATCCATGGCGCGGTACTCAAGGCCAAGCAATTGACCGACCAGCACAGCTCTACCCTGCCGCAATGGGCGCTGGCCAAGTTCATCAGCGAGGGCTACCTGCTCAAACATATTCGCCGCTGTCACAGCGTGTACGCGGGGCGCCGCGAACGGATTCTGCAACGCCTGGCGGGAGACCTGTCGCCCTGGTTCGAGGCGGTGCCGACGGTGGCCGGGTTCCATCTGGCCGCGCTGTGCAAGGTGCCGGTGGATATCCCGTTGCTGATGCAACTGGCGCGCAAGGCGCAGGTGGGGCTGTACCCCCTGGATGTGTTTTTTCACGAGACTGCGCCACGCGCCGGGCTGATTCTCGGCTTCGGCGCCATCGAAACCCTCGATATCGACCCGGCGCTGGACAAGGTCCGCGACATTCTGCGGCAGATTGGCTAGGCGCTTTTGCGCAGGATTGGTCATTGGTCGACCCAGCTCCAGAGCGTAGGGTGAACAGGTCTCGAACTCCATGGAACGCCTCATGAAACGATTGCTCGCCACCGCCGCGATACTGGCCTCGCTCAACGCTTACGCCCACGAACCGGTGTACCACCAGGAAACGCTCAAGGTGCTGCAGGAACACGCCTTGGCCAACGTGCCCGGCAAGAAAACCATCATGCTCACCGTGGACTACGCTCCCGGCCAGGCCACCGTGCCCCACAGCCACACCGGCACCGCCGTGGCTTATGTACTGGAAGGCGAAATAACCTCACGGGTCAACGATGAGAAAGCCATTACCTACAAGGCCGGCGATTCGTTCTACGAGCCCGCCGGTTCGCGGCACTTCGAGTCGAGCAACGCCAGCCAGACCCGGCCCGCCAAACTGCTGGTGGTAATGGTGCTGGATGACAAGGCCGAGGTGCTCACGCCGCTTGCCCAATAAGCGGCACGTCAGTAATCCCGTTCTGATCACTGTGGGAGGGGGGCTTGCCCTGGCTTTTTGTAGGAGCGAGCTTGCTCGCGAAAAACGTCAACGATAACGCGTGCTTTCTGAATGAACGCGGTGACTGTGAGTTTTTCGCGAGCAAGCTCGCTCCTACAGACTGGTATCAGGGCAAGCCCCCTCCCACATGGTCAGGCAAGGCTCTTGCTGACCACCTCGAACACATCGCTGGACAGCTCGCCCGAGCCACGAATGCGCTCCAGCTCCGCCTTCATCAGCGCCTGCCGGGCGGCGTCGTATTTACGCCAGCGCGTCAAGGGTGCCAATTGGCGTGAAGCAATCTGCGGGTTCAGCGTATTGAGCTGGATCACCAGGTCCGCCAGGAAACGGTAGCCCGAACCATCCGCGGCATGGAAGTTGATCAGGTTCTGCCCGGCAAATGCGCCGATCAGTGCGCGCACCTTGTTCGGGTTCTTGATCGTGAACGCCGGGTGCTCCATCAGCGCCTTGACCCGCGCCAGCCCGCCCGGCAGGGTGCTGCCGGCCTGCACGCTGAACCATTGGTCCATGACCAGCGGGTTGTCCTTGAAGTTCTCGGCGAACACCGCCAGTGCCTGGGCTTTTTCCGCTTCGAACGGCGAGTTCACCAGCACGGCCAGGGCCGTCAGGCGCTCGGTCATGTTATCACTGGTGTCGAACTGATCCAGGGTGGCCGTCAATACTTCTGGCTTGCCGCTGAGCATCAAGTACGACAACGCGATGTTCTGCAGGGCACGCCGGGCAAAGTGCTCGGCCTCGGCCACGTACGGCGTTTGCCTGGACAGCTCACGGTTGGCCTGGTAGCGCAGCCACAGGCCTTCGAACAGGTTCTCGGCCAGTTGCTTGCGGGCGTATTCACGGGCGGCGTGAATGGCCTCCACATCCGCCACGTCGCTGATTTCGCTCAGGTAGGCTTCGCTCGGCAACGAGAGCATTTCGGCGACCATGGCCTGGTCCAGGCTTTCGTCGCTCAATACCGTGCGCAACGCGTCGATCAGGCGCTGATCGAGCTTGAGCGGTTGCCCTGCCTGATGCTGGCCGATCAGTTCCTGCAATACCTGTACCGACAGTTGCTGGCCGGCATCCCAGCGGTTGAACCCGTCGCTGTCGTGCTGCATCAGGAACATCAGTTGGTCGCGGGTGTAGGCGAAGCTCAGTTTCACCGGCGCCGAGAAACCGCGCAGCAGGGAAGGCAACGGTTTTTCAGCGACATCGACGAAGGTGAACGTCTGCTCGGCTTGCGTCACCGAGATCACTCGTGAGGGAGCGCCAACCGTCGGCTCATCGGCCAGGCGCAGGGGGATGGCGGCGCCCTGCCCGTCCAGCAGGCCCAGCTCGACCGGGATCACGAAGGGCAGTTTTTCCACCTTGTCCGGGGTTGGCGGGCAGCTCTGGCGGAAGGTCAGGCTGTAGGTCCTGGCCGCCGCATCGTAGGACTCGCTCACCGCCAAACGCGGCGTGCCGGCCTGACTGTACCAGCGCTTGAACTGGCTGAGGTCGACGCCGTTGGCATCTTCCATGGCCTTGATGAAGTCGTCGCAGGTCACGGCTTGGCCGTCATGGCGCTCGAAATACAGGTCGCTGCCTTTGCGAAAGCCCTCGGCGCCGAGCAAGGTGTGGATCATGCCGACCACTTCCGAGCCCTTTTCGTAAACCGTCAGGGTGTAGAAGTTGGAGATCTCGATAAAGCTCTCCGGGCGTACCGCATGGGCCATGGGGCCGGCGTCTTCGGCGAACTGGTGGGTACGCAGGTACGCCACGTCCTGGATGCGCTTGACCGTGGCCGAGTTCATGTCGGCGGAGAAGCCCGAGTCGCGGAACACGGTGAAACCTTCCTTGAGCGACAACTGGAACCAGTCGCGGCAGGTCACGCGGTTACCCGACCAGTTGTGGAAATATTCGTGGGCGACGATGGCCTCGACGCGCTGGTGTGCGGCGTCGGTGGCGGTTTCGGCGCGGGCCAGCACAGCGCTGGAGTTGAAGATATTGAGGCCCTTGTTCTCCATGGCGCCCATGTTGAAGTCGTTCACCGCCACGATCATGAAAATGTCGAGGTCGTACTCGCGGCCGTAGGTTTGTTCATCCCAGCGCATGGATTTTTTCAGGCTGGTCATGGCGTGCTGGCACTTGTCGATATTTTCCGGCTCGACGTAGATGCGCAGCGCGACTTCGCGGTCGGTCATGGTGGTGAAGCTGTCTTCGACGCACCACAGGTCACCGGCCACCAGGGCGAACAGGTAGGCGGGTTTCTTGAACGGGTCTTCCCAGGTCGCCCAGTGCCGACCGTCTTCGCCGGGGCCGCTGGCAATCGGGTTGCCGTTGGACAACAGCACCGGGTAGCGGTGCTGTTCGGCGATCACCGTGGTGGTGAACACACTCATCACGTCGGGGCGGTCAAGGTAGTAAGTGATCTTGCGAAAACCCTCGGCCTCGCACTGGGTGCAGAACATGCCGCCGGACTTGTACAGGCCTTCCAGGGCGGTGTTGGTTTCCGGGTGAATCTTGACCGTGGTGTCGAGGGTGAAGGTTTCACTCCTGGGCTGCACGGTCAGGTGGCTGTCGGTCAACTGGTAGTCAGCCGCCGTCAGCGCCTGATCGGCGAGGTTCACGCTCAGCAGCTCCAGTTGCTGACCATCCAGCACCAGCGGCGGCAAACCGACGCCGCGCTCGGGATTGCGGCGCATCACCAGTTGCGCGTGGACCAGGCTGTGGTCCTCGAACAACTCGAAGGTCAGGTGCGTCTCGTCGATCAGGTAGTCCGGCGCCTGATAGTCCTTCAGGTAAATCATCTTCGGTTGTTCGGTGCGCATGGGTGGCATCCTTCTACTGATGCACGGCGAGCTGGTAGGCCGTGTATTTACGAATATTGATCACGCCGGTGTCGAAGATCAGGTATTGGCCCTTGATTCCCAGCAGCGTGCCTTCGGCAATCGGATTCTTGTCCAGGTTGAAGCTGACGATCTTGGCCGGATACTGCTCCACCGGGTAGCGGATCTCGATCGGCTCGACGTCGGCAATGGTTTGGATGGCCTGCAGGCCAAAGCGTTCCTGCAAACCGAGCAAGCCTTCGGCGCAGGCGGCAAACAGCTCATCGCGTACCTGCTTGAGGTCGACGGACTGCGCGTCGCCCTTGAGCAGCGCACGCCAGTTGGTCTTGTCGGCCACCTGGCTGCGAAACAGATCTTCGACAAAGCCGGACTGCTGGCGCGTGGCCACACGCATGATCGGCAGCGCCTGGCTGGCGCCCTGGTCGAGCCAGCGGGTCGGCAACTGCGTGGCACGGGTGATGCCGACCTTGATCCCCGACGAATTGGCCAGGTACACCACATGGTCGGTCATGCAGAATGTTTCACCCCAGCCCGGATCGCGGCAGGTGCCGGCGTCGTAATGGCAGCGCTCGGGGCTCATGATGCACAGGTCACACTGGGCCAGCTTGGTCATGCACGGGTAGCAATACCCCTGGCTGAAGCTGTTTTTGGTCTTGCGGCCGCAATGGCTGCAATGAATGGCACCGAGGTATTCCAGGCGAATATGGGTGCCGATCAACGGGTTGACCGGCACCTCGGTGTCGCCAAGGCGAAACGCGTACTGAACGGTCGGCTCACCGAGTTTTACCGACATTTTGCTGACTGCACCGCGACCGATTTCAATCAATGGATCGCATCCGACTTGAACAGGATGTTCGGCACCGGTGCCGATTTCGACGCGCATTCCTGCGGGCCCATGTAGCCGGTGCGCTGGTCTTCGGGCAGGTTCTGCAGTTCCCAGGCGATCATCGCCTGCAACGACAGCTCGCGCTGTTCGGCGGTGAGCTTGCGGCCGTCGGACCACTTGCCGATTTCCACGGCGAGCTTGAGGCTCTCGTAGATGTCCGGGGTGATGTTTTCGATCATTTCAGCAAAAGAGGACATGAGGCTCTTCCTTATCAAATAGGCGATTTGCGGCGGTTGTACAACCCGCCCAGCAAGCCGGTCAGGCAACCGATAACCAGGCCGCCCACATGGGCCGCGTTGGCGATTTCACCGAAGCCGATCATCGAGACCAGCCCCGACAGGCAGAGCACCAGCCACACCAGCATCATCACCAGCACCCCACGGGGCAGGCGATACGCCGGGTTGGGCGCGAGTAACTGAAAGATCCAGCAATGCCCGAGCAGGCCATACAACACGCCGGACAAACCGCCAAACAGGCCCGGGCCGCCGTAAGCGTACTGCGCGTAATTGGAAACCAGGCTGAACAACAGAGTCAGGCCCAGCAGATTGATGCCGCCCTGGCGCGCTTCAATACGTCGGCCCAGCTCCCAGTACCACATGCCGTTCATGGCCAGGTGCAGGATGCCGAAGTGAATCAGCATCGGCGTGACCAACCGCCACCATTGCCCGGACGCCAGGCTGTCGGCCAACGGCGTGAACTGGATGTACTCGCCCAGCACCCGGAACGGCAGGAACGTCAGCCAGGCCATGGTCTGCAGGTTTTCGCCGAGCAGCGTCACCGCGCCAACGATCAGGCTTGCCAGCAGCACCAGTGCCGTGACCGGACTGTGCCGGACCTGCTGGATAAAGCTGGCGCGCGCAACCGGTGCCTGCTCGGGAATATCCAGTTGCTGGTCCGGGTCGCCGGCGGGAAAGCGTTGGTACAACACGCGCACGTCGTCACTGATGCTCTCGGGCACCCACAGCACTTGCTCGCCCGCTTCCTCGCTGACGCGATGGGGCACCTGCATGCGGTGCAGCAATTTGACGAAACCGCCCAGATCGACACTCAGGGGCAGGCGCAATACAGCCACGGTACTCATTGAATAACCTCAGGTCGCTCAACGTCGACCCAGACGAATTTATGCGGATCCAGTCGGGTTTCCTGGTCCAGGCGATACGCCACCAGCTTGCCGTACAGCACCGCGCTGTAGTCCAGGCAGGCCAGGTTCGGGCGGATCGGCGCCGGATTGCCGCTGCGCCAGTAATGACCGACGAACAACAACGGCTCGTCGACGCCATAGCGCAGCAGGGTGTTCTTTTCCGTGGAGGACAACGGCGTGCGCGCCACGGGCTCGGGCAAGGCGTCGGGCTGGAACACGATGTCGCCGTAGGTTTTCGGGTCGTCTTCCCAGAATTTGGTGCGGAAAAACGAACGCGTCAGGCCATCGCCACCGGTCAGGGTGAGGCCGTGCGGCAGGCGCATGTCGGTGCCGCGCAACAGGCGATCGAATGCGTTGCAGGCAAAACTGCCCGGTACGGCGGCGGCCTGCAGGAAGTGCTGATCGATGCAGCCATCCGGGAAGGTCGCGCGCAGCGGTTGGATAAAGCCCTCGTCCCAGCACGCATGCACCACACGGAAACGCCCGGCGTCGACAAACAGCGGCATGTCATAGAACCAGCCGAGGAAGTCGTGCCAGTCGGCCGGGTGCTGTTCGAACTGCGTCAGTGTCTCCTGGATCAACCGCGCATGACGCGGGTTGTGCTCGCGCACGAACTGCTTGCCGCTGCCCGGCGGTGCCGGCGTGGTCCAACCCAGCGCATTGAACTCATGGTTGCCCATGATGCACAGCGCCTGGCCGGCCTCGGTCATGTCGTGGACGATGTGCAGCGCTTCGCGGATGCGTGGCCCACGGTCGATGATATCGCCGAGAAACACCGCCATGCGCGACGGATGGCGCCAGGTGCCGCCCTGCTTGTGGTAACCCATCCGGTCGAGCAAGTGCTCCAGCGTGTGGGCGCAACCGTGCACGTCACCAATCAGGTCGTAGCTGCGCGCGGGATCGAGCATCAGTCGCCTCCACCCCCCAAGCGGCTGCCCCAGCCCAGCTTGGTGCGGCACACTTCGTAGTAGTTGTGGTCCAGCGGATGGATCAAGCGCAACTTCTGTGCCTTTTTGCTCACGGTGATGGTGTCACCGGGGGCGCAGGTGAAATGGTTCTGCCCGTCGCAGGAGACTTGCGGATAGATTTGCATGTCTTTGGACACCACGATCTTCAGCTCACTGTTGCCGTCGACCACAATCGGCCGACTCGACAACATATGGGGATACATCGGCACGATCACAATGGCATCGAGCTTGGGATGCATGATCGGGCCACCCGCCGACAGCGCATACGCGGTGGAGCCGGTCGGCGTGGCGACGATCAGGCCGTCGGCCTTCTGGCTGCACACGAACTGGCCGTCGATATACAGCTCGAACTCGATCATTCGCGTGGACTTGCCGGGATGCAGCACCACGTCATTGAGGGCATCGCCCTGACCGATGGCTTCGCCGTGGCGGCGCACTTCGGCCTGCAGCAGGAAGCGGTTTTCCACCAGGTAGTGGCCATCAAGTACCTTGGCCACTTCGACTTCCAGCTCGTCGGGGCGAATATCGGTGAGAAACCCCAGGCTGCCACGGTTGATCCCCAGCACCGGCACGTTATGCCGCGCCAGGGCACGGGCCGCGCCGAGCAGGCTGCCGTCACCGCCGACCACAATGACCATGTCGCACACTTCGCCGAGCATTTTGCGCGACGAGGTCTGCAGGCCGTGGCCCGGCAGGATTTCACCGATGGTGTCTTCGAGGATCACATGCAGGTGGCGTTCCAGCAGGAATTTTTTCAGCCGGCGGACGGTGTCCAGCACCTGGGTACTGCCCAGGCGACCGATAATGCCGATATTGCGAAATTGCTCCATGGGGCTCCTGCGGGCATAGGGGTGTGGCAAAAAGAAAGGATTATGGGCGAAAGGCCGCGTCAGGCAAAATCCTTTGTCGCCGCCGGGCTGCAATGACAATGGTTCTCAGGCGGCTCCCAGGCACCTGCACGCGACTCAAGAGGCTATGCTCGCACCATGACTCTGTTCCCTGATCTGCACGCCCTGCCCCGCCAACTGCGCCACCCCGAGGTGCGCGACCTGGCGTGGGTGATGCTCGCCCCACCGATGCTCGCACAGACGCCGTGGCCGCAACGCCACCCGCTGGCGGGCAGTGACTGGGTACAGTCGCCGCAAATGCTCGACGCCTGGTTACGTGCGCTCGATCAGGACAGCCGCGCGCTGCAGCACTGGCTGAGCCTGGCGCGCACCCGGCGCCTGGGGCTCTACTATGAGCGCCTGTGGCAGTTCGCCGTGCAGCATGCACCCGGCGTCGAGCTGCTGGCGGCCAACCTGCCGATCCGCCGTGCCGGGCACACCCTGGGCGAGCTGGATATGCTGCTGCGCGACCGCGACGGCGTGCATCACCTGGAATTGGCGATCAAGCTCTATCTTGGCCCACAGGACGGCAACGGCCAGGACACCGCGCAATGGCTCGGCCCCGGCTGCCATGACCGGCTCGACCGCAAGCTGGCCCACCTGGCCCAGCATCAATTGCCGATCTCGGCACGGGCCGAAAGTCGCGAAGCCTTGGCAGCGCTGGATATCCAGCAGTTCGATGCGCACCTGTGGCTGGGCGGGTATCTGCTTTACCCGTGGCCGGGCCAGGCCGGCTCGCCCGTGGGCGCCCACCCACAGCATCTGCGTGGGCGCTGGTTGCATCAGCGCGATTGGCCGGAATTTGTGAGCACCTGCCCCGTCGGCCGCTGGCAACCCCTGCCCCGGCATGCGTGGCTGGCACCGGCGCATTACCCCGCGGCTGAGGTGTGGAGTGAGGAGCAGATGGGCGGCTGGCTGGCACACCTGGACCCGATGGCGCCAGCGCAATTGCTGGTGCGGCTGGTGCAGAGCGGTGAAGAGTGGGAGGAAGCGGAGCGGCTGTTTTTAGTCGCCGACCTTTGGCCGAATGTACCGGGGGCGGGCTGATAATCTGCGGTGTATTCAAGATCGCCATCGGGGGGCAAGCCCCCTCCCACAGGGGAACGCATTCCAGATGTGCGTGGGGCAGTCTGATAAATCTGTGGTGTATTGGAGGCCGCCATCGGGGGCAAGCCCCCTCCCACATTTGGAATGCGTTTCCCTTGTGGGAGGGGGCTTGCCCCCGATGGCGGCTGGCCAGGCACTACTCATCATCGATATGCCGATAATCCAGCTGCAACCCAATAGCCAGCTCTCGCGCCCGTCCCAACCGGATCGGCCCGCGCTCGATATCCACCAGCAATCCCGGGCACGCCAGCAGCGGCACCCCATCGATCACCTTGAGCCGCCCATCGGTAATCACCAGCAAGCGCTGCAGCTCTGCCGGATAACGCTTGCGCCGTGCCACCAACCAATGCCCGGCCTCGGTCAAGGCTGCCAGCAGCGGCGTACCGCCACCGGCGCCGAGCGGCTCAAGCCAGTCTGCCAGGCTTTTTGCCGCTTTCAAGCCTTGCACCTGCCACTTCGGCGCTTGCCCGCTGGCCGTCAACAAGGCCAGGCGCGCACGTTGTCGGTAGGCGTCATCAAACACCTGCGCCAGCAGGCCCTTGGCATCGCTCAACGCGCGATGCCGCCGGGTGGAGGCCGAGGCGTCGACAATCACCAGCCACAGCTCCTGGGCAGAGCGGCTGCGCACCTGCCAGCGTAAATCTTCACGGCGTTGCGGCCTGCCGCCGAGCAAGGTGACCGGCCAGTTGATTTGGCCCTGGCGCGCACTGCGCGCCTTGCCTTGCCTGCCATTATCCAGCCGCCCTGCCTTGGGTCGGGCATCCGCCCCCGCGTCAGGTCGAGGGCGAATGCCTAGGGCTTTTTTGGCCAGGCGGGAACATCGCGGCGGGGCCCGGTGGGCAGGGCCGGCGCGGGCATATCGCCCCATTGGCCCTGGCCCGGCGAGGGGGCCGAGGGTTGGGGGGCTTGGGCCTGGTTGGGCGGACTGGCCGCCGGTGCCTGCTCCTGGCGTCGATGACGCAAGGCAAATTCCGCGACCGCGTCTATATCTTCCTCGGCGATAGCGCCGGCCCCGCGCCAGGCGGCATGCGCCCTGGCGCCGCGCAGCCACACGAGGTCGGCGCGCATCCCGTCCACGCCTGCGGCAAAGCAGCGCTGGGTAATCTGCTCCAGGGCACGGTCATCCAGCTCGATACTGTCAAGGCGTGCGCGCGCCTGGGTGCAGCGTTCGCGCAAAGCGGCTTGCGGCAGCGCCCACTGTTCACAGAACGCGACGGGGTCACTGTCGAAATCCAGGCGACGACGGATGATCTGCCCACGCTCGGCCGGCAACGTCTGCCCGCTCAAGGCCACGTTGAAGCCAAAGCGGTCGAGCAGCTGCGGGCGCAGCTCTCCCTCTTCCGGATTCATCGTGCCGATCAGCACAAAACGCGCCGCATGCCGATGGGAGATGCCATCACGTTCGATCAGGTTAGTGCCACTGGCAGCCACATCAAGCAACAGATCGACCAAATGATCAGGCAGCAAGTTGACTTCATCAACGTACAACACGCCACCATCGGCTTTGGCCAGCACGCCGGGGGAAAATTGTGCACGGCCCTCGCCGAGCGCGGCGTCCAGGTCCAGGGTGCCGACCAGGCGCTCCTCGGTCGCGCCCAGGGGCAAGGTGACAAACTGCCCGCTGGCGAGCAGGTCCGCCAGGCCACGGGCCAGGGTGGACTTGGCCATGCCGCGCGGGCCTTCGATCAGCACACCGCCGATCCTGGGATCGATCGCGTTCAGGCACAGCGCCAGTTTCAGCTCATCGGCAGCGACCACGGCGGCCAGAGGGAAATGCGCAATATCGGTCATCAACTGTCTTCTTCCATATCCAGCAACAGGTTTTCCAACGCTTCGCGGTAAGCGCCGGGCGCTTGCCACATGCCGCGCTGCTGGGCTTCGAGCATGCGCTCGGTCATGTCGCGCAGGGCGTCGGGGTTGTGCTGTTGCACAAACGCGCGGGTGTCAGGGTCGAGCAGGTAGGCGTCGGCGAGCAGCGCGTATTGGTGATCATCGATCAACGCGGTGGTGGCGTCGAAGGCAAACAGGTTGTCCACGGTCGCAGCCATTTCAAACGCGCCTTTATAGCCGTGACGCTTCACGCCTTCGATCCACTTCGGGTTGGCCGCACGGGAACGCACTACCCGATTCAGCTCTTCCTTCAAGGTGCGGATTTTCGGCAGGTCCGGCTGGCTGTGATCGCCATGATAGCTGGCGGCCTTGTCGCCGCTCAGGGTTTCCACGGCGGCGAGCATGCCGCCCTGGAATTGATAGTAATCATTGGAGTCGAGCACGTCGTGCTCGCGGTTGTCCTGGTTCTGCAGCACCGCCTGCACCTGGCTCAAGCGCTGGGCGAATTGCCCACGGGCAGCGGTGCCTTCGTCGGCGCCGCCGTAGGCGTAGCCACCCCAATTGAGGTACACCTCGGCCAAGTCCTCGCGGCTTTGCCACAGGCGACCGTCAATCGCGCCCTGCACGCCCGCGCCATAGGCGCCTGGCTTGGCGCCGAAAATGCGCCAACCGGCCTGTTTCGCCGCGGACGCTGCGTCCAGGCCCGACTCAAGCAGCGCTTGGCGCTCACTGCGCACCTTGGCGGCCAGCGGGTTCATGTCATCCGGCTCGTCCAGGGCCGCCACCGCTTGCACCGCCGCATCGAACAGGCGGATCAGGTTGGCGAACGCGTCACGAAAGAAGCCGGAGACGCGCAGCGTCACGTCGACACGCGGACGGTCCAACAGGCTGATCGGCAGAATTTCGAAGTCATCCACGCGCTGGCTGCCGGTGGCCCATACCGGGCGCACGCCCATCAGCGCCATGGCCTGGGCGATATCGTCGCCACCGGTGCGCATGGTGGCAGTGCCCCACACCGACAGGCCCAGTTGGCGCAAATGATCGCCGTGGTCCTGCAGGTGCCGTTCAAGCAGCAGATTGGCCGACTGGAACCCGATGCGCCAGGCCGTGGTGGTCGGCAGGTTGCGCACATCCACGGTGAAGAAATTGCGCCCCGTGGGCAATACATCCAGGCGCCCGCGACTCGGCGCGCCACTGGCACCGGCCGGCACAAAGCGACCACCCAGGGCGTCCAGCAGGCCGCGCATTTCTGCCGGGCCGCAGGCATCCAGGCGCGGCGCCACGACAATGCGCAAGCTTTCGACCACCGCCTTCACCTCTTCCCAGCCGGCTTCCTCCAACTGCTCCAGCGGCCCCTCCAGCGCCTGCTCGATCAAGCGCATCGCGTAGAGCTCCAGGCGCTCGCGGGTGTCACCGGCGGTGCGCCACAGCTGTGCGTCGAGCGTGCGCAACACTTCCGGCTGACGCCCGGTCCACGGCTCTGACAGCGCGCAGTCCAGCGGATCGAAACCCAGCTCGAACGCCTTGGCCAACACCCGCAACAGGCTCGATTGCGCGCCACGGCCATCGCCACGGGGAATGCGCAGCAAGGCCAGCAAGGTATCGATACGCAAGCGCCCCGCCGGCGACTCGCCAAAGATATGCAGGCCGTCGCGGATCTGTGATTCCTTCAAGTCACACAGGTAGGTGTCCAGGCGCGGTAACCAGATGTCGGCATCGGCCTCGCCGTCCAGCTCCAGTTCCTGATCGATACGGGTTTCGCGCACCAGCTTGAGGATGTCTTTCTGCAATTCCAGCGCGCGTCGCGGGTCGAGCAACTGCGCTTCGTAATATTCGTCGGCCAGCAATTCCAGGTCGCGTAGCGGGCCGTAGGTTTCGGCGCGGGTCAGGGGCGGCATCAGGTGGTCGATGATCACCGCCTGGGTACGCCGCTTGGCCTGGGCGCCCTCGCCCGGGTCATTGACGATAAAGGGGTAGATATTCGGCAGCGGCCCGAGCAGCACGTCCGGCCAGCAGTTTTCCGACAGGCCCACGCCCTTGCCGGGCAGCCATTCGAGATTGCCGTGCTTGCCCACATGAATCAGCGCATGCGCGCCGTAGGTTCGGCGCAGCCAGAAGTAGAACGCCAGATAGCCGTGGGGCGGCACCAGGTCAGGGTCGTGATACACCGCGCTCTGATCAACCTGATAACCCCGCGCCGGTTGAATACCGACGAAGGTCTGGTCCAGGCGCAGGCCGGCGATCATCAGCCGGCCGTCGCGGCACATCGGGTCCTGATGCGGTGCGCCCCAACGCGCGAGCACGGCCTGGCGATTGGCTTCAGGCAGGCGCTGGAACATCGCTTCATAGTCGTCCAGGCCCAGGCTTTGATGGCACGGGCGCAGGTCGAGGCTGTCCAGGTCGTTGGTGACGCCGCCCAGCAATGCGTGGATCAAGGCGGTGCCGCTGTCCGGCAAGGTGGACGGCACCGGGTACCCTTCGGCTTGCAACGCGCGCAGGATGTTCAGCGCTGCCGCCGGCGTATCCAGGCCCACGCCGTTGCCGATACGGCCGTCGCGGGTTGGATAATTGGCCAGGATCAATGCGACACGCTTGTGCGCATTCGGCAGCCGAGCCAGCTCGACCCAGCGGCGCGCCAGTTCGGCGACAAAATCCATGCGCTCGGGCGCGGCGCGGTAGCAGACCACGTCCGACTGGCTGCGCTCACTGTGCCAGGCCAGGTCCTTGAAGCTGATCGGCCGGCTGATGATGCGCCCGTCCAGCTCTGGCAAGGCGATATGCATCGCCAGGTCGCGGGGGCCGAGCCCTTGTGCGCTGGCTTCCCAGCCGGGTTGGTTATCCTGGGCGCAGATCGCCTGAATTACCGGGATATTGCGCCGAAACGGGCGCAGGTGCGGTGCTTCCGGGCTGGATTGGGCAAAGCCTGTGGTGTTGAGTATCACCGCGGCTTGCACCTCGTCCAACAGGTCCTCGACCACCGTGAGGCAACCGGGCTCTTTCAAACTGGCCACTGCGATGGGCAACGGGTTCAGGCCCGCTGCCTGCAAGCGCTGGCAGAACACATCGATAAACCCGGTATTGGCCGCCTGCAAGTGGGAGCGGTAGAACAGCACCGCAGCCACGGGGACGTCGGCGCGCCAATCCGCCTGCCAGTCATTGAGGCGGGCATTGGCTCTGTGGGGGTGATAGATCGCCGTACGCGGCAAGGTTTGCGGCTCGGCCCAGGCATAGTCGCGGCCCAGATGGGCACTGGCCAGACAGTGATAAAAGTCCAGCGCATTGCCCAGGCCCCCCTGGCGCAAAAAGTGCCACAGACGCTCGCGCTGTTCGGCGGCGACGGTGCTCAGGCCGCTGAGTTCCGGGTCCGGACGATCATCCCCCGGCATCAGGATCAGCGTGACGCCGCGCTCGGCCAGTTCCACCAGGCGCTCGATGCCGTAGCGCCAATAACCGATGCCGCCATGCAAGGAAATCAGGATGACCTTGGCGTGGCGCAGCACCTCATCGACGTACAGGTCGACCGAGGCGTGGTTCTGCACCTGCATCGGGTTGGCCAGGCGCAGGCTGGGGTAATCCTCGGGCAATTGCTGCGCCGCTTCGGCGAGCAGCGCCAGGCTGGAGTCGCCGCTGCACAGGATCACCAGTTCGGCAGGGGTTTGGCCAAGGTCGGCGATAGTGTCGTCCGCGACGAAACCACCGGGCTGGGTCCTGAGCAGGTGCATGGTTAAACGCTGAGGGCAGCGCGCAGTTGCGCTTCAAGGCCCACGGCATCCAGTTCCTGGCCGATCAGCACCAGGCGCGTGGTGCGTGCTTCTTCCAAGCCCCAGGCCCGGTCAAAGTGCTTGTCGAAGCGCGTGCCCACGCCCTGGATCAGCAGGCGCATCGGCTTGTTCGGGATCGCAGCGAAACCTTTGACGCGCAGGATGCCGTGCTGCACCACCAGTTGGGTCAGGGCGTCGAGCAACAGGGCTTCGTCGGCTTGAGGCAGGTCGATTGAGATCGAGTCGAAGGCGTCGTGATCGTGGTCGTGATTAAGGGGGTCCTCACCGTCGTGGTGATGATCATGATGGCTGTGGCGAGCATCAATGTGCTCCTCCGAGCCCGCACCCAGGCCAATCAGCACGTCCAACGGCAGGCGACCGCTGCTGGCTTCGATGATCTTCACCGCCGGCGGCAGCTCTTCAGCGACTTCCAGGCGCACGCGGGCCAGGTCTTCGGCGCTGATCAGGTCGGATTTGTTGAGGATCACCAGGTCGGCGCTGGCCAATTGGTCGGCGAACAATTCGTGCAAAGGCGACTCGTGGTCCAGGTTCGGGTCGAGTTTGCGCTGGGCATCGACTTGATCCGGGAACGCGGCGAAGGTGCCGGCAGCCACGGCCGGGCTGTCGACCACGGTAATCACCGCGTCCACGGTGCACGCATTGCGGATTTCCGGCCATTGGAAGGCCTGGACCAATGGCTTGGGCAAGGCCAGGCCCGAGGTTTCGATGAGAATGTGGTCAAGGTCGCCGCGTCGGGCCACCAGTTCGCGCATCACCGGGAAGAACTCTTCCTGAACGGTGCAGCACAGGCAACCGTTGGCCAGTTCGTACACGCGGCCGTTGGCTTCTTCCTCGGTGCAACCGATGGAACACTGCTTGAGGATTTCACCGTCAATGCCCAGCTCGCCAAACTCGTTGACGATCACGGCAATGCGACGGCCCTGGGCGTTGTCGAGCATATGACGCAGCAACGTAGTCTTGCCCGAGCCGAGAAAGCCGGTAACGATGGTGACGGGGAGTTTGGCCAGTGTTTTCATCGGATGCCCTTTGGGGCGGGCATACGGGACGACAGGCCCTGCGGCGGCGCGCAGCAGCGGGTTTCGTCACCGGATCACCCCGCCCGGTTGAATTGAAAAATCGATTGCGAGGCAGGTCTCCTGGCTTGGGGCTTGCGGGTCTTGCGACCGGCGCCGGCTGCGCCTTCCCGCCGTATCGGCAGTGGCATTGCAGTCAGGTGAACCCTTCACAGTTGCGGGGGCAGCCGCGGCTTGTACCGCGTTCCCTTCTTAGCTTCGGCCGCAGCCGAAGAACCTCGAGCAGGCAAGGCTACGCAGTGCGCGGTCTGCGGTCAATGTCCCGTAGCCGCGATGAAAGGTTCAGGCGTAGTGATAGCTGACAGGTACATCGCCAACAATATCGGTATGCAGTATTTGCCCCTGGCTCTCGAGGTACAGGTCAATCTCGCCATTGCCGGTCAAGTCGAGTACGACCCACGACTCGTTCGTGTGCGGATCGTAGCCCACGCCCACCTCGCCTGCCCGCCCGGTGAACTGGCTGACGAATGTCAGCGAACGGATGTCATGTTTGCGCAACAGCGCGCCAATATCGATTTTGTCCTGACCACTGACAAAGTCGGTCACCTGGTCCGGGGCGTACAACGTCGAATCACCGGCATTGTCGTATACAAACGTATCGCTGCCCGCACCGCCGCGCATGCGGTCCGCGCCGGCGCCGCCTTTGAGGCGGTTGTCGGCGTCATTTCCGATCAGCACGTCATTGCCCGAACCACCGATGGCGTTTTCCAGGACAACGCCCTTGGCGATGGACACATTGCCCTTCATTCCCCCTACGTCGCAGAAGGATTCGGCACGCAAGTTGATCACCTGGTCCTGATGATATCCGGAGAAGTCCAACGTATCGTTGCCACCCCCATCCCAGACGCAAAAGACAGCACGGTTGCGCGATGAACTCAAGGACAGGTCGTCTCGCTGGGTATTGGAGTTGAACCCGTAGGTGGTATCGCTGTTACGGGTCTGGTGATTGGCACCATAGACCCGCTGAGACCAGGCAATGTCAGCCATCAACGGCGACGAGGCATGTTGGCCCTTGAAGTCCTGACCGGTATTGCTCGGCGCAAAATAACTCATGACGGAGTGGCCCCGACTGTCTTGTGCGTAGGCGGCGTGGTCTGCATAGTTGGAAGGCCCCCACGACGCATCATAATTGCCCGTATGCGCGGCGCCCAATGTGTGTCCGATCTCGTGAGTGAGCGTTTGGCGCGCGAAGCTGTTGACTGCCGGCGCGCGGTTATCCGAATAGTCGGGGTTAACCCGTACCCGTCCTTGATAACTCGAGAACAAGCCGTCCGCCACCGGTGGCTGCTGGTTGTCACTGTTGACGAACCGCAGCCGCGCTTCAGCGTCAACAGCATCTTCTTCAAACTTGATATTCGCCACATCCGCCCAGGATTGCATTGAACGTCTGGCCTGTGCTTTTTGTGTTTCGTTAAACTTGCTTTCCTGTGATGCAACTTCATTAAACGTATAACCGACCCGCACGACGCCATCGCGATTGCTGTCTGTCAACCGACGCCCCCTCCTGTCAATGTTGCGCGCCATCGCCTCCGTAGACCACGAGGGTTTACCGGAGCCTGCGCGATAGTAGGGATCGTCGACACGCAAGGATGTGTCCCAAAGCGCGGGGGCGTTGGCGCCTGGACGCTGTTGGTCGTCGGGTGCGCAGCCGTGTTGCGGCTGATGACTATATTCGGACACATTACCCGGATTGAAAACACGTCGAGATACATACGTCATAAATAAGCCTCCTATCCCTAATGACACTTCAACTTCCAGGGGCCACCTTCCAACACGCGACAATAAAAATAAAGCATGAGCACGCCCTTAACCAATTAAGGATATTGCCTATTGGTTGCTCAGCAGCACTGAGCGCTGCGCCAACCTGTGCCTCAATTGACGCCCAGGTCTGGCCCGTGTTTTCCTATGCATCTTGTTTCGGGTGCCCTTCACAGGGTGAAACGGGAAACCGGTGACCCATGCCTTGATTGATCAGAGGCATGAACAGTCCGGTGCTGCCCCCGCAACGGTAAGCGAGCGAAGCGTCAAATCCACTGTGCCTGTGCATGGGAAGGAGACGCTTGTCAGGCCGATTCTTTCCAGAGCCGTCCCCTCGCAAGCCCGGAGACCGGCCCGAAAAATTCAGATAACAAACCCGCGGTGGGCGGGCGCTGTTCAGAACCCTGCGTGCCCGGCTCGCGGGGTTCTCATGCGCTCGTTTCACTCAAGACACCTGAAGGGACGCGCCATGTCGATCACCAGCAGTACCTCGCACACCGCCAGCAGCACCTCTACCCTGAGCCAACGCCTGAGCGCCGCCATCGGCGCGTCGATCCTCGGCGCGTGCCTGGTGTACTTCGCCGGTTTCTCGCATATCGAGGCGGTGCACAACGCCGCCCATGATACCCGGCACAGCGCCGCGTTCCCGTGCCACTGAGGCCTGCCGAGATGATCAAGCGTATCGCGCAAACTGCGGGCTTCACCGGCCTTCTGGCTGCCCTGTTGCTGACGCTGCTGCAGAGCTTGTGGGTCGCTCCACTGATTTTGCAGGCGGAAACCTTCGAAAAGGCCCCATCGGCCACCGAAGTCACCCATGAGCACACCGCAGGCGCGCCTGCACACACCCATGACGCCGAGGCCTGGGAGCCGCAGGACGGCTGGCAACGCGTGCTGTCCACCACCGGCGGCAACCTGGTGGTAGCGGTCGGGTTTGCGCTGATGCTGGCCGGGCTCTACACGTTGCGTGCCCCCACTCGCACCGCCCAAGGTTTGCTGTGGGGGCTGGCCGGTTACGCGACCTTTGTGCTCGCCCCCACCTTGGGCCTGCCACCGGAGTTGCCGGGTACCGCCGCCGCAGACCTGGCACAGCGCCAGATCTGGTGGGTCGGCACCGCCGCCTCGACGGCTGCAGCAATTGCGTTGCTGGTGTTCGGGCGCAACGGGTGGCTGAAAGTACTGGGTGTGGCAATTCTTGTGGTGCCCCACGTGATCGGCGCACCGCAACCCGAGGTGCATTCGATGCTGGCACCGCAAGCCCTGGAAGCGCAGTTCAAGATCGCTTCGCAGTTGACCAACGTTGCGTTCTGGCTGGCCCTGGGCTTGATCAGCGCCTGGCTGTTCCGCCGGCACCGCGACGGCTCATACCCGGCATGACCCTGGTCGTCGGCCTGGGCTGCCAGCGAGGCTGTAGTGCCCAGGCCCTGCTGGCGCTGGTTGACAGTGCCCTCGCCGAGGCCGGAATCGACCGTCAGCACCTGAGCGCATTGGCAAGCATTGAGCGCAAGCAGGATGAGCCAGGGCTTTTGGCACTGTCTCGGATCCTGAACGTGCCACTGCTGTGTTTCAGTGCCGCGCACCTGAGCGCTTATGAGGAACGTCTGAGCCACAAATCCGCCGTCGCTTTTGCCCATACCCAGTGTCATGGGGTTGCCGAAAGCGCCGCGCTGGCCCTGGCCGAGCAGCTCGCCAGCGCCCCTGTCCGGCTGCTGATCACTCGCCGCAAAAGCGCGCAGGCCACCTTTGCATTGGCCGGCGTCGACGCTAACCCGGATAATCACCCCACCCGATCTTGAGCATTGTTCATGCTCGTGCGCACTCCAACAGGAATCTTGCATGACCGTTTACTTCATCGGCGCAGGTCCCGGCGACCCGGAACTGATCACCGTCAAAGGCCAGCGGCTGATCCGCAGTTGCCCGGTGATCATCTACGCCGGCTCGCTGGTGCCCGCAGCGGTACTGGAAGGCCATCAGGCGCAGCAGGTGGTCAACAGCGCGGAACTGCACCTGGAACAGATCATCGACTTGATCAAAACGGCCCACGCCAACGGCCACGATGTGGCGCGTGTGCATTCCGGCGACCCAAGCCTGTATGGAGCGATTGGCGAACAGATCCGTCACTTGCGTGAGTTGGGCATTGCGTTCCAGATCATACCCGGCGTCACGGCGGTGGCAGCCTGCGCGGCGTTGCTGGAAACCGAGCTGACCCTGCCGGATATCGCCCAGAGCGTAATCCTGACCCGCTATGCCGATAAAACCAGCATGCCCGCCGGTGAAGACTTCGACAGCCTGGCCCGCCACGGCACGACCATGGCGATTCACCTGGGGGTCAATCACCTGGAGAAGATCGTCGCCGAGCTGCTGCCGCACTATGGCGCCGATTGCCCGATCGCCGTGGTGCACCGCGCGACGTGGCCGGATCAGGACTGGGTGGTGGGTTCGCTGAGTGATATTGCCCGGAAGGTCGAGGCCAAAGGCTTTCGACGTACGGCGCTGATTGTGGTGGGGCGGGTGCTGGCCAGTGACACATTCAGTGAGTCTTCACTGTATCGGGCGGGACATGTGCATCTATACCGACCTTGAGTTTCTACGTCACACCGCTATCGGGGGCAAGCCCCCTCCCACACTTGATCCTTATTGTTAGATAGGTATCACAACCGACTGAATTTCAAGCAGAAAAAACGGCGCTCACGGGGCGCCGTTTTTCGTCGCAGTGAACACCTTACTCAGTAGTAGGCGTTTTCTTTCTGCGTGTGGTCGGTCACGTCACGTACGCCCTTGAGCTCGGGAATGCGTTCGAGCAAGGTCCGCTCGATACCTTCGCGCAACGTCACGTCCGCCTGGCCGCAGCCTTGGCAACCACCACCGAATTTCAATACGGCAATACCGTCATCCACGACGTCGATCAGGCTCACCTGGCCGCCGTGGCTGGCCAGCCCCGGGTTGATCTCGGTTTGCAGGTAGTAGTTGATGCGCTCGTTGACCGGGCTGTCGGCGTTGACATTGGGCACCTTGGCGTTCGGGGCCTTGATGGTCAACTGGCCGCCCATGCGGTCGGTGGCGTAATCGACCACGGCGTCATCGAGGAAGGCTTCGCTGAAGGCATCAATGTACGCGGTGAAGCTTTTCAGCCCCAGGGCGGTGTCTTCAGGTTTCTCTTCCCCCGGCTTGCAGTAGGCAATGCACGTCTCGGCGTACTGGGTACCGGGCTGGGTGATAAAGACGCGGATGCCGATACCCGGGGTGTTCTGCTTGGACAGCAGGTCAGCCAGGTAATCGTGGGCGGCGTCGGTAATGGTTATGGCAGTCATGGAAACTCCTCACAGGCTTGCGGGCAGTTTACGCCAAATTATTACGCAGGTACAAAGTCCGAGTGTTTTTGTCGGAAAAGCATCCCGGCGCTGCGCCCCTGCCGAGTCCTGTAGCAATGCCTATCTATGTAGCACGTGCGAGAGAGTGAGTCTGCCTAGCATGACGTCGCGATCCTAATTGCTCACGCGCGAGGTTTTAATGAAGCCCACACTTTCCCGACTCATGTCCAAGAGTCCACCTACACGTCTGTCGGACCTCGATCACCTGCTCGACCATCTGGCGGGCCTGATCCAGGGCCCGACACTTGCGAACGCTCTGACGTCTTACTACTACCCTCCAGCAGACTCCGCACTGGGCCGCGAATGCAAAGCCGCTTTTCGCGTGCTTAAAATCCTTGAAGAGGATGACGACTTCAAGACGTTCCTCAGTGAAAAACCCTCGCCCAACAACTCCCCGCTCGGCGATTTCCCTTACGACTTCCTGTCCGAGCTACTCAGTACGCCGAAATCACCTATCCCCACCCCAGCCGAAGTGTTCGACATTGCAGGCCATCCAGTGGTGCTGCGTAAAGCGCCGCTCTACTTCGCCAACCAGATCGACGTCCTGCTGGACATCCACCGCAAAGTCGGCAACGGCGTCAAAAGCGACGGTTCAGTTCGGCTTGATCGGGTATTGGCCTACTACGCAATCATACCCGCCGCCCCGACTACCATGGCCCAGTGGAAGGCCGTGCAATACCACCTGCAGGAATATCGGACGCTTTGCCGGCTGGGTCACGATGGCCATGTCAGCGACCTGGAACACTTGCTAGGGCCAGAGGACGACAAGATCATCAAGCACGTCGTGCGCGACCTCGAGCGCGACAATGCCCGGTCGTTGTTCGCACAGGTAGTCCCCCAGCGGTTGACCCCGGCACAACAAGCAGCGCTAGACACCACCCCCACCGTCCTCCTGGAACAGCTGCTCAATACCCGCGAAAACCTGGCAGTGGGCCAATCCATCGCCGCGGCACTGGACTGGTATGGTGCCGGCGATGGCCAAGAGTGTCCGCAAGCCGTCAAAGTGAAACTGCTCTGGCGCGCACTCTGGCTGACGATCACGCCCGACGCCCATTCACTCAACGACAACGAACTCAAAGCGTTCATCCCGCCGGCAGTCAACTATGGGGTCATTCGTCAGTCATTGATCAAGGAGTACGAGCGCTCATTGGACCTCAATCCATCGACGGCGCGCCTGGCCGTCTGCGTGCTCAAGGCCAATATTCCCAGTGAAATATGGGTCGAGGGCATTCCAGATGAGTTGCCCTACGGCACCTCCAGCGCATGGGTCAACTTCAAAAGCGGGTTTATCCTGGCCGAGTCCGTTGCCCCAGGCTCATCACGGCATATGACATTCGAGCGACTGCTCAATCTGCCGGGTGAGTTCCTTCGTGTGTATGCCGACGAACCAGCACAACAAACACGGGTGGTTGCCGCGAAAATCCAACCGACGCTCACCTGGGCAGTAGAAACTGGCCTACTGCCGGTAAGCCGGTACGGCTACTCCACCCAAGACATCGAACACGCATTGGCCGCCCTGGAACAGCATGAAAGCGAGATGATTAAGGCGGCGCAAGACCTCGCGCTGCAACCACCCAGTCGTTTTCGCTTCAACTCGGACGCTGAGTTTGACCAGGCTTTCAATGACTACCTGCACATCCCAAGAGCGGCCTACAAAACCCTGATCAAAGGCTTGCTGGCGCAGTTTGCGCCGTTATGGCCGGGCAATAGCGACCGTGACGAAATCACCGTTTATTCATTGCGCAAACCCCTGCATGACGTCCAGGTCGAACATGAAGACAAGCACAACACTGACGCCGTTCGCGGGCGCTCGGGGTTTATCTTGCGTCTGGCGTGCGCTGACCACCCCTACACCCTGCGCTACATCGAGGTTTTTCCGAACGCCGGCATTGTTCGCGTGCGCGAAGACCTCAAAAACCTGTGGGTGGGCGGCGAGGTAAAGGTTGAACGTGTTGGCGGGACCAGCCGCTCAAGCCGAGGCCGCTTCAGAAAAGGCACCGAACTGCCATTCGACTGGAAAGCTTATCAGGACGCCGTGAAGCCTGAGCCCGGCCAGACAGCCACCCTGATCGTCGAGCAAGTCGGGCAGGTGATGCCAGCGCTCATCGCGCCCCACGATCAGCAAGCGCCACAGGTCCCACCGCCGCTGCCCCCTCGGCAGCCCCTGTCATTGGCCGCCAATATCCGCCAATCGCCACGGATCGAGGCACTGGCAGAGATGATCGCGCGTGAGTTGTTCTTTTGCGATGAAAAGATCCTCTTGGAGAAAACCCGTAAAGCCACACGGGCCATGGATATAGGCCGTGACTTTTTTGAAGACATCTCGTACTGGGGAAAAATGTTCGTGCCGTTCTGGGGCGCTATCGACGACCTGGCCTCAGGCGATCCCCAGCGTATCGAGTCAGGTGGACTCGGCCTTTTTACCGATATCGTGTCGTTCGGTGTGCCCATCGGTAAATACATTGCCGGCTGCACGCGCGTCGTGGTCCAGGCGGGCAAGGCCGGTATCCGCCTTGCATTGCCGCACTTGTCCACGCTGACCAGAAAGCTGATCACCGCCACGTTGCAGGAACTCAACCCACTGGGTGCGGTGGTCGCGGTATTGAACCTGGGGCGATTCGCCCTGATCAATCTCGGCACGGCAGCCCTGCGCCAGGCAAGCAAGGGGATCGCGCAGTTGCGCGACGGGAGTGTCGCAGCCCGCCACATGATATCCGTCGACCCGCGCATCTGGTCACCGCGCCAGGCCGGCGACCGCTTGTTCACGGTGGACGGTTGCCCCAACATCCCCATGCGCAATGTCGGCACCCTGGAGGCTGCGGATTATCGGCTGATTGACGCCGGCTCCAACCGCGTTTTCGGGCCACGGTTTCGCGAGCCGGTCACGGTTATCAGCAACAGCAACCCGCTGATCCGCAAATACGCCGTGGACCCTCACTGGATTGCAGGGCTCAAGCCCGATTCCCGCGGGATCTTTTTCCGTGCCGAGTACAACCAACGGTTCATCTGCAATATCGATGACAGAGGTACGATCTCGGTATATCAGGTGCGGGACAACTCCTATGGTTTTATCCAGGAGACCGCCGCCGGCGCCGACAACAGTTTTTCCGTGGTGCTGGTCAACCCCAAGAGCAACCGGGACTTGTCGATCACTCTATCGTCCGTAGAGCCGGGGCACTGGTATTCAAGCCTGATCAAAGTCACCGGCGGCGCTCCGGAAAAGCCCGACTTCGTCACGCCCTCGGTCCTGTTGAATTGGACGCAAGCCAGTGAAAACGCCCTGAAAAAAACCATGGATGATTTTGTGCGGACCTACAACCTGGACCCCAACGCATTCAGGCAGTTTGTGCATACCGGCGACAACCTGGCGAGTCGTGGGCTCACGATGCTGGACCGAGCAGGCACCGCCCGCACGGAGGTAACCTTCGATCATTTGGAAAGTTGGCGCACGACCTCCCAGAAAAAACGCAACACGCTCACCCTCGAGGGATTCGCCGCCGACCACAACCTCGACCCAAGAGCCTTTGCAGAGTATGTAAACCTGGATGGCAGCTATCGGGCAGCCGGAAAGGTACTCGCCAAACATGCCAGCGGCGCGCAGTTCACCCCGGTGAGCCACACCCATCTGCAAGCGTGGTACACCCTCTACAACGCCAATAATTCAAGCTCTTCCATGGCCACATTTGTTGAAGCAAACGATCTCAACCCGGTGATCTGGAGCACCTATGTCAACGACAACGGCAGCCTGACCCGTGTGGGAAGAGAAATGCGGGTTTTCGGCTCAAGAGACATCGTAGACGAGCCGATCGCCAGGAAACGCCCAACTGCCCCGCCCCAGCCGGGCAGTTCGAAGCGGCCGCGACTGGAAGACGATACGCCCCCCTCACGGCACCGATCCACGTCTATCACCGGCTCTTACGATCACAGAATCAACAATAATGCACCGATCCTGCAGGACCCGAACGATGTGCGGCGCAGCCTGACCCAGGATCTCGAAGGCCCACCTGAAAAAATCAAGATCACCGAGGCCAATCAATTTTTTGATGAGTTCAACGGCCGCCAACATATCGAGATCAAGAAGGCTGCAACCAAAAGCATCCGCGAATGGATCGCCAGGGAAGGTAATCACCATCGCACGCTTGATCGATTGCTTGAGGTCAAGAAGCTCGATGAGGGCTCGGAACGGGGTTTATCGGTGGTCGCCAAGAGCGATATCAAACGGTTCGATGTCCTCGGCCCCTACACCGGCAAGTTGCACTTGAACAAGGCTTCGATTGCTGCCGAGGTAATGGAAAAAGGCAGGGTGGCCGTCGGTACTTATCTATTCCAGACGAACACCAAAGGGGCGTCTATCAGCGGTCACGGCAACAGCAATATCCTCAGCCTGATTAACGCGGTCAACGTACCGCGCATCGCCGACGTCGGTATCGAAAATGTGGCAGCCTTACATGTAGGCAAGTACATGGTGTTCCTGCTCGCGTGGAAGGATATTCCTGCCGGCACGGAGTTGCTGATGGACTACGGGCGAGAATACTGGAAGTACATAAAACCCCAAGGCCATCGCCCATAGGGGGGACCGATCTGATCGCCCCCGGTCGCCACTTCAGAGGTTCTCGTAGCGGTTCATGTCCAATACACCCTCTTCTACCGGCGTGGTGTCGTGGATGTAGTGCGACAAGTCATGGAAGTACTGCCAGAACTGCGGGTGACTGCGACGAATACCCCAGCGGTCGACAATCTGCTCGAAGCGCTTGGCATCCTTGGCTTTTTCCATCGCCGCAACAAACTCCGGCACTTGCTGGGCAGGGATGTTGAACATGAAGTTCGGGTAGCTGCTGAGCACACCCGGGTAGATGGTCAGGGTGTCCAACCCCGGCTGATAGCGATACGCCTCACCCAACAGGAACGCCACGTTACTGTGGGCGCGATTGCGCAGCATGCTGTAGATCACCCGCTGACCACTGGCGGTTTCGATGCGCAGCAGGGTGGCTTCCGGTAATTGGTCGATCACCTTGAGCCCTGCCGCAGGGCGCGACGTCAGGCGGCTCAGCGCCTGTTCGGCGTCCTGCAAGGCCGGGTCGATACCGGCGCGCGAGCAATAGGCCCCGGTGCAGCGGTTGATCGGATCGGGGCTGACGTTCAGGGTACCGTAGCGGCTCAGCAGTTGATTGGCGAAGTCGCGTTTAGGGTCTTCTTCATTCAGGTCAAGCCCGCTCGGCGTGTCGTCATCGATGGCTTCATAGTCCAGCCACAACTTGAGTTTGCCGCTGTTCTGGTACCAGTCATCAAGGAAGTCCTCGCGGGTATCGGCCGGCATCAGGCGCAGGAAGTTCTGCTCGGCGCCGTTGCGGATCAGGTCGAAGTACAAGCGCGTCTGGGCCTGGTGCGACACGTTGCCGAACACGTCGAAGTTCACCGCCAACTGGTAATAGGTGCGCTCCAGCAGCGGGTAGTCGAACAGCCACAGCGTCTGCGGGACTTCGCCGATCAGGCCTTTGTTCACCGAGGCGCTGTCGAAATGGCGGAAGATGCTTAGCAAGGCGTTGTCATTACCCGCCCACAGCGTCGACCAGCCTGGCGCCGGCAGGTGCGCATAGTTGTCACGGCGCAGGGCTTCGTATTGATTGCGCTTGTCGCGATAAGCCAGCCACAGGCTCAGCACGCTGCCCACGTCATCGTTCTGCCCAGGCATGGCCAGCAGCGGCGTGGCCTGGCCGCGATAGCGTGCATCGGTGATGTACAGGTCGTGGTCCGGGTCCTGGAACAACGTCCAGAAGTTATCGCGGATCACGTCGGTAGCGATCTGCCCACGGCACACCGGGCCGCGTATGAACGTGCGCACGAAGTATTCGGCGTTATCCAGCATGAACTGGTAACGGGCCTTGGCCGGGATGGCTTCGAAGGTGGCGAACGGGTTGGCTCGACTGCCGGGGCCGTAGCCCGGCAAGGCTGTCACTTGCCAGTCACCGGCGTAGAACAGCGCCTTGATGCGCGCCATTTTCGCGGCGCTCAACGGGTAAGTGATATGAGTTTTATGCACGATCACGCCCTGCACCGGCCACAGTCGGTAGTACACCTGGGTGCCGGGGTCGTCGTTGGGGCGCCGCGTGGCGATCAGATCGATGGGCTGGCCGCTCGGCGTGCGTGAGCGAACCCATTGGAAATAATGCCCCGGCTCACCGTTCTCGAAATAGAGGTGGGCGAGAAACAAATGCTCGAACAACCAGCGGGCCACCAGGCTTTCCCGAGCGCCCGGCTGGTTGAACAGGTTTTCCCACTGCTGTACCTGCAAGGCTTCCCTGGTACTGGGGGCCAGGCTTTGCTCGTCGAGCGGCGCGCCGGAGGCCAGCCAGCGTTGCAGCGTCTGGTATTGCTGGTCGGTCAGGCCGGTGACCGCCAGCGGCATGCCTTCCCTGGGGTGACTACCGGCGTAGGCACTGAACTCACCCGGCGTCGCGCACATATTGGCGCGGTTCAAGCCCAGCACGATCTCACCGGGAAGCCTGGCATTGGGTTGCAGCGGCGCGTTATGGCCCAGTTCCAGCATGCGCGCCATCAAGGCGGCCTGGCTGCCCTGGGCATCCAGCACTGAATAGAAGCCCTTCTGCTGCCAGGCCTGTTTGCCGAACGCGTCATAAAACAACCGCGTGGTCGGCGCGGCGGTGCTGCGCTCGCCGTCATACACCGGCATCTTGCTGGCGCCCCGCGTCGCGCCCTCGGCGCTGCCCAGGTTGAGCTGGCAGGCGGAGTCGTAACAGGCATGGCACGCCACGCACTTCTCGGTGAAGATCGGTTGGATGTCGCGGGTGTAGGAAATCGCCGAAGCGGAGCGGTTTACCGGCACAGCATCTGCCTGCACCGTACTGGCTATCAAAGCCAGAACGGCGCTGACAATTAAACGAAGTGACATGTATCCGGTCCCGATTCAAGGCGTGCAGTCTGAAAGTGGCGGTGATTCTACCGAGCCATGACTGCCTGCAACATGAGCGATATTCATGCAGAACCCGACATGCTCAAATCCTGCACAGGTTTGTTATCATTCATGCCCTCCGTAATGCCTGACCAGAGTAGTCCCATGTCCGATCGTAGCGCTCGTCTGCAAGCCCTTCACCACGCCCTCAAGGAACGTATCCTGATCCTGGACGGTGGCATGGGCACGATGATCCAGAGCTATAAGCTCGAGGAACAGGACTACCGTGGCAAACGCTTCGCCGACTGGCCGAGCGACGTCAAGGGTAACAACGACCTGCTGGTACTCACCCGCCCCGATGTGATCGGTGGGATCGAAAAGGCCTACCTGGATGCGGGTGCGGACATTCTCGAGACCAATACCTTCAACGCCACGCGGATTTCCATGGCCGACTACGGCATGGAGGAACTGGCCTATGAACTGAACGTCGAGGGCGCACGCCTGGCGCGCAAGGTGGCCGACGCCAAGACCTCGGAAAATCCAGCCAAGCCGCGTTTCGTCGCGGGCGTGCTCGGCCCCACCAGCCGTACCTGCTCGCTGTCGCCGGACGTGAACAACCCCGGCTACCGCAACGTGACCTTCGATGAACTGGTGGAAAACTACACCGAAGCCACCCAGGGCCTGATCGAAGGCGGCGCCGACCTGATCCTGATCGAAACCATCTTCGATACGCTCAACGCCAAGGCCGCGATCTTCGCCGTGCAAGGTGTGTTCGAGGAACTGGGCGTCGAACTGCCGATCATGATTTCCGGCACCATTACCGATGCGTCCGGCCGCACCCTGTCGGGCCAGACCACCGAAGCGTTCTGGAACTCCGTGGCCCACGCCAAGCCGATCTCGGTCGGTTTGAACTGCGCCCTCGGTGCCAGCGAACTGCGCCCGTACCTGGAAGAGCTGTCGAACAAGGCCAACACCCACGTTTCCGCCCACCCGAACGCCGGCCTGCCCAACGAATTCGGCGAGTACGACGAGCTGCCGTCGGAAACCGCCAAGGTCATCGAAGAGTTCGCCCAGAGCGGTTTCCTGAATATCGTCGGCGGCTGCTGCGGCACCACGCCAGGCCATATCGAAGCCATCGCCAGGGCCGTGGCCGGCTATGCGCCGCGCCCGATCCCGGACATTCCCAAGGCTTGCCGCCTGTCCGGCCTGGAGCCGTTCACGATTGATCGCAGCTCGTTGTTCGTCAACGTCGGCGAACGCACCAACATCACCGGTTCAGCCAAATTCGCCCGCCTGATCCGCGAAGACAACTATACCGAAGCCCTGGAAGTCGCCCTGCAGCAGGTAGAAGCCGGCGCCCAGGTGATCGACATCAACATGGACGAGGGCATGCTCGATTCGAAGAAGGCCATGGTGACCTTCCTCAATCTGATTGCCGGTGAACCGGACATCTCTCGCGTGCCGATCATGATCGACTCCTCCAAGTGGGAAGTGATCGAGGCCGGCCTCAAGTGCATCCAGGGCAAGGGCATCGTCAACTCGATCAGCATGAAGGAAGGCGTCGAGCAGTTCATTCACCACGCCAAGCTGTGCAAGCGCTATGGCGCCGCCGTGGTGGTGATGGCGTTTGATGAAGCCGGCCAGGCCGACACCGAAGCGCGCAAGAAAGAAATCTGCAAGCGCTCCTACGACATCCTGGTCAATGAAGTCGGCTTCCCGCCGGAAGACATCATCTTCGACCCGAACATTTTCGCGGTCGCCACCGGCATCGAAGAGCACAACAACTACGCCGTCGACTTTATCAACGCCTGTGCCTATATCCGTGACGAGCTGCCGTATGCGCTGACCTCCGGCGGCGTGTCCAACGTGTCGTTCTCGTTCCGTGGCAACAACCCGGTGCGTGAGGCGATCCACTCGGTGTTCCTGCTGTATGCGATCCGCAACGGCCTGACCATGGGCATCGTCAACGCCGGCCAGTTGGAGATCTACGACCAGATCCCGGCCGAACTGCGCGATGCCGTGGAAGACGTGGTGCTCAACCGCACCCCGGACGGCACCGACGCCCTCCTCGCCATCGCCGACAAGTACAAGGGCGACGGCAGCGTCAAGGAAGCCGAGACCGAAGAGTGGCGCGGCTGGGACGTCAACAAGCGCCTGGAACACGCACTGGTCAAGGGCATCACCACCCATATCGTTGAAGACACCGAGGAGTCGCGGCTGTCGTTCGCGCGGCCGATCGAGGTGATCGAAGGCCCGCTGATGTCCGGCATGAACATCGTTGGCGACCTGTTCGGCGCCGGCAAGATGTTCCTGCCACAAGTGGTGAAATCGGCCCGGGTGATGAAACAGGCCGTGGCCCACCTGATCCCGTTCATCGAGCTGGAAAAAGGCGACAAGCCTGAGGCCAAGGGCAAGATCCTGATGGCCACGGTCAAGGGCGACGTGCACGACATCGGCAAGAACATCGTTGGCGTGGTGCTCGGCTGCAACGGCTATGACATTGTCGATCTGGGCGTGATGGTGCCCGCCGAGAAGATCCTCCAAGTCGCCAAGGAGCAGAAGTGCGACATCATCGGCTTGTCCGGTCTGATCACACCGTCATTGGATGAGATGGTCCACGTGGCCCGCGAGATGCAGCGCCAGGACTTCCATCTGCCGCTGATGATCGGTGGTGCCACCACTTCCAAGGCGCACACGGCGGTGAAGATCGAGCCCAAGTACAGCAATGATGCGGTGATCTACGTCACCGATGCCTCCCGTGCGGTGGGCGTGGCCACGCAATTGCTGTCCAAGGAACTGAAGGCTGGCTTCGTCGAGAAGACCCGCCTGGAATACATCGACGTGCGTGAGCGCACCTCCAACCGCAGCGCCCGCACTGAACGCCTGAGCTACCCGGCGGCGATTGCCAAGAAGCCGCAGTTCGACTGGAGCAGCTACACCCCGATCAAACCGAGCTTTACCGGCGCCAAGGTGCTGGACAATATCGACCTGGATGTCCTGGCCGACTACATCGACTGGACGCCGTTCTTTATCTCCTGGGACCTGGCCGGAAAATTCCCGCGCATCCTTACCGACGAAGTGGTGGGCGAAGCCGCTACCGCGCTGTACGCCGACGCCCGGGAAATGCTCAGGAAGCTGATCGATGAAAAGCTCATCAGCGCCCGTGCGGTGTTCGGTTTCTGGCCGACCAACCAGGTGCAGGACGATGACCTGGAAGTCTACGGTGACGACGGCCAGCCGATTGCCAAATTGCATCACCTGCGCCAGCAGATCATCAAGACCGACGGCAAACCGAATTTCTCCCTGGCCGACTTCGTCGCGCCTAAAGACAGCGGCGTGACCGACTACATCGGTGGCTTTATCACCACCGCCGGTATCGGCGCCGAAGAGGTCGCCAAGGCCTATCAGGACGCCGGCGACGACTACAACTCGATCATGGTCAAGGCCCTGGCCGACCGTTTGGCCGAAGCCTGCGCCGAATGGCTGCACCAGCAAGTGCGTAAAGAGCATTGGGGTTATGCCAAGGACGAACAGCTGGACAATGATGCGCTGATCAAAGAGCAATACAGCGGCATCCGCCCTGCCCCCGGTTACCCGGCGTGCCCGGACCACACCGAGAAAGCCCAGCTGTTCCAACTGCTCGACCCCGAGGCTCGCGAAATGCACGCCGGGCGCAGTGGCGTGTTCCTCACCGAGCACTACGCGATGTTCCCGGCGGCGGCGGTCAGCGGCTGGTACTTCGCCCATCCGCAGGCGCAGTACTTTGCCGTGGGCAAGGTCGACAAGGACCAGGTGGCCAGTTACACCAACCGCAAAGGCCAGGACCTGGCCGTGACCGAGCGCTGGCTGGCGCCGAACCTGGGGTATGACAACTAAGCAGGATCAAAGCGTCCCTGGGCCATCAGGGGTTCCTTGGCCTGGAACGCTGGCCCAGCTGAATGCCCGCCACTGCCCGCACGACGACTCGCACTGCGGGCAGTGGCACCTGATGAGTTACGGGCGCGAGGAAGGACCGGGTTTGGGCGACCCAGAGCCCGGCGGTGATGTTGCCACCCTGCCCGCCGACAGATCCGCGACTTCCCTGCGCGACAGTTCAAGCAGCTTCTGTGCCCGTGCGCTACCCAGCTCGATCTCCAACAGGTTCAACGCGACGATGTAGCGTTCCTGACTCTCGGTGCCCAGCTCCCTGGCACTGTGCTCGTCTTCCAGCGCCCCTTGGCGCGTGGCCGCGTTTTGCTCAAGGGCCTCGAACGCGTCGGGATAGCGCTCGCGCAGGTAATTGAGCCAGTACTCCCGAGCGATCAGGCTTTCATAAAACCCATCGGACGCTTCGGCCGCGAGTACCGAAGCGCGCGCCGCAGTCACCGCGGCGCCGCTGAGCGGCGTGCCAAACGCCATGTACGAGGGTTGCCCTGGCAGTTCCAGCCTATCAGGCCACCCCCTGGTCATGCCGATCCGATACTCCAAACGCGCTTCGGCCGGATCCTGCCCACGGGCATTGGCCTCGGCCAACAGGTCGACCTGGTCGAGCCGGAACAATTGCCGGGACAAGTCCAGCAGCCGCTGGCCTTTGAGCCTCAAATTGTGCGCCGGCACTCCCTCCAGCACCCTCGCCTCGAACACCAGCACCTCCACTTCGCTGAAGGAAAGGATGCGCCCGTCGATACAGGTGCTGTGGGTTTTCGACGCTTGGAACAACGACCTGCGCTGTTGCGCACTGGCGGCAGCGACCTCGATCACGTCCCAGACACGCCGGGTAAGATCGGCGCGGGTGTATCGGTACTCGTGGGTATACCGTAGCTGGGAAAGCAAATGAAAGAACGGCCCATGGCCCGACTCCTGGGCCAGTTGCCGCCACCATTGCCGCCTGGACGCTGCCAGCGCGGCCGGCGTGTTCACCAGCCAGGATTGCGCTGCCGCATCACCCGTCTCATCCGTCAGGTCGGGGATGACTTCCAACGGCTCCCCGCCATCACCGTCGGAGTCACCGTCCGAATCATCACTGGAACCAGAGCTCGAGTCTGCTTCGGAGTCACTTTCAAGGGCGGCAATCCGCGAGTCAATGTCGTGGCGCGTAAAACCCGCCACACCACCGCCTTGGTGGGTATCGCTGTAGTGCCTGAGCTGCTCGAAGCTGTTGAGTGAGAGCCGATGGTTGTCGGTAAGGTCGAGACCGAGCACCAACGGATCGTGATTACCGTCCAGCAAGCGATCCGGAAACATCGTGAGAGTATTGCCACTGAGGTTCAAGCTCGTCAGGTGCGTTGCCTCCAGTGCGCCGTCGGGCCAGTGTGTAATGCCGTTGTAGCTCAGGTCCAGGGTCTGGAGCCCACTGAAGGCACGGGTGCTGAACTCACTCAGGCTGTTGTGGCTCAGGTCGAGCCGGCGCAAACGCGCACCACCCAATTGGCGATACAGCGGCTCGGGGTCGCTGATGGCGTTGGCCGACAGCTCCAATTGTTCAAGCTGGTCCATCCGCGCCACCGCCTGCGGCACCGCCGTCAGGTCGTTGCCGCCCAGGACTAACCTGCGCAGTGCCGGGAAGCTGTTGAGGAAGCCATCGGCGCCGTGCGCAGAGACCCGCACACCGGTCAGGTCCAGGGTCTGTACATGGGCAAACGGCAGGTCTAATGCCGGCAGAGTGTCGGCTTGCAGGCCGTGCAGACTCAGTTCAGCAGCGGGCTCGGCCGCCAAGCCACCTTGCCAGCACTCGCGGATCTTGATCGCTACCATCTGACGCTCTTGGGCCACCACGCTCACGTCCGGGCCGTGCAGCTCACGGGTATACAGCCAGCCATTGAGCTGGCGGGTCAGAGACGCGTACTGCGCATACCTGCTATTGAGCTGCACATCGATTTGCGCATCGCTCATCCCGTCTTTGCGCAGTTGCGCAAGCCGTTGCAAGGCCTGCTCGTCGGTCAGCGCCGGATGCAGTTGCTGCAAACGTTTGGCATACCCCGCGACACCTTGCGGGCCAGCGACAGGCTCGGGCAATGGCAACAAATAGCGGGCCATCGATTGATCGGTCGCCTGCGGTGCAAAGACCGCCGGCACCACTTCCTGCTCAAAGCGCTGCAGCGTACCCTCGGGCAAGCCTTGGGCGTTTTCAACCCGCTGGCGCGCCGATTTCAGCGCGGCTTCACCCGTGGGGCTGAACCGGTTACCCGCCAGGTTGACCTTCATCAACAGCGCGTCGTTCGCCAGTACCGGTGATGGCAATGTCGCTATCTGGTTGTCCCGCAGGTCGAGCCAGTTCAATTGCGGCAACGTTTCGGCCCCGGTTGGCCAGCCCTGCAAACGCGTGCCCCGCAGGTTCAACACCTTGAGCTGCGTCAACGCGCTGACATCCAGGCCATTGAGCGAGTTATTGCCCAGGTCCAACAGCTCCAGGCTGCCAAGACCATTGAGCTGCGCCTGGACCGCGGGCGTCGCCACCAGGCCGTTGTTGGCCAGGTCGAGGCGGGTCAGATTGGGCAGATCATCTGCGCCAATGGGTATCTCGCTCAAGCCAAGCCCGTTGAGTTCAAGGGTTTGGGTGCCACTGAAGGCGCGGATGAAGCTGCGCGTCTGCGCGGTGGACTCACCCGACCAACCCAGGCGCAGCGTGCGCACATGGGAAAACGTCCCGGCCGGCAGAGCGGGCAGCGTCACGGCTTTCCCAGGGTAAAGTGGGGCGATCACTTGCACATCCTGCGCCGGCAATTCAAACACCGATACATCCGCCTGCCCCCCATAACGCTGGGCTACTGCCCCGCGCCAGCTGGTTTCAAGCGCGCTGATCACCTCGGCATTTTGACCCGACTGCCAGGGTGATAAACGCGACCTGAAACGCAACTCAGGGGTCGCCGGGCCATAGAACGCCCCGAAAAGCCCACTTTGCTCGACACCCAGAGCCTCGATAGCGGCAAACCTGGTTTCAGGGGTATCCCAGGTCGCCATTATGTTTTCGCTTAACGCGGTGGTTTGCAGAGAGGAACCCATCAGCGCTTGCAACTCACCCGAGGCGTAGCCGCTGACCATCTGGTTCAAGTCAGCCAAATGCCTGCTCCCTCCCCGATAGTTTCTGACGTATTCATACGCGGGCTTGAACGCCTCGCGGGGGAACTTTGACCAGTCCAGCGACAGGCCGGCCCACAGCTTTTCATGCCCGTCATACAGGCGCTCAGGCAGTGCGCGAATGCTGGTATTGGTCAGGTCCAGGCGCTCCAGCTGGGTAAAACCTTCAACGTAGGCAGGCCACTGCGACAGCGTATGAGGCGCGTCAAACTGCAATTTTTTCAACTTTACCAACGCGGACAAATCGAGTTTATTGAGTGCGGTAGGGGAAAACCCGGTGCAATGAATATGCAGTTCCTCAAGCGCAGTCAGTGCATTGAGTTTTGAGGAAAAGTCCGCAGCCAACGTCCCCGCATCGGCCTTGAACGTCAGGCTTTTGAGTTTCGCCATCGCGCTCACGGCCACGGGCACCGTTGTCAGAGACGGCCTGCCGAGCAGGCTTGAGTTCCATACGCGGCCGTTTTCACCAATGGACAGGGTTTCAACGTCAGGAAAGCGCGCAAGAAAACTATCGGCATTGGCATCGTTCATACCGCGCCCACCCACCGACAATTCACGGATATGGGGAAAATCAGTGGTCAGGGGCGCCAAAGGCTCATTGATCATAATGGCCAGACGATCGGAAAAGCTCACTTCCCCAGCCAGCGCTGCGCGCCCCCACAGCGCCTTGAACATTTGCGCCACTTGAGTTTTGTGCCGATACGCCGAGCTGTCGGGTGTGCCACTGAATGGATCAGCCGCCACCGGGGGCTGGCCTACCCATTGGTCGAGTGCCGAGGCAAACGCTGCGTATTCGCGCCCGCGGTTTTGCAGAAGGGTGAGTATGGCGCTGTCGGTCTTGCTCTGTTGCAAGTGCCGAATATAACCCGTGGCTTGTTCATCGCTCAGTTCCGGATAAAGCGCTCTCGCTCGCGCCGCAAGGTTGGCTCTCAGGCCTGGACTACGCCCACTGGCGTAATACCCCACCTGCTTGTCATTGATCCGCACAGGCGGCTTGAACCACTGCCGTTGCGGCTCCAGCAATTGCGCTGTTTCACTGCGATGAAGGTCAGCAGCCTCGATGATTTTTTCTTGCAGTTGCGCGCTCTGACCTACGTGCGGTACACCCAGCGCCTGCCGCGCCTCATCGGGCATGGCATGCATCAACGAAGCATAAAAATTATCGCCCTGTGTGGGCAGACTATTGAGTTCCTCGCCTCGCTCATTGAACGCCTGGAAGCGCGGGCCTTTTTTCACCAGATACCTCTTGTCTCGTGCCGAGTCACTGCCGATGCTGTCCAGCAAGGGGCCGCTACCACTGTCTTCGCGAATCTCCAGACGCAACGTTTGCGGCCAACCCGGTAGCTTTTCCAGGGTATGCAACGCCAACCGGCGACTGTCCCTCAAGGCCATGGTTTCGCTGCGCAACCCGGCATACGCGCGGGTCTGGCGGCCTTGCCGGGCGTACCAGCGGGCCTCCTCCAGCAGGGTCAACGGCACCCGGCCGGTGGCGTGCAGTTGCTCAAGGTCATCGGGGCGGGCATCGGCCAGCACGTCTTGGGCGCCAGCCTCGCTGAGCCCCGGACAGACACGCTGCAGCCGGCGAACCTGGCTGTCCACCGGCTCGGTGCCGGCGTAGAGGCTGTCGAAAATGGCGGCTTTGCGGGCCTGGGCAAAGTCGGCGAGTTGCTTGCCAAGCTCTTGCGGCCTCAAGTCACGCACGCGCGCGCTCTCTCTGCCCAGCAGGTAGTTCACTTGCGGCTCCTCCAATGCCGCCAGAATGACCGCCGGCAATCGCCCGCCCAGGACATCGGCGCGGGTAATCTGGATCGGCGTCTTGGCAACCGCGCCACGCGGCGCGTGCTCGGAACCGTACTTCAACGAGTCACCGGAGAGCTCTGCCCCCTTGAACACCTCAAGCACGCGCCCTTTTGGCCAGCGGGGCATTTGGGCCACCAGCGGCAACGCAAACAGATAACGCTCATCGATCGGCTGGCTGCCTCGCAGTTGTTCGATCACCTGGCCGCTGTCTGCGTCGGCCTTGAACAGGCGCATGGCATCCGTCAGTTCGGGAGGCGGTGCCGCGTGGTCCATGTGCATCTTGCGCAGGGCGTTGTCGCTGACGCCGCTCACATCCGCCACCTTGATCAGCTCGGTATCGGAAAAGCCCTCGGTGGTATGGCCCATGCGCCGCAACAGCGTCAGGCGGTCCCACTCCAGCGGCCGCTCCAGGCTATGGCGCCAGGCGCCACGGTTGTTACTGTGCAGCACCGGCTGGTAGGCGTCGGCATTGGTCGGGTGCTTGATCCGCCAGCGCTGGATCGACTCATCAAACACCTGCTCGTAGAGCTGACCGCCCTGGCGCATATAGGTCTTGCCATTGAGCGTGTATTGCCCCAGCGCGTTGGGGGCCTTGCCGGCATCCAGCGTGTCAGGGCTTTGATAGCCCGTCAGGTCCGGCTTCCACAGGCGGGTTTCACCATTGGGCAGGGTGACGGGGCTCAGGTTTTCGAGCACCGGCACTGCGTTGGCGGCCCTGAACCGGCTCACCGCCGTCCCCACACCCGCCATCAGCGCAATCTGGGCCAGGTTTTCAGCCACATCGATCAGGTGTTCCTTGGCTGCGAGCTTGTCGCCCTCGGCCCACTCGATCGAGCCTGCCACCGTCTCGGAGAGCAATTGCTCGGCCATCACCGCCAGCATGACCTCGCCCAGCACCGGCACAAACATAGACACCAGGTTGAGCGCGAGCATGCCGACTTCCAGCAAGTGTGCCAGTTTGGCCTCCCGCGCCTTGACGTCGACGTCGGCAGTCGGCACCGCGTGGGCGCGGGCGTCGGCCAGCACCTTGTCGCGGTGCTTTTCATAGAGAAAGGGCCACAAGTCGAGCAGGCCGGAATAGGTACCACCGCTGCGAAACGGCATCATGCTGCCGGGTGCAAGGTAAGGGTCGGCTACCGGCTCCATCTTTGCCGGTTTTGCAGGCGGCAGTTCTTTAATACGCAAGATCTTTGACAACCCGAGCAGGAATTCCACTGCCGATCGCCAAGGCGAGCTCAACGGATCAACGGGCGAGTCGGCAGACTTTTGCGTGAACTGGCTGAAGTAGCGCGGCCGCTGGTTATAAGCCACGAACTGGCTGAAAAACTGCTGATAGGGCGTTGGTGCAGGGTCGTCGGCGGCCATGCCCGGGCGGGCGGTGAACAGGCGTTTGAACTCGTTGCGCATTTGTTGCTTGGTGTAGCGTTTGAGCGGATGCGCCGGGTCATGGGGGATATAGAGAATCAACGCGTCGCTGTGCTGATCGCCGATTGCAAAATAGACGCAGCCGGTCAGTCTTTTCCCCATCAGGCTCATGTCGAGCAACCAGACCTTTTTGTTGCCGAGCGTGGGATAAAGGCTGCCATTGATCACCGAGACAATCATGGCGTGATCCGCCACCTCGATATCCCCGGTCGCTACGGCGTAGTCGGCGGCGGCCTGCAGGGTTGCCTTCTGACTGGCGATAAAGTGTTGGCGCAGGGGCGGTATCGGGCTGGCGTCGACCGGTGCAAAGAATGCCTTCAGGTAAGTCTGATACTGCGCCCCGATATCGAGGCTGCGGCATAACGTCATGAACTGGCTGACCGTCAGGTTGACCGTCGTCGGCTCATAGTTGCCGGCGGTGGCGGTTTCCAGCACATAACCCGAGGTGTTGTGGTAAGCACCCGCTTCGCACTCCCAGGCTTCAAAGTTATGCAAGGCGGCTTGCAGCATCGATAACTTGAGGAGTTCGAAAGACGCCACTTCCACTTCCAGCACACTGACTGCCAGCGCGCGCCGCAGGCACAGGAAGGTTTTGTCGACATCGACTTCTACCTGGTGCTGGTCTTTCAAGGCTTTGACCAGCAACGGCCTGGCGAATGCATCGACGTCCAGGAACGTCGACATCGTGCTGTCCAATTGGACCTGGGCGGCCGCACTGGCCTTGACGCTCGCATTGACGGCCTTGCGGTGTGCCGGCGAAAACTTTTTGTATTCCTGCGGCAACACCGACGGGGTGTTTTCAAGCGCTGACCTGCGGGCAGGTGTCGCGTCCACCAGCCATTGGGGCACGGTCTTTTCAATAAACTCGCGATGAATACTTCGGGTGGCAGCGGGTGGTTTTCCAGCGGCGCAAAGGGGCGGTGAATCAGTCATGGTGTCGCTCCGGGTAAAGGGGAGTGACAGAGCATCACGACGCTTACCGCAATCGGTGGTGCATATGTGCCGGCGTGTTTTAGCGCTGCGCGTATCCCGTTACCGCGGCCATCACGACTGAATGGAGTTTGCTGTTGCGCACCGACCATCGGTCCGCAGACCTGGCAACCCACCAATGCCGGGTTATCTACAAAAAAAAGGAAATTCGTCATGCCCATTCAACCCATGGCCCTGAGCCAGTTGCCCAGCCAAGCCATCCATGCCCATTTCGCCACTCGCCCGCGCCTATTTTCAGTGTTGTTCAAGGCGCTGCGCACGGGCCTTCTGGAACGCTACCCGGATCTGAAACCGGACCTGCTCACGCTCAAGCTGGCCAGCCCCACCGTGACCGGCAGTTATGCGTTCCCGCTGCTGGTGAACGTCGCCATAGCGCATGTGCTCAACCCTCAGCTGCTGGACCTGCAACCCCGCGGCGAAATGCCGTACTACCTCTCGCCCGCACCCGGCAGCGGCCTGGCCGACATCGACATGCAGGTGGTTGCGCGCATCATCGACGAGTTACCCGGCTCGCTTTACCTGCATTGGCAACAGGACCTGGCGGACTACTGGAGCGCCCTCGACAGCCACGGCAGCAGCCGCTGGCAATGGCTTGGCGAGTTTCTCCAAGGGCAAATGAGCGCAGCCGCCACGCGCCCCTCCACCTTGAGCGACGCCCAACGGGACATGCTGGCAACCGCCGCCACCTGGCCCGTAAGCCGGGAACGCCTGCCCCGCTCCACGCCCGCCACCTATGCCTATTTCATTGAGACCACGCTGTCCAGAGCCGGAAACGAACAACGCCTGCTGACCCCAGACCTGCTGCTGGTACGCGACAGGCAGGTGCTGCTGTGCAGCGTGTCCGGCGCTGTCGAGTCGTTTGATTGCCTGGATGCCTTTGGTGAAACCTGGGGCACGCGGATGCAGGCCCGGTTCCAGTTCGACAGCCTCACTTGGCGGCGCAATGAACCCGACGGCAACGTGTTCGAACAACAGGCCGGGCTGATTCTCAACCAGCAACTGGAGGACCTGGCGAGCGTGTCATTTCAAGGTCAAGGCGAAGAAGTGCTCACGCGTACCCTGGATAAACTCACCGACCCCGCTGTGCTTTTTACCCAACTGCCCGAGGCACCGGCGGCGCAGTTGCAAGAGATCGATCACCAACTGCCCGGATGGCTCAAGCAAGCCAAGGCCGATGACCGTTTTGCCTACCACCGCCATCTGCAAGATATGGCGCAGGTGTTGAAAAACAACCAGGGCCGCTCATTCAACGAGGGCATTGAAAACATCCACACTTTCAGCCGCGACGCATTGCGCAAGCAGATGCACACCGACCATGGGGATTACGACCCCGATGACCTGATGCTGGACTTCGCCGTAGCGGCCGGTTATCCAGGCACCACCGGCATTATCGACCATGTGCGTCTGTCACTGACGGAACTGGCCTTGAAGAATCTCGCCGGCAAGCCCAAAGGCACACTGACGCTGTCCTCCAAAAGCACCGCGACGCTTCCCGCCTGGCTGAGCGAAGACTACCTGTTGGGCAGCCACGGCTTGATCCAGCGCGTCGACATTGGCACCAGCTACCCAGAGAAGATCAAGGAGTTGCTGCTGTCCGACACGGTAGAGGCGCGCCGACGAGAACACCTGTTTACCACAGAACTCAAGGTCCACCTGCCGATGCTCGCGCTGGAGTATGCGATCAGGCAGCAATACGGCGTTACCACCACCGGCTATCGGTATGTAAAAGCCTTGATGAGCGAAAACCCGGCAGACAGAGTCGTTGACGATCAGGAGATCGTGCTGCGCCCTCTGGCCCTGTGCCGCAAGACCGGTGCCGCGCCGGACACTGTGAACAATTTCTTCATCATCGAACCCCGCGACGTAGGCACTGGCCCGCACCTGCTGTATCGACCGTTGTATACCGATGCCCTGTATCAATACCCGACACGCCAGGCCTTGCTCAATGCACTGGCCGCCCCCGGAGAGTTGCAGACCAGTGTACTGACCTGGCTGAGCGACAGGGCACGGCCGGTCTACGACCACGGCGGCTTCACCGAGCCGCACATCATTCGCTTCCTGCCCGGGGATGAATTCGCCCCGCCTGAACAGCCCCTGCCCGCGTCGCTGGCCGTGGATGAAGGCGCCGAAGAGTGGCTGCAGTCGCAGATCAACGGCCAACTGCCTAACCACCTGTTCGGCAGCACCGCACGGGCGCTGGTGGACCTGGCGGATCGCGCGTCGGTGTCCAACAGCGAAAGCCGCTGGGCCATTGTGATGGAAGGCGCCTGGTTGCTGTTCAACACCTTGTTGTTGCCCCTGGCACGCGGCCCGGCCATGTTGAGCGGTTGGCTGCTGGTGTTGGTCAGCAGCCTGGAACAGGATCTGGCGGGTCTGCAAAGCACGGACCCAACTACGCGCGAGCTGGCGCTGATCGATCTGCTGCTCAATACCGCGATGGTGCTGTTGCACGCCGCTACGCCAGCCCACCGTCCCCAACAAGCCCTGGCAGAACTCGCCCCGCCAGACAACGCTCTGCACTTGTCATCCTGGCGCCGCCCTGCGGGCCAGCCGCCTCAGGCTGGCGTGCCGCTGGTTCGCCATGGCCCGGTGGCGCTGCCCGGCGAGCCGCCGGCGACCGGCCACACGGCCCTGGACTTCAGCCGCTCGATTGCCACCCCGCAGGCCGGCGCGAGGCTGCTCAAAGCGTTACTCGATGTGCACGTGCCCTGGCCTGAAACCTTGCCGCCGCCGGAGGCCAGTGGTGCGCTCAAAGGGTTGTATCGCATCGGCGCCACCTGGCACGCCAGCCTCGGCGGGCTGCTGTTCCAGGTCAGTGTGGTGCCAGGTTTCGCCGAGGTGTATCTGGTCGACCCAAAGCACCCGCTGCGCCCCGGGTTCAAGCTGGCCGGCGATGCACAAGGGCATTGGCGACTGGAGCGCAAGGCCAGGCTTGCGGGAGGCATGCCCAGGGAAAAACTGGATAAATGGCAGCGCGAACATCGCGATCAATTAAAGGCGCTGAAGAATGATCTGGACAGGCTCAACGCCGCGTTCCTGCCTTTTGCGATGTCCTCGATGTCGTTCGAAAGAGCACAGAGCTTTGCCCGTAACCAGTGGGTCGAGCAGCTAAGGGGCCTGCACGAGGATTGGCTGAGGCTCGGCACCTCGGCGCAGATTCCGCAACTGCACAGCAGAATTGCAACCCGTCATGAACAACGACGCCTCAGTTCGATACAGGCCAGGATCGCCTGGAATATTGCCATAGAAAACAACCAGAAAAACGCCGAGGCGGCCTACGCAGTGATGCAACAGATCGAAGCCAAGGCCGGCGAACTGATGCATGCCGACAGGACCGATCCAACGCACTCAAGTACGCGCAATAACGCCACCAAAATGCTCTATAACTATTGGGCAGCGGTCTTCGAGGTCATGTCGCAGAGGCTTTCAGACACCTATTACGCCGAACACGGCGAAACTGATAGCGAACTCCATGAGCGAGTCAATAGCGAGTTACCCCGCAACATCACAGACGCCTATGAGGCGTATATCCACTTGAAAAAGCTGCAGCTCGAAGCGCTGAAACACATGGTCGAGCCAGCCCAACGCATTGAAACCTACCTCAAGAACGCGGACCCGGTACTGCGCCAACTCCTGCTGCGGGAAAAACCCTCCGATCAAACCATTTCTTCAACCACCTTCAAACTGCAGTCGCTGATTTTGCTCACCGAGCTGATACTCAACCGCACTCACCCTTCCCGGGAAGCGGCGGAGCATCCTTTCATCACTGACCTCACCGACCCGAAAAACATCACCTGTGTGCTAGCTCATACAGAGTTAAGTACGACCCGCGGCTACTCGACAGCGGAGCAAATTGACGTACTCAAGGGTGTTCTTGAACGGTATGAACGGCTGGAGAACGCCGTCAACTCGCTGACCGAAATGGGCTCGGGCTTCATACGTGAGGAATATCGGACGACGTTCCTGGAACAACTGGTTGCCGATCGTGCCGACCTTGAAGCGCATCTGGCCGACGTGATTCTCATAGAGGAAGGATTCATTGACGAACCACGTCTGCCCTCTGCGCTCCGCAAGAAGCCCGCCAACCGAACAGTCATCAAGACGCGCAGCAAACACACGCTGGTGGGGGATTTGCGCCCGCCCCAGGCAGATATGCCCGGCAATTTTGTGGAGATCAAGGACCCGATCACCGGTCAGACCCTCGCCACTTACCTCGAACATGCCGAAGAAGGGGATTGGGTGGAAGTTGTCCAGGCGGCGCCGGTCATACCGCCCAAAGCTGCGGTGGTACGTTCGCTGAACACGATAAAACGCAGTGCAGACACTGTGATTGCGCAAAAGCCAGGGATTGTGAACACGATACGCACCGAACAGCGAAAACTTCGGGACCCCACACGACGCGAAACCCTCACTCCGCTGGACTGGGACGACATGTTGACCCAGCAGGCAAGCAGAGTGGACGCCTTGGCCGATGAAATCCAACGCGACCACGGCACGGACCCAAAGGCCGGGGCGCTGGCAGATACGTACAGGAAAGAGGCGAACGACCTGAGAACACTGGCCCACCAGGTGTGCGCCGAGGGCTACCTGCAGCAGCGCCCCCAAGCCTACAAAGTCGCCTATCTGTTCAAGCACGGGTTTATCGATATCAACCTGGCAGAACGTCGCGCGCCACTGAAGACCGGCGACTTCATCGACAAATACACCGTGCGCGATAAAAGCAAAATAGTAGCGGGAGTACCTTACAAGGACACCCTCTTGTGGCACGCACACTTCCATTACCCACTCATCGATACGGACGTATTGCACAGCAGCTTCGGCCACCTGAAGACCACGCAAGAGGAGCCCTTTACGCGTAGAGAATTGATCGAACAGGCACAGGCAGACAACCGTGCGCTGATCTACCTGGAAAAAGCCGTGATCAGACCGCCCCTGGATTACGACCTGTTCCTCAAGCTGGCCGTGGAACCGGAGAACAGGCAGGCGGCGCTCCCTGAGTAAGCGCGAGAACGCGAGAGCGCCGAGGTTTTCAGCCACTGGCCAACACCTGGCCGGTGGTGCATAGACACGGGGCGTCTATGCTCTGTAGGACAGTCTTCCTGACGAGGGTGTTATGGACGATCCACTCGACAACAAACCGCCGACCTTCTGGCAGATGCTGCACAGCGTGATGGCGGCAGCCTTTGGCGTGCAGAGCGGAAAAAATCGCGCACGCGACTTTACCCACGGCAAGCCCAGCCATTTCGTGGTACTGGGCATTTTGTTCACGGCGGTGTTTGCGCTGACGCTGTTCGGCATCGTCAAGCTGGTGCTGCACCTGGCAGGCGTGTAACGCTCATTCACCAGCACCAGGTAATCGGGGCGCTCATTGCCTTGCGGCACGTCGCCGGGCTGGGCCAAGCTGTTCTGCGCGGCGCGCCGGGAATAACGCACGCGCCATCGCAACCTTCAACATGATGGTTTGAGCCTTGGGCATTGACCCGCAGGACAATGGCAATGCGACATTCAATCGAGGCTCAATCAGCCGTTTTTACTGGTGACTGACCCAGAATACGGCGGTCCCCACCACCAGAATGATCAGGAACAGAATGGCCCAGGCATCCACGGTACTGTCAGGTTTACGGGCTTTGGTGGAATTGCTCATTGCATCGCCTCTTGTCGGTTTTATAGATGACGGCACTAAGACTCGACCTCAGTAAAGATCATGATTGCCCGCATGACAAATGTGGGTATGGCGATAACGGTTCTCATTAGTCAGTTTGGTTATTTACATATACCCAAACATCACTTTTGCGCATATACGCAAACTGGTATCGTGCGCCGGCTCCGTTGGGAGTGCGCGGCCGTGCGCGCAGATTTGCCGAGAACAGGACCTATATGTACGTATACGACGAATACGATCAGCGCATCATCGAGGACCGCGTCAAGCAGTTCCGTGATCAGACCCGACGCTACTTAGCAGGTGAACTGAGCGAAGAAGAGTTCCGCCCTCTGCGCCTGCAAAATGGCCTTTATGTTCAGCGCTTTGCGCCGATGCTGCGGGTGGCCGTGCCCTATGGCCAACTGACTTCGCGCCAGACGCGGATGATGGCCAGGATTGCCCGCGACTTCGACAAAGGCTATGCCCACATCAGCACCCGCCAGAACGTACAGTTCAACTGGCCGGCCCTGGAAGACGTGCCGGACATCCTGGCTGAACTGGCCACCGTGCAGATGCACGCCATTCAGACCAGCGGTAACTGCCTGCGTAACGTGACCACCGACCAGTTTGCCGGCGTCGCTGCCGACGAGTTGATCGACCCGCGGCCGTGGTGCGAGATCGTGCGTCAGTGGACCACCTTCCACCCGGAATTCGCCTACCTGCCACGCAAGTTCAAGATCGCCATCAATGGCTCGACCTCGGACCGTGCGGCGATCGAAGTGCATGATATCGGCCTGGAGCCGGTGCACAACGCTGCTGGCGAGCTGGGCTTTCGCGTGCTGGTGGGTGGCGGCCTCGGGCGTACCCCGGTGGTCGGCGCGTTCATCAACGAGTTCCTGCCCTGGCAGGACCTGTTGAGCTACCTCGATGCCATTCTGCGGGTCTACAACCGCTACGGTCGTCGTGACAACAAGTACAAGGCGCGGATCAAGATTCTGGTAAAAGCGCTGACGCCCGAGGTGTTCGCTCAGAAAGTCGACGCCGAGATGGAACACCTGCGCGGCGGCCAGACCACGCTGACCGAAGCCGAAGTGCATCGCGTCGCCAAGCATTTCGTCGATCCCGAGTACAAGGTCCTGACCAACCAGGATGCCGAACTGTCCGCGCTCGATCAGCAACACCCGGGTTTCGCCCGCTGGCGCACCCGCAACACCCTGGCGCATAAACAGCCAGGCTACGTGGCGGTGACCCTGTCGTTGAAACCCACCGGCGTAGCGCCGGGCGATATCACCGACAAGCAACTGGACGCCGTCGCCGACCTGGCCGAGCGCTACAGCTTCGGCCAACTGCGCACCTCCCACGAGCAGAACATCATTCTCGCGGACGTCGAGCAGAGCCAACTGTTCACCCTGTGGGGCGAACTGCGCGAAGGCGGTTTCGCTACGCCGAACATCGGCCTGTTGACCGACATCATCTGCTGCCCGGGCGGCGACTTCTGCTCCCTGGCCAACGCCAAGTCGATCCCGATTGCCGAGTCCATCCAGCGCCGCTTCGACGACCTGGACTACCTGTTCGACATCGGCGAGCTGGACCTGAACATTTCCGGTTGCATGAACGCTTGTGGCCACCACCACGTCGGCCATATCGGCATCCTGGGCGTGGACAAGAAAGGCGAAGAATTCTACCAAGTGTCCCTGGGTGGCAGCGCCAGCCGCGATGCGAGCCTGGGCAAGATCCTCGGCCCATCCTTCGCCCAGGAAGCCATGCCCGAGGTGATCGGCAAGCTGATCGACGTGTACATCGAACAGCGCACCGAAGATGAGCGTTTCATCGACACCTACCAGCGCATCGGCATTGACCTGTTCAAGGAGCGCGTCTATGCAGCGAATCATTAAGAACAACGAAGTCCTCGACGAAACCTGGCACCTGCTGCCCAAGGACGCGAGCTTCGACGGCATCTCCAACTGCGACGACCTGATCGTGCCGCTGGCACTGTGGCGTGAACACGGCCACGCCCTCAAGGCCCGCGACGGCGGCCTGGGTGTGTGGCTGGACGCCGATGAAGAAGCCGAAGAGATCGGTGAAGACGTCGAGCACTTCCAGGTCATCGCCCTGAACTTCCCGGCCTTCACCGACGGGCGCAACTACTCAAATGCGCGCCTGCTGCGTGAGCGTTATGGTTACAGAGGCGAATTGCGCGCGATTGGCGATGTGCTGCGCGACCAGCTGTTCTACCTGCGCCGCTGCGGGTTCGACGCCTTCGCCCTGCGCGCCGACAAAGACCCGTACGAAGCGCTGGAGAGTCTCAAGGACTTTTCGGTGACGTACCAGGCTGCAACGGATGAGCCGCTACCGCTGTTCCGCCGCCGCTGAGTCTTGGCGCACCAAAAAGCCCTGGCATGCCAGGGCTTTTTTATGGGCGCGGTGATGAGGTTCATCGGCGAATCTACTCGTCGCCTGATCCACCGCTATCGCGGCCTTGCTCAAGCTCGACGGCTACCACAGGGGAGCGGCGGTGAAGCCCTCCCTGACGCAATCTTCACATAAAACGCGGAGCATTCGCCGTGATTGAACTGTCCCCTACTGATCAGCAGTTTTTCAACCTCACTGACGATTGGAGTTCTTCATGGCGAAAATCAACCTGGCCCAGCAGTTGGCGACCACCCTTGAACAGGCGGGTATCAAGCGCATCTGGGGCCTGACCGGCGACAGCCTCAATGGCCTCACCGACGCCCTGCGCAGCATGGACAGCATCGAGTGGATGCATGTGCGCCACGAAGAAGTGGCCGCGTTCGCCGCCGGCGCCGAGGCCGCCGCCACCGGTGAGTTGACGGTATGTGCCGGCAGTTGCGGACCGGGCAACCTGCATCTGATCAATGGCCTGTTCGACTGCCATCGCAACCATGTGCCGGTACTGGCGATTGCTGCGCAGATTCCGTCCTCGGAGATCGGCCTGAATTATTTTCAGGAAACCCACCCTCAGGAGCTGTTCAAGGAATGCAGCCACTTTATCGAGCTGGTGAGCAACCCCGAGCAGATGCCCCACGTGCTGCATCGGGCCATGCGTTCGGCGATCCTCAATCGGGGCGTGGCGGTGGTGGTGATTCCGGGAGACGTGTCGCTGCTGGAGGTGGAAGACAAGCTCAAGCCGTGGCCGGCGCTGCATGCTCCGCGCACATTGCCGGCCGAGGCCGACCTGCAGCGCTTGAGCGATATGCTCCAGAGCAGCGAGAAAGTCACGCTGCTGTGCGGCAGCGGTTGCGCCGGTGCCCATGACCAGGTGGTGGCGTTGGCCGACGCCCTCGGCGCGCCGGTGGTGCACGCGCTGCGCGGCAAGGAACATGTGGAGTGGGATAACCCGTTCGATGTGGGCATGACCGGCCTGATCGGTTTCAGCTCCGGTTACCACGCGATGCTCGACTGCGACACGCTGGTCATGCTCGGCACCGATTTCCCTTACCGTCAGTTCTACCCGACCGATGCCAGGATTATTCAGGTTGACCGCGACCCGCAGGCCCTGGGCCGACGTACGACGCTGGACCTGGGCATCGCCGCCGATGTCAGTGAGACCCTCTGCGCGTTGCTGCCGCGCCTGACGCGCAAGACCGATCGCAGCTTCCTTGAAACCTCCCTGAAGCATTATGAGAAAGCGCGCCAGGGCCTGGATGACCTCGCGCAACCGTCCAAGGCGGATCGACCGATCCATCCCCAATACGTGGCACGCCTGCTTAGCGAACTGGCCGATGATGATGCGATCTTCACCGCCGATGTCGGTTCACCGACCGTATGGGCCGCGCGCTACCTGAAGATGAACGGCAAGCGCCGCCTGATCGGCTCGTTCAACCATGGCTCCATGGCCAACGCCATGCCCCAGGCCATCGGCGCGCAGGCGGCGTTCCCGGGTCGGCAGGTGATCTCGATGTCGGGCGACGGCGGTTTCACCATGTTGATGGGGGATTTCATTTCGCTGGCGCAATTGAACCTCCCCGTCAAAGTGATCGTGTTCAACAACGCGTCACTGGGTTTCGTCGCAATGGAGATGAAGGCCGCAGGCTACCTGGACACGAGCACCGAGTTGAAAAACCCGGATTTCGCGGCCATGTCCAATGCCATGGGTATCCTGGGGATTCGCGTGGAGCAATCCGAGGACCTTGAGCCGGCCCTGCGCCGCGCGCTGGCCCACAACGGCCCGGTGCTGGTGGATGTGGTCACGGCAACCCAGGAGTTGGTGATGCCGCCGACGATCAAACTCGAACAGGCCAAGGGGTTCAGCCTGTACATGCTCAAAGCGGTGATGAGCGGGCGTGGCGATGAAGTGATCGAACTGGCGCGCACCAACTGGCTGCGCTGATCCAACGGCGGGAGGGGCAGCCCCCTCCCGCATTCGGACTCATTGTTCAATTCAGCCCTGTTGTTTCTCGACCCATTGGCCGAAGGCATCAATAAATGCCTGCAGGAACGGCCTGGTCTTTTCCGACAGCTTGCCGGCCTCATCGAACACACTGCCCGCTCCGCCCAGGTAGGCTTCGGGCTGTTGCATGCACCACACATCAAGAAACACCAGGGACTGGCGCAGGTGATGGTTGGCACCAAAGCCACCAATGGCGCCCGGCGATACGCTGATGATCGCTCCGGGCTTGCCGCTCCAGGCACTCTGCCCATATGGGCGCGACCCGACATCGATGGCATTCTTCAACGGCGCCGGCACGGAACGGTTGTATTCGGGCGTTACGAACAGCACCGCGTCGGATGAACTCACCTGTTGACGGAAAGTGCTGTAGGCTTGCGGCGCGCCTGGTCCGTCTATGTCCTCGTTGTAGAGCGGCAAATCGCCAATTTCAACAATACTCAGTTTCAGATTGGCAGGCGCCAGCTCGGCCAGGGCCAAGGCGACCTTGCGGTTGATCGAGTCTTTTCTCAAGCTGCCAACCAGGACGGCAATCGTGTAGACCTTGCTCATTGAGGTTTCCCGACGTCTGACTAAAGGAGCCTGTAGTTATAAAGATTTCACAGCGCGCGCACCAGCGGGTTTTGAGAATGCCGCATAAGTTGGCGCGCAATCACATGCGTGGGAAACGTCTGAAATTTTAAACGAATAGTATTTTTTTCTTATAGGTAAACTACCCCGCTCCCTGACGGTCTACAGAACCGCAAATCGAGTGTTTATCTCCAGAGGTTCTAAACAGATGGCAGCAGTACTAGTCGGACAGTTTCATGCCAGAGACGCAGAAGGCCGCGTATATTCGGTGCATGAGTTCCAGGAATCCGAACCGGCGCAAGGCGACCTGGCGGGCTCGGCGCCTGCCGTCACCTACAAGCTGGCCATTGGTGACCGGGTGGAGAAGCTGGAGGGTGATGAGTTCAGATTGATTCAATCGGGCACGATCCTCGTACGCGAATCGAAGAACACCCTCGCCTCATAAGATTCAGCCTTCACCACCTGCCCAGTCCAGGCGACTGGGCTGGGGATGCTCACGGGCTGCGGATTTGCGTCACTTCGATGCCCTGCTCGCCTTGCTTGAGCGTCACCACCACCTGCCCTCTTTCCCCCTCCACCGCATACATCGAGCGCGTATAGCCCGCCCGGTCATAAGCGGGATAGGCCTGCACCTGCCTGATCAACGTGATACCGAGCACCGCGCCCACCTGCTCGCCGACCCGTTCCTGGGAGCGAATAAACGCTTCAAGTGCGAGGTCCTCCGGTGTGTGTTCGGCGTGATTATTGAAGAAGTAAGCCGCCATGCATCCCACGGTCACCAGGACCAGCAGTTGCTTGGCCGTTACCCCGAAGAGTGTCGAGGGTAGAGGCATTTGAGACCAGACCTGTTTTTGTTGTAAGTACCGGGTCACCGGCATTGGTCGTTGCTGATCAGACACAGCATTCTAGTAGGGTCATGGCGCAACGCCATAGGCCGGGGCGACGCGCGCAGTCTTTTTTGCGCACAAAGCCCTGCGCCATTGAATCCCCAACGCGCTGCACATAGACTCCGGCCATGCGTTTACGTCATATCGAAGTGATTCAGGCCATCTTGCAGACCGGGCACCTCGGCACGGCCGCCGAGTGGTTGCAACTTCCCGTGGGCGAGGTGGACGCCACCCTCAAGGATGCCGAGCTGCAGCTGGGCTTCATGCTGTTTGCCAGTGTACGCGGGCGCCTGCAAGCCACCCGTGAAACCCTGGAGTTGCAGACGCAAATCGCGCCCCTGTACGAAGCGCTGGAGCCGATACAGCGTCTGGCCAGCCGCTTGAAACACCATCACGCGCCGACCTTGCGCGTGCTGTGCACCCCGCCGCTGGCAAGCCAGTTGTTGCCACACAGCATCGCCCTGCTGCGCCGACGGTTCCAGGACACGCCGTGCAACCTGTCGAGCCAGCCGACCCGGGAAATCGTCCGCAGCCTGTTGCTGCATGAAACCGACGTGGGCCTGAGCCTCCACAATCCGGAGCACCCGCACATTCAAAGCAGCGTACTGGCCCAAGGCAAACTCCAGTTGCTCGCCCCCCATGGCTGGCTCAAACCCAGGCAGAAGTACATCGCGCTGCAGGACCTGGCGGGACAGTCGATGATTGGTCTGGAGGGCCAGGACCCATTGAGCCGCCTGCTGGACGCCAAGCTGCAAGCCTTGCGCCCGCTGCCGGTGGTGCAGACGCGGGTGCAGACGTACCAGATGATGCGCAGCATGGTCGAAGCGGGCGAAGGCCTGGCGGTTGTCGACCCGTTCACCGCCTTCGGCGCTCGGGACGCGGGGCTGGATGTGTGCCCGATTTCACCACCGATCAGTGTCAAGCTGTATGCGCTGACCCTGCACGACGGGGCCGCGTCACCGGCCCTGAGCGCGTTGCTGGAGATTGTCACGCAAAAGGCCGACAACCTGCTGACCACCGAGATGAAACCGCAGTAGATGCGGCCTCAGATCGAGCTGACTTCGGTCTTGAACAGCCGATACCAGAAAATCGCCACTTCACGGGTTTGCGGGTCAATCCCGCGATAGCGCAGTTGATCGATTCCCCCCATTACATACCCGCTACGTTCATACAGGCGGCAGGCACCCAGGTTGTTGTTCTGGGTTTCGAGCATCATGCCCGGCAGGTTTTTCTTGCGTGCCCAGAATTGCGCCACATCCAACAGCGCCTTGGCAACACCGTGACGCCGCGCAGGCAGCGCCACCGCCAACTCGTCAACGTGGGCAAAACCGTTCCAGTTGGTACTGACCACGACGTGTCCGACGGCGCGATCATCCAGGTAGGCCATGAAGATTGCACTGTCGGGCGCGTTGCGAAAGCTGGCGAATTCTTCCGGGTCGATGCCGTAGCACTTGCGGTACGGCAGGATGCGTTCCACCGGCCACTGATCGACTCGTTTGTCCATCTGCGGCACGCCATAGGCACTGACCTCGAAACTGAAGTCATTGCCCCATACATAAGCATCGAAGCCTTCATCGGCGACTCGCACACTGAGCCCTGGATACTTCGGGTTCATGACAGCTTGCATAACGTTCCTTAACCTTTGATGCAATCGACGGTGTAACAACGACCACTGCCGTCATCTTCATGTTGCAGCCCATGCACATCAGCGACAAAGCCGGGAAAACTGCTGTCGAACGTGCGGGCGAACGCCAGGTAATCGATGATCGACCGCGTTGACTCGGTAAAGCGCTCGCCCGGCATGATCAACGGGATACCCGGCGGATAGGGCACCAGCATCACGGCTGCGATGCGTCCTGGCAAGGCATCGATGGACACCGCCTCCACTTCGCCCCTGACCAGCTGGTCGTAGGCGTCGGCCGGCTTCATCGCGATCTGCGGCAACACCGTGTACATGCGCTTGAGATGCCTGGCCGTCGCATTGCTGCGATAACAACTGTGCAACTGGTTGCACAGATCGCGCAACCCCAGGCCTTGATAACGGACCGGGCCCTGGGCATATACCGAAGGCAGGCAACTGGCCAGGCTGGCATTCGCATCATAGCTGCGCTTGAATTCCAGCAACTCGGTGAGCAAGGTACTCCATTTGCCTTTGGTGATGCCCATCGAAAACAACACCAGGAAAGAATACAGCCCGGTCTTCTCCACCACCAGGCCGCGCTCCCAGAGGAACTTGCTGACCACGGCGGCCGGAATCCCGCAATCGCTCAAGGCGCCACCGGCGTTGAGGCCGGGCATCACCAGCGTGACCTTGATCGGGTCCAGCAGCACATAATCTTCAGCCACATCGCCAAAACCATGCCAGTCGTCCTGGGGGTGCAGCAGCCAGTCGGCCGTGGCGACCCGATCGATACCGGCCACCGAGGGTGGCTGCCAGATGGAAAACCACCAATCATCGGCGGCGATATGCTGACGCAGATTGGCCAGTGCACGGCGGAAACTCAGGGCCTCGTCGAACATTTCCTGCAACAGCGAGCGTCCCGCCGGGCCTTCCATCATCGCCGACGCTACGTCCAGCGAGGCGATGATGCTGTATTGCGGCGACGTGGAGATATGCATCATGAACGCTTCGTTGAAACGGTCGCGGTCCAGCTGCCGCGCACCGCCATCCTGCACATGGATCATCGATGCCTGACTGAAGGCCGCCAGCAACTTGTGGGTGGAGTGCGTGGTGAACACCAGCGGGCTGTCCGGTGTCCGCAACGTGCCCATGCCATAGCGTCCGGCGAAAAACTCGTGGAACGCCGCGTAGGCATACCAGGCCTCATCGAAGTGCAGCACCTCTACGCTGTTGCCCAACTGCTGCTTGATCAGTTCGGCGTTGTAGCACAGGCCGTCGTAGGTGGAATTGGTCACCACCGCCAGCTTGACCTTCGCCGGGCGGCCACGGGTCAGCGGGCTGGCAGCGATCTTGGCGCGGATCGATTCGGGGCTGAATTCACTCAAGGGAATGGGGCCGATGATGCCCAGTTCGTTGCGTTCCGGGCACAGGTACAACGGGATCGCGCCGGTCATGATGATCGAATGCAGCACTGACTTGTGGCAATTGCGATCCACCAATACCAGATCGTCGCGGCCCACCATGGAGTGCCAGACAATTTTGTTGGCGGTGGAGGTGCCGTTGATCACGAAGAACGTATGGTCGGCGCCGAAGTTGCGGGCGGCGCGGGCTTCGGCTTCGGCCAGCGGCCCGGTGTGATCGAGCAACGAGCCCAGTTCGGGGACGGAAACGGACAGGTCAGAACGCAAGGTGTTCTCGCCGAAGAACTGATGAAACGCCTGCCCTACCGGGCTTTTGCGATACGCCACACCACCGCCATGGCCCGGGGTATGCCAGGAGTAATTGGAGTCGGCGGTGTGTTGCACCAGGGCCTTGAAGAACGGCGGCAACAGGCCATCGAGGTAGGCTCGCGCAGCGCGGGCGACCTGGCGCGCCAGAAACGGTACGGTGTCTTCGAACAGATACAGAATGCCGCGCAGCTGGTTGAGTTCGCTCATGGCGTCAGCCGGGGCGTTTTCCAGGGTGACTTGTTCGCCCAGGGCGAAGATCGGCAGGCTGGGCGCCCTCACCCGCGCCAGGCGGATCAGCTCGACCATGTTTTGCAGCAAGTGGGTGTTTTCCCCGGCGCCTTCTGCGGCAATCAGCATACACGCAAGGCCATGGTGGGTGGACGCCACCAATCGCCCTTCGGCGTAATCCACCGCAGAAAAGATACTGAAGCCCTCCTGCTCCAACTCCCTGGCAATGCCTCGAACCCGGTCACCGGCAACGGTGTCAGCCTTGATGTCACGGTGCACGATAAGGACGGGAAACTTCAGGTCTTTGTACATGAGCGCTCCTACTCCTGAGGGCTTGCACTCAGGGTAGAAGCTGGAAGCGAATGTGGCGAATGAAGATTTCGAAAACGAGGGAAGTAAACGGTGGGAGGGGTATGAGCGCAGATCCCCTGTGGGAGGGGGCTTGCCCCCGATAGCGGTGGGTCAACCAACATCAATGTCTGCTGGGCCGACGCCTTCGCGGGCAAGTCGAATCGTCGCACCGCCCCTCCCACAGTTTTACCGCGATGAACCAGGATTACTGTTGCGTCAGCTGAGTCCACAGCGCCGGCGCGCCGGCCGCCTTGGCAATCGCTTCCAGCCGCGCGGCATGCTCGGCCAGATCCTGCTCGCTGGCACGGATGACAGGCGTGGGCCTGCGGTCAGCCGGCAGGCGACGGATCTCCGAGGGACGATTGCCCGAGCCTTCCGCCGAACCGCTGCCATCGGTTGCATTACCGGCCAGCGACAGGCTGGTCTGGCCACCGGTCATGGTCAGGTAAACGTCAGCCAGGATCTCGGAGTCGAGCAAGGCGCCGTGCAGTTCACGCCCGGAGTTGTCGACGCCATAACGCTTGCACAAGGCATCAAGGCTGTTGCGTTGGCCGGGGTGACGCTCGCGGGCCATCATCAAGGTGTCGAGGATCGAGCAGTGCCGGGAAATATCCGCTCGGTCCATCTGCCCCATCAAGGCAAATTCATTATTGATGAAGCCGACGTCGAACGCCGCGTTATGGATGATCAGTTGGGCGCCGTTGATGAACTCGAAAAACTCATCGGCCACTTCGGCAAAGCGCGGCTTGCCCTTGAGGAATTCGTCGGTGATGCCGTGGACGCCGATCGCGCCTTCGTCACTGTCGCGGTCCGGTTGCAGGTAGACGTGGAAGTGACGACCGGTCAGGCGGCGCCCCATCAGTTCGACGCAACCGATTTCGATGATCCGGTGACCATCGGTCACCGGCATGCCGGTGGTTTCGGTATCGAGTACAACGGATCGGATGGCCATCAGGGTTCAGCTCTCAACGGTGTGTAGATCAAAGGGCGCGATGTTAACACGTCAGCCGGCATCAGCTCTGCTTGTAGCCGCGCACTTCATCCACGCCACGGTTGGCCAGTTGGTCGGCGCGCTCGTTGCCTGGATGGCCGATATGCCCGCGCACCCATTTCCAGGTGATGTCATGGCGATTGCACTGCTCATCGAGCAATTGCCACAGGTCGGCATTCTTGACCGGCTCCTTGGACGCCGTCTTCCAACCGCGCTTCTTCCAGTTGACCATCCACTCGTTGATGCCCTTCATCACATATTGCGAGTCGGTCACCAGCAGGACGTTGCAGCGCCGCTTGAGCTCTTCAAGGCCGCGAATGGCGCCCATCAGTTCCATACGGTTGTTGGTGGTATTGGCTTCGCCGCCCCACAACTCCTTCTCCACACCCTTGCACACCAGCAACGCGCCCCACCCGCCGGGGCCGGGGTTGCCCTTGCAGGCGCCATCGGTGAAGAGCTCTACACTATCGGTCATCGGTTATTCGGCCTGAATCAAAAAGAGGTTTTACGGTTGGCGTTGTTCGCGGTTGACCTTGGCCAGCGGCATCGGTACCAGCTTGCCGAGCGGTTCGCGGCGCACTTGCTGCACCGGCCGCAGCCCGACCGCGATCTTGCGCGCCACCAATAAATAGAAGCCGCCACCCGACAGTTGCCAGGCCCCGGCACGGCGTTCCCAGCCGGCGAGGCGGCCCTGCCACTTGGCGGACGCAAGCGGCGGACGATAGCACCCGAAGCGGCGTTTCTCCAGCGCGAAGCCCAGCAGGTTCAACCAGTCGCCCACCCGTGAAGGCGCGATGCAACGCGCCTGGCGCAGACCGTCCTGGGCGAACACGTGGCGCAGGCCCCAGCTGCTCCAGGGGTTGATGCCAACAATCAGCAAATGGCCACCCGGGCGCACGCTGCTCGCGGCTTCGCGCAACAAACCGTGGGGAGACAGGCAGAAATCAAGGCCGTGCTGCAACACCACCACATCGGCGGCGTGTTCGCTCAATGGCCAGGCCTGCTCCTCGCAGACGATTTCCACGCCCGGCAACGGCGCCCCCAGGCGTACATTGCGTTGTACCTGCGGTGCGCACGGCGGCGGCTCGGCCGAGGGGCCGTAATGCACCAGATAGCCACCAAAGAATCGGCCCAGCTCGTCGTCGAGCATGCGCCGTTCTTCATCCAGCAGAAACTGCCCCAGCGGCCCGGACAGCCATTCGCGGGCGGCACCGATCAGAGCCAGCCACTCAGGATCGGCCTGGGCGAACGCTTTATCAGTCATTGCATTCTCCAATTCGCCTAGACGTTCTAAGATGCACCAATGTGTTCAGCTTGGCGAATCGAAGAATGATACAGATCAGTGCCCTGCCCGCCTTCACCGATAACTACATCTGGTTGTTACAGGATGAGCGAAGCCAACGTTGCGCCGTGGTCGATCCCGGTGACGCCGCGCCGGTAATCGCGTGGCTTGAGCAGAACCCGGCCTGGGTACTCAGCGACATCCTGGTCACTCACCATCACCATGATCATGTCGGTGGTGTCGAGCAACTCAAAAAGCTGACCGGCGCCAACGTCTACGGCCCTGCGAACGAAAACATCCCGGCACGGGACGTCGACTTGCAGGACAACGACCGCATCACCGTGCTTGGCTGGGACTTCGTCGTGTACGCAGTGCCCGGCCACACCCTCGGCCATATCGCGTATTACCATCAAGGCGTGCTGTTGTGCGGCGACACGCTGTTTGCTGCCGGTTGCGGTCGGCTGTTCGAAGGCACGCCGCAGCAGATGCATACCTCACTCGAGCGCCTGGCCGCCCTGCCCGCCGACACCCTGGTGTACTGCACCCACGAATACACACAAAGTAACCTCAAGTTTGCCCAAGCCGTGGAACCGCACAACACCGACATCGCGCAAAGGGTGGCGCAAGTCGCCCAATTGCGCGCGCGCGGCGAAATGACGCTGCCGTCCAACCTGGCGCTTGAAAAACGTACTAATCCTTTTCTGCGCACCTCTGAAACATCCGTTAAACAAAAAGCGGACGAACGGAATGGACGCAACAACCGCTCTGGGGCCGAGGTGTTTGCTAGCTTGAGGGCCTGGAAAGATAAGTTCTAAGCGGAAGCGATCTGATACGAAATTTCTGAATGGTTGACCGGAACCAAAGCGCTTTCTAGAATCGCCCGACATTTTTGCCCGGAACTTACTTCCAGCCAATGTCGTCATCTATTCGTAATTCCATTTCTTCAGACGCATTGACCCGCCTGGCTCAAGCCGTGGCGGTGGCTGTCTCCGCAACTCTGGCGGGCTGCCAATCGACCAATTACGCTGCACAATCCACCGTGCAACCCAAACCCAATCTTGCTGCCAAGATCAAGCAAAAACCTATCTGGCTCTCAGAGAAGCCCAGCCCCGAAGTGCCCCAGGATGTCTGGGAACGCATGCGTCGGGGCTTTCAATTGCAGGATGGCGTCGGCGTCAACCCACGCATCGAACAACAGCGCCTGTGGTTTGCGAGCAACCCGTCCTTCCTGGAAAACGCCGGGGAACGCGGCAGCCTCTACATTCATTACATCGTCGAGCGCCTTGAAGAGCGCAACATGCCCCTGGAACTGGCGCTGCTGCCGGTGATTGAAAGTGCCTACAACCCAATGGCCTATTCGCGCAGCGATGCGGTCGGTTTGTGGCAATTCATTCCCTCCACCGGGCGCTACTTCAACCTGCGTCAGACCCGCGCGTACGATGGCCGCCGCGATATCACCGCCTCCACTACCGCCGCCCTGGATTACCTGACCCGCCTGCATGACATGTTCAACGGCGACTGGCTGCTGGCCCTGGCGGCCTACAATGCGGGTGAAGGTACGGTCAGCCGGGCCATCGAGCGCAACGAGAAGCTCGGCCTGCCGACGGACTACTGGAACCTGCCCCTGCCCCAGGAAACCAAGGACTACGTGCCCAAATTCCTGGCGCTGTCCCAAGTGGTGCTGGCGCCTGAGGCCTACGGCGTCAACCTGAACCCGATCGCCAACACGCCGTATTTCGAAGTGGTTGAAGTCAAGCAAAGCATGGACCTGTCCCGGGTCGCTGCGCTGGCGGAAATCGATGAAGACGAGCTGTTCCAGCTCAACCCGGCCCTGAAACAACGCACCACCCTGGATGGGCCCCAGCATCTGCTGGTGCCCACCTCCAAGGCGCAACTGCTCACCAGCACCCTGTCGACGATGAAGCCCGAAGAGTTGTTGAGCATGCGCCCGAAGAAGCCGGTGTTCGACGAAGTCGAGACCAAGGCGGTTGCCGGGCGTACCCGCAGCTACAAGGTGCGCACCGGCGACAATCTCACGCTTATTGCCAAGGCCAACAAGGTCGATGTGCATGACCTGCAGCGCTGGAACAAGCTCAACGGCCAGGCGCTCAAGGTCGGCCAGACCCTGGTGATGCAGGACACGCGTAAAGCCGCTGCAACAAAGCCGGTGCAGTACAAGGTCAAGAAAGGCGACTCGCTGTACATGGTCGCCAAGCGCTTCAATGTCGAGATGCAACACCTCAAGCGCTGGAACCCGCGTACCGGCCAGGCGTTGAAGCCCGGCCAGATGCTGGTGGTTTCGGGGCCGCGCTGAGGCCTCAGAAACACTGGGGAACTCATGTGGGAGGGGGCTTGCCCCCGATTGCGGTGGGTCAGTCAGCCCGTATATTGACTGATACACCGCTATCGGGCGCAAGCCCCCTCCCACATTGGATACTCAGTGATTTCAGCAGCCTTTTTCCATCCGGAACAAGCTGTTACTGTACCGATCATAAAGCCCAAGCCGCCCGGATCGGATCTCTGACTTGAAGCGTCCCCTCCTTCTACTAATAAGTCTGGCCTTGAGCTTTGCGGCGAACGCGACGATTACCGAGAGCCACGGTTACGCGCAGTTCGGCACGCTCAAGTACCCGGCCAAATTCACCCATTACGATTGGGTAAACCCTGCAGCGCCCAAAGGCGGAACACTGCGGGTGATGGCCTTTGGCACGTTCGACACCCTCAACCCCTATACCTTCAAGGGCACCAGCCCGGTTTCCACCGCAAACTTCCTGCAGTACGGCGTCAATGAGCTGAACGAACCGCTGATGGTCGGCACCGGCCAGTACGCCCCGTCCGGCGATGAACCTACGTCCAGCTACGGCCTGATTGCCCGATCGGTGGAGTACAGCGAGGACCGCAGCTGGGTGGTATTCAACCTGCGCCACGAGGCGCGGTTCCACGACGGCACGCCGATTACCGCCGATGACGTGGCATTTTCCTATCGCACCCTGTTGACCGAAGGCCACCCGCAATACCGTACCAACCTGCAGGAAGTGGCGCGGGTCGATGTGCTCAATCGCCATCGCATACGCTTTGTGTTCAAGCGCGCCGGCAACCCGCTGCTGATCCTGCGCCTGGGCGAGTTGCCCGTGCTGCCCCAGCATTACTGGAAAAATCGCGACTTCAAGGCCACCACCTTCGAACCGCCGCTGGGCAGCGGGCCGTATCGCCTCAGCAAGGTCACCCCTGGTCGCCAGCTGGTGTTCGAACGGGTCAAGGATTACTGGGGCAAGGACCTGCCGGTCAACCAGGGTTTGTATAACTACAACAAGGTCGAGGTGGAGTTCTACCGCGACAGCGACGTCGCCTTTGAAGCCTTCAAGGCGGGCGAATTCGATATTTATATCGAGCACCAGGCCAAGAACTGGGCCACCGGCTACAACTTCCCGGCGGTCAACCGCGGTGAGGTCATCAAGGCGCAGATCGCCCACCGGATTCCCACCCAGAGCCAGGGTCTGTTCATCAACACCCGGCGACCGGCTTTCAGCCAGTCCAGGGTGCGCGAAGCCCTGGGGTTGATGTTCGACTTCGAATGGACCAACCGCACCCTGTTCAGCAGTGCCTACAAACGCGCCTTGAGCTACTACCCCAACAGCGAGTTCTCCGCCACGGGCGTTCCGGTCGGTCACGAGTGGCTGATGCTCTCGCCCTACCGCGAACAACTGCCGGCCACTCTGTTTACCCAAGCCTTCAGCCTGGCGCAGACCGACGGTCGCGGCATCCCGCGTGAAACCCTGCGCCATGCCCTGGCCCTGCTTGGCGAGGCCGGCTGGAAACTGTCCGGCCAGCGCTTGCTGAACAAGGACGGGCAGCCGCTGCGCCTGGAAATCCTGCTGGTCAACCCGAACCTGGAGCGCATCCTGCAACCCTATGTCGAGAACCTGATCAGTATCGGCATCGACGCGCGCCTGCGCACCGTTGACCGCGCACAGTACAAGCAGCGCCTGGATCAGTTCGACTTCGACATGATCCTGGTCACCCTCAACCAGACCCTGAGCCCGGGGCTGGAACAATGGCAGTACTTTCATTCCAGCCAGGCCACCATCAAGGGCAGCAAGAATTACGCGGGCATCGCCAATCCCGTGGTCGATCACCTGCTCGAACAACTGCTCGCGGCAAAGACCCGCGAAGAGCAGCTGGCTGCCGGTCGCGCTCTGGACCGGGTGTTGCTCTGGCAGCACTACAGCATTCCCAACTGGTACCTCAACTATCATCGCCTGGCGTACCGCAACCGGTTCGCCTTTGTCACCACGCCGCCCTACAGCCTGGGCTTGAGCGCGTGGTGGCTGAAAGCTTCGGAGAAAGCCCAATGATGTGTTTGCGCAGTACTGTATTCGCCAGCCTGTTGCTGTGCAGCGCGGCCCAGGCCGCCCCGCAACATGCGTTGACGCTCTATAACGAGCCCCCCAAATACCCCGCCGACTTCAAGCATTTCGACTACGTGAACCCCGACGCCCCCAAAGGCGGTACCTTCCGCGAATCGGCCATGGGCGGCTTCGACAGTCTCAACCCCTATATCAGCAAAGGCGTGCCCGCGGACAATCTGCCGCTGATCTACGACACGCTGGCGATGCAGAGCCTGGACGAGCCCATTACCGAATACGGACTGGTGGCCGGCAAGATCGAGAAGGCCCCGGACAACAGTTGGGTGCGCTTCTACCTGCGCCCCGAGGCACGCTTCCACGATGGCCACCCGATCCGCGCCGAAGACGTGGTGTTCACCTTCCAGACCCTGATCAAGGATGGCACTCCGCTCTACCGCACCTACTACGCCGACGTGGATGAAGTGGTCGCCGAAGACCCGCTGCGGGTGCTGTTCAAATTCAAGCGCACCAACAACCGTGAGCTGCCACTGATCCTCGGGCAATTGCCGGTGCTGCCCAAGCACTGGTGGGCCAGCCGCGACTTTTCCAAAGGCAATCTGGAAATACCGTTGGGCAGTGGCCCGTACAAGGTGGCCGAGGTCAAGGCCGGGCGCATGATTCGCTACGAGCGGGTCAAGGACTACTGGGCCAGGGACCTGCCGGTGGCCAAGGGTTTCTATAACTTCGATAACCGCATCACCGATTATTACCGCGACAGTACGGTGTCCCTGGAAGCCTTGAAAGCCGGGCAGTTCGACTATTGGCTGGAGTTCAGCGCAAAAAACTGGGCCAACGCCTACAACATTCCAGCGGTGGCCCAGGGGCGTTTGATCAAAGAAGAAATCCCCAACGGCAACCCCACCGGCATGCAGGGTTTCGTGTTCAACACACGCAAACCGATGTTTCAGGACGTACGGGTGCGCAAGGCCATCAGCCTGTTGCTGGATTTCGAATGGAGCAACAAACAGTTGTTCAACGGCGCCTACACCCGCACCCGCAGTTACTTCGAGAACTCGGAAATGGCCGCCACCGGCTTGCCCGGCCCGGATGAACTGGCCATTCTTGAACCGCTGCGCGACAAGATCCCCGCCGACGTCTTCACCCAGGCTTTCGAGCCGTCCAGAACCGACGGCAGCGGCATGATCCGCGCGCAGCAGCGCCAGGCGTACCAGTTGCTGCAGGAAGCCGGCTGGAAGATCGTCGATGACAAGATGGTCGACACCACCGGTAAACCGGTGACCATCGAATTCCTGCTGGCCCAGACCGAGTTCGAGCGCATCCTGTTGCCGTTCAAGCGCAACCTGGCCGACCTGGGTATCGACCTGGTCATTCGCCGGGTCGACGTGTCGCAGTTCGTCAACCGCCTGCGCTCAAGGGATTTCGACATGCTGGTGGGCAGCTTTCCGCAATCGACTTCCCCGGGTAATGAGCAGCGTGAGTTCTGGAAGTCGTCCAGCGCCGACAAACCGGGCAGCCGCAACTACATGGGGCTCAAGGACCCCGCCGTCGATCAGTTGGTCGAACAACTGATCGACGCCGACTCGCGCAAAAGCCTGATCGCCCACGCCAGGGCACTGGACCGCGTGCTGCAGTTTGGCTACTACGTGATTCCCAACTGGCACATCAAGACCTTCCGTGTGGCGTACTGGGACCACCTCGGCCATCCGAAAGTCTCGCCGCGCTATGATGTCGGCACCGCCACCTGGTGGGCCAAGCCCGACGTCAAACCGGCGGTTCCCCTGGACACCACGCAAAGCGCCGAAGCGGCGAGCGGAGGCGATTGAATGCTGGCCTATATTGTTCGTCGCCTGTTACTGATCATTCCCACGCTGTTCGGGATCCTGCTGATCAACTTCGTCATCATCCAGGCCGCCCCGGGCGGCCCGGTGGAACAGATGATTGCCAAGCTCGAAGGCTTTGACGGCGCCACCAGCCGCATTGCCGGCGGCGGCGCCGAAGTCTCGGTGGCCGGCTCCAGCAGCTACCGTGGCGCCCAGGGCCTGGACCCGGCGCTGATCAAGGAAATCGAGAAGATGTACGGCTTCGACAAGTCGGCGCCGGAACGCTTGTGGATCATGGTCAAGAACTACGCCCGGCTGGATTTCGGCGACAGCTTTTTCCGTGACGCCAAGGTCATCGACCTGATCAGGGAGAAGATGCCGGTGTCGATTTCCCTCGGGTTGTGGAGCACCCTGATCATGTACCTGGTGTCGATTCCCCTGGGCATCGCCAAGGCCACGCGTCACGGCAGCCACTTCGATGTGTGGACCAGCTCGGCAATCATCGTCGGCTATGCGATTCCGGCGTTCCTGTTCGCCATCCTGCTGATCGTGGTGTTTGCCGGTGGCAGTTACCTGGACTGGTTCCCCTTGCGCGGGCTTACGTCGAACAACTTCGACGAATTGAGCTGGGGTGGCAAGGTCCTCGATTACTTCTGGCACCTGGCCCTGCCCGTGACCGCCCTGGTGATCGGCAACTTCGCAACCATGACCCTGCTGACCAAGAACAGCTTTCTCGACGAGATCAACAAACAGTACGTGGTCACCGCCAGGGCCAAGGGCCTGACCAACCACCGCGTGCTCTACGGCCATGTGTTTCGCAACGCGATGCTGCTGGTGATCGCCGGTTTCCCCTCGGCCTTTATCGGTATCTTCTTTACCGGTTCCCTGCTGGTGGAAGTGATCTTCTCACTCGACGGCCTCGGCCTGATGAGCTTTGAAGCGGCGATCAATCGCGACTATCCGGTGGTGTTCGGTACGCTGTTTATCTTCACCCTGCTGGGGCTGATCGTGAAACTGATCGGTGACCTCACCTACACCCTGGTCGATCCGCGTATCGACTTCGCCAGCCGGGAGCATTGAGATGAACCTGTCCCCCCTCAATCGCCGCCGGTTCGAGCGGTTCAAGGCGAACAAGCGTGGCTGGTGGTCGCTGTGGCTGTTCCTGATCCTGTTTGTGCTGAGCCTGGGCGCCGAATTGATTGCCAACGACAAGCCGCTGGCCGTGCACTTCGACGGCGACTGGTATTTCCCGGCGCTCAAGCGCTACCCGGAGACCACCTTCGGCGGCGAGTTCCCCCTGGAAGCCAACTACAAGAGCCCGTATATCCAGGAACTGCTCAAGGCCAAGGATGCCTGGACCCTGTGGGCACCGATCCCGTTCAGCTACCAGAGCATCAACTACGACCTGAAAGTACCGGCCCCCGCGCCACCGTCGAGCGTCAACCTGCTGGGCACCGATGACCAGGGCCGCGATGTGCTGGCGCGGGTCATCTATGGGTTTCGCGTGTCGGTGCTGTTCGCGCTGACGCTGACCGTGCTCAGCTCGATCATCGGCGTGATCGCCGGCGCCCTGCAGGGTTTCTATGGCGGCTGGGTGGACCTGGCCGGGCAGCGGTTCCTGGAAATCTGGTCCGGGTTGCCGGTGCTGTACCTGCTGATCATTCTCGCCAGCTTCGTGCAGCCCAACTTCTGGTGGCTGCTGGGCATCATGCTGCTGTTCTCGTGGATGAGCCTGGTGGACGTGGTGCGTGCCGAGTTCCTGCGCGGGCGCAACCTCGAATACGTGCGCGCGGCCCGTGCGCTGGGCATGCAGAACGGCGCGATCATGTTCCGCCATATCCTGCCCAATGCGATGGTGTCGACCATGACGTTCATGCCGTTCATCCTCACCGGCGCCATCGGCACCCTCACCGCCCTGGACTTCCTGGGTTTCGGCCTGCCGGCCGGCTCGCCGTCATTGGGCGAGCTGGTGGCCCAGGGCAAATCCAACCTGCAGGCGCCGTGGCTGGGCATGAGCGCGTTCGCCGTGCTGGCGATCATGTTGAGCCTGCTGGTATTTATCGGCGAGTCCGCTCGCGACGCCTTCGACCCGAGGAAATGAGATGAATCAGGACAATCTGATCGAAATCCGCGACCTCAGTGTCGAGTTCGTCACGGGCGAGCATCAGCATCGCGTGGTCAATCACGTCAGCTTCGATATCAAGCGCGGCGAGACCCTGGCCCTGGTCGGCGAAAGCGGCTCCGGCAAATCGGTGACGGCGCATTCGATCCTGCGCCTCTTGCCCTACCCTTTGGCGCGGCACCCGTCCGGCACCATCAGTTACGCCGGGCAAGACCTGCTGACGCTCAAGGAAAAGCCCCTGCGGCATATTCGCGGCAACCGCATCGCGATGATCTTCCAGGAACCGATGACCTCGCTGAACCCGCTGCACTGCATCGAAAAACAGATCAACGAAGTGCTCGGCCTGCACAAGGGCCTCACCGGCAAGGTCGCCACCCAGCGCACCCTGGAACTGCTGGAACTGGTGGGCATCCCCGAGCCGCACAAACGCCTCAAGGCGCTGCCCCACGAACTCTCCGGAGGCCAGCGTCAGCGCGTGATGATCGCCATGGCCCTGGCCAACGAGCCGGAACTGCTGATTGCCGATGAGCCGACCACCGCCCTCGACGTGACGGTGCAATTGAAGATCCTGGAACTGCTCAAGGAGCTGCAGGCGCGCCTGGGCATGGCGTTGTTGCTGATCAGCCACGACCTGAACCTGGTCCGCCGGATCGCTCACCGTGTGTGCGTGATGCAACAGGGCTGCATCGTCGAACAGGCCGACTGCGAGACACTGTTCCAGGCGCCGCAACACCCTTATACCCAGGAATTGCTGGCAGCCGAACCCAGCGGCGGGCCGGCCGGCAATGCCGTCGGGCCAGCGCTGCTGGAAGTGGAGGACCTGAAAGTCTGGTTCCCGATCAAGAAAGGGTTTTTGCGCAACACCGTCGATTACGTCAAGGCCGTGGACGGCATCAACTTCAGCCTGCCCCAGGGTCAGACCCTGGGCATCGTCGGCGAAAGCGGCTCGGGCAAATCCACCCTGGGCCTGGCGATCCTGCGCTTGATTGGCAGCCAGGGCGGGATTCGCTTCGAAGGCCAGCAGCTTGATCGCCTCACCCAGCAACAGGTACGCCCGTTGCGCCGGGAAATGCAAGTGGTGTTCCAAGACCCTTTCGGCAGCCTGAGCCCGCGGATGTGCGTCAGCGAGATCGTCGGCGAGGGGCTGCGCATTCACAAGATGGGCACGCCCGCCGAGCAGGAAGCCGCGATCATCGCCGCGCTCAAGGAGGTCGGCCTGGACCCGCAATCGCGGCACCGCTACCCCCATGAGTTTTCCGGTGGCCAGCGCCAGCGCATCGCCATCGCTCGCGCCCTGGTGCTCAAACCGCGCCTGATCCTGCTGGATGAACCGACCTCGGCGCTGGACCGTACGGTGCAACGCCAGGTGGTGGAACTGCTGCGCGGTTTGCAGGCCAAGTACAACCTGACCTACCTGTTCATCAGTCATGACCTGGCGGTGGTCAAGGCGCTGAGTCATCAGTTGATGGTGGTCAAGCAGGGCCAGGTCGTGGAGCAAGGGGATGCCGGGACGATTTTCGCCAACCCGCAACATCCCTATACCCGGCAATTGCTGGAAGCGGCCTTTCTGGTGCCCGCGTAACAGGCAGGAGCTATTGCCATGTCGTTGAACAGCCCCGCTCACCCTGCACACTCGCCGCGTTTCTGGCGCGACGAGCGGCTGCCGTTCATCGAGGCGCGCACCATTGCCGATGGACGCAAGGTCACCTACACCCGCCACGCCCATGAACATTTTTCCATTGGCGCAATCACCCGCGGGCGCAGCTATTACCACTATGGCGAACAAACCTTCCTGATCAGCACCGGCACCGTGGTGTTGATGAACCCCGGCGACGTGCATGCGTGCAATCCCATCGAAAACGAGCATTGGTCCTACCATATGCTCTATCTCGACACGCCCTGGCTGACCGACCTGCAGCATCAGCTGGGTTTCAGCACCGACCAGGGTTACCGTCCGTTCAACACGCCCCATACGCGCGACACGTCGCTGTACAACGGCTTGCTGGCGCTGTACCGACTGTTGGTGGATGAGCGGGCCGAACTGCTGCACAAACAGAGCGCGCTGGTGGGTTACTTCAGTGAAGTGCAGCAGCGCCTGAACCCTTCCCTCACGCCCGTGCGGGAGGTCAATCACAAGCTGGAGCGGGCCGCCGACTACATCCGCGAACACTGTACCGAGGCCTTGAAGCTGGAGGACATTTGCCTCGCGGCCGAGCTGTCGCCGTCCTACCTGATCCGCGCCTTCAAACAGTATTACGGGCTGACGCCCCACGCGTTTCTGGTCAACCGACGCATTCAGTTTGCCCGCACTCAGCTGCGCAATGGCGAGCTGATCGCCGATGTGGCCCTGGCCGCCGGGTTTGCCGACCAGGCGCATTTCCAGCGTGCGTTCAAACAGCATTTTGCCGCCACGCCGGGGCAATACCGCGAAACACTCAAGCCATCAGCAAATAACCCACACTGGCCACCAGCAACGCGGCCATGGAGCGGTTGAAGACTCTCACACCCTTGGGATGGTGCAGGTAGCGCCGTAAAAACGTTCCGGCGTAGGCCCAACACGCCACCGACAGGTAGCAGATCACCAGGTAGAGGCTGGCGAACAGCCAGACCTGCCTTGCCTCGCCGTCCGCCGCGAACAGCCCCATCCCCGCCACACAGGCCAGCCATGCTTTGGGGTTGAGCCACTGCATGATCGCGCCGTACAACATCGACGGCGCCGTGGCGGTGCCATCGGCGTGCAACTGCCCGTCATCGATCGCGAGCTTCCAGGCCATGTACAGCAAGAATACGACCCCGCCCCACTGGATCAGTTGGGTCAGGATCGGCCAGCGCAGCAGTACTTCGTGCAACCCCAGGCCGATCAATACCAGCAGCAGCGTGAAGCCGACAGCCGCGCCAAGCACATGCCTCTGACTGGCGGCAAAACCGAAACGCGCACCGGCACTCAAGGCGACCACATTGACCGGTCCCGGCGTGATGGACGTGGCCAGGGCGAAGGCGGCCATGGAAAGAGTCAAGCTCATTGCAGTTCCTTATGTGATGCCAAACGAAGTCGGGATCACCATAGAGGGACAGACGTGCAGCGTATTGAACAAAATCACCTTTTGCCTCGTAGCACCGCGCCGAATCAACCTTGACTGATCAACGAAAAATGCGCCCCCACGCCGGCGCGCACGCCCTCGGCGACGGCCAGGGCCACGGAGCCGGCGGCCAGGGAGGTATCGCCACAGGCGAACACACCGGCCACGGAGGTCTGGCGGGTTTCGTTGGTGTGCAGGTAAGGCCCGGTGGGACCCTCGGCCAGCTCACATCCCAGTTGCTGCGCCAAGGCGCTGATGCGGGTGCGCGACATCGTGAAGATCCCGTCGAGGGCGAATACCCGGCCGTCGTGCAATTGCAGGTCGGCGCGCTCACCCTGGATGCGGCGTACGCGGCCACTTTCCACGCTCACCCCACGCCGCTGCAGCTGCGCCTGTTGCTCGGCATCCGGTGTGAACACACCGTCGGTGAACAAGGTGGTAGCGCCCCAATCCGGCAACATCAGCGCGTGATGCATCGCCAGGGCAGACGTGGCCAATACGCCTATTCGGCCTTGGTCCAGCTCGTAGCCATGGCAATAAGGGCAGTGAAACACGCGCGTGCCCCAGCGCTCTGCCAAGCCTTCAATGGCGGGTAACTCGTCCACCACGCCGGTGGCCAGGATCAAACGTTTGGCCTTGAACTCACCGCTGCATTCAGTATGCACACTGAATCCGTGGGGCTGTGCATTGGCCACCCTGACAAAGTCCTGCACCCAGGTCACGCTCGGGTATTCCATCAACTGGCTGCGACCCTCGGCGGCGATGGCCTCCGGCGCCTGCCCGTCCTGGCCGAGAAAGCCATGGGACGTCGCCGCAAACCGATTGCGCCGCTGCCCCGCATCGATCACCAGCACTGTGCGTCGCGCCCGCGCCAGTTGCAGGCCCGCAGACAGGCCAGCATAGCTGCCGCCCACGATAATCACGTCATGCACCATGAAGCTACCCTCGCATTTCGCGCGGCAGGTTGTCTCCGCGCTTTCATGGCACACCATAAGTTACATGAAATTAGCGCGTCAAGCATCTCGCAACTTTTCAGGTTACGGACGATACTTCACGCAGAATCGATTAGGGATGACTGGATGAGAAACGACACCCGGCTTTCGCGCATGCTGCACGTATTGATCCACATGGGACGCCATGAACAACGAGCCACGTCGCAGACCATTGCCCAGATGCTTGGCACTAACCCTGTGGTGGTGCGGCGCACGCTCGGCCTGCTCAAGGACAAGGGTTACGTATGCTCGGAAAAGGGCCATCAGGGCGGCTGGACCCTGGGCAAGCCCTTGAGTGAAATCACCTTGCTGGAGATTCACAACGCCCTGGGTACGCCGTCGATCTTTGCCATCGGCCTGTCCACCGACCACCCGCAATGCCTGGTCGAACAGGCCGTCAACGCGGCATTGACGGACGCATTCGCACAGGCCCAGGCCCTGCTTTTGAAGCGCCTGGGCGATGTGACCCTTGCACAGTTGGCAGACGATTTCGATGAGCGCTATCGGGTAGCGATGCAGCCTTGAAAAACGCCGTTATTCTTGATCTGGGTTAACACCTGCTCAGCGCTGGGTGGGGATGCGAATATCGCCACCCCGGCACTGGCTTTTCACGCTGCGCGGGCAGCCGGCAAAGGCCAGGTCCTTGGTCAGGCATACCCGCACCTCAGACAGCACTTTGCCTTTGCAGATGACGGCCATGCCGTGGCTGCCCATGCGTGGGTTGCTTTCGCGAAACAGCGCCTCGATCTCGTTGGCTGATAATGACGGCGGCGTGTTGAACGGCTGCATTTGTTGCGGAATCACAACCGCCGCCAGTGCCGTGTCGGATTTCTCCAGGTATTGAAGCGGCACCAGCCCGCTGCAGGTGCCGTGCTTGGCCCATTCATGCTTGAGCAGGGCGCGGGTGGGAAACAGCGTCGCCCCCTTGTCCATTTCCTCAGCGGTCAATTGCGAGTGAGGTGCGCAGGATGCAGGCCACCCCCCGCGCGCATACTGCGGCCACAGTCCATGCAGGACAAACCCGTAGCCCTTGCCCGAACACTGTTCATTGTCCGGGTGCGTCAGGCAAAACGTCGGCGACCATGACAACGACAGCACATAGAAATCAAAGTCGCCTGCCTGCCCTTGGCTGCGCGGCGCCGCCGTCGCGCCGGTGACGATCAGCAGCCACAACACCATCTAGTATTTCATCGCGATATCCTTCAATAAAAGTGAAGCACCACGCTATCGCGACGATCAAGGATGGTGGGAATAACGTTGTAGCACCTTGTCCAGGATTCGATCGGTCTTCAACGCCTCGATCGCCAGCGAAGGGTGCTTGGCATCGCCGCGGATATGGGCATTCATCGCCAGGACGTGGTGCCATTGGATGTGCGCATGGCAAGGCACCTCCAGCACCGCGTCGGTCTCCCCTTCGAGGCGCAACGGCTGGTCTTCGAATACCGCAAAGGTGATGCGCCCACGGCTGCCGATCAGCTCGACCCGGTCTTCGCGACGGTCTGCGACAAAGTTCCAGCAGCCCATGCCCAACGCGCCACTGGCGAAGGTCCAGCAGGCCGTCACCGCGTCCTCCGCCGCATAGCGCCCGGCCTGCCGCGCGGTAAAGCCGCAGACCTCGACGATATCGCCCGCCAGGTACTGGAACAGGTCAAAGCCGTGGCTGGCCAGGTCGGCAAAATAACCACCGCCGGCAATCGCTGGATCCGTGCGCCAGTTGGCCGGGTTGGTGTCTGTCGGCGCCGCAGGCTTGCACAGGGTCCAGGTCAGGTGGCGCAACTCGCCGATACGACCGTCCTGCAACCAGGTGCGCACTTGCTGGAAGCGCGGCAGTGAGCGTCGATAGTAGGAGACGAACAGATGCAGCCCGGCGCGCTCGAAGGTGCGCTGCATCAGCGCACTCTGTTCGGCGTTCAACGACATGGGCTTTTCGACGCAGCAATGCTTGCCTGCCGCAGCCACCATCAAGCTGTATTCGAGGTGGCTGTCGGGTGGCGTGGCGATGTACACCGCGTCCACTTCGGGATCGTCAATCAGGGCCTGGGCATCTGTGTAAAAGCGGGCAATGCCATGACGTGTCGCATAATCGCGCACGGCTTCCTCACGGCGTCCCATCACGGCTACCAGTGCCGAACCTGGCGCTTTATAGAAAGCGGGTCCACTCTTCAATTCGGTCACACTGCCACAGCCGATCATGCCCCAACGTACGGTGCTCATCTGCTCTCCTCGTTCATTGACGTCAATCGGGCAGTATCCACATACACGGCCTCGCGCGCCATAACCCGTTAGCATGACAATTGCATTACACTTTTATGACAAACATCCCGTAAAAGGTATAGACGATGAAAATACGGGCCACGGTCATCTGCGAACACGAAGGGCACATCCTTTTCGTGCGCAAGGCCAGATCGAAGTGGGCATTGCCGGGCGGCAAGGTAGAGCGTGGCGAACGCCCGGTGGGCGCGGCGGAACGCGAGCTGGAAGAAGAGACGGGGTTGAACGTGGACGGCCTGCTGTACTTGCAGGAGCTGAAGGCCCGCGACACTCTGCACCATGTGTTTGAAGCCTCGGTCGTGAATATCGACGAGGCACGGCCGTGCAACGAAATCGTCGAATGCCAGTGGTACGCCTACGGAACCCTCGACGAATTGGACACCACCGACGCCACACGGCATATCGTCAAGTCCTTTCTGCGCCGCCTCTGAGGCGGCGGTCTGCCGGGCGGGCTGCGCCGACACTGCGGTACCGGGATCAAACTCAAGGCAAAAAAAATCCCAAGTAGCTGATGGAAACTTGGGATTTAAAAATGCATAAACCGTGGGAGGTGAACGCACGGCTATAGTAGCGACTGCAAAATCGGCTCACAAGATTATTTTATTCCTTTCGTCGGATCAAACAGTCGTAAGTCGTTCAATAACCACATGTTTTTTAAGGTAAGAGGGCTATTTACGCCACTTTTTGGTGCAAGTTTGAGATCCGGCAGCGAACTTAATCCACTTATAAATAAAGGTTATTCATTATTCCACTTTCACACTTTTCAAAAACTCCAGGTTCAATTGCCTGCACGCCTCGCCAAGTTCGACAGGGCCTGAGGCGGCCGCACCGGCGACCCGCTTCAGATGAAGGCACAATGCCAACTGCCCGGCGGCTTCTTCACGCTGGCGGTCTGCCTCGGCGTTGAGGTGTACGAAATAGAAACCCAGCAACGCCGCAACCCCCAGCACGCCTACCACGAAGTTGCGCAAGCTGTTGGATGGCTCGGGGTCCGGGGCGCGCATAGGATCAGCGCGCCCTGTGCTTTTCGTAGCGAACGTCGTCACCGTCTGCGCCGCCAGCCTTCAGCCAGCCCAGGCGCTGATAGAACCCGTTGGCGCGGATCTCATCGCGGCCATCGGTGACCAGGTACACGCGGTCGTGATGTTCGAACAATGCGGCCTCGGCTGCCGCCATCAACTGCCGGCCCAGTCCGAGGTTCTCGTGGGTGGGTAGCACGAACATCGCGAACACCTCGCCAGCTTCCAGATCGACCATGGAAAAGGCCGCCGCCTGGCCGTCCACTTCCGCGACCCATGCGCACGGGGCTGTGCGCAGGGTGTCGGTGAGCACCTGCGGTGTGATCCCCAGGTCAGCCATCTGCTCGACACTCAGGTGGTTTTGCACCACAGAGGTACGGATTGTAATGAGCGTGTCGACGTCGTCGACGGTCGCCGCTCGAATAAGCACGTGCATACACGCCTCCCGATCAAGGACGCGATTGTATGCAAATACTTACACGGCATTTGTCGTGGATTTGTAAACCGCCCCGCAGGAACCTGCGACAGGCGCTTATTTGCGCGCCACTTTATAGCGCAGGCAATCCTGATAGAAACTCTGGCGAATCGCCTCGGGCTTGAGCCGGGAGTGGCTGTCATAGGTCTGCTCGGTGATGCCCATGGCCATCATGCGCATCCACGATTTGTTGAACTTGAGGGTCTGGATCTTCTGCCGCGCGGCGTACAGCGACACCCCCGAAAGCTTGAGTTCCTGGGCCCTGGCGGCCGTGCCGGCGCCCCAGCTGCACATATATTTGTCGCCCTCGCGCAACTCCCGGGCCTGCACGGCTGCCGCGCCGCCGGCCAATGAACAAGCAACCAGCATGATTCCCACAGTGCGCATTGGCTTCCTCACCTAACCACCTGAAAATAAAAGCGATTCTGGCGAGGATTTTGTTACAAAGGGGCCATCAGATTGCCTTATCTCATGCCCATGCCACTACCAGTAAGCCGGCGCCCAACGCCAGGCACAGCGGCGAATAAAAGTAGGTATCCAACCTGGCGAACCTTGAGCCCACCACCTTCTTGAAAAAACCCACCAGCTCCGAATCGCCGATCGCCCTGGCAAACATCACCACGGCAACGGCGCTGATCCCCCATTGCAGCGCCCCATGGGACACTGGCGAAAAATACAGTCCGGCGCGCAGGCAGACCAGCAGCGCAATCGCCACCAGTCCCATCGCCACCAGGAACGTACCCAGCGCCGAGGGCTTGAAAGCCGGCCTTGGGCCGCTGGCGAATTCGCCCGGCAATTGCGGTATGGCGGCCAGGCTGCCGAGTTTGCCGCCAGCGGCCCAGTACAAATGCACCATGCTGATGCAGGTGAAAATCCCGACGATCCAGCGCGCAATGACGAAGCTCATGGCGGGCGCTCCCAGAAATGGTGGGAATGAGCATAGACGCCCGGATATTTTTTGCAGGTATTTCGTCGGCAGCTGATGTTAAAGTGCCGCCCCATGAAACTTGCTCGTACCGACCGCTCGCTCATTGCCTGGATGCTGTATTGCTGCGTCCTGTTCAATGTGTTCGCCTGCAGCATCGGGCACGGGCAGATGGTCGGGATGCAGCTCAACGGCATCAGCGGTCAGTTCTGTACGGTCGACCCGCGCACCCAGGCGCCCGTGCAATCAGACTCTACCGGCGACAACCTGCCGACACTGGCCAAGGCGTTCGGTTGCCCACTGTGTTCCACCGGCGGCATGGGCCCCGCGCTCAGCAGTCACCTGAATGTGGCGGTGTTGCCGCAGCCACACGCCCCGCCTGCGGCGATTGTCCTCGCCGCTGACATTCCTGCCCGCTTCACCTGGCCCACGGCCAACCCGCGCGCGCCGCCCGCCGCTGCCTGATCCCTGCGCTGTCCCTCTGCACATACCCCTGTTTCCATCCGGAAATACGCGCGGTCGTGCGTTGTTTTCACGCCAAGTTTTCAGGATTCAACCATGAAACATTTACCCTTGCTGGCGGGCCTGTGCGGCTGCCTGCCTGTTTACGCCCCAGCCCTTGAGCTGGCCCCGACCACCATCGAAGGCGAACAAACCCGTGACTCCGGCCTGACACTGGATCAATCCAGCGGCATGGCGTCGCGGCTGGGGTTGAGCGTGCGCCAAACCCCGGCGTCGGTGGCCGTCGCCACGCGCAACGACATCGAACGCCATGGCGCCAAGACTTTTCGCGATGCGGCCAATACCTTGCCCGGCGTCAACGCCAGCGCGCCACCGGGCTTTGGGGGATTCGTCTCATACCGCGGATTCACCAGCAGCCAGATCACCCAGATGTTCAACGGTATCAACGTCGCCACCGGCCTGGCGCGGCCGGTGGATGCGTGGATCTACGACCGTGTCGAACTGGTCGGCGGCCCCTCCTCCCTGATCAATGGCGCAGGCTCCGTAGGCGGTTCGTTGAACTACGTGACTAAACTGGCCAGCCGTGAGGAACACGCCGTCCAAGGGCAGTTGACGTATGGCAGCCATGACACCGCCGGCCTGGCGTTGGGCCTCAACCAGGCGCTCACCGAGCCGAGCGCCGACGTGCAGCATTACGCACGCCTGGATCTGAGCCGCAACACCCAGCACAGCTATATCGACCGCGACCAGCGCGAGGCCTGGAGCGTGGCGTTTTCCCTGCTCAGCGACCTGACTCCGGACCTGTCTCATACCCTGGCCCTGGAATATCAGGACGAGCACGAAGACAGCCCCTACTGGGGCACTCCCGTGCTCAACCCCAAGGCCGGCGAACTGAAGATCGACAGGCACAACCGCTTCAACAACTACAACGTCGCGGACGGTCGCTATGAGCAGCGCACACGCTGGGCACGCTCGATCATTGACTACCGGATCAGCGACAGCACCACCCTGAAAAACACCCTCTACCACCTCGACAGCCAGCGCGATTACCGCAACCTGGAGACCTACCAGTACAACGCCGACAACAGCGCGGTGAACCGCTCCACCGCCTATCAGGTACGGCATCAGGGTCAGCAGAACGGCAACCAGTTCGAGCTGCGCCATGAGGACGCTGTCTTCGGCCTGGCCACCACGTGGTCCGCAGGCTTGGAATACAAGGTCAACAGCACCACCAACAGCCCCTTGAACGTGCCGGGCAACAGCACAGTCGACCCGCACGGCTATCAGCCCGGCCATTTCTATGACATACCGGGCACCCGGCCCGGTTTCGTCAAAGACAAGACCAGTGCCGTGACCACAAAAGCGCTGTTCGTGGAAAACCGCCTGGGCTTGACCGACACGTTGTCGCTGCTCACTGGCCTGCGCTATGACGCCATCGACCTGGACGTGACCAACCATAGGACGGTCACCGCCGCCAACCCAAGGCACCTGAAGCGCCGTTGGGAACCGGTGACCGGGCGCGTGGGTTTGACCTATCAGTTCATGCCCTCCGCCAACATCTATGTGCAATACAGCACCGCCGCCGAACAGCCGAGCACCACGACTCAGGTGTTCGACGTCTCCACCGGCAAGCAATGGGAAATAGGCAGCAAGTTCGACTACCTCGAGGGCCGCGGCGCCGCCACGCTTGCCGCCTACAGGATCGAGCGCAAAGACTTTGCGGTAACCGACCCACTGGACCCCACCCGCAGCGTTCCCGTGGGTGCGCAATCATCCAGGGGCATCGAGCTGGCCAGTTCGCTGCGCATAACGCCCAGCCTGCTGGCTGAAGGCAACTTAGCCTGGGTGGACGCGCAATACGATGATTTCAACGAGAAAACCGCCAGCGGCGCGGTGGTGTCGCGTAAAGGCAATACGCCGACCAACGTGCCCAGGCGCGTGGGCAATCTATGGCTGACCTATGACTTTTCCGAGGACTGGCAAGGCGGTGTGGACGCGCGCTATGTCGCCCAGGTGTATGCCGACAATGCCAACACCCAGACGGTGCCGGCCTACACGCTGTTTGGCAGTTTTCTGCGCTATAAAGTGGACACACATACCTCGATAACCGGCCGGGTGCGCAACCTCACCAATGAGGTGTATGCCGAATTCGCCCACGTATCACCGGCGTATTACCTCGGCTCACCGCGAACGTTCGAGGTGGCCGTACAAACCGCATTCTGAAGCTCAAAGGCAAAAATGTGGGAGGGGCTTGACCCCGATTGCAGTGTGTCAGCTTGCACATCGGTATGTGGCTGACTGCTATCGGGGCATAGGTACCTACACAACTTTTGAGACCGTGCAGCCAACGGTAACCACAATGCGAAGCGAGTCGCTCTTGATCTGGCTTTTGATCTTGATCTCAAGCGCCCCGTTAAACCACGCTGGCCGAACGCAGGCTTGAATTCGTGGGTAACCCGGCAGGACGCCGGGTTAGCCGCACTGGGCCAGGGATGGCCCATTGCGGCGGCCCACGGATTCAAGCCTGCGTTCGGGCACACCGAGCCTAGGCGAGGTGCCGAGTGGTGGGGCAAGAGCCTTTTTGGTTACTTTTGGGGCTCTTTTCCAAAAGTGACCCGCTGTAAAAGCGGAACCCATGGTGGCCGTGACCGCAGAAACGGATATGTACTCGGTCTGATCCAGCATCCTGGTCGGCCCGAAGGCCGCCATCGGGGGCAAGCCCCCTCCCACATTTGGATTGTGGAGCATCAGTCAGATAGCTACAGGCTGTCCGGCCGTCACGGGACAAGCCCCCTCCCACATTTTGAGTTCCATCAGGCAGCGACACTGTCGATCACTTCAGGGCCGACTCAACCTTGAGTGCCACATCCTCCGTCAACCACGCCTTCCACACCTCGGGATGAGCCTTGAGAAACGCCTGGGCCACGTCCCGAGGCGGCGTATGGTTCTCACTCATTTTCGCCAGCGCCTGGTTAAGCGGCTCGATAGGAAACTCAACCTTCTCGAAAAACTGCGTAATCTGCGGATGCTCTTTCTGGAACGGCGTGGACACCCCGATGCTCAACTTCGACGCCAGCGACCGCGTCGGCTTGGGATCAGGATTGTCCGCATCCGTCAGCGTCTTCCAGGCCTGCGCGTCGAACGGCGGCTCTTGCAATTGAATCAGCTGATAGCGGCCCATTAATGGCGTCGGTGACCAGTAATAGAACAGCACCGGCTTGCCCCGGCGTATTGAAGAGGCAATCTCGGCATCCAGTGCGGCCCCCGAGCCGCTGCGAAAGTTCACGTAGCTGTCGTCCAGGCCGTAGGCCTTGAGCTTTTGCCTGTTGACCACTTCCGAGGTCCAGCCGATGGGGCTATTGAGAAAACGCCCCTTGTCCGGTGATTCCGGGTCTTTGAACACATCCTTGTAGCGCGCCAGGTCTTGCACGCTTTTCAAGTCAGGGGCCAGCGGCTTGATACCCTTGGCCGGATCACCCTTGACCACGTACTCCGGCACCCACCAGCCCTCGGTGGCACCCTTGACCGTATCGCCCAGGCCTACCACCTTGCCTTCAGCCTCGGCCTTGACCCAGACCGGACTGCGGCCCGCCCACTCTTCACCGATCACCTGAATGTCGTTCTTGGCCAGGGCGGTTTCCAGGGTGATCGTGGTACCGGGCAAGGTGTCGGTGGGCAAGCCGTAGCCCTTCTCGACAATGAACCGCAGTACCTCGGTGATCAGGCTGCCGCTTTCCCAGTTCAGGTCGGCAAAGTGCACCGGCGCCTGGGCGGCCGATGCCGGCACTGACGCCATGGACAGGCCCAGGCTCGTCAGCGATGCAGCCAACAGCGTTCTCAATCCTTTCATCCCTTCGCACCTCGCAATATCGCAGCCATCAGCGGACGGCTTTGCTGCTATGCGCGAAGCCTCTCTAGTAGTTAAGTCAACTCAACTGTAGTAGAGGTTCCGGGAGATAAAGGAAGTTCGCCGTATTTGCGCTTATTCACTGGCCTTGAACGTTACCAGTTCGCCCTTGCGCCACTTGGCGGCCTTGCCGGTGACGGCCTTGAGGGTTTTGGTCAGGCCTTCCTGCAGTTGTTCCTTGGCGGCAAATACCAGCATGACGCTGTGGCCTTCCTTGAACACAATGCCTTCGCCTTCGGCCGAAGACACAAAGGCGTAGTCGCCCAAGCCATACACGGTCAACTTGATATCGCGAAACTTCAGTTCAAACTTGCCACCTTCACGGCTGGGCAATACCGCCGCGCGAAAATGATCGCCTACCTTGAGTTCCAGGCGTGGCTTGTCGTCCACGACCAACGCCGCTTCGGTATCGATCTCGGCGATGTAGATACCTTCCGGGGTCTGTTCGGTAACGTAGACAAAACGAGATTGAAACTGCTTGACCAACTTTGCGCGTAAATCACCCAGCACGAATAACGCGTGCATATCCAGATTACTGACTGCCAAGGAAACGCCCCCACATCGATAAAGCACTGACCGCTTGAGCGGGCAGCACAAAAAAACGGCCTTTACGGCACGAAAGACAGACTCGTTAAAAACCTGAAGACAACCATAAGACCCGTACAGACAGCCGCGGTGGCCCTTGTGCGAGGTCATCCGGCGACACAGCAAATCACAGGTTCAACGACCCGAGAATACGAGTCGAACAACTTCAGAGAATAACCCGGTTAAAAACACAGTTTTCCGACACGCATCACAAAAGAAAATACCCGGGCATGGAACCAGGCGCGCGTTGCCGACGACAATACTAAAACAGCAACACCGGTCAAAACCAGCCGAACCGTGGCGCTGATATCAACCAGGTCAATCGACAGGAGCTGAGCATGCAACGACGTCAACACGACACAGCGTCTTTTCACACTCGTTCATCATGTCCAGAAGAACACCAATACTACTGCTTACCTACACCCGATGGGTACTCCCATTGCGTGCTTTATCGAGTGCTGCCGGCTGGAAGAAACTTTTTTCATATCCAGGAAGTGACCAGCGGCAGGATAAAAGGCTTTCGCAGCGATCACAGCAAGGCCTGTGCACTGGCAAAAGCGCTGGAAGCCAACCTGTACAGCTTGCACGGCACACTCGTTTCGTCAGCTGGCTGACTTGACTGCACACTTTACTGCACAGCGGCCCTTCAACAACTGCCATACTGACCCGTCCTTGAAGTTTGCCCCCTGCGGGTCAGGTTTCATCAGTGCAGTTACCTCGAAGGGAAGGCTATACGTGACGGAATTTGATATTGGCGAATTTTTTATCCATGGCGATGCCAGGGAAGTGGACGGTGAGTTTCAAGCAGTGATCTTCATGCGGGCCAAACCGCCGTTGACCACAGTAACAGCCCATCAGGTCGAAAAAGACCGCTGGTTCAAAACCGTCGACGCTGCCGCCATTGCAGCCAGAGACGCCGCCAAGGCCCTGAAAGCCGCCGTGGATTCAGGTGCACTCAATTCGTGACAATCCAATAGAACTCTGGCGCACCATACCCCTCACATGCAGAACGATGATCAGCCCGCATGGAGAATATTATGGACACCACGACCCCGACACTTGAAACCCTCTTCGACCAGTTAGGCCTGGATTCCACTCAGGAAGGCATCGAACGCTTCACCGCCGAGCACCGTCTGCCGGATGACGTGAAACTCATCGACGCGCCCTTCTGGAGCGAGCAACAGGCGAATTTCCTCAAGGAACAACTGCATGTCGATGCCGAATGGGCACCTGCGGTCGATGACCTCAATGCCCTGCTGCATGAGTCTCCCGTCGCTTGATTCAAACGCACTGACAGCACGCCCGCTCCTCGCGCAGGAGCGCGCTTGCTGCTAGCGGCAACTGGCGCCTTGCGGCTTGTAGCCCAGGCGCAAGCCACCCCAATGCCGCCCGCGGACGATGATCGGCACTGACAGGTCGTGCATCAGCTCGCCGGTATCGCGCGTGTAGGTCTGCAGCAACATGGCTTGTTGATGGCTACCGCAGCGTATGCCGGTACGGTCATCAAATTTGCGCTTGGTACGGTTCTGCACCGCGTCCACCTGCGCATCACCGCTCAATGCGTGGGAAAACGCTTTGTTATGCGTCGGCACGTAGCCCTGGGGCGTACAGGCAATAGCAAACACCAAACCCTCATGAAGCGGCAACAGTGCCTCTTGGATGGCGGGTAATACCTGGTCGGTGTAGGCGTCAAAACGTGTTTTATATTTACTCGGGTGGGTATTTGGGATCGGCGTGTAGGTTCGGTCGAACAGATCTTCCAGACTGATCCGGTTGTGCAGCACATCCGCCTCGAACTGTTCGCCGATGCGCCTGGCGCCTTCGCGAGCCAGGTCGTAGATGCGCTGGTGATAGTCATCCAGGCCGACGTGCGCCAGGCGCTCGCTGATGGTTTCCGCCTGCCCTTCCATCTGCACGGCGGCGTCGGCGAGCTGGCGGGTTTGCTCATCGCTGATTGCAAGGTCACTGCGCATTTGTTCCACGGCGTGGAACAGGCTGTCGAGTTGGGTGCGGTTGGTGTCGGTGCCGTGGGCTATTTCACTGACCTGCTGTTCCACATCCGCCGCCAGGCCGGCGATGCTCGCCAGGTGTTTGCCGGCATCTTCCACTTGTTCTACACCGGTGTGCAGGTCCGCCGACAGCTGGCGAATCTGCTCCACCACCTGGGCCGTGCGCTGCTGGATATCGGCGACCATCACCCCGACTTCATCCGTGGCCGTGGCCGTACGTCCGGCGAGGCCGCGCACTTCATCGGCGACCACCGCAAACCCGCGCCCATGCTCGCCGGCCCGCGCCGCTTCAATCGCCGCGTTCAGCGCCAGCAGGTTGGTCTGGCTGGCGATGGATTGGATCACCAGCGTCACGCGCTGAATTTCCTCGCTGCGCTGGCTCAAGGCTTCGATCAGCGTGCGGCTGGCATCGGCACGCTGGCTGAGCTGGTGCATGCGGGTGATCGACTGCACCAGCACTTCACGGCCTTCGCTGCTGCGCTGATGGGCCTGGCTCGCCGCGCCCAGGGCCTGACGGCTGAGCTGTGAAGTGACCTGTTCGGTGCCGATCATCACCTGCGCGCTGCTGACGATTTGCTGGGAGGCGCTCAACTGCGATTGCAGGCGCGCCGCCAGCTGTTTGACCGAATAGGCCACGCCCGCAGCGGAGAGTGCATTATGGCTGGTGGTGTAGGACAGGTCGCGCGTCAGCTCGCCAATTGCATCGCTGGCCGCAGCGTGCATCACAGAAGGCTTGGAAGGTCTCAGGCGGGGCAGCCAGATCACCAGCAAGGCCAGCGGCAGGCACAGGTAAATCGGCAAGCGGGCAAAGGCCAGACCCAGCAGTAGCAGCACCAGGACGGCACTCTGCGCGAGCGGTATCAGCCAGCCGGGCAACACCCGCACCACCGGTTGCGGTGGTACTGCTGCGCCCATCAGAGATCCGTCTCCAGCCATTGTCGTTACCCCACTGCTTGTCGTTATTGTGTCTGCATTAAACGCCACTATCGGGCCATTATCCATGGGCCTTTAGTACAGGCGCTTGCAGCAGATCAATAAAGGGGGTGTAACGGAAAACTCTCCGGGGGGCCGATGATACGGCCCCCGTGCGCCAGCGTCAGGCTTGACGCTGGTGCTTGTCGATCTGCTCGTGGCGCTCTTGCGCTTCGATACAGTATTTGGTGGTCGGGCTGATCAGCAGGCGTTTGAGGCCGATAGGCTCGCCACTGTCATCACACCAGCCAAAGGAATCTTCCTTGATGCGTTCCAGGGCACGTTCCAGCTGCGGCAACATGCGCTGGTCGCGGTCGATGGCATTGACCAGCCAGGTGCGCTCTTCTTCCACGGAAGCAGCGTCGGCCGGATCGGCCGGGGTATCCAGGCTTTCAATGGCGATACGGTTCTGTTCAATGCGCTCGTGGTGTTCCACTTTCATGTCTTGCAGCAACTTCTCGAAAAAAGCGTGCTGTTCGGCATTCATGTAGTCATCCGCCGGCATGGCCAGCAACTTTTCCTTTGTCATTGATTTCTCTATAAAAAATACGTGCATTAAGGCGAATAAGGGAGCGTTCCGGCCGACCTCTGCAGGTCTCGGAAAGGCGCCATCCATTCCAAGCGCCACCCGGCACTCAATTTACGAGGGGCGGCAGTCTAAGGCCGACTTGAAGGCGCAGCAACTGAAATGACAGGCATTTTTTCCCGATCAACCCCCAAAAGCACCAGGACGGGCTTGGCGAACGGTCATCGGAGTGCGTTTATAGCAAGAAATTCAAGTTTATGGAGCTATATAGAAGACAGACGGTTGATAAGGACGGCATAGAACTGAAAATGTGGGAGGGGGCTTGCCCCCGATAGCGGTCAGCCAGACACCGATGTTCAAGATGACACACCGCCATCGGGGGCAAGCCCCCTCCCACATTTGATGGGCGTTGTCCTCGAGACAGGCTCAGCGCTTGAGCTTGCGTTTGTTGCGGTATTGGTCGATCACCACCGCCACCACGATGATCAGCCCCTTGATGATGTCCTGGATATACGCATCCACCCCGACGAAGGTAAAGCCGCTGGCCATGACGCCGAGAATCAGCGCGCCGATCACGGTGCCGGTGATGCGCCCTACCCCGCCCGCCAGGCTGGTGCCTCCGATGACCGCCGCGGCGATCGCATCCAGTTCATAGGACATGCCCATGCCCGCCTGCCCGGTCGCGGCGCGGGCCGAAGCCACCACGCCCGCCAGGCCCGCCAGCAGGCCGGCGATGCTGTAGACGATGATCAGGTGACGCTTGACGTTGATCCCTGAGGTGCGCGCCGCCTGCATGTTGCCGCCGATGGCATAGGTGTACTTGCCGTACTTGGTGTAACGCAGGGCGATGTGGAAGATCACCGCCACCACCAGAAAGATGATCACCGGCATCGCGCCATGACCGATGGCCGTGTACGAGTCCGAGAGCATGCTCACCGGCTGGCCTTCGGTGTAGTAACGCGCCAAACCACGGGCCGACACCATCATGCCCAGGGTCGCAATGAACGGCGGAATCCCGGTGACTGCAATAATACTGCCGTTGATCGCCCCCGCCAGCAGGCCCACACCCAGGCCCATCGCCACCGGGATCCATACCGGCAAGTCGGTCAGGGACGGAAACACCGCCCGGGAAAAATCGGACGTCTGCGCCAAACTGGCGGCGATCATCGCAGACAACGCCAACACCGAGCCGGACGACAGGTCGATCCCGGTGGTGATGATCACCTGGGTCACGCCGATGGCCAGCAAGCCGATGATCGACACCTGCAGGATCATCAGCACCAGCCGCTGGGAGTTCATCAAAAAGCTCTGGTCGCGCACGATCCAGCCGAACACTTCAAACACCAGGCCGATGCCGATCAGCACCAGGAAGATGCTCAATTCGGTGGGCATGCGTCGACGGTTCTTGACCGGTGCCGTGGCCGGCTTGTTATCTGTTATTGCATTCATAACCCATCACCTTCTTATTCTGGAGTCAGTGGACCGCGGTCATACCGGAGGCCAATTGCATGACTTTTTCCTGGGTGGCATCCGCGCGATCCAGGGTGCCCATCAGTTCGCCTTCGTGCATCACCATCACCCGGTCGCTCATGCCGAGCACTTCGGGCAGTTCCGAGGAAATCATGATCACCGCCATGCCTTCGCTGGCGAGAAAGGCGATCAGGCGATAAATCTCGGCCTTGGCGCCCACGTCGATGCCCCGGGTCGGTTCATCGAGGATCAACAGGCGCGGGTTGGTCATCAGCCAGCGCGCCAACAGCGCCTTCTGCTGGTTACCGCCGGACAGGGTATCGATGCACTGTTCCAGCGAGGGGGTTTTCACCCGCAGTTTCTTGCACATGTCCTCGCACAAGGCGCGCAGGGCCTTCTGCTGGATGAAACCGTTGCCCGAATAGTGCGGCAGCACCGCCATCTCCATGTTTTCCAGCACCGACAGGCACGGGAACAGGCCGCTGAGCTTGCGGTCCTCGGTCAGCAGCGCGAAGCCCTTCTCGATGGCCATGTGCGGGTCGCTGATGCGCACCGGCTGGCCGTCCAGGGTGATCTGCCCGCTGCTGCTGGGGGTGATGCCGAAAATGGTTTCCGCGACGTTGGTGCGGCCCGAGCCCATCAGCCCGGCGATGCCGAGGATTTCACCGGCGTGCAGGTCGAATGAAACGTCCTTGAACACGCCGTCCAGGCTCAGGTCACGCACCGACAGCAACAAGTCGCCAATCGGCGTCTCACGCACCGGGAACAACTGGCTCAGCTCACGGCCGACCATCATCGAGATCAGGCTGTCGCTGTCCATGCTGTCGGCGCGCTGCAGGCCGATGTACTGGCCGTCGCGAAATACCGCCACTTCATCGGCGATGGCAAACACTTCGTTCATTTTATGCGTGATGTAGACGATGCCTTTGCCCTGGGACTTGAGGTCGGCAATGATCGAAAACAGGTGGGCGACTTCCTTTTCGGTAATCGCCGACGTCGGTTCATCCATGATCAGGATATCGGAGTCATAGGACACGGCCTTGGCGATCTCGACCATCTGCCGTTCGGCGATGCTCAGGTTGCCGACCTGTTCTTGCGGGTCGAGGTTGATGCGCAGGCGCGCCAGCAGGTCGGCGGTGCAGCGGTGCATTTCGCGGTGATTGACCATGTGCAGGCTGTTGAGCTGCTCACGGCCGATCCAGATATTTTCGGCGATGCTCATGTGCGGCATCAGGTTGAGTTCCTGGTGGATCATCGCAATCCCGGCCTTCTGCGCCGCCAGCGGCGTCTCGAAGGTGATCGGCTTGCCCCGCAGGCGGATTTCGCCGGCGTCGGGCTGATAGATGCCGGCGATGATTTTCATCAGCGTCGACTTGCCCGCACCGTTCTCGCCCATCAGCGCCAGCACCGTGCCGGGGCGCACCCGCAGTTGCACATCGTCCAGGGCCACGACGCCGGGAAAGCCTTTGCTGATGTTGAGAATTTCCAGCAGGTAGGGTTCGTCCTGCGCCAGCGGCTGGATACCCGGCGGCGGCGAGGCAGTGGCGTGAGCGAGCATAGGGAGGTACTCCATCTGCAGGGTGGCCGTGACCGCCCTGCGAGCTTAGGGTTGTGAGTTCAGGGCTACTTGAAGTCTTTGACGTTGTCCGGGGTGATGAGCTTGAACGGGATCACCACGTTCTGCTCCACCGGCTCGTGCCTGGCCATCTTGCGCGCCGCTTCCACCGAGCCCACGGCCTGGCCCTTGGCGTCCTGGAACGCCGAGGCAGCCATGTCGCCCTTGGTGATTGCGTTGAGACCGTCCGGCGTGCCATCGACCCCGGCGATCAAGACCGTGCCGGGCTTGGTACCTGCCGACTTCAGCGCCATGGATGCCCCGATCGCCATTTCGTCGTTGTTGGCCAGCACGGCATTGAACTCGCGGCCCTGGGTCAGCCAGTCATTGACCAGGGTCATGCCCCTGTCGCGCAGCCAGATACCAGTCTGTTCCTGCTCGATCTTGATGTCCGGGTACTTGGCCAACACCTCCTTCACGCCCTTGGTGCGGTTGGTGGTGGAGTTGTTCGCCAGGTCGCCCAACAGGATCACGATCTTGCCCTTGCCGCCGAGTTTTTCGGCGATGTACTGCATTTGCAGCTTGCCGGCCTCGACGTCATCGGAGACCACCGCCACCACGTCCTTGGGCAGATCTTTCTGGTCCGGACGACGGTTGACGAACACCAGCGGGATGCCTGCCTTGGTAGCCGCATTGATAATGTTCTTCGTCGAGGCGGTGTCCACCGGGTTGACGATGATGGCGTCGACTTTCTGGCTGATAAAGTTCTCGACCTGGCTCAGTTGCTTGACCACATCGGCGCGGGCGTCTTCGAACTGCAGTTGCACGCCGTCGCCCTTGGGATAGGACTTGGCCTGCTTGTCCATGTCTTCGCGCAGGTAGGTCAGGAAGGTGTCATCGAAGGCGGACATGCTCACGCCCACCTTGATGTCAGCGGCCGCGGCAACGCCGCTGGCGAGTAGCATCGACAGGGCCAGCGCGGTAAAACGGATCGGGGTCTTCATGAACGGTCTGTCTCCACTTTCTTGTTGGTTTTATGGACGTTGCGTTTATCAGCGTTCGGCGGGCACGCGTACCACCGGTGCGCCGGGAATGCAGCAGACCAGCGCGCCCTGGTTTTCGACGCACAGCACATTGAGGAAGGAGAAGTAGAACGGCCGGGCGCGAGGCAATGCGCGTGGCGTGTGGGCAGGGCGTAAAACTCGCAGTACAGCGTTGAAGATTTTCATCTGACGGTACCTGGTTGTTTTTGATCTTGTTTTTGTTGAGTCGCCGGGGTCGAGCCCAAGACGTACTTTATGCAACCTGGAAAAGACTTTATTGGAAAATAATTTCCATATCAACCTGTTTTAGAATTTTATTCTATTTTTGTCGAAACCACCTGCTGGCGCTCGGCGCTCAGGCGTGCGGCGTCCAATATACGGGTGGTTTCCAGCGCATCATAGGCATTGACCGGCAGCGGCCCCTGGCCCTGTACGGCACCTTGCAACTGCCGGTAGAACTGCGGCCAGCAACCCTTTTCCGAGGGCACCCGTTCGCGCTCCGGCCCTTGTTCGAACCAGCCCCAGCGTCGATGTTCTTCCGCGCCCCAATGCTCGCCTTCGGTTTTCGGTGACTTGCCGGCCATCAGCGCGTCTTCCTGGCCGTCCAGCCCTTCGACGGTATAACAGCCCAGCGTGCCACTGACACGAAATCGCGGTGCCTGGCTGTTTTCAAGGCGCTGCCCCACAGGTGCGACATCACGCCATTGGCATGGGTCAGCGCAACGAAAAAACCGTGATCAAGGGTGGGATGCTCGCGGGTGAAGTGCAGTTGCGCAAATACCCGGTCCACCGGGCCGAACAGTTGCAGGGCCTGGTCCACCAGATGGCTGCCGAGGTCGCGCAACCAGCCGCCGCCGCTGGCATTACCCACCGCCTGGGGGCTGTAGCGTTCGACGCGGGATTCAAAACGGGTTATCTCACCCAACGCACCGGCCTCGATGAGTTTGCGCAGGGTCAGGTAATCCGAGTCCCAGCGGCGGTTCTGGTAGACGCTGAGCAACGTGCCTTGGCGTTCAGCGGCGGTAATCAAGGCCTGGGCCTGCTCGGCGTTGGCGGCGAACGGCTTGTCGCTGACCACCGCCACGCCATGTTCGATGGCTTCAAGCACCAGGGCCGGACGGCCTTTGAGGGTGGTGGAGATGACGAGGGCATCGACGCCGGCTTCGACGATCTGGCCGATGGTGTCGAAGGCCTGCAGGCCAGGGTGGTCGTTTGCCAGTTGCTGGCGGCGCTCGGGGGATCGTGTGACGACGCCGACAAAGGTCGCGCCGGGCAACGTCGCAATCAGCGGCGCATGAAAGAAGCGCCCTCCGTGGCCGTAGCCGACTAGTCCGATTCGCATGATTTATTCCTTCTTTGAAGTGCAAACCCAATCAAATGTGGGAGGGGGCTTGCCCCCGATAGCGGTGGATCAGTGACAAGAGTGTTGACTGACACACCGCTATCGGGGGCAGGCCCCCTCCCACATTGACCGCATTTCAATTCTGGTTGGGTTCAGCCATAGAAATGCGGGCGATCCGGCAGGCTCACCGGCACAATCTGCCCACTGCCCTGCGCTTCAATACACGCATCCGCCGCCACCGCCGCCGCATAGCCGTCCCAGGCCGACGGCCCGCCCACTTGCCCGGCGCGCACGCTGTCGATGAACGCCTGCAATTCCACGTCATAGGCGCCGATAAACCGGTCCTTCCAATCCATCAGAATCGCCTTCGACAACTTCGCCCCGCTGCGCATCTGCACCTGCGAAGGCTCCGGCAATTTGGCGATACCGCTCTCCCCTACCACTTCGCACTGAATGTCATAGCCGTATTGGCAGTTGACGAACACCTCCACGTCGATGCGCGTGCCCTTGACGGTCTCCAGCAAGACGATCTGCGGGTCGCGCAGGTGGGCCAGGGCTTTGCTGGTCTTGCGCGGGAACACCACCTGCACGGAGGCGTAATCGTCGTTGAGCAGCCAACGCAGTACATCCAGTTCGTGGATCAGGGTGTCGGTAATCGCCATGTCGGTCTTGTAGTTGTCGCCCACCGTCGGGTTGCGATGGGCGCAGTGCAGCATCAGCGGTTCGCCGATCTGGCCGCTGTCGATCACCGCTTTCAAGGCACGATAGCCTTCGTCGTAGGGGCGCATGAAACCGACCTGCACCAGCCGCTTGCCGTACGCCACCTCGGCATCGACAATCTTGCGGCAGCCTTCGGCGGTGACGGCCAATGGCTTTTCGCAGAACACGGGCTTACCGGCGGCAATGGCGGCGAGCACAAATTCTTCGTGGCTTGGGCCCCAGGAGGTCACCAAAATCGCTTCGACCTGCGGCGAATTGATCAGCGCATGGCCGTCCGGATATACCTCGGCGGTGAGTTTCAACTCTGCAACGACCCTGGCGGCTTGCTCAAGGTTGATGTCCGTCACGGCCACCACCTGGCTGTTAAGCAAGGTCTGGCTGCAACGACGAATATGGTCACGGCCGATGGCACCGGTACCGATTACTCCAAGCTTCAACGACATACAAACACTCCTCTTGTTATTAGTACTGCCGGGCTTTAGCCAGCTGTTCATTGAGTTTTTTTGCAGCGGCATTCGTGCGCTCGCTGGTGGACACCTGCGCCACCCCCACTCGCCACCACGACAGGTAGCCATGCACCATGGTCTTGGGCAGCACCTTGATATCGATCAGGGTCGAAACGGTTTGGGTACGCGCATCGGCCAGCGCCGCTTCAAGCTGTTCCACGCTGCTGACCTTGTAGGTCTTGCAGCCATACGCCGCCGCGCTCATGGCGAAATCCACCGGCACCAGGCCGCCGTCGAGCTTGCCGCTCTCGGGGTTGCGGTAGCGGAACTCGGTGCCGAAGCTGTCCATGCCGTTGCCGATCTGCAGGTTGTTGATGCAACCGAAAGCCATGTTGTCGAGCAGCACCACGTTGATCTTGCGGCGCTCCTGGATCGAGGTGGCCAACTCCGAATGCAGCATCATGTAGGAGCCATCGCCGACCAGTGCGTACACTTCTTTGCTCGGTTCGGCCAGCTTGACGCCGAGGGCGGCGTTGATCTCGTAACCCATGCACGAATAGCCGTATTCGACGTGGTAGGTGTTCACGCCCTTGCTGCGCCAGGCGCGCTGCAGATCGCCGGGCAGGCTGCCGGCGGCGGCGACAATGATGGCGTCGTCGGCCAGGGTCTGGTTGAGCACGCCGAGTACGCGACTCTGGGTCAGGCAGGAGCCGGTCAGTTCGATAAATTCGCGCAGTACCGCGCGGCCCAGGTGGTCATCGACTTCGGGGACGAAATCATCGCCCTGGTACTCGACCTGATGCACCCGGTCCACTTCGGCATCCAGTTGCGCCCTGGCGTCACGCACCTGGTCGCCCCACCCGGCGCGGTAATCACCCAGCGCATCGGCCAGGGCTTCAAGGGCGACCCTGGCATCGCCCAACACTTGCACGCCGTCGAGCTTCAATGCATCGCACGGGCTGATATTGAGGTTGAGAAATTTCACCTGCGCGTGCTTGAACAGCGATTTGGACGAGGTGGTGAAGTCGGTATAACGGGTGCCGATACCGATGATCAGATCCGCCTCCGGCGCCAGCAGGTTGGCCGCCAGGCAACCGGTCTCGCCAATGCCGCCGACGTTCAGCGGGTGACTGGACACCACCGCGCTCTTGCCCGCCTGGGTTTCGGCGAAGGGGATATCAAAGCGCTCGGCAAAGGCTTGCAGCGCGGCATTCGCGCCGGAGTATTTCACCCCGCCGCCACAGATGATCAGCGGTTTGCGCTTGCCACGAAAGGCCGCCAGCGCATCATCGAGCATCGCGGCGGTGGGCGGGCGACGTTCAATGCGGTGCACGCGCTTTTGCAGGAAATAGTCGGGATAGTCCCAGGCCTCGGCCTGCACATCCTGGGGCAGCGCCAGGGTGACGGCGCCGGTTTGCGCAGGATCAGTCAGCACGCGCATGGCGTGGATCGCCGCGCTCATCAATTGCTCCGGGCGGTTGATGCGGTCCCAGTACTTGCTCACCGAACGGAACGCATCGTTGGTGCTGATGCTCAAGTCGTGAAACTGTTCGATCTGCTGCAGCACCGGGTCGGGCTGGCGGCTGGCGTAGACGTCGCCGGGCAACAGCAGCAAGGGAATGCGGTTGGCCGTGGCGGTGGCCGCTGCGGTGAGCATATTCGCCGCACCGGGGCCCACCGAGGCGGTGCAGGCGTAGATCTTGCGGCGCAGGTGCTGCTTGGCAAACCCGATGGCGGCGTGGGCCATGCCCTGCTCGTTGCGGCCCTGATGCACCACCAGGTCACCGCTGTCCTGCTCCAGCGCCTGGCCGAGGCCCAGCACATTACCGTGACCGAAAATGGTGAACACGCCGGCGACAAACTTGCTCTGCACGCCATCGACTTCGATGTATTGGTTATCCAGGAACTTCACCAGGGCCTGGGCCATGGTCAGTCGGGTGGTGGTCATGTCGCGCCCCTTAACTTTTTTTCAGGTGGGCAATGCTTGCCCCCAAGGCCTGCTGGATATCCGCCAGCTCATGCACGCTTGCCGCAAACGGCTCGAACGACAGGTAGCCGCTGTAGCCGGTGCTGAGCAAGGTGTCGATCTGCGCCGTATTGCCGAGGATGTCGCCCTCGCCGACCAGTACGCGGTGGCCGTCACGGATCGAGTTGAGCGGCGCCTCGGCATCCTCCACGCCGGAGATGTGGACCAGGCCAGTGAGTTCCGGGAAGAACTCATGCTCATTGGCAAGGTGATGATGGAAGGTGTCGTGCACCACACGGAACACATCCAGGCCGCCGATGGCCTTGATCGCGTCAACCGCCACGCGCTTGCGGCGCAGGGCGGATTCTTCGAAGCCCAGGGGCTCGACAAAGCCGAGGATGCCGTATTCGCGCAGGATCGGCGCCAGTTCGCTCAAGGCCGTGCGCAAACCGGCGGCGCGCTGGGCATCGGTGCGCGTGTCGCCCGGCTCGTTGAACGGGCACATCACCAGGCCCTGGGCGCCGCATTCACGGGCATAGGCGGCAAGTTCGAGCGCCTGGGTCCGGCGCTCATCGTTCCACACGTCAAAGGGATACAGCGCGTTGATCGACAACACTGTGATGCCCTGCGCCGCGCACAACTGGCGCACGCGGCTGGCCGGCGCGCCGTATTCGATCTGGCGGTCCTTGAGATCATTGCGGATCTCGATGGCATCGCACTTGAGCGACGCGGCCAACTGGATGAAGTCCGGCAGGGACAGGTTGGGTGCGACCATACGGTTAAGGGCAAAGCGTAGCGGCGACTTCATTGTTGTTGTTCTCCGTGCGAAACCGTTCAGAGGTCCAGCAGCCAACTGTGCTGCGGGTCGTTGTGGAAATGCCAGGCACGCTTGGGGCCGGCCATGACGTTCAGGTAATACGACTCGTAACCGTACGGCACGCTGACCGGGTGATAACCCTTGGGCACCACCACCAGGTCGCTGTTTTCCACGGCCATGGCCTGGTCAATACTGCGATCGTCGGTGTACACGCGCTGGAATACGAAGCCCTGGGGCGGATTGATCTGGTGGTAATAGGTCTCTTCCAGAAAGCTCTGGTGCGGCAGGTCATCGATGTCGTGCTTGTGCGGCGGGTAGCTCGATGAATGCCCGGACGGCGTGCGAACTTCCACCACCAGCAATGAATGCGCCGGCTCGCTGTCGGGCAGGATGTCGCACACATAACGGGTGTTGGCACCTTTACCGCGCACGCTGCGCTTGCAGTCTTCGGGACGGATCAGGCGCGGTTCGTAACCCTGCGCACCGGGCGCTGCGCAGACCGCGATCTGCACGTCGCTCAAGGCGGTGACCTGGGCCGCAGTGCCGGGCGGCAGGTAGGCGGCGAACGGCGATTTGTCTTCGAATACCGACTGGCGATCACCGAGATTCTGCCAGTCGAAGCCCTCGCCCTGGATATTTACCCGGCCGCTGAGCAGCACCAGGCACAGTTCTTTATCACCGGCGCTGACCGGCAGGGTTTCGCCCAGGCTCAGGCGATAAGCGCTGAAACCGACATACTCCAGGCGCCCTGCTTCCAGGGCGACCATGGTCTGCCCACGTGTGTTGCTCTTGACCAGCAAGCTCATGATTAAGTCCTCTCGTCGAGCAATGCTCGCAACGTGTCATAGCCCTTTTTCGCGTAGATATAGCTGGGCGCCACCGCCGGGTCCTGCTCGGCCTCGACCACCAGCCAGCCGGTGTAACCGGCGGCCAGCAGCACATCGAGCAATTCGGCAAAATCGATATCGCCATCGCCAGGCACGGTGAAGGTGCCGTTGACGATGCAGTCGGGAAAGCTCCACATCTGGTTGCGCGCCAGTTGCACCACGGGTTTGCGCACGTCCTTGAAATGCACGTGGCAGATGCGCTCGATATGTTTGCGCAACACCGCTAAAGGTTCGCCGCCGCCCATGTAGCAGTGGCCCGAATCGAACAACAGGCCGACTTCCGGACCGGTGCGGCGCATCAACTGGTCGATGTCTTCCGGGGATTCGACGTAGGCGCCCATATGGTGGTGATAAGCCAGGCGCACGCCCTGGGACAAGGTGAAACGCGCCAGCTCCGTGAGTTTGTCGGCGTAATCCTGCCAAGCCTGCTCGCTATGGAAACGCGGGCGCTCGATCAGGCGGATGCGCGAGCCCTGGATCGAATCGGCCACCTCGCCGTACACCAGCACTTTGGCGCCGTTGTGTTTCAGTAACTCGACGTGGCCGGCGATGGCCTCGATTTCCTCGGCCACCGAACGCCGCGCCAGGCGGCTGGAATACCAGCCGGAGACCAACGCCAGGTCATAGGGGCGCAGTACATCGCCCACGCCCTTGGCGTCCTTGGGGAATTTGCCGTTGAGTTCAAACCCTTCGTAGCCGATCTCCTTGCCTTCGCTCAAGGCGGTGCTTAGCGGCGTTTCACCGCCCAGGGCCGGCAGGTCGTCGTTGCTCCAGGAGATCGGGTTGATGCCAATTCGGATTGCGGGCATGGCTGCACCTTTTATTGTTTTCAACTAACACTGAAAATCTGCTTTCTGCTTTATGTGGGAGGGGGCTTGCCCCCGATAGCGGTAGATCAGTGACTGAAGTGTTGCCTGACACTCCGCTATCGGGGGCAAGCCCCCTCCCACATTTGACCTTATTTAATTTCGCGCACTGCGCCAGGCGCTGATGAGTTGCTCGAACGTGGCCTGCACCTGCTGGATCAACGTCTCATCATCGATCTCCCCCGCCATCCACGCCTTGCTCGGCTCCTGGAAGATCGTGCGGCCCACTGCAAAACCACGGCAGGTGGTGCTCTGGCTGGCCTGCTTGAAGCCGTCGGCGAGAAATTGCGCCGACGCATTCAGCCCCAGCAGCACCACACCCCGGCAGTACGGGTCGCGTTCGTGGATCAGTGCATCAAGCTTTTCCCAGTCCTCGGCCGATTGCGCTTCGATCTTCCACCACGCCGGGTAAATGCCCAGGTTGTACAAGCGCTTGAGGCTGCGGTAGAGCACGTCGGGATAAGTGGACGGGTGATCCTTGGGCGGGATGACTTCCAGCAGCAGTTCATGACCGCTGACCAGGGAGGCGTCGTACACCGCCTTCAGTTGCGCTTCCTGTTCCAGGCGCAGCATCGGCTCGTCATCGGGATGGTATTGCACCAGGCACTTGATGATCTGTTCCTGGGGCCAGGCGATCAGGTTGCTGCCAACCGAACGGCCGTGCTCGAAGGCCAGCGGGCGCGAATTCTGTACTTCAACCGGGCGCGCGATCCACCAGCCGCGACCGCTGGCGGCGTTGAGCGCGTCCTGGCCGAAGCGCTGGTCGGCCAACAGGCCCACATCGGCCTCGACGCCCTGCTCGGCGAGCTTTTTTTCCACGCGTTCGATGGCCTGGATAAACAGCTGCTTGATCTCGCTGATGCGGGTCAGGTCCTGGCCGCCGCGTTGCGCCAGGTCCACCAGTTGCCAGCGATGGTCGAAGGCGAAGATGAACAGTTGCTTCCAGGCCTTGCGCGGCACGCTGACGCGGTGCAGGCGCTGCAGCGTCACATCCTGGTCAGGCCGGGTGATCGGCACCGGGCTGCTGAACAGATAATCCAGCTCGGCAGGCGTCGGCATGGCCGGCGCACAGGCGTGGCGCGAGACGACGAGACCGCCGCAGGCATTGGCCAACTGGCTGCAACGCTCATCGCTGGCGTCATTGATCCAGCCGCTGAGAAAGCCCGACATAAAGGCATCGCCGGCGCCCAGCACGTTGAGCACTTCAACCCGCACGCCCGGGTAGATGGCGCCATCTTCCAGCCGCGCCGGGATCGCACCCTGGATTACCGTGCAGCCTTGCGGGCCAAGCTTGACCACCAGGGTGGCCGGGGTCAGTTCACGCACGGTGCGCAGCGCAGTGAGCAAATCTTCACTGCCGCCGGCAATCAGGAATTCTTCTTCGGTGCCAACGATCAGGTCGAAACGCGGCAGGATTTTCTGCACATGCTGGCTGACATTCTGGTCGGCGACAAAACGGGTCTCGCCGTCAGCCTTACCCGCCAGGCCCCACAACACCGGGCGATAGTCGATATCCAGCACGCGCTTGACGTTGTGTTTGGCCGCATAGTCCAGGGCCTGGATGCTGGCCTTGTATACGCCGTCGGTGGAGAAATGCGTACCGGTGATCAGCAGCGCTTTGCTGGAGGCAATGAAGGCTTCGTTGATGTCCTCGGCACGCAGGGCCATATCGGCGCAGTTTTCGCGATAGAACACCAGTGGGAAGGTTTCGCGGTCCTTCAGGCCCAGCAACACCAGGGCAGTCAGGCGTTCCGGGTCGACCTTGATGCCGCTGACGTCGCAGCCTTCACGGGCCAGGGACTCCACGAGGAAGCGGCCCATATGGTCGTCCCCTACCCGGCTCAGCATGGCGGACTTGAGCCCCAGCCGCGCCGTGCCGAAGGCGATATTGGCGGAGGAACCGCCGAGGTACTTGGCAAAGCTGGACACGTCCTCAAGCCGCGCACCCACTTGCTGTGCGTAGAGGTCGACGCCCAGGCGCCCGAGGCAAATCAGATCCAATTGACGCCCACTGGCAAAACGAGTCTGGCCCATGCTGGCTCCTGTTATTTTTATCAGCCTGCGTTGTGCCGCCGTGGCGACGGCAAACGCTCTTGGTGGGAGCAGACTAGAACGTCCGGCGGCGGCAATCAATATTTATTCCATAATTATTTTTAGTGGAATATTTTTTCCAATAAGCCGGCATAATGCAGTGACAGCCGTCGTGCATCGTTTCAGCAGCCCGCGCAGGCCGTGATGCCGAGGTATTTTTTTACGCCTACCCTGTAGACTTGCGCCACCCATCAGCGCACCAGACGAACACGCCAGAAGGATTGCCCATGTCCCGCACCGATCCCGAGACCCATCTGGAAGATCCAATCGCCAGCCCTCCGATCAATGCCGAACGCCTGTTGCAGCTGATCACCGAGGAATACGAAAGCCTGCCGCGCCAACTCAAGCGCATCGCCAGCTACATGAGCCAGCAGAGCGACCGGATCATGGTCGATCGCATCAGCGACATCGCCGGCGAATGTGAAGTGCACCCCTCGGCCATCGTGCGGTTTTCCCAGCGTTTCGGCTTCAGCGGGTTCAGTGAGATGCAGGCGCTGTTTCGCGAGGCGTATACGCACAAGACCACGCCGGTACAGAACTACCAGCAGCGCATCCGCAGCATGATCGCCAACAAGTCGCAGAAGGCCAGCGGCGGCGACCTGGCGCGTGAGTGCGTCAACGCCACGTTATCCGGCATCGAACGGCTGGGGCTTGAGCTTGATGACGCAGCCTTCGACAAGGCCGTGGACCTGGTGGTGAATGCCGACAATATCTACGTGGTCGGTGTACGCCGCTCATTCGCGGTGGCCGACTACCTGGTCTACAACCTGCAGCACACCAACAAGCGCATTCACCTGGTTTCGGGGCTGGGCGGCAGCTACCGCGAACAGATGCGCAGCGTGCGCGCCAATGACCTGGTGATCGCGATCAGCTTTACGCCCTACGGCAAAGAGACCCAGCACTGCCTGCGCATCGCCCAGCATCACCAGGCCAAGACACTGATTATCACCGACAGCAACCTGTCGCCCCTGGCCAAGCGGGCGAACGCTGTGCTGTTGGTCAATGAAGGCTCCTCGTTTGCCTTCCGTTCACTGAGCGCCACGCTGTGCCTGTGCCAGGCGTTGTTCATTGCAGTGGCGTATCGGTTGGAGTTGAAGGTGGACGAGATTCACGAGCAGGTGGGGTTCGACGACTAAGGCTGGTTCACCGCCAACCAAATGTGGGAGGGGGCTTGCCCCCGATAGCAGGGTGTCAGTCGCCGAATCGGCTGACTGACACTCCACTATCGGGAGCAAGCCCCCTCCCACATTGAGCCAGGCTCAGATTTAGTGCATGAAAATGGCAATCAGGATAATCAGCGGAATCGGCACGCCGAGGAACCACAGCAGTAATGAGCGCATCTTGTTCTCCTTGATTTAACGAATGTAGTTTTCGGTTTCGACGTACACCACGGCATCCCGGCGGCGACCGCCGAAGGTTGCGGCGAAGCTGGCGAAGAATGCACCGATCAGCAGCGCGACGAAGGTCCACAGCGAGGTGTAGGCCGCGACTTTTGCAGCGGTGTCGGCAGCTTGCTTGGCTTTGACCTTGGCGTCTTCGATGGCTTTACGGGCATCGCCGTAAACCTTGTCGATCCGCGCCTCGGCATCGGCCTGGCTGAGGTTGGTGCGCTGGCTGATCAATTGGGCCAGGTAGGTACGGTCTTCCGGAGCCAGTTGGCCGTCATTGCTCAACGTACGCGCAAAGATGCGACCGACCACGGCATGGGCGGCGTCATCGCTGACCGCTGCAGGGCGGTCGTCGCGGAACAGGCTGTCGACGTAGTAACCGAAGTCGCCACTGTGGGCGCCCTTGGCTACGCTGCCGGCGGCTTGGGACATACCGCTGGCGGCGCCCGACGCAACGCTGGCACCGGCTTTCACGCCGCCGCTGACCACGCTGCTGACCGAACCGACCACCAGCATCGCCGTGATCAGTGTCGCGACCGCCCAGGCCAGGAAGCCGTGTGCGGTGTCACGGAAGTACACCTCATCGCCATGCAGATTGGCCCACTTCACGCGCAACCGACCGGCAATATAGCCGCCCAGGCCCGACGCAACGATTTGGGTGAATGCCAGCCAGACAATCGTGGAAATGCCAAGCCCCTTGGCGCTCATGCCGCTGTCGGCCCACGGCGACACCGCCGAAAAACCCAGGCCGAAGCCCAGCAGCACCAGGATCAGGGACAGTGCGGCAGCCGCGGCCGCCCCAGCAAAAATCGCCCCCCAGGAAACCCCGGAGAGCGCGCTTGACTCTTGCAGCGTGGATGAGGATGTGATCATTGTTGTTTTGCTCCAGGCATGAAAAATAGTGTTACAAGTCTCAAAAAGGACAGTGCAGGCAGCGTGCCAGCCAAGGCAAAAAACAAACTTCTTATATTTCAACAAGTTAACTAAATTGAACTTCTTAAAATCATGCAAGTTGCAAGAATGCTGTTTTGGGAACGGGCGTTATGCATTCTCCTGTTGAACACCCGATGTGGGAGGGAGCTTGCGCCCGATAGCGGTGTGTCTGGAAAGAATTGATAGCCTGACCTACCGCTATCGGGGGCAAGCCCCTTCCCACACTGATTTGCCTAGATGAAGTTTTATTTAGGAAACATTCAGCAACTTCTTGGCAAAATGCCCGCACTTCTAGTGTGAACGCTCACCAGGTAATCCTATGACCCGCATTTTGACCATCGAGGATGACGCCGTAACGGCCCGCGAGATCGTCGCCGAGCTGAGTAGCCATGGACTGGACGTAGACTGGGTGGACAATGGCCGCGAAGGCCTGGTCCGTGCCGTCAGTGGTGATTACGATCTGATCACCCTCGACCGCATGCTGCCCGAACTCGATGGCCTGGCCATCGTCACCACCCTGCGCACCATCGGGGTGTCGACGCCGATTCTGATGATCAGCGCCCTCTCCGACGTGGACGAACGCGTGCGCGGCCTGCGCGCCGGCGGTGACGACTACCTGACCAAGCCCTTCGCGTCCGATGAGATGGCCGCCCGCGTCGAAGTGCTGCTGCGACGTAAAAGCACGGTCAAGGAATTCGAAACCGCCCTGCGCGTGGCCGACCTCGAACTGAACCTGATCAGCCGCGAAGCCAGCCGCGCCGATCAACCGCTGAGCCTGTTGCCCACCGAGTACAAGCTGCTGGAATTTCTGATGCGCAACACCGGGCAGATCCTGTCGCGGATGATGATCTTCGAGGAAGTCTGGGGCTATCACTTCGATCCCGGCACCAACCTGATCGACGTGCACATCGGTCGCCTGCGCAAGAAAATCGACCCGCCGGGCCTCACGCCGCTGATTCGCACGGTACGAGGCTCGGGATATGTCATTGCTGAACCCCTCTAAGGGCTGGCGCTCTTCCAGCAGTCGATTGCTGGCGCTGTACAGTTCGCTGTTCGTCGCGTGGAGCTGCATCCTCATGGGGGTGCTGTATTACGAGGTGTCGGGTTACCTCAGCGACCTGTCACGCCATTCGCTGCTGCAGCGCCAGCATCTGTTCCAGCGCTTCGACGGTGAAGAACTGGTGGAGGCGCTGACCACCAGCATGACGTTCGACATGAAAGGCGTGGATGCCTATGGCCTGTTCGACGAACAATTTCGTCCTTTGAGCGGGCCGATCCGCGCCGTGCCGCCGGACTTGCCGCTCGATGGCAAGATCCACGCCCTGGCCAACTGTGTCGATTCCGATGACCCGAAACTGCCCAAGGACAGCTGCGACGCCGTGGCTACCCACACCGAAGACGGCCGCTGGCTGGTGCTGGTGCGCGCCAACGGCTCGCTGTTCGGCGTGACCCGCATCATCTGGCATGCCCTGCTGTGGGCCCTGTCGCTGACCATCATCCCAGGCGCCGCCGGCTGGCACCTGCTGCGCCGCCGTCCGCTGCGGCGCATTCGCGGCATTCAGGCGAGCGCGGAGGCCATCGTCGCCGGCGACCTGACGCATCGCTTGCCGCTGTCGAACCGGCGCGATGAGCTGGACATGCTCGCGGCCATCGTCAACGCCATGCTCGACCGCATCGAAAAGCTGATGAACGAGGTCAAGGGTGTGTGCGACAACATCGCCCACGATCTGCGCACCCCGCTGACGCGCTTGCGTGCGCAGCTTTACCGCATCAAGCAACAAGCGGAGGAAGATTCGGCCCATGCGGTCAAGCTCGATGACGCGATTGCCGAAACCGACACGCTGATGGCGCGTTTTCGCGGCTTGCTGCGGATTTCGGAACTGGAAGACCACCAGCGTCGTTCGGGCTTTCTGCTGATGGACCCACTCCCGCTGTTGCGCGAGCTGCACGACTTCTACCTGCCCCTGGCCGAGGAAGGCGAGCTGCAACTGCTGCTGCAGACCCCGGATTCACTGCCCTGGATTACCGGCGACCGCGCGCTGCTGTTCGAGGCCCTGGCCAACCTGCTGAGCAATTCGATCAAGTTCACCCCGCCGGGCGGCACGGTAATCCTGCGCGCGCTCAATGATGTGGGCAGCACCCGGATCGAAGTGCTCGACTCCGGGCCGGGGATTCCTGCGGCCGAACGCGCCTCGGTGTTCCAACGCTTCTATCGGGTCGATGAGAGTGACCAACAAGGCGGGTTTGGCCTGGGCCTGTCGATTGTCGCGGCGATCATCAACCTGCACGGCTTCAAGCTGGACGTGGCCACCAGCGAACTGGGCGGCGCGCGGCTGGTGCTGGAGTGCCGCCAGCAATTGATGCCTGAGTAGGTAAAGGTCCAAATGTGGGAGGGGGCTTGCCCCCGATGACGGTGTGTCAGCGACAGATAAGCTGGCTGACACACCGCTATCGGGGGCAAGCCCCCTCCCACATGGGTACCTGGCCACTCAGTTCTACAGCACACTCCCCATGGCCTTGATCAATACCGGGTCGCGCGCGTAGATATCCGGCGCGTACACCAGGCTTCCCTGGCGATCCACTTCCACCGTCCAATACCCCAGCAGCACCGGTACCGGCGTGGCCAGCCTGAATTCATGGGTGACGCCGGTGGCCAGCAGCTCATCGCTGCGCGTACGTTCGGCCGGGCTCACCAGCAGGTCGCGCAATAGCAGCGGTTGTTCGACCCGCACGCACCCTGAGCTGAACGCCCGCGGCCCCTTGGTAAACAGCGGCTGGCTCGGCGTGTCATGCAGGTACACCGAATACGGGTTGGGAAAACGCATCACGATCTTGCCCAACGGGTTGCGCGGCCCCGCCTCCTGGCGCAGCAGGATATTGCCGGGGCGCGCCCAGTCGACCTGATCCGGGGTCAGCGGGTGGCCTTCGGCGTCAAGCACTTGCAGGTTCTGCTGGCGCAGATAGTGCGGATTGAGGCGGATGGCCGGCAACTTGTCCTCGCGCATGATGGTGGGCGGGATGGTCCACGTAGGGTTGAGGGTCAGTCGCGTGATGCGCGACTTGAGCAGCGGTGTCTGGCGCTCGGCGCGGCCCACTTGCAGGCGGGTCTGCCACACGGGAATGCCGCCCTGATACACGCTCAGTTGCGCGGCCGCAATGTTGACCACCACGCCTTCGGGCTCCAGGTCCCGGGCCAGCCAGCGGAACCGCTCGAGGTTGATGCGCAACTGGTCGCGGCGCGTCAAAGGGCTGATATTGAGTTCGGCCACGGTGCCGGCGCCGATCACACCGTCGGACTGCAGGGAATGGCTGAGCTGGAAGGCCTTGACCGCAGCGACCAGGTCGGGGCGGTACTGCCTGGCGCTGCCCTTGGGTTCCTGGGTCAGGTACCCGCCGCGGTACAGGCGCCGCGCCAGTTCCGGCACCCGTGGGTCTTCCATGCCCGGGCGCAACAGCGGCCCATTGCTCACCGCCTCCCACTGCGGCAGCGGCTGCTGGCGCGCACTGGAATAGGCGTTGCGCAGGCTGCGATACAAATCCGCGCTGGGACGCGCCTGGTCGAACGCCTGGGCCATGTCCTGCAAGCCGGTGGCAGCGAAGGCCAGCACGGCGGTGTCTGGCTCATCGACAGGCGGTTGGGCGTGCCAGAGCGGTTCGAAGCGCGATTGCTGCAGGCGCCCGAAATGCAAATCCTGCAGGGCCTGGAGGTACTGCTGGCTGATCGCGATATCGCTGCACAGCACATTCGCCGTGGCATCTGCAGCGGGCAGGCTATAGTGGGTGGGGTCCAGACCGTCGTCGGCCAGCATCAGCAACTGGCTGTGCAAGGCCTGTCGACGCTCGTCGGCCGACCACAGCGGCGCGTCGCCTTGCTGCTGGTAAAAGGCTTGCAGGCGCAATTGCGCGCTGGCGTCGATACGCGGCGCGAGCTGCGGGCAGACACTGGGCAACTGCGCCAGGGCCTGTTGCAGCGGCGCCAGGTCGATCGGTGCCGGAGTCGTGACCGGCAACGGCTCCAGCGGCAGCGCTTCGGCCGTGGCGACCAGTGGTGTAACGAGCAGGCAAATGCTCAAGTAACATGCGTGTTTTTTGAACAATTGACTTAGCTCCACTCCACAGCGGGGACTCGACTGTAGATGCTGACTTTAATGCGCCGGCTCGGATTAACCACCCTGGGCCTGATCACTGCGAGCCTGGCGTTATTGAGCAATGTTGCGCTCGCCGCCAATGGCCCTTCTCCTTCCTTGTATAGCAGCCTGGCGCGCTCGGCTCCAGAACTCAATCCCATCGTGCTGAAAAGCGCCCTGGGCGCGGTGCAGTGCGCAGTCAATAACGGCGAGGAACGTTCCGATCGCCTGGCGGTGATTGACTACTCCCAGCCTTCTACCGCCCGTCGGCTGTGGATCTTCGACCTGCGCAAACAGACCCTGGTACTGCGTGACCTGGTGGCCCACGGCGCCAAGTCCGGCGAAAATTTCGCCACCGAATTTTCCAATCTCGAAGGCAGCCACCAGTCCAGCCTGGGGCTGTTCCGCACCCAGGAAAGCTACCTCGGCACCCACGGCTACTCGCTGCGCATGGACGGCCTGGAGCCTGGCTTCAATGACCTGGCCCGCGACCGCGCCATCGTGATTCATGCCGCCGACTACGTCAGCCCGCTATGGAGCAAGCGCGAAGGGCGTATCGGCCGAAGCCAGGGCTGCCCGGCGGTGCGCCCGCAAGTCGCACGCCAAGTGGTGGACAAGCTCAAGGACGGACAATTCATGTTCTCGTGGTACCCCGACCAGCGCTGGTTGAAGTCTTCGACCTATCTCAATTGCAAACCCCAACAGGTGGCGAGTAGTCGTACAATCCGTGGCGGATAGCCTGTCCCACAGATAAAAGAGAGCGTCGCATGCTTCTACACAAGTCCACCTGGATCGAGATCGGGCAGTTTCTACAGCGCAGCCGCACGGTGATAATTCCCATCGGCTCCAACGAGCAACACGGCCCCACCGGCCTGCTGGGCACCGACTGGATGTGCCCGGAGATCATCGCCGTCGAGGCGCAGAAGCAGGCTGATATCCTGGTCGGCCCGACGTTCAACATCGGCATGGCCCAGCACCACCTGGGCTTTCCCGGCACCATCTCGCTGCGCCCTTCCACCTTTATTGCCGCGATCGGCGACTGGGTGCGCTCGCTGGCCGGGCATGGATTCGACAAGATCCTGTTCCTCAACGGCCACGGCGGCAATATCGCCACCATCGAAGCGGCGTTTTCCGAACTCTACGCCGAAGCCAGCTTTGCCCGCCGCCCGGCGGGGTTCGCATTGAAGCTGGTCAACTGGTGGGACCTGGAAGGCGTCACTGACCTGGCGCAGCGCCAATTTCCGGTGGGCCATGGCAGCCACGCCACGCCGTCGGAAATCGCCGTGACGCAATGGGCCTACCCTGACTCGATCAAGTCGGCCGAGTACTCGCCGCAAATCGCCAGCACCGGCCCGATCCGTGAAGCGCTGGACTTCCGCGCACGCTTCCCCGACGGGCGCATGGGCTCGGACCCTGCATTGGCAACGGTGGACAAAGGCGGTGAGTTGGTCGCGCTGGCGGCGCAGGGGCTGGTCAAGACGGTCAATGCCTTCAGCAACGAGGCAAAACCCTGAATGTGGGAGGGGGCTTGCCTCCGATAGCGGTGGGTCAGTAACAAATTAGCTGACTGACCCACCGCGATCGGGGGCAAGCCCCCTCCCACATTTAATCTTTATTCCAGTTCAAGGTTACTGGCAATCCTGCGCCGCCTGCTCGAGCCGCGACGCCTTGATCGCCGAAGCCAACGGTTTGCGCTCATACAGGAACACCTTGGTGCCATCCTGGGATTTGTAGGCTTCCAGCACATCATCGGCCGCGATCTTGCTGGTCAACAGCACCTTGGCGTGGCGCGAGTTCTGCGTCACGGTCGAGGTGATGCCGTGCTTTTCAAGCTTGGGCAATACGCATTGCACATAGCCTTCAGGGGTTTTGGCGGTGTGCAGGGTCAGCGATGGGGCATTCGGAGCCGTGATACAACCGGTCAGCGCCAGGGAAGCTAGGGCCAGGGCCGGGGCGAAAAAAGCGCGCATAAACATTCCTGAAAAATAACAAAATAGGTGCCTGTCGATCCGCGTATCAACCTGCGCGGACCAGGGCTTTTAGGGAGGCGTCAAACTGCTTCAAGGCATCTTGTTGTACATCTCGCTGCTGCTCGATCTGCGCGGCAATCTCGAGTGCTGACTTGTCATGCACCCACACCGACGGCACCTGCTTGTCCACCGAGCCTTCGGCCTTGGCAATGTAGTGCAGATCGGCATCATAGAAACGTGCAGTAAAGTGCGCCTCGACCACATCGTTACGCTGGGTCAGCAATTGGTTATGGGTATCGAGCACCACGGCGACGTCCGGATGCGCCTGCACCAGAGCATCCAGGCTGCCATAGACCGTCACCGAGACAAATGTGCCTTGCAACGAGTTCATCAGCCAGTCGATGGCCAGTTCCGGATCGGAACTGTTGACGAACGCCTCGCGGATACGCGCGTCCAGGGCATCCTTGGCGCCGTTCAACGCCATGGCGTGGTAGCGCTCAAGGTAGCTGAGGTTGTCGCGCGTGTTTTCGCTGTACAACACCCCCACCGACTGGGCGCGCTGCAGGGAGTTTACGCTAGCGGCGAGTGGCAGCAAATGGCCCGTACGCAGCTCATCGGCAACGGCCGGGTTGGTCAGCACGGCGGTGCCGAGCATCAGGGTGATCAAAGCCAGCTGGATCAGAGTCCTCATCGCGCATTTCCTTGAGTCGCGTTTCGATGAGCGGATTTTGCGCTTTTGCCGTAAAAACAGAACGTGTGATCCTTGATGGTGACTATCATTTGAACCGATAGTGTCAGGGAGCCCCGCCCCATAAAACTATAAGGACCATGCCATGAAGCGTCACCAGAAAACCTTCGACCGCATCCGCGAGGCGGTATTGCCGGAGTTCCGCGAGCGCGTCGCCGATTACCTGGCCGAGTATGAAGACGTGCTGCTGAGCGAGACGAGCGTTGCCGCCGAGCAAGCGGCCAGCGCCCAGCAACTGCGTGGCTACCTGCGCGGCTTGAACACCACGCGCGTGCTGGGTATGGCCGATTGGGAAGACCTGGACCGGCGCGTCGCGCAAATGAACGAGAACCCTACATCCCAGGGCGTGGCTGGTTGATCCATGCCTGCACGGATGGCCTTTGCCATTGACGCCGGGCGTAAGCCACCAGCTGCGCGGGCACGGCGTCGCCGTTGAGGATCAGGCGATTGAGCATCACCGCCAGGTCCACGTCGGCAATTGACCAGGTGCCGAACAGGTACTCACGGTCATCCGCCAGCAAAGCATGCGCCACATTGATCAACCTGCCTGCTGCCGCGTCGGCTGCCGGCGACAGCGGCGGCATCTTCTGCCCGCAGAACACCACCAGGGTCGAGCGCTCCTGGCGAATCGGCAGCAAATCGCTGCGCACCCACGCCTGCACTTGCCGCGCCCTCGCCCGCTGCTGCGGGTCGAGCGGATAAACGCGGGTCTCGGGATAGGCCTCGTCCAGGTATTCAATAATCGCCGAAGACTCCGACAAGGAGAACTCGCCCTCCTCCAGTGTCGGCACCCGCTGGGTCAGTGACAGTCGCGCGTAATCCACGGCCTGGTGCTGGCCGGCGTCCAGGTCCAGGGGCACGGTCTCGAACGCCAGGCCCTTTTCCCGCAAGGCGACGAACACCGACATGGCATAGGGGCTGGTAAACAGCGAATCAACGTAGAGGCGCAGCGGACCGTGGCTCATGGACCATCTCCTTGAAATGAGGCTCAACGCTACGAGATCCCGGACGATAAAGACAATGCGGTGTTTTTATGGGGGCATTCCTGGCGGGAATAGCGCACATGGCGGCTCAATAGGGCTAACCCGCGAAGCCACCGGCGTTGAGGAAGTCCTGCTCTTCATCGGTGGTCTCCCTCCCCAGCACCGCATTGCGATGGGGAAAGCGCCCAAACCGCTGAATAATCCGGGCATGTTCCTTGGCCCAGTGGTAGGTGCTGGCGTCCAGGTGCTGATTGAGCGCGATGGAGCGTTGCTGGTCGCGAGGGTCTTCGGAGTGTTCAAACGGCAGATAACAAAACGCCCGCAGTTCGGGTTCGATCAATGCGTCCAATCCTGCATCGACCATCCGCTGCGCATACAGACGTGCCAGCGGATCGGTGGCGAACATATGCGCGGTGCCGCGAAAGGCGTTGCGTGGGTATTGGTCCAGCAGGATCAGCAAGGCCAGCGCGCCGTAAGCCGAGGCCAGCCAATCGTCCAGCTCGCGCCGTGCCGCTTGCAGATGACTGGCGTAGAAGGCCTCGCGAAAGGTCGCGTCGAACTGATCGTTCTTGGCAAACCAGTGCGTTGGGCCAGCCTGTTTCCAGAATTCGATCACGGCCTCGGCCGAGGGTGGGTTCACGCGTGTCATCCGTACCTCCGATAAGCTCGCCTGTGCGGCGCGGCAATGTGTTGATTAATGTTATAGGATAACGCTTCTTTTTTGCCCAGCCTTGTGAACCGCCCCATGACTGATGCTGTTGCGCTACGCCCACGCCTGCTTTCCATTGACGCCTTGCGCGGCCTGGTGATCCTCTTCATGTTGCTCGACCACGTGCGCGAAACGTTTCTGCTGCACCGCCAGGTGGGCGACCCGATGAGCATCGACGCGACCGAGCCGGCGCTGTTTTTCAGCCGCACCCTCGCCCATCTTTGCGCGCCAGTGTTTGTGTTGCTCACCGGTTTGTCGGCCTGGCTGTATGCTCAGAAATACCAGGGACGGGGCGCAGTGTCGGCTTTTTTGTTCAAGCGTGGACTGTTTCTGGTGGTATTGGAGTTCACGCTGGTCAACTTCGCCTGGACCTTCCAGTTGCCGCCGGGCGTGATTTACCTGCAGGTTATCTGGGCGATCGGGGTGAGCATGATCGCCCTCGCGGCGCTGGTATGGTTGCCCCGCCCGCTGCTGATAACCTTGGCGGTGGCGATCATTGCCGGGCACAACCTGCTTGATGGTGTGCATTTCACTGCAGGGTCGGCCTCGCAGGTGGCGTGGTCGATCCTGCATGAGCGCAGTTGGATCGAGGTGTCGGACACCCTGCGCCTGCGCGTGACCTACCCGGTGCTGCCGTGGATCGGCGTGATTGCCCTGGGCTACGGCCTCGGGCCATGGTTTTCGAACGCTGCACTGCCGGCCGTGCGCCAGCGCTATCTGCTGCTGGCGAGCGTCGGCGCGTTGCTGGGTTTTGTGTTGTTGCGGGCGGCCAACGGGTATGGCGAAAAGCCTTGGCAGGCCTATGACAGCGGGGTGCAGACCGTGATGAGCTTCTTCAACATCACCAAATACCCACCTTCGCTGTTGTTCCTGGCGCTGACCCTGGGCATCGGCCTGCTGTTGCTGCTGGCGTTCGAACGTGCCGGGCACAAGCGCTGGATCAGCACGCTGGCGGTGTTTGGCGCGGCGCCGATGTTCTTTTATCTGTTACACCTGTATGTGCTCAAAATATTCTATGTCGCATGTGTCGCGTTGTTCGGGCTCAATCACGGCGCTTACTTCGGCTTCGCCAGCATGGGCGCCGTGTGGCTGGCGGCGTTGGCGCTGCCACTGGCGTTGTATGTGCCGGTGCGATGGTTTGCCGGACTCAAGGCGCGGCGCAGGGATATCACCTGGCTCAAATATCTCTGAGAGAATGGACGAACGCTCAGGGTCGTTCGAACTGATGGCGCAGCGCTTCGATGCGCCCTCGGCAGATGCAGCCCTCCAGGTGGTCATTGACCATCCCCAGCGCCTGCATCAGCGCATACATGGTGGTCGGGCCGACAAAGGTCCAGCCGCGTTTCTTCAGCGCTCGGGACAAGCGCACCGACGCCGGTGAGGTCGGATTGGCTTTCCAGTACGCCATGTCCACCACCGCGGGGCGCTCCTGCGGGCCGGGCTCGAACGACCATATCCAGCGCGCCAGCGAACCGCTTTCACTCACCCATTCACAGGCGCGGCGAGCATTGTTGATCGTGGACAGGATTTTCGCCCGGTTGCGCACGATACCCGGGTCGCTCATCAAGCGTTCGATATCCGCCTCGTCATACTGCGCCACCTTGCGAAAATCAAAGCCATCGAACGCCCGCCGAAACTGCTCGCGCTTGCGCAGAATGGTGATCCACGCCATCCCCGCTTGAAAACCTTCCAGGCAAATCTTTTCGTACAACAGGACGTCATCCGCCACCGGCATGCCCCACTCATGGTCGTGGTAATGCGGGTATTGCGGCGCGGCGTCGCGCCAGGCGCAATGGGTGCGCCCGGCTTCATCCGTTGTCAGTCCTGGCTGGTCCATTCATCACCTCGCGTCCGAGCGCGGATGATACGCAAAAAAAATTCCTTGGCGTCAACCGCTCAAGCGTGGCGCTTGTCGACCCACTGGTCAGACCGGGTCCGGTTGACCACCGAATATTTACTTGTAGTTTGAAAAAAACCGGGCGTAGACTGGCCGCGCACTGGACTTACCGGTAAGACCACAACAATTAAGCCCTGGAACCACCAGGGCACCGAATAGAGATCCTTCCCATGCTCAGATGGTGCTCGCGTTCGATTTTCCTGCAAGTCGTGATCGGCCTGATGCTAGGCATCATTTGCGGCCTGGCCCTTCCTGAATTCTCCTCGCAACTCAAACCCCTGGGTGACGGCTTTATCAAGCTGATCAAAATGCTGATCGGTCTGATTGTCTTCTGCGTCGTGGTCAGCGGCATTTCCGGCGCCGGCGACTTGAAGAAAGTCGGGCGCATTGGCTTGAAGTCAGTGATCTATTTCGAAGTGCTGACCACCGTCGCCCTGGTGCTTGGCCTGATCATGGCCTTCAGCACCGGCATCGGCAGCGGCGCCAACATCCATCTGGAGCAATTGTCCTCCGCCGGCCTGAATGAACTCGCCGACAAGGGCCAGCACCTCAAGGGCACCAGCCAGTTCCTGATGGACCTGATCCCCAACTCGGTGATCGGCGCCTTTGCCGACAACAACGTGCTGCAGGTGCTGTTGTTCTCCGTGCTGTTCGGCAGCGCGCTGAATCTGGTGGGTGAAGCGGCTTCGGGCATCTCGCGGCTGATCAACGAGCTGAGCCATGTGATCTTCCGCATCATGGGCATGATCGTGCGCCTGGCGCCGATCGGCGTATTCGGCGCGATCGCGTTCACCACCAGCACCTACGGCCTGGACTCCCTGCAACACCTGGGCAGCCTGGTGGGCCTGTTCTACCTGACCTGCCTGGCCTTCGTCGCGCTGATCCTCGGCCTGGTGATGCGCTTGTCGGGCCTGCGCATGCTGCCGCTGCTCAAGTACCTGCGCGAAGAGTTGCTGATTGTGATGGGCACGGCGTCGTCCGACGCGGTGCTGCCGCAGATCATGCGCAAGCTGGAGCACCTGGGGATTGGCAGCTCCACCGTGGGCCTGGTGATTCCTACCGGCTACTCGTTCAACCTCGACGGTTTCTCGATCTACCTGACCCTGGCCATCGTCTTTATTGCCAACGCGACCGGAACCCCGCTGTCGATGACCGACCTGCTCACTATCCTGCTGGTATCCTTGATCACCTCCAAAGGCGCCCACGGCATTCCGGGTTCGGCCTTGGTGATCCTGGCGGCCACGCTCACGGCCATCCCGGCGATTCCGGTGGTCGGCCTGGTGCTGGTACTCGCGGTGGACTGGTTCATGGGCATTGGCCGTGCCTTGACCAACCTGATCGGCAACTGCGTCGCCACCGTGGCCATCGCCCGCTGGGAAAAAGACATTGATATCCAGCGCGCCAACAAGGTCCTCGACGGCCAGCAAGGCTATGCCTTCCAGGCCAAGAAACCGGTATTGCCGGCGCATCAGGAATTTTGAAAGCGGCATAGACAAATGTGGGAGTGGGCAAGCCCCCTCCCACACTGTGATCTTCAACAGCTTGACTATCGTGTTCGCAATTTCAAGGAGTGCAGGAGACGTGATCAGCACCTCAACCGTCGTCAATTCAGTCGTAGAAAAACTGCGCGCCGCCCTGGCACGCGGCCAATGGCGGCGTGGTGAAATGCTGCCCGGCCAGCGTGAACTGGCCGAGCAGATGGGCATCAGCCGCCCGAGCCTGCGCGAAGCGGTGATCGTGCTGGAAACCCTCGGCCTGGTGCGCTCCATGCCCGGCAAAGGCGTGGTGGTGCTGGAAAGCAGCGTCAGCGAGCCGCAGTCGAGCGACGCCGTGGCCGATGCCAGCCTCGAAGACATTCTGCAACTGCGCTATACCCTCGAACCCTTCATCGTCGGCCTGGTCGCCCAATCCATCAGCAGCAAGGAAATCGGCCAACTGCGCCTGACCCTGATGGACATGCGCGAAGCCCTGGAGGCGGGCGACGCCGAGGCTGGCATGAATGCCTACATCGACTTTCACGAAGAGCTGTTTGCCCTGACCTCCAACCCGATCTTCCAGAACGTGGTGCAGCAAACCAGCACGGCGCTCAAGCAAAGCGCCCAGGTGTTGCGCAATTCCCCGGAGCACCTGGCCGAACGCCTGCAGGAAAACGAAGCCGTGGTGCGCGCCATCCGCAACAAGAACAGCGCCCTGGCCAGTGCCGAAATGCGTCGGCACATTCTGCAGGAAGGCTTGCGCATGGGCATTCGCCTGAACATCCCGGATGACCATCTGGGCAGCTGAATAATTGGAGACAGGCCATGAACGTCCACGCCCTGCAACGCGACCCCTTGCCCTGCCTGCGCCGGGTGCCGGGCAAGAGGCCCTCGGCAGATGAAATCTACCCACAGCTGTTCGACGCCATCCTCGAGCAACGCATCGCCCCCGCCAGCCGCTTCACCGAAGAAAGCCTGGGGGAGCTCTTTGGCGTGAGCCGCAGCGTGATCCGTCGCGTCCTGGCCAAGTTGTCACAGCAGCACGTGATCATCCTGCGCCCCAACCAGCGTGCCCAGGTAGCGGCGCCGGATGCCCAGCAGACCCGGCAGATTCTCGAAGCCCGGCGCATGACGGAAATGACCGTGGTGCAATTGGCCTGCGCCCAGGCGACAGCGGCACAGGTACGCCAGCTGCGCGAATTGATCGCCCGCGAACGTGACTGCACCGAGCGCGACCAGCGCGGGCCGGCGATTCGGTTGTCCGGTGAATTCCATTTGCAACTGGCCGCTATCGCCGGGAACGGGCCCCTGGTGCAGTTCCTCAACCGTCTGGTGCCATTGACCTCGTTGGTCATTGCTCACTACGAAACGACAGCCTGCACCTATTGCACGTGGCAGCAACACAAGGTGATTGTGGAGGCTGTAGAGCAGCGTGACGGCACCGCGGCGGTGGCACTGATGACGCAGCATCTGGACCATCTTGAGAGCAAATTGCTCATGCATCATTGATCCAAAAGCGCGCAGATCCCAATGTGGGCGAGCGATGCGCTAAGTAATTAGCGCCTTGAGCCCAGGCGCTCTCCATAACCTGTACCGCGCACAATCCAGTGCGCCTTACAGGAATGAGTCATGTCCACCGAATCACAAGTGCTGCCCCCTCTGTCCGCGTTGATCACACAACTGCATAACGAAGCCAAGGCACTACCGGCCCAATTGAACTCGGCCCTGACCGAGTTGACAGAAGCCGCCAAAGACACCGGATTCGCGCTGTTCAGATTACGCAGATACAAAAAGGCCAGGTTTCACCTGACCATCGTCGGTGCCGCCGGCGATGCAGATGCGCAATACGCAATGGCCACGTGTCAATCGGTGCTGGACGGAGGAGCACGCCGCGCGACATCCGCAACCAGGCGATGGCTTACCCTGGCTGCCGCCCAGAACCACATACCTGCTCTGATGAGGCTGGGTGATGTCGAATCACTCGCAAAAGCCAGGGAACTGGCAACCAATGCCGCAAACGCCCATGACACCGATGCCATGAGCTATCTGTACATGATGACCAAGGACATCGAGTGGCTGAACAGAGCGGCGGCCACAGGCGCCCCAGAGGCGCTGTTTAAACTCGCCCTGGCTTTGCGGAACAGGCCGCAATTGATCGCCGATCGTCAAGAGCACGAAGCAAGGATCGCGGACCTCATCCAACGTTCTGCCGACGCCGGGCATCCCCCAGCCGTGTATGAACTCGCCTTTGCTCAAGACGGAACGGTGAGTACCGAAGAAAAACAAAAACGGATCATTCAATTGGCTGGGATGGGTCAATTGGAGGGGCTGCTTGAGTACGGCTACGCACTGGCAGGCCTGTCTCAAGACAAAGCCAAAACCCATCGCACCTACGGGCTTGAAAGAAACCTGCCCAAAGCCTGCGCATTGCTGAAACTGGTACTCAGGGAAACAGCCGACGCGATGGCACTGCCACAGGTCGAAGCGGACTACTGGGCGTTGATGCATCAGATGCCAAACACCCAAGACTATGCAGCGATCCTTGAGGCTCTACAGGAGTCCACACCGCCGATATTCAGCGTGCTTGAACCGATGATCCTTATAGGTTTGCCGGATTGATACCGGGCAACCCCGCCAATGAAAAAGCCCCCGCAGCTCACGCTACGGGGGCTTTTGTTTCAGCGCTTGATCACGCCGACTGCAACACCGACTGGCCGCTCAACGCCAGGTCCAGCAACTCACGATTGGCCACCGCGTACATGGCGTAGTCCGTGCCGACCGCAGCACGGATTTCCACCATCATCGCACGCCAGCGATCCGCCATGTCCTGGTGCTGCTCAAGCCACAGGGCCACGCGGGCTTCCATGTCTTGTGGCGCATCAGCCATTTGCAGGACCGAAATGGTGATCGCCCGTTGCTGCCAGTCCACGTCATCGCGGAAGGCTTCGCGGGCCTGGGCCTGCCAATTGTTGGCCACCGGCAGGTCACTGATCTGCTGCAGGTACCACGGCAGGTCCAGGGCGCTGCCGACGGCGAAGTAGGCCTTGGCCACTTCGGCGGCGTCATGCCCGGTCACGTCGGCAGCTTCGATGATCGGCAGCAGGGTGTACAGGTGGTTCGTGCCTGCAACCATGCGTGCCAACAACTCCGGTACGCCGGCCTGGGTGTAGGCCTGGTAGCGGTTCTGCCAGCCTTCACGGGTCGGACCTTCCAGCAGTTCGTCGAGCTTGAGACCCAGCGCCGCCAGGTGCGGACCGAAATGCGCGGTGTCACGCCCGGCGTCCTGCTCGTTGCGACGGCTGCGCAGGAACCAGCGCGTGGCGCGACGGCCCAGGCGCATCAGCTCGTCCATCAGCTCCAGTTGCACGTCCGCCGAAACCTGGTGGTCCAGGGCTTCGATCTGACGGAACCAGTGCGGGAGATGGAAGATGTCACGCACAATCACGTAGGCGCCGGCCACGTTCGCCGGGCTCATGCCGGTCGACTCCTTGAGCCGCTGCACGAAGGTGATGCCCATGTGGTTGACCAGGTCGTTGGCGATCTGGGTGCTGACAATTTCGCGCTTGAGGCGGTGACGACGCATGGCCTCGGAGAACTTGGCCACCAGGCTCGGCGGGAACGCGGTCTCCATGTCGCGGGTCAGGTACTCGTCATCCGGTACCTGGGACTTGAGCAGCGCTTCCTTGAGGTCGATCTTGCTGTAGGAGATCAACACCGACAGCTCCGGACGCGTCAGGCCCTTGCCAGTCGAGGCGCGCTCGACCAGTTGCTCCTCGGTCGGCAGGTACTCGATGGCGCGGTCCAGCTTGCCACGGCCTTCCAGGTCGCTCATCAGGCGCTTGTACTCGGCGGCGCGCTCGTAAGCCTTGCGCGCGGCCAGGGACAGGGCCTGGGTCTGCTTGTAGTTGTTGCCCAACACCAGGTTGCCGACTTCGTCGGTCATGCTCGCCAGCAACTGGTTGCGTTGCTTGTCGGTCATGTCACCGGCCTGCACCACTTCGTTGAGCAGGATCTTGATGTTCACTTCGTGGTCGGAACAGTCCACGCCGCCGGCGTTGTCGATAAAGTCGGTGTTGGAACCGCCGCCATTGAGGCCGAACTCCACACGACCCAGTTGGGTCATGCCCAGGTTACCGCCCTCGCCCACCACTTTGCAGCGCAGCTCGTTGCCGTTGACGCGCAGTGCGTCGTTGGCCTTGTCGCCCACATCGGCATGGCTCTCGGTGCTGGCCTTGACGTAGGTACCGATACCGCCGTTCCACAACAGGTCCACCGGCGCCTTGAGCAAGGCGTTGAGCAGTTCGGTCGGGGTCAGCTTGTCGGCCTGGATGTCGAAGCGTTCTTTCATCTGCGCCGAGATGGCAATGCTCTTGGCACTGCGCGAGAAGATCCCGCCGCCTTCGGACATGATGCTGGTGTCGTAGTCGGTCCACGCCGAACGCGGCAGCTCGAACAGACGCTGGCGCTCGACGAAGCTGGTGGCCGGGTTCGGGTTCGGGTCGATGAAGATGTGCAAATGGTTGAAGGCCGCGACCAGTTGCAGCTTGTCGGACATGAGCAAGCCGTTACCGAACACGTCACCGGCCATATCGCCGACGCCGACCACGGTGATGCTGTCTTCCTGCACATTGATGCCGCGCTCACGGAAGTGACGCTGCACACCGACCCACGCGCCCTTGGCGGTGATGCCCATTTTCTTGTGATCGTAACCGGCAGAACCACCGGAGGCGAACGCATCGCCCAGCCAGAAGCCATAGTCGATGGCGATGCCGTTGGCGATGTCGGAGAAGGTCGCAGTGCCCTTGTCCGCTGCCACCACCAGGTACGGGTCATCGTTGTCATGACGCACGACGTTGGCCGGCGGCACCAGCGCGCCGTCCTTCAGGTTGTCGGTAATGTCCAACAGGCCGGAAATGAAGATGCGGTAGCAGGCGATGCCCTCGGCCGCGATCTCGTCACGGCTGCCGCCCAATGGCAGGCGACGCGGCAGGAAGCCGCCCTTGGCGCCCACCGGCACGATCACCGAGTTCTTCACCTGCTGGGCTTTTACCAGGCCCAATACTTCGGTACGGAAGTCTTCTTCACGGTCGGACCAGCGCAGGCCGCCACGGGCCACGTTGCCAAAGCGCAGGTGCACGCCTTCGACGCGGGGCGAGTAGACGAAGATCTCGAACTTCGGCACCGGCTTGGGCAGCTCGGGGATCGCATGCGGGTTGAACTTGAAGCTGAAGTACGACTTGTTCTGGCCGTTGGCGTCGGTCTGGTAGAAGTTGGTACGCAGGGTCGCCTTGATCAGGTCCAGGTAGCGGCGCAGGATGCGGTCTTCGTTGAGCACCTGGACGTCGTCCAGGGCGGTGAGGATCGCTTGTTCCAGGCGTTGCTGCTTGTCTTCCAGGTCGTCGGCGGTGAGCTTGCGCGCCAGGTAGAAGCGGGTCTTGAACAACCGGGTCAGCTCGCGGGCGATGTCGGTGTGGTTGTTCAGGGTGCTGGCGATGTAGCCCAGGTCGAAGCCCAGGCGGATCTGCTTGAGGTAGCGGGCATAAGCGCGCAGCAGCGCCACGTCACGCCAAGGCAGGCCGGCGGTGAGTACCAGGCGGTTGAACGCATCGTTTTCGGCATCGCCGTGGACGATATGCACGAACGCGTCCTGCAGGGTGTCGTTGAGCTGCGAGATATCCAGGTTCACGCCTTCGGCGGCGATGAACGCGAAATCATGGATCCAGAACTCGCGGCCATTGGCATGGCGCAGGCGGTACGGGAACTCACCCAGCACGCGCAGGCCCAAGTTCTCCAGGATCGGCAGCACGTCGGACAGCGCCAGCGGGGTGTCGGCGTGGTAGAGCTTGCAATGCAGCTCACGCTGGCCGGAGACCTGGCCCAGCGGCTGATAGAAGCTCATCACCAGCGGGTTGGCTTCGGTGAGGCTGTTGAGGTGCTGCATGTCGACCACGGCCGAATGCGCGGCGAAACGCTCGCGGTAGCCGGCCGGGAAGCCTTTCGGGAAATCCGCCAGCACGTTGGTGCCGTGGGCTTCGCCGAAGCTTTCCACCACCAGGCTGGCGTAGTCGTCCTGCCAGCTGCGGCAGGCCTGCACCACTTCCTTTTCCAGTTGCAGCGGGTCGATGTCCAGGCGGTTCTTGGGGTCGACCCGCAGAATCAGTTGCACTCGGGCCAGCACGGACTCGGAGAAGAAGGTCCAGAATTCGCAGTCCGAGGCTTTCAGGCGATCCATCAGCACTTGCTGGATTTTCTGGCGCACTTCGGTGGAATAGATGTCGCGCGGCACGTAGGCCAGGCAATAGCAGAAACGGCCATAGGGGTCTTTGCGCAGGAACACGCGGATCTTGTTGCGTTCCTGGATCTGCACGATCGACATTACCGTGCTGAACAGCTCATCGACCGGGGTCTGGAACAGGTCGTCACGGGGCAGTACTTCAACCACCTGGGCAAGCTCCTTGCCCAGGTGCGCCTTGGCCTGGAAGCCCGAGCGGCGCTCGATTTCCGCGACCTTGCGGCGGATGTAAGGAATCACCCGCACGCTTTCGCCGTACACCGAGGAGGTGTACAGGCCCATGAAGCGGTGTTCCTTGATGACCTTGCCGTCGGCGCTGATTTCGCGGATCGACACATAGTCCGGATAAGCCGGGCGGTGTACGCGGCTCGGGTGGGCAGCCTTGGCGAACGACAGCACGGTCGGTTCGCGCAGATAGGCTACGGCGTAGTCTTCGATGCGCAGGTCTTCGGCGGTGAGGCCGGCGCGCAGCAACTTGGTCAGACCGAGGAAGGAGCTGGCGTCATATTCGATATGACCGCCGTCCGCCTCGTCACGTACCACGAACTCTTCGTAGCCCAGGAACGTGAAGTGGTTGCCCACCAGCCACTCGAGGAAATTCTTGATCTCGGCTTTTTCTTCGCCGTCGATCACGAACGCGCTGGCGTCGATACCGGCCAGCAGGTCCTGGACCTTGGCTTTCATCGGCTCGAAATCGGCCACGGCCACGCGCACTTCGCCCAGCACCTGCTCAAGCTCTTTGCTCAGCACGTTCAGCTCGGCGGCGTTGGCGCAGCGGTCGATTTCCAGGTACATCAGCGATTCTTGCAGGATGCCTTCGCCCTGGGTGCCCTTGGGCAGCACTTCCAGCAGTTCGCCCTTGCTGCCACGGCGCACGCTGAGCACGGTGGTTTGCAGGGTGTGGATGCTGTAGCCACGGCGGTTGAGCTCGGTACGCACCGAGTCGACCAGGAATGGCAGGTCATGGTGCAGCACTTCGACCGCGGTGTGGGTCGACTGCCAGCCATGACGTTCGTAATCGGGGTTGTAGACCCGCACTTGCGGTTGGGTGTGATCGAAGCGCTCAAGCAGGCGCCAGGCAGACAGGGTGCAACCGGCCAGGTCGGAAAGGCGACGCTGGGTCAGTTCGTCCAGGGAAATGATGCCGAAAAATTGCTCAGCGAACAGCGCCACTTGTGGCAGTGCCTGTTCACTGATGTGCTGCGCCAGTGCCGCTTGCAGTTGGTGCTGGAAGTCGGCCTTGCTGGCTGCGGTGAAGAACGCCATCTGTGGTACTCCGCTTGGGCTTGTTATTGATGGAAGCGTCGCGTGTTATCCCCCTGCGGGGAGACCGTCAGCTCTGTTCGTCAGTCACGATAAACGATTCAGAGTGACAGGTGGGTGAAGCTGGACAAGACAGTCAGGTCACATACAACTTCCACCGGATGCACACCTTGCCGGGTGACGGTACGACGGGCAGGTCAGGCGCCTGGCACGGAGCACATCCGTTGCGCAGCTTAACGACTGTGGGAAGCGCGCTGCTTGCGGTGCTGCGACATATTCGGTCATCGGCAAGCAAGTGCGGGGTTGCAACTTGGGCAACCGGGTTTTTCCGGATAAAAAACCGGCTGCTTTGAGGCCCGCGAGTACCGGAAATGACCGATACCGCTCGCCAGGTCATGCCCTGATCTGCCACATCGTTCTGACACATCGCGCAGCATAAAATTCGCCGCAATGGCACAATCACCCGGTGCAACGCCCCTCCCCCACACAGGATTCCCCATGCTGCAGCTGAAAACCGACGCCTTGATGGCCACCCCGTGCGACGACGAAGAAGACAACATGGCCATGCTCTGCTGCCACGGCAAGAACGGCGAGATGTTCATGCTGAGCCGTTACCCGGATGAAGACGACGTGGAGTTGACCTGGGATTACGAGCCGTCGACGCTGGCCGGGCTGAAAGTCACCCTGAGCGCCACGACCCTGCTGGTCGAACTCGCCGCGGGCGATGCCGATGCGCTGGGGGGCAAGGACCAGTTGCAGATTACGCACGCCACCACGGCGGCGGACATGGCCGAAGTGGAAGAAACCTTGCAGAACATCCTCAGGGGCACCGGCACCTACACCCGGCTCTGACGGCAAGCGCCCCCCCGACCGCTGGTCAAGACTGTCAGTTCCAACAGTAGGCAGTCGCCGGTTTTGAGTCTTAGCTCAAGCTTCGATACTCACTCACTGGTGCCTACATGAAGCCAAAGACTCACTGTATGAGCGCTGCGTTGCTGCTGGTTGCAGCGTTGCCGGCGCTGACGAACGCAGCCACTGGCGGCTACACGCAATTGATCGTCTTGATGAAAAGTGACGCGCCTCACGTGCAGGATGAGACGGCCACGGGCGCGGGGCCATTAAGCGACCTCAAGAAACTGGCCCCCGGCCTGAGACCCGTCATCCCCCCCTCGCAGATGCGCACGAAGGAAAGTCTGCAGGCGCTTCAACGGCATCGGCTGGACCGCTATTACCTCATCGACACCCGCGACAGAACCCCAGAGCAGGCGCAACAGCTGGCGTCACGGATCAGACAGGATCCTCATGTTGAAATGGCAGAATTCGAGCCCATCGTCGATGGCATGCAGGGCGATAACGGCTCTCCCGTCGCACTCGACAACGATAAGGACATACCCGATTACACGGGACGGCAATATTATCTGCAGGGGGAACGTCCGGTCGCCCCCTACAGGATTGGCGGGGTCAACGCCGTGCAAGCCTGGCAAACCCTGGGCGGCAAAGGTCAAGGCATGCGGGTTATCTCTACGGAGCTTGACCACTGGTCCTACGAGCATGTGGACCTGCCGCCTCCCTACACAGAACTCTACGACCCCATCAATCCAGCCCCGGTAGGCGCCCACGATAGCGCCAGTGCGGGGGTGATCGCTTCCAGGGAAAACGCGTTCGGCACGACCGGCCTGGTCCCCCATGCGCAGTTGGGTTACTTGCAATGGGGCGTTGCACGGTTGGCAGAAATGGCAGCGAGACTCCAAGACGGCGATGTCATGCAACTGGGCGTGCACTACCTGTATGCGGACGACGCCTTTGCGCCCGACGTATGCACAAGCAACTGTTATATGCCGCTTGAAGCAAATGACTTGGTAAGAGACACGATTGCCTATCTGACCGAGGAAAAGGGTGTGCATGTGGTACTGGCTGCCGCCAATGGCAATATCGACCTGGACCACCCTTACTTCCGAGGCCGTTACAACCGCAATATCTTTGACTCCGGCAGCATTTTTGCCGGGGCGGTCAATTCAAATACCGGCCTGAGATCCTACTTTTCGCAATATGGCAGCCGTGTCGACCTGTTCAGTTGGGGCGACAGTGTCACCACCACCACCTGGAACCGGGCCAATCCAACGAGCGCCTATACCCATGCCTACAGCGGCACCTCATCGGCCAACCCAATCATTGCCGGTGCTGTCGCGTCATTGCAAGGTGTGGCACGGGCGCAGAAGCTGGGCAATATCTCGCCCAAGGAGCTGCGCCATATCCTTGTGGCGACCGGGCACCCACCCTCCGATGGCAACCGCACGACCATCGGGGTGCAACCCGATCTGGGCGCCGCCATCAAGAAAATGCTCGCTGACCACGCCGATCGACCTCCAACCGCACGCCTGGCGGCCCCCGAAACAGCGAAGTCCGCAGAGACCTTCAGCGTGCATGTCTATGCCGAATCGCCCACGGAAAAACCTCTGAGTTACCAGTGGAGCGCAACCGGATTCACCCCGGCGACCGGCACCGAGGCAACGCTGTTGCTGCGCGCCCCGACAGTGGACAAGGACACCTCGATGCCCATTTCCGTTGAAGTCTACGATGGCCTGCATCGCCTGACACTCACTGACACCATCACCATCCAGGCGCCGCCGGACAGTGGCGGCTGCACCGACATTGCGACCTGGGACCCCCACAAGACCTACGTCACATACGGTGAACGCGTGGTATACGCGGACAAGGTGTACAAACAGAACTTCTATAGCTTCAACCAGCGCCCGGATCTGAACTCGGCAGACCATGGCAAGCCCTGGTTTACGGGGGTCGCATGCGCCTCAGTACCGCCAGGAGGTGCCTGAGTGTCTGTTTCAGCTATTTTCCAAAAAATACCCCGCGCCGTTAGTCGTGCCCCCCTCCAATAGATTAAAGTAACGCACCCGGCGGCGGCGCATTCCTGGCCGCCGCCTTCCCTTTCCAGGAACCGTCATCGATGGAACATCGTGAAGCGCTGCTAGCGCTGCGAACCTTTCTTTCTACGCAGATTCTCGGCCAGGAAAAACTCATCGATCGCCTGCTGATCGCCCTGCTCGCCGACGGCCATATGCTGGTCGAAGGCGCACCCGGCCTGGCCAAGACCAAGGCCATCAAAGAGCTGGCTGAAGGCATCGAAGCGCAGTTCCATCGTATCCAGTTCACCCCCGACCTGTTGCCTGCCGACATCACCGGCACCGAAATCTATCGTCCGGAAACCGGCAGCTTCGTGTTCCAGCAAGGCCCGATCTTTCACAACCTGGTGCTGGCGGACGAAATCAACCGTGCGCCGGCCAAGGTCCAGTCGGCGTTGCTCGAAGCCATGGCCGAGCGCCAGGTCAGCGTGGGCCGCAGCACCTACGAGCTGTCGCCGCTGTTTCTGGTCATGGCCACGCAAAACCCCATCGAGCAGGAAGGCACCTACCCCCTGCCGGAGGCTCAGCTCGACCGTTTCCTGATGCACGTCAAGATCGGCTTCCCGGATGCCGCCGTCGAACGGCGCATCCTGCAACAGGCGCGTGGCGAAGCGCTCAACGGCGAAACCAAGCCCGAGCGCCGCGTCAGCCAGCAGGCAATCTTCGCCGCGCGCAAGGAAATCCTCGGCCTGTACATGGCCGATGCGGTGGAGGAATACCTGGTGCAACTGGTCATGGCCACGCGTACCCCGGCCAAGTTCGACGCGGAGATGGCCGAGTGGATTGCCTATGGCGCCAGCCCGCGCGGCTCCATCGCCCTGGACCGCTGCGCGCGGGCCCATGCCTGGCTGGCCGGTCGCGACTTCGTCAGCCCCGAAGATATCCAGGCGGTGCTGTTCGACGTGTTGCGCCACCGCATCATCCTGTCGTTCGAAGCCGAAGCCGCCGGCGTGGACCAGGACCGCGTGGTGCAACGCATCCTTGACGTCGTTGCCGTCGCTTGAAGTCGATGAACGCGAGCGCCGGTATCCACGTCACGCTCAGTGAGCTGATCGAGATGCGCCATCGCGTGCGTGAAGTGCAATTGTTTTCCACGCCCGGCCAGCGCAGCCCGTTGATCGGCCTGCATCACTCCAAGCTGCGCGGGCGCGGTGTGGATTTTGACCAGGTGCGCGTGTATCAGGCCGGGGACGACGTGCGCACCATTGACTGGCGCGTGACGGCGCGTACCCAGGAGCCCCACACCAAACTGTTCCACGAAGAGCGCGAACGGCCGATCTTCATCATGGTCGAGCAAAGCTGCCGGCTGTTTTTCGGCTCGGGGCAGATGTTCAAGTCGGTGCTCGCCGCACAAGCCGCCAGCCTGATCGGCTGGGCGGCGCTGGGGCATAACGACCGCGTGGGCGGCCTGGTGTTCGGCGACAGCGAGCACTACGAAATCAAACCCCGGCGCAGCAAGCAGAGCCTGCTGCAACTGCTTAACCGCCTGGTGCGGGTCAACCAGAGCCTCACTACCGAAAGCCTTCCTGAAGCCGATGCGCTGGGCATGGCCCTGCGCCGTGGCCGCGAAGTGCTGCGCCCAGGCAGCCTGGGCATTGTGATCTGTGATGAACGGGCGCTCACCGAAGGCGCCGAGCAACAGCTGAGCCTGCTGTCGCGCCATTGCGACCTGCTGCTGTTGCCCATCTCCGACCCGCTGGACCATGCCCTGCCCGCCGCCGGGTTGCTGCGCTTTGCGCAACGAGGCGCGCAACTGGAACTGGATACGCTGAATGTCGATTTGCGCAAGGCCTACAAGGCCCAGGCCGAAGCGCGCATCGCCCGCTGGGAATTGCTCGCGCAGAAGCTACGGGTTTTATTGATGCCATTGAGCACCCAGAGTGAAATGGTCGAGCAACTGCGCGAATACCTCAACCCGCAACGCCCGGTCAAAAAACAATGAGCAGCCTCGACCAACTGCAACCGCTGATCGCCCCGCCGACCATCGGCTTCTGGCCGCCTGCGCCGGGCTGGTGGCTGCTGTTGCTGGTGATCCCGTTGCTCGGTTGGGGCGTCTGGCGGCTGCGGCGCTGGCTGCCCGCCCGCCAGCCCGTGGCCCGCGCCGAACAACCACTGGACCCGCTGCGCATCGCGGCCCTGGCCGAGCTTGCGCTGATGCCCAAACCCTATGACGGCGCGCCCGCCGGTGCCTGGCTGCAACAACTCAATGGCTTGCTCAAGCGCCTGTGCCGCAACGACTACCCCTACAGCCAAAGCCACACCCTCAACGGCCGCAAATGGCTGGCGTTCCTGGACAACCGTTGCCCCGCCGCCGGCCTCACGCGCTGGATGGTGCTGGTCGAAGGCGCCTACAAGCCCGAATGCAAACTCGACGACAAGGCCATCGCCGGCCTGACCCAAGCCGTCGACACCTGGATTCGCAAACATGTTTGAGTTCGCCTGGCCGTGGATCTTCGTCCTGTTGCCGTTGCCGTGGCTGATGCGCCTCATCCTGCCGGTGGCCGACAGCGGCGAACCAGCCTTGAAAGTCAGCTACCTCACCGACCTCGAAAGCCTGGCCCGGCGCCGCGCCCGGATCAATCTGCCGGGCTGGCGCCAGCAGGCACCCTTCGTGGTGCTGTGGCTGCTGCTCTTGACCGCCGCCGCACGCCCGGAATGGCTCGGCGAGCCGCTGCCGATTGCCGCCAGTGGCCGCGACTTGCTGGTCGCCGTGGATGTCTCCGGTTCCATGGACTTTCCCGACATGCACTGGCAGGACGAGGACGTCAGCCGCCTGGCCCTGGTCAAGCACCTGCTCGGAGACTTTCTTGAAGCGCGTGAGGGCGACCGCGTGGGCCTGATCCTGTTCGGCAGCCAAGCCTACCTGCAGGCGCCACTGACCTTCGACCGGCGCACCGTGCGCACCTGGCTGGATGAAGCGCGCATCGGCATTGCCGGCAAGAACACTGCGATCGGCGACGCCATCGGCCTGGCCTTGAAACGCTTGCGTCAGCGCCCGGCGCAAAGCCGCGTGCTGATCCTGGTGACCGACGGCGCCAATAACGCCGGGCAAATCGACCCGCTCACCGCCGCGCGCCTGGCCGCTGAAGAAGGCGTGAAGATCTATCCGATCGGCATCGGCGCCGACCCCGAGCAAACCGGTTCCCTGGGCATTCTTGGCGTGAACCCGAGCCTGGACCTCGACGAACCGGCGCTCAAGGCAATCGCCGAGGCGACCGGCGGCCAGTATTTTCGCGCCCGTGATGGCAAGGAGCTGGAACAGGTCAAGGCCACCCTCGATACCCTTGAGCCGGTCGAACAGCAACCCACCCGGGCCCGCCCTGCTCACGCGCTGTACAGCGGCCCTTTGGCCCTGGCCTTGCTGCTGAGCCTGTTGCTGGTGGTGCAGGAGCGCTGGCCGAACAACGCCTTGCAGCGTCTGTACGACAAACTGTCGAGCAAGGGCATGTTCCTGCCACAGAGCCCAGAATGGCGCCAGCGCCTCAAGCGCCTGCGCTTGCGGAGGCGTCGATGATCGCCTTGTGGCCGCACTGGCTGCGCCCCTGGTGGCTGTTGCTGCTGCCGCTGCTCGGCGGGTTGCTGTGGCAACTGTGGCACCGGCAAAAACGCGCGGGCCGCTGGCAGATCATCCTGCCGCCGGCCTTCCACGCCGTGCTGCTCAGTGGCGGCAACGGTCGCGAAAGCAAATCCCCCTGGGTCGTGCTGGGCATCGCCTGGCTGCTGGCAGTGCTGGCGCTGCTGGGCCCCAGTTGGCAACGGGTTGAACAACTGAGTCAGAAGCCTTCCGACCCGCTGGTCGTACTGCTGGAACTCACCCCCGAAATGCTCGCCACCGACAGCCCGCCCAATCGACTCGAGCAGGCGCGGCGCAAGCTGTACGACCTGTTGCAAGCGCGCACGGATGCGCAAACCGCCATCGTCGTGTATGCCGGCAGCGCCCACACCCTGGTGCCGCTGTCCGATGACCTGGCCACCAGCCGTAACCTGCTTGAAGCGTTGCGCCCCTCGATCATGCCCGAGCCCGGCCACCGCGCCGACCTCGCCGTGGACAAAGCGCTGGCCCTGCTCAAGCACGGCGGCCTCGGCCAGGGGCGCCTGCTGCTGATCGGCTCGTCGCTGTCCAAGCAGGAGCGCCAGGGGATTCGGCTGCTGCTACAAGGTAACCAGGCGCCGAGCCTGTCGATCCTCGGTATCGGCAGCCGTGAAGGCACGCCGGTCACCCAGGAAAGTGGCGAATTTCTCAAGGACGAACAGGGCGCGATTCTGATCCCGCGTCTGGACAGCCCGACCCTCAAGGCGTTCGCCAGCGAAATGGGCGGACGCTACCGAGCGGCGCGCCTGGACGACAAAGACCTGCGGCAACTGGGCGTACTCGACCCACCCCAAACCCTGCGCGACGACGGCCAACTGTTGCGCCTGGACACCTGGGCCGACCAGGGTTACTGGCTGCTCCTGCCGCTGCTGCTGTTGGCCGCCTGCGCGGGACGGCGCGGCTGGCTGTTTTGCCTGCCGCTGCTATTGATGGCCGCACCGCAGCCCAGCTACGCCTTCCAATTCGAGGACCTGTGGCTGCGCCCCGACCAGCAGGGCCAGTCCCTGCTGAAGCAAAAACGCCCCGCCGAGGCCGCCGAACGCTTCCAGGACCCGCAATGGCAAGGCGTGGCCCTGTACGAAGCGGGTAACTATGCCGAGGCCATCAAGCGTTTTGCCAGCGCCGACAATGCCTACGCCCACTACAATCGGGGTAACGCCCTGGCCAGATCCGGTGCGCTGGAAGCCGCAGTCGACGCCTACGAACAGGCGCTGGAAGCCCAGCCCGATCTGCAACCGGCCTTGCAAAACAAGGCGCTGGTGGAAAGCCTGCTGCAGCAACAAGCGCAGCCCGAGCCCGATCAACCCGAAAAAAACCAGGATGACGAAACCACCCAACCCGGCCAAACTGCGCAACCGGGCGCCGACGGGCAAACTGCCAAGGGTGGCGAGCAATCCACTCAAGGCCAGGGCCAGACCGGCAATGGCGCTACCGACACGGCTACTGCGCCGCCCACCGGCAGTAACGAAGTGCCAGGCAGCGAACTGGGCGACGAGCACACCACCACGCCGCCGCTGCGCCCAACCGATGCCAGCCTTGACGGCGAACACCGCCAGGCGCTGGAGCAATGGCTGCAGCAGATCCCGGACAACCCCGGTGAGCTGCTGCGGCGCAAATTCTGGTACGAACAGCAACAGCATCAGGACAAGACTCGATGAGCCGCCGCACCACCCTTCTGCTCCTGCTCGCCTTGTCGGCAGGCCACGTCCAGGCGGCGAACCTGGTCGCCAGCGTCGACCGCAGTCGCCTCAATTCCGGGGAAACGGTGGAACTGACGGTGGAATCCAGCGACGTAACCCAGTTCGGCAAACCCGACCTGTCGCCCCTGGATGCGCAGTTCGAAGTCAGCGGCACGCGCCAGATCAACCAGCTCACCACCCTGGGCGGCGATAACCACGCGACCACGCGCTGGATCATCACCCTGCTGCCCAGGGAAAACGGCACGGTGGTGATCCCGCCGCTGCAGGTGGGCGAGCTCAAGACCCAGCCGATCACCCTGCAGGTAGTGGAAACCGCCAGCCAGAACACCAGCGCCGAGCTGGCGCCGGTGTTTGTCGAAGCCAGCCTCGACCAGACCAGCGTCTACGTGCAGGCCCAGGCCCTGTTGACAGTCCGCGTGTATCACTCGGTGTCGCTGTATGACGACAGCAGCCTCACGCCCCTGCAAATCCCCGATGCACGCGTCGAGCAACTGGGCGAGTCGCGCACCTATGAAAAAGTCATCAACAGCATTCGCCATGGCGTGATCGAAACCCGCTATGCGATTTACCCGCAGCGCAGCGGGCCGTTGGCGATTGCGGCGCAGACGTTCAGCGCCACGTTGGTGGAGTCGCGCCCGCCGCAGGAGAACACCCTGCAGGGCACCAAGCCGGGCAAGCTGATCCACGCCAGCTCCGCGCCCCTTGCGCTGACGGTCAAGCCCAAGCCCGAGTTCTACCCCGCCGACGCGCCGTGGCTGCCGGCGCGCAGCCTGAGCCTGGACGAAGCCTGGAACCCGGTGCCCGAGCATGTGCAGGTCGGTGACTCGCTGACGCGCAGCCTCACGGTCAAGGTCGAGGGCCTGTCCAGCGCGCAACTGCCGGCGTTGCCCAGCACCGAGGTCAACGGCCTGCGGCGCTACCCGGATCAACCGGTACTGGGCAACGAGACCCGCGACCGCGGCCTGATCGGCAGCCGTGAAGACCGCGAAGCCCTGGTGCCCACCCGTGCCGGTGCGCTGGAACTGCCCGCCGTGGAGGTGGTGTGGTGGAACACCCACGAAGACCACCTTGAACGCACCACCCTGCCGGCCCGTACCCTGCAAGTGGCGATCAACCCGAGCCTGGTGGTGGACACCCCCGCCATGCCCACCGTCATCACCGCGCCGGATGACGAACGCCTGTGGCTGTGGCAACTGAGCACCGTGCTGCTGGCCTGCACCACCTTGCTGGGTTTCGGCCTGTGGTGGCGCGCCCGCCGCCAGCCCGCCGTGCAACGCGCCGCGCAAACCGGCCCCAGCCCGCGCACCCTGCTCGACGACCTCAAGCGCGCCACCCAGGCCAACGACCCCCAGGCCACCCGCCAGGCCCTCGATGCCTGGGCGCGCCAGCAACCGGAAACCCTGGCCGACATGGCGGCGCGTTTCGTGCCGTTATCGGATGCGCTGGACGGGCTCAATGGCGCGCTGTACAGCGAGAGCGGACAGTATTGGCTGGGCGAAGACCTGTGGCGGGCGATCAAAGCCATCCCCGTGGTCGAGCGCGAGCAGGACCCGGCGCTGGACACCACCAGCCTGCCGCCGCTCTATCCCAAGTAAAAATGGCATTGGAGATGCCAATGTGGGAGGGGGCTTGCCCCCTCCCACAGGATGGCGCCCACTCAGATATATCCCACAACCGTTTCAGGTTGTCGCTCGGAACTCCGCTGGCTAACCTCCTCGCCGTCGCTGCCCATTCAGCGACCGGATTTGACCGTCCGATTTCAAAAGAGCAACTGCCCCAACACCAATCTGGGCGTTTTTTTACGTCTGATGTATCGTGTCGCGGCAGCTGTACGCGGGATACCTTCGGGTATGCCGGTTTTGCTCCTTTTGACCGGTCGGTCAACCCGCGTATCGCTGCCACCCTCTTCGATTGACCGCGAATCGTGGCAGCTCCATTCTTAAAGGAGTTTCACCATGATCAAAGACACCCCCAACCCTCCAGAACAACTCTTTACCGTACGCCCCGACCTCGGCACGGAAACCCTGCTGGTCAACGCCTCCCAGGACCTGGCCTCCATCACCGACATCGCCACCCACCTCGCTTTCGAAATCGACGGAGCCCACCGCAATGTAGCGCTGGGCATCTGCCGAATGCTTGAAGGCGTGCAACTGCTGGTGGACAAGGTGCTGGATGAGGCCTGCCCAGCCACGTAAATCTGCAGCGTATAAAATCCTCCAAAACACTGGAGATCCAAATGTGGGAGGGGGCTTGCCCCCGATGGCGGTGGGTCAGCGACAACAGAGCTGGCTGACATACCTCATCGGGAGCAAGCCCCCTCCCACATTTGGACCGGGATCGACACAAAATACCGGTCGGCTCCAAGGCCGCCGCGTTTTTGATCTTGATCTCGGGCGCCCCGTTAAACCACGCTGGCCGAACGCAGGCTTGAATCCGTGGGTAACCCGGCAGGACGCCGGGTTAGCCGCACTGGGCCAGGGATGGACCATTGCGGCGGCCCACGGATTCAAGCCTGCGTTCGGGCACACCGAGCCTAGGCGAGGTGCCGAGTGGTGGGGCAAGAGCCTTTTTGGTTACTTTTGGGGCTCTTTTCCAAAAGTGACCCGCTGTAAAAGCGGAACCCATAGCAGCCGTTACCGCAGAAACGGATATGTACTCGGGTCCAATCCAACATCCTGGTCGGCCCTGAGGCCGCTATCGGGGGCAAGCCCCCTCCCACATTGGGCCGAGGCGTGTCAGTTGGGTAGCTATGGGCTGGGAGACCGCTATCGGGGGCAAGCCCCCTCCCACATTGGGCCGAGGCGTGTCAGTTGGGTGGCTATGGGCTGGGAGACCGCCATCGGGGGCAAGCCCCCTCCCACAGTTTGTTTCGGTGACACTCTTAGAACACCGACCACCCAATCCGCTCGCTCAACAACTCCAACGCCTTGATCCCCGCCAGCGAGTTCCCCGCTGCGTTCAACTCCGGCGACCACACGCACACGGTAAACTGCCCCGGCACCACCGCGACAATCCCGCCGCCTACCCCGCTCTTGCCCGGTAACCCTACGCGATAAGCAAAATTGCCCGCCTCGTCATACAGCCCGCTGGTGGCCATGATCGAGTTGACTTGTTTGGTCTGACGCGCGGTCAGGATCTGCTCGCCACTGTGGGCGCTCACGCCTTCGTTGGCCAGGAAGCTGAACGCCCTGGCCAGGTCCAGGCAGCTCATCTGCAAGGCGCAGTAGTTGAAGTAACTGTGCAGCACCGCGTCCACATCGTTATGGAAGTTGCCGAAGGCTTTCATCAGGTAGGCCATGGCCGCATTACGCGCACCGTGCTGGGCTTCGGATTCGGCGACCACGCTATTGACCAGAATCTGCGGATTGCCCGACAGCCGCCGCACAAAATCGCGCATCGACAGGATCGGCACGGCGAAGCGCGACTGATTGATGTCGCAGATCACCAGCGCGCCGGCGTTGATAAAAGGATTGCGCGGTCGGCCGCGTTCGAATTCCAGCTGCACCATCGAGTTGAACGGTTGCCCCGACGGTTCATGGCCCAGGCGCTCCCAGATGCTTTCGCCGCCGTGGTCGATGGCCTGCACCAGGCTGAACACCTTGGAAATGCTCTGCACCGAAAACAGCGTATCGGCATCGCCGGCGCAATAGGCTGCGCCATCGTTGCCGTATACCGCGATGCCAAGCTGGTTGGCGGGTACGTCGGCCAGGGCGGGAATGTAATCGGCGACTTTGCCGAGGCCGATCAGAGGCCGCACTTCGTCGAGGATCGACTCCAGCAGCGCCTGCATGTTTTGTCCTGTCATCTTCTCTGGATCAGTGGTGAACGAGGCGCGGAGGATACTTCACTGGGCGCGAAAGCCCCACACAATCTCCACCATCCGCTCGGCGACCACTACATAGATCAGGATCAGCAACAGCTGCAACACCAGGTGATAACGCAGCTTGGCCATCCGCCGAATGCCGTCGCTGATGTTCAGCAGCATCAGTACCGTGGACAGGATAATCAAGCCCCAACCCGCGACATGTGAGGCGAACATGCCGATAAACAACTCGCGGGGCCCTACCAGCGCATTGGTCCCCGCAGCGAAGAGCAGCGCGCATACCAGCAGGTTCTTCACGTTGTCGAAAATCTGTGTGCTCAGGTCGTTTTCCAGCAACGCCAGATACCGCGTCCATAAGGTGCGCATGCTTGAGTACCGAGTGGGAAGGCTCGACAGTCAAGGTAGTTCAATTGGCAAAGCTGTCGAGCTTTGGAGGCGATCGCATCGCACGGGAAAATGCGCAGATCAAGCTATTAAATGCAAACTCCTGATAATGATTAAAATCGTAATTCCCGATTTTAATAATTAGGTTAGAACCAATCGGCCTTTTACAGATTCAGCCGTGCGCCCTATTTTCACGCTACGGACCGACCCCCTGCCCGGTGGAGGCTTGTTTATCGACTTCAACAAGGACCTGACCATGAGCATCGAATTCATCGGCTACATCGGCGGCCACCACGCCTCCGAGATCCACCCGCGCAGCGGCCCGACGCTGCAACCCGATTACGTCGAAAGCGTGGCGCGCGCCCATGAAGAGGCCGGCTTCGACCGTGCCCTGGTGGCCTTCCATTCCAACAGCCCGGACAGCACGTTGATCGCCGCCCATGCCGCCAGCGTGACCCAGCGGCTTAAATTCCTGATCGCCCACCGCCCAGGCTTTGCCCAACCCACATTGGCCGCGCGCCAGTTCGCCACGCTGGACGTGTTCAACGGTGGACGCACCGCCGTGCATATCATCACCGGCGGCGACGACCGTGAACTGCGCGCCGATGGCAGCCATATCGGCAAGGACGAGCGCTATGCGCGCACCGACGAATATCTGAGCGTGGTGCGCCAGGAATGGACCAGCGACAAGCCTTTCGATTTCGCCGGCACCTACTATCAGGTCGAAGGTGCGCACTCCAGTGTGAAGTCGCCGCAACAGCCGCACATCCCGGTGTACTTCGGCGGCTCGTCGGCGGCGGCGATCGCGGTGGCGGGCAAGCATGCGGATGTGTATGCGCTGTGGGGCGAGACCTACGAGCAAGTGCGCGAGGTGGTGGCGCAGGTGCGGGCCGAAGCGGCGCAGCATGGGCGCACGATTCGCTTCAGCTTGTCATTGCGGCCAATCCTGGCCGAGACCGAGGAATTGGCCTGGCAGCGGGCGGACACCATTTTGCAGCAAGCCACGGCGCTGGCCGAGAACAGCGGTTTTGTGCGGCGCGAACCGCCCAATGAGGGCTCGCGGCGATTGCTGGCAGCGGCGGCGCAAGGCTCACGGCTGGATAAGCGCCTGTGGACCGGGATTGCCGGCTTGCTCGGCGCGCAGGGCAATTCCACGGCACTGGTGGGCACTGCCGAACAAGTCGCCGAGGCGCTGCTGGATTATTACGACCTGGGCATCACCACGTTCCTGATTCGCGGCTTCGATCCGCTCAACGACGCGATCGACTATGGGAAGAAACTCATCCCGCTTACCCGCCAACTGATCGCCGAACGCGAACAGGCCAGGCAGGTGGCTTGAGAACTCACTGTGAGGGCTTGCCGACTCCCACGCTTATTGGGATTGGTGGCAATTGCCAGCAGTTGCCAAGACCCGGGTGAATCGCTTTATCGAATGCATGAAGTCTTCGGCCTGCACGCGATCAGTTGTGGGAGGGGGCTTGCCCCCGATGGCGGCGGATCAGTCAACATCCATTTACCTGACCCACCGCTATCGGGGGCAAGCCCCCTCCCACCCTTGTCTGCATTTCAGAGTTCACGCGCCAGGAATGGCGCCGTGCGGCTGTCCTTGTGGTTGGCGACTGCCTGCGGCGTACCACTGGCCACCACCTTCCCGCCCGCATTGCCGGCTCCGGGCCCGATATCGATCACCCAGTCACTCTGCGCCACCACGCGCATTTCATGCTCGACCACCACCACCGTATGCCCCGCTTCCACCAATTGATTGAGCTGGCTGAGCAAGCGGTCGACATCCTTGGGATGCAGCCCGGTGGTCGGTTCGTCCAGCACGTATAACGTGGCGCCCCGCGCCGTGCGTTGCAGCTCGGTGGCCAGCTTGATGCGCTGCGCTTCACCGCCCGACAACTCGGTAGCCGGCTGGCCCAGGCGCAGATAGCCCAGGCCGATATCGCGCAGCACCTGCAGGGCGCGCAGCACGCCAGGCTGTTCGGCAAACACCTCGACGGCCTGCTCCACGGTCAAGCCCAGCACTTGGGCGATGTCCAGGCCTTGCCATTTGACCGCCAGGGTCTCGGGGTTGTATCGCGCACCGTGGCAGGTCGGGCATGGCGCATACACGCTGGGCATGAACAGCAATTCGACGCTGACGAATCCCTCGCCTTCGCAGTTCGGGCAACGGCCCTTGGCGACGTTGAACGAGAACTGCCCCGCATCGTAGCCACGCTTCTTCGCTGCCGGCGTGGCGGCGAACAGTTTGCGCACGTTGTCGAACAGCCCGGTATAGGTGGCAAGATTGGAGCGCGGTGTACGACCGATGGGTTTCTGGTCCACCTGCACCAAACGCCGGATCTGCTCCAGCCCGGCGCTGATGCGGCCTTCGCTGGCGGCTGGGGCAGCGTCTTCCAGGCTGGGCTCGTCGGGGTTTTCCAGCACACGCCCCAGGCCGCTGCTGACCAGTTCCAGCAGCGCCTGGCTGACCAGGCTGGATTTGCCCGAACCGGAAATCCCGGTCACCGCCGTGAAGCAGCCCAGCGGGAACTCCACGGCAAGATTCTTCAGGTTGTTGCGCGTCACCCCTTGCAGCTTCAGCCAGCCACTGGGTTCACGCCGGGTGGGATTCAAGGCCCGCGGTTCGGCAAACAGGTAGTCACGGGTCTGCGAGGCTGCGACATCCGCCAACCCCGCAGGCGGGCCGCTGTACAGGACTTGCCCGCCATGCTCGCCGGCGGCCGGGCCGACGTCGATCAGCCAGTCGGCGCGGCGCATGGTTTCCAGGTCATGCTCCACCACAAACAGCGAATTGCCGGCCGCTTTCAAACGCGCAAGCGCGCTGAACAAGGCTTCGCCATCAGCCGGATGCAGGCCCGCCGAAGGTTCGTCCAGCACGTAGATCACCCCGAACAATTGTGAGCCCAGTTGCGTGGCCAGGCGCAAACGCTGCAACTCCCCGGACGACAGCGTCGGCGTGCTGCGCTCCAGGGACAGATAGCCCAGGCCCAGCTCGATCAAGGTACTGACCCGTTCGAGCAGATCCTCGGCGATGCGCTGGGCGGCCAGGCGCTTTTCCACCGACAGTTTCATCTTGTCCTGCCCCGCCGCCACCGGCCGCAGCAGCTCGGCCAGGCGGGTCAGGGACAGTTGCGACAGCTCACCGATATCCACCCCGGCAAACTTCACCGACAGCGCCGCCCGGGTCAGCCGCTTGCCCTCGCACAACGGGCAGGCACTGCCTTGCATGAACTGCGACACGCGCTTTTTCATCAGCGCGCTTTGGGTATGGGCGAAGGTGTGCAGGATGTAGCGCCGCGCACCGCTGAAGGTGCCCTGGTAACTGGGCTCCAGCTTGCGTTTCAAGGCATCGCGGGTCTGTGCCGGGGTGAAGCCGGCGTACACCGGTACGGTGGGGGTTTCGTCGGTGAACAATATCCAGTCGCGCTGTTTTTTCGGCAGGTCGCGCCATGGGATATCCACGTCGTAACCCAGGGTCACGAGGATGTCCCGCAGGTTCTGGCCTTGCCATGCCAGCGGCCAGGACGCCACGGCGCGCTGGCGAATGGTCAGGGACGGGTCGGGCACCATCAGCGCTTCGGTCACTTCATAGACGCGACCCAGGCCATGGCATTGCGGGCACGCGCCCTGGGGCAGGTTCGGCGAAAAGTCCTCGGCGTACAGCATCGCCTGCCCCGGCGGGTAGCGGCCGGCGCGGGAATACAGCATGCGGATCAGGCTCGACAAGGTGGTCACACTGCCCACCGAGGACCGCGCACTCGGGGTGCCACGTTGCTGTTGCAGGGCCACGGCGGGCGGCAAGCCTTCGATACTGTCGACATCCGGCACGCCGACCTGGTCGATCAGGCGTCGCGCATAGGGCGCCACCGATTCGAAATAGCGGCGCTGGGCCTCGGCATACACGGTGGAAAACGCCAGGGACGACTTGCCGGAACCGGACACACCGGTAAACACCACCAGGGCATCGCGGGGAATATCCACGTCGACGTTACGCAAGTTGTGTTCGCGAGCGCCGCGCACCCGCACAAAGCCGGTGTGCTGGACGGTCGGTGGAGGAGTGTTGCGCTGTGAAGTCATGAACAACCTTGTCTGGCGGTGAGAACGCTGCGTACCCGTTGCGTCAGGGCGTCGGGACTGTAGGGTTTGCTCAGCAGGTGAATATCGGCGCTCAGCAGATGATTGGAGGAAAGAATGTCGCGGGTGTGGCCGGAGGTGAACAGCACCGGAATCGGCGGCACCTGGGCACGCGCCCAGTTGGCCAGGTCGATGCTCTTGATGCGGCCGGGCATCACCACATCGGTAAAGATCAGTTCCGGTTGCAGGCCGGACTGCAGCTTGGCCATGGCCTGATCGCCGTCTTCGGCCGTCAACACCGTGTAGCCCGACTGCGTCAGCAGCTCCACCACGGTCAGGCGCACGCCTTCGTTGTCCTCCACCACCAGGATGGTTTCCTGGCCGGTGCAAGGGTTCTCCAGGTCAATGTCCGGTTCGACATGCTCCGGTTCCAGGCTGCGCGGGAAATACATCTGCACCACCGAGCCTTTGTTCTCCTCGCTCCAGATGTCGACATGCCCGCCGCTTTGACGGACAAAACCAAACACCATGCTCAGCCCGAGGCCGGTGCCCTGCCCTTCGCGCTTGGTGGTGAAAAACGGTTCGAACGCGCGCTTGAGTACCGTCGACGGCATGCCCGCGCCGGTGTCGGTGACCGCCAGGCGTACATACTCGCCGGGTTTGATGCTTTTGCCCGCGCATTCGGCCGGGTTGAGAATGATGTTCTCGCCGGTGATACGAATCACCCCCTCGCCTTGCATGGCATCGCGGGCATTGATCGCCAGGTTGAGCAGCGCGTTTTCCAGCTGGTTGCGGTCGACGTTGATGCACCAGGAATCCTGCGGCAACTGCACGTCGATATGGATGGTCTCACCCAGCGCGCGTTGCAGCAGTTCACCGAGGCCGGCATAGATACGCTGCGGGTTGTACACCGCTGGCGACAAGGGCTGACGCCGCGCAAACGCCAACAGTTGCGAGGACAAGGTGGCCCCGCGCTCCACGGCGGCAATCGCGGCGGAGACGCGCCGCTGTACTTGCGCGTTGTCCGGCTCATGGCGGGCCAGCAGGTGCAGGTTGCCGGCGATCACTTGCAGCAGGTTGTTGAAGTCGTGGGCCACGCCGCCGGTCAGGCCGCCAATCGCCTCCAGCTTCTGCGACTGGCGCAACTGCTCCTCGGCGGCGGAACGCGCTTGCACTTCGGCCGCTACGCGCTGCTCCAGATTATGGGTCAGCTCCTGGCGCACCCGCTCGGACTTGACCAGTTCAGTGGTCTCGACCACGATCGCCAGCACCCCGGCCGGTTGCTGGTTATCCCCGGCCACCGGACTGTAGTAGAGGTCCAGCCACAAGGTTTCCGGCCTGCCATGGCGCGACAACACCAATTCCTTGTTGTTGAACGACAAGGTGCCGCCAGCCAGGCATGTGTCCACCACATGCCGGTTGAACTCGGCCACCTCCGGCCAGCCCAGTTCCACCGGCGTGCCCAGCAGGTACGGGTGGCGACCGCCGGCGAACACCGAGTAGCTGTCGTTGTAGATCATGTAACCGGCGCGCCCCCATAGCATCACCATGGGCACGGGCGAAGCGAGCATCATCTGCACGGTGCAGGCCAGGCTGGTGGACCAGCGATCGATCGGGCCGAGGTCGGTGCCTGACCAGTCAAACGCGCGAATTCGCTGGGCCATTTCACCGGCCCAGCCTTCACAGCCGTGGGAGTTGGATAAAAATTGCATGATCGGGCTCTGGGCAATGAGAAGGCAGTCGCAAGTTTTGGAGCGCGGCGGCGGTAGATGGTTTCATCTTGTCGAACTTGGGCCGAATAAACCACTGGCCTCAGTGAAAATCCCGGCTGCGCACTACAATGCCGTCCAGCAGCGGCGACAGGTCGGTCAGGCGCCCGGCGATCAAATGCCGCACCTCGCCCACCGCCTCCCAGCGCCCGTCCACCTTGAGCAGTCGCGAGCCGATCAGGGCCTTGCGCTGACGTTCGGCCAGGTCGCGCCAGACCACCACATTGAGGTTGCCGAACTCATCTTCCAGGGTGACAAAAGTCACCCCACTGGCGGTGCCAGGACGTTGGCGCCCGGTGACCAGCCCGGCCACGCTCACATTGCGCCCATGCTCCACGCTCATCAGCTCCTGGGAACTGCGGCAGCGGCGCTTGCGCAGTTCCGCGCGCAGCAGCGTCAAAGGGTGCGGCCCCAGGGTGGTGCCGAGCGTGGCGTAATCGGCGTGCAAGTCCTCGCCCACCGTGGGTTGAGGCAACGCCACGTCTGCTTCATCGGGGCTCGGCAGGCCGGCAAACAGGCCCAGTTGGGTCTGCACACCGGCCACCTCCCAGCGGGCCTGATGCCGGTTACCGGCCAACCCGCGCAAGGCGCCGGCATCCGCCAGCAAGGCTTGGGCGCGCGCATCCAGGCCGGTGCGGGCGTCGAGGTCGGCGATGTCGCTGAATGCACGGCACTGACGCACGGCCTCGATGCGCCGCCCATCGTCTTCGCGAAAGCCCGAGATCATGCGCAGACCCAGGCGAATCGCCGGTTGCTCGCCGTCGATGGGTTCCAGGCTGCAATCCCAGTCGCTGGCCTGCACGTCCACCGGGCGAATCTGCAGACGATGACGGCGCGCGTCCTGCAGGATCTGGTCCGGGCTGTAGAAACCCATTGGCCAGCTGTTGATCAGCGCGCAGGCGAAAGCCGCCGGCTCATGGCATTTGAGCCAGCAACTGGCGTAGGTCAGCAAGGCAAAACTGGCCGCGTGGGACTCGGGAAAACCATAGCTGCCAAAGCCTTTGATCTGCTCGAAAATCTGCGCGGCAAAGGCTTCGGTGTAGCCGTTTTTGAGCATGCCGGTGCGCAGCCGCTGCTGATGCGGTTCCAGGCCACCGTGGCGTTTCCAGGCGGCCATGGAGCGGCGCAACTGGTCGGCTTCGCCTGGGCTGTAGTCGGCGGCGACCATGGCGATCTGCATCACTTGTTCCTGGAACAACGGGATGCCCAGGGTACGTTTCAACACCACTTCCAATTCAGGCGATGGATACGTGGTGGGCTCTTCCTTGTTCCTGCGACGCAAATACGGATGCACCATGCCACCCTGGATCGGCCCCGGCCGCACGATGGCGACCTCGATCACCAGGTCATAGAAGGTTTTCGGCTTGAGCCTGGGCAACATCGACATCTGCGCCCGCGATTCGATCTGGAACACGCCGATGGTGTCGGCCTTGCTGATCATCGCGTAGGTGGCCGGGTCTTCCTTGGGAATAGTTGCCAAGCTCCAATTCTGGTGGCGATGGCGGCGCAGCAAATCGAAGCAGCGACGGATCGCGCTGAGCATGCCCAGGGCGAGAATATCCACCTTGAGCAGGCCGACGGCGTCGAGGTCGTCCTTGTCCCACTGGATGATGGTGCGCTCGGCCATGGCGGCGTTCTCCACCGGCACCAGGGTGTCCAGCGGGTATTCGGAAATCACGAAGCCACCGGGGTGCTGGGACAAATGCCGGGGAAAGCCGATCAATTGCCCGGTCAGGGTCAGTACGCGGCGCAGCAGCGGGCTGTCCGGGTCGAAGCCGCTTTCGCGCAGGCGCTCCAATGGTGGCGCGTCGTCACTCCAGCGCCCGCAGCAGTCGGCCAATGCGTTGACCTGGTCCGCCGGCAGCCCGAGGGCCTTGGCCACATCGCGCACCGCGCCGGTCGCGTGGTAACTGCTGACCACTGCCGTCAACGCTGCACGGGTGCGGCCATAACGCTGGAAGACGTATTGCAGCACCTCTTCGCGGCGCTCGTGTTCAAAATCCACATCGATATCCGGCGGCTCGTTGCGCTCCCTGGACAGGAAGCGTTCGAACAGCACATTGCTCAGGCTCGGGTTGATCTCGGTGATGCCCAGGGCAAAACACACCGCCGAGTTGGCCGCCGAACCGCGCCCCTGGCACAGGATCGAACGGCTGCGGGCAAAGCGCACGATGTCGTGCACCGTAAGGAAGTAACTTTCGTAACCCAGCTCGCTGATCAGCGCCAGTTCCTTGTCGATCTGCGCCAGGGTCTTGGGGTCGATGCCTTCGGGCCAGCGCTGGGCAATGCCTTCCTGAGTGAGGGTGCGCAACCAGGATTCGGCATCATGGCCTGCGGGCACCAGCTCACGCGGGTAGTGATAACGCAACTGGCCGAGGTCGAAGGTGCAGCGCCGCGCGATGGCCAGGGTTTCATCGAGCAGGGCTTGGGGGTACAGCGCGGCCAGGGCTTCGAGACTGCGCAGGTGCCGCTCGCCATTGGGGTGCAAATGCAGGCCGGCTTCGGCCACCGGGACGTGATGGCGGATGGCAGTCATGGTGTCTTGCAGGGCGCGGCGGCCGCGCGCATGCATGTGCACATCACCGCAGGCGACCGCCGGGATCTGCAGGCTGGCCGCCAGTTGCAGGCGTTGTTCCAGATGGCGCGCATCGTCCTGTCCGCAATGCAGGTGCACCGCCAGCCACAGGCGCTCGGCAAAGGTGCGGCGCAGCCACTGGATATTGGCCTGGGTGTCGCTGTCTTGCGCCACCCACAAGGCCAGCAGGCCGGGCAACGGTTGCTCGAAGTCTTCCTGCAGCAGGCGGTAGCTGCCCTTTTCGGCGCGGCGTCGGGCCAGGGTGATCAAACGGCACAGGTGCTGGTAACCGCTCAGGTTTTCGACCAGCAGCACCAGTGTCGGCCCGTTCTCGATGCGCACTTCACTGCCGATAATCAGCGGCAACTCCAGCGCTTTGGCCGCCTGCCAGGCGCGCACGATGCCCGACAGCGTGCACTCGTCGGTAATCGCCAGGGCGCTGTAGCCTTGGCGTTTGGCACGCTCGAACAATTCCAGCGCACTGGAGGCGCCGCGTTGGAAGCTGAAGTTGGACAGGCAATGCAGCTCGGCGTAACTCATGCCTGCCCCGTCTCTGTAGGAGCGAGCTTGCTCGCGAAAAACCCTGGGGCACCGCATTCATTCAGGTGCCCCGCGTTATCGTTAACTATCTTCGCGAGCAAGCTCGCTCCTACAGGGGGTGGTGGCCTGTTGGTGTTCATGCGAACCAGCCCTGCAGCCACAACCCATCCTGTTGCCCCACCGTGCGGTAGGCCCAGCCTTGCTGGCCGGCACGGGTCTGGATGAGGTAATAGTCGCGGCGGATATCGGCGCCATCCCACCAGCCGGATTCGATGCGTTCCGGTCCCATCAGGATCTGTACGCCCTGCTCGGCCAGCAAGGTCGGCTGCTCCAATAACCAGCCAGGGCGCCGCACCTTGTTCAAGGTCGGGCATGGACGGGGATCAACGGCGGTTTGCCAGGCGCATTCAGGGCGATGGTCGGCGTGAAAGCGCAGGCCCTGCACCGCTTCATCACCCAGGCGTGCGCGCAGGCGTTCGCGCAATTGCTCCCAGGGCAGGGTCTGTTGCGGGCGGTCGTCGAACAGGTCCTGGCGCTGCGGCACGAACACCGGCAAGTCCTGGGCCACCAGGCGAAACCCGCGCACAGGCGCCGTGACTTGCACCTGTTCCAGGCGCCCACGGGCCAGTTCGAACAGCATCGAGGGCTCGCGTTCGGCACTCAGCAGGCCGACCTTGATCACACTGTCCGGTGCCTGGGCATGCTCCAGGTGCAGGTCGAAACGCTGCACGCCACTGTCACGCCCGCACAGGAAGGCGGACAAGTCAGCAGTCAGGCGGCGCAAGGGAAACAGCAACGCCTGGTGGGATTGCACGTCGAAATTCAACTCGATGCGCACATCGAACCGGTCCGGCGGTTGATAGAACCCCAGGGCCAACGGCCGCTGCCCGGTCAGGGCATCGAGGTGCTTGAGCAGGCTGGCGTCAAAGCGTCGCGCCAGGGTATGCCGGGGCAGCGCCTGCACGTGGGCCAACGTGCGCAGGCCCATGCGCGACAAGGCGCTGGCGGCCTGCGGGTCAATCCCGGCGCGGTCGACCGGCAGTGGCGCCAGGGCCTGCATCAAGGCGCTGTCATCGGCCACCGCCAGGCCATCGTAACGATTGGCCAACACCCGCGCCGCCGCCGGATTGGGCGCGGCGACGATGCGGTGACGAAAGCCCAGCTCGGTCAACTCCTGGCGCAAGCGCGCTTCGAACTGCGGCCAGGGCCCGAACAGGCCCAGGCTCGACTCGATCTCGAACAGCAAGGCGCGCGGGTAATACACACTGACCTGGGAGCTGAAGCGGTAGGCCCAGGCGGCCAGAAATTGCTGGCAGCGCTCGATGTCCAGCGGGTCGTATTCAGCGCAGGCAAAGGCTTTGGTCAGGGCATGCGCCGCCGTCAGCGACTGGCCGGGACGCAACCCCAGTGCGCGGGCGGCGGTATTGACGGTTTGCAGCACGCGTCGCTGCGGCGTACCGGCCAGCAGTGCCAGCGGCTGATCGGGCTCGGGATGGGCCCGCAGCACGGCGTCCAGCGCCAATTGCGGGAAAACAATACAGACCCAGCGCATGGCAACCTCAATGCCCCGCCAGGGCAATCGGCGCCGGGTGGGCCAGGCCGCCCCGGCATTTGAGCACGCGCACTTGTGCCGGCCTTGACTCGACCGCCAGGCGCAAGGCGGCCGGCGATGGATTGATCGCCTCACTCAAGGAGCGCCAGGCAAACGCCAGGGTCTGCCCGGTTTCAGCCGCCACCTGCAAACGGCGCAAGGCCCGGTCATCGGCCTTGTGCGGCCAGCACAACACCGCGCCGCAACTGCCGGAGCGCAGGCATTGCTCCACTGCCCACAGCGCATCGCGCTCCTGGGCCTGGATCACCGCGAGCTGGCGAACATCCACCCCTGCGTTCTGCCAGGCGTGGGGGTACGGCGTGTAGGGCGGCGCCACCAGCACAATGCGCTCGCCCAGCGCCGACAAGCGCGCCAGGGTCGGCAGCACCAGTTGCAGTTCGCCCACGCCCTCCCTGGCCATCAGAATTTCACTCAAGGCCGCCTCCGGCCAGCCGCCGCTGGGCAGCACCGCGTCCAGCGCCGCCAGCCCCGTGGGATGCACACTGGCCGGTGGCGCGGCGGGCCGGCCCTTCCAGACTCGCCCACCATTGAACAGCGAGTCCAGGGCAACCACGGCGCCCATCAGCCTTGCCTCACCAGGCCGCAGAACACCCCTTCGATGGCCAGGTCCTGATCGGCCCCGACCACGATAGGCTGATACGCGGGGTTGCGCGGCAGCAGGCGCACCTTGTCGCCAGTGCGCTCGAAACGCTTGATGGTGACTTCACCGTCCAGGCGCGCCACCACAATCTGCCCATTCAAGGCCTCGGCACTGCGCCGCACGCCCACCAGGTCGCCATCGAGAATGCCGTCCTCGATCATCGAATCGCCCTGCACACGCAGCAGGTAGTCCGGGGTTCTGGCGAATGTGGCGGGGTCCAGTTGCAGGCGGTTGTGCACTTCGGCATCCGCACCGATGGGCAGGCCTGCGGCCACACGGCCGAGCACCGGGATATCCAGCCATTCCGGGCGCGACGGTTGGTTGAGCAGGCGAATACCACGGGCCTGGTTGGGGTTGACTTCGATAAAGCCGGCTTCGCTCAGAGCCACCACATGCTTGCGGGCGACGCTGCGGGAGGCAAAGCCGAACGCCTCGGCGATCTCGGCGAGGCTGGGGGGCTGGCCTTGCTGCGCGATGCGGTCGCGGATGAAGGTCAGGATGGCGGTACGGCGGGGGGTCAGGGTTGTCATGGAGTACATTTGTACTCCTGCGGGGAATTTCTGACAATAGCCGTCAGTCGGGGTTGGGGGTTGGGGGTTGGCCTGAAAATCAGAAGTGAGCATGGTTTAAATGTGGGAGGGGGCTTGCCCCCGATGGCGGCCTCAGGGCCGACCAGGATGTTGGATTGGAACGAGTACATATCCGTTTCTGCGGTAACGGCTGCTATGGGTTCCGCTTTTACAGCGGGTCACTTTTGGAAAAGAGCCCCAAAAGTAACCAAAAAGGCTCTTGCCCCACCACTCGGCACCTCGCTAGGCTCGGTGTGCCCGCAATCCGACATTGATGTGGGGGGCCGCCGCCACGCGCCATCCATGGCGCGGGGCGGCTAAACCGGCGTCCTGCCGGTTTACCCCCCACATCAATGTCGGATTGCGGCCAGCGTGGTTTAACGGGGCGCCTAAGATCAAAAGCAAAAGCAAGAGCAAGATCAAGAGCCGCTCGCTTCGCATCGTGGATACGCTGTTTGTGTGGGAGGGATCGACACAAGATACCGGTCGGCTCCAAGGCCGCCGCGCTATAGGTCTGATCCTGGGCCCTCCGTCAACCCACGCTGGCCGAACTCAACCACCCAGCAACATCATCAAGCCGCACGGCTCTTCCTGTTCAAACTCTCCACATCAATCACATACCGATACTTCACCTCCAGGTTATGCGGCGCAGCGACGGTGTTGAGAATGAAGTCCAGCCTGCACCTGGCGGCTGAAACGTTCAACCGAGCACGTCCATACAATTCGCGTTGCGCTGCGCCCCCTAACCTCACGGCTTTCGAACCCGCAGAAGCGCTGGAGAATGGGCATGCGTAACAAAGCAATCAAGGTATCCGTGGCACTGACGCTATTGGCAAGCGCAGTGATCAACAGCGCGCTGGCCGCCACCCCAGGCGTCGCCGTGGCGCCGCAATATGACACCAGCCACGTGTATGTGGCGCCCGTCGATGTCGAGCGTTTCGCCCAGAGTTTCCTTGCCACGTTTGGCGGCAAAAGTACGCCCCAGGTGGTGGTGAATGTGCTGCCGGTGCCGAGCAGCACCACCTCGCAATTGCTGCAGACCCCGGCGGGTACGGTGTCGTTGTTCGGCTTTACCACGCCCGTGCCGCACCCGTTCGGCCAGGAGCGCAACGGCTATCTGGTCAAGGACATGGACGTGGCGCTCAAGGCAGCGCGGGACAACGGCGCCGATGTGATCGTCAGCGACTTTCCCGATCCGATTGGCCGTGACGCCGTGGTGCAATGGCCGGGCGGCGTCAACATGCAGCTCTACTGGCACACCAAGACCCCGGATTACGCGGCGTTCGAGACCGTTCCGGAAAACCGCGTGTATGTCTCCAACGACAGCGCCGAGCGCTTTATCAAAGCGTTTCTCGGTTTCTCCCATGGCAAGGTGGTGAGCGACGACAAGCACGCGCCGGCCGTTGATGTCGGCCAGGCGGGCGGCACTTATCGACGCGTGGAGATCGAGTCGCCCTTCGGGCGCATGGCCGTGCTGGTCACCAATGGTCAACTGCCCTACCCGTTCGGCCACGACACCACCGGCTATCAGGTCAACGACCTGGCCGCCACCCTCGGCAAGGCCACCGGGTCCGGGGCCAAGGTGCTGGTGCCCGCGTTCGACAGCAAAGGTCGGCGCAGCGCACTGGTCGAATTCCCCGGCGGTTATGTCGCGGAAATTCACCAACTCACCGCGGCAAAATGATTCGTCACACAGGCTGGAGCCTGGCCGTGCTGTGGCCGCTGCTGGTCGGCAGCGTCCATGCCGAGGATCAACCGAGCCGACCGGCAATCAAGGCCAATCGCTGGCAGGAAGACTGGTCGGTGCTCAAGGATCCGGCGCTGCGCACGCAGCCGCTGGACAACCTCAAGTACATCCCGCTGTCCGGCACCGACCCGTTCACCTACCTGTCCCTGGGCGCGACCTTGCGCGAGCGTTTCGAGATGAATGACGCCAGCGGTTTCGGCGTAAAGAACGTGGCCCGTGATCGCTATTTGATCCAGCGGTTTCAGGTGCATGCCGACCTGCATTTGAACCAACACTGGCGCGTGTTCACCCAGCTTGAAGACGTGCGCGCCTACGACAAGTCCACCCTGGGCGGCGCCGATCAGAACCGCGTGGATCTGCGCCTGGCCTTTGCCGAATACGTGAACACCTTCAGCAGCGGCACGTTCAAGAGCCGGATCGGCCGTCAGGATTTCGCCTTCGACTTGCAGCGCTTCATTTCGTCACGAGACGGCCCGAATGTGCGGCAGTCGTTCGATGCGTTGTGGGCCGACTGGGAAACCCCGAACTGGCGCTTTATCGGGATCGCCAGCCAACCGGTGCAGTACCAGGATGGCCGGCATTTCGACGACAAATCCAACAGTGATGCGCGCTTTCACCTGCTGCGGGTCGAGCGCCTGGTGGGCGGCACGAACGAGCTGTCGGCCTACTACGGCGTGTACGAGCGCCGCGCGGCGCACTACCTGGACGCTGATGGCGACGAGACACGCCAGTTGTTCGATGCGCGCCTGGGGGGCGCGGCACAGGGGTTCGACTGGGACATCGAAGCCATGCTGCAAGGCGGCTCGGTGGGCAGCAAGGATATCCGCGCCTGGGCCGGCGGCAGCCGCACCGGCTACACCTTTGACAGCCTGGCGTGGAAACCGCGCGTGGGCCTGCAACTGGACATCGCCTCCGGTGACCGCAAAAGCGGTGACGGTACCGTCGGCACCTTCAACCCGCTGTTCCCCAACGGCTATTATTTTTCCCTGGCAGGCTATACCGGCTACAGCAACCTGATCCACGTCAAGCCGTCGATCACCGTCAAGCCCATCGCCAAGCTCAGCGTGCAAACCGCCGTCGGCCTGCTGTGGCGGCAAACCACCGCGGACGCCGTCTACACCCAGCCCAGCGTGCCGGTCGCCGGTACCGCCGGTCAGGGTGAACGTTGGACCGGCGCCTACGGTCAGTTGAGAACCGACTACGCCTTCACGTCGAACCTGACCGGCGCGGTCGAAGCCGTGCACTACGCGGTCGGCCAGACCCTGCGCGATGCCGGCGGACACGACAGCAACTACCTGGGCATGGAGCTCAAGTTCAGCTGGTAACGCTGGCAAGCACACCGATACAAGCCGCGCGGCGACTTTTGGCGCAGGCTTTCGAGGCATGAGCCCATGCGGATTTTTAACCCACTCTTTTCATGCAGACAAAGGAGTTTCAGATGAGCACATTCGTTGCCAAAGACGGTACCCAGATCTATTTCAAGGACTGGGGCAGCGGCAAGCCCGTGTTGTTCAGCCACGGCTGGCCACTGGATGCCGATATGTGGGAATACCAGATGGAATACCTGAGCAGCCGTGGCTTTCGCACGATCGCGTTCGACCGTCGAGGCTTTGGCCGCTCGGACCAGCCGTGGACCGGCAACGACTACGACACCTTCGCCGACGATATCGCCCAGTTGATCGAACACCTGGACCTCAAGGACGTGACCCTGGTGGGCTTCTCCATGGGCGGCGGTGATGTGGCCCGCTACATTGCGCGCCATGGCAGCGCACGGGTCGCCGGGCTGGTGCTGCTCGGCGCCGTGACGCCGATCTTCGGCCAGAAGGACGATTACCCGCAGGGCGTGCCCAACGACGTATTCGATGGCATCAAGGCCGGCCTGCTGAAGGATCGCGCGCAGTTCATCAGCGATTTCAACACGCCGTTCTTCGGGCTCAACAAAGGCCAGAAAGTCTCGGACGGTGTGCTCACCCAGACCCTGCAGATCGCCCTGCAGGCCTCGCTCAAATCCACCGTGGATTGCGTGACCGCGTTCTCGCAGACCGACTTCCGCCCGGACATGGCCAGCATCGATGTACCGACCCTGGTCATCCACGGTGACGGTGACCAGATTGTACCGTTCGAAACCACCGGCAAGGTCGCGGCCGAGATGATCGAGGGCGCGCAACTGAAGGTGTACAAGGACGCGCCCCACGGGTTTGCCGCCACCCACACCCAACAGCTCAATGAAGACCTGCTGGCGTTCCTGAACCGCTGAAAATCCCACATTTGGATCGGAATCGACACAAAATACCGGTCGGCTCCAAGGCCGCCGCGCTTTTGATCTTGATCTCAAGCGCCCCGTTAAACCACGCTGGCCGAACGCAGGCTTGAATCCGTGGGTAACCCGGCAGGACGCCGGGTTAGCCGCCCCGCGCCAGGGATGGCGCGTGGCGGCGGCCCACGGATTCGAGCCTGCGTTCGGGCACACCGAGCCCAGGCGAGGTGCCGAGTGGTGGGGCAAGAGCCTTTTTGGTTACTTTTGGCTGGGCCGGCATTCCGGGCTCTTTTCCAAAAGTGACCCGCTGTAAAAGCGGAACCAATAGCAGCCGTAACAGCAGAAACGGATATGTACCGGGTCTGATCCAACATCCTGGTCGGCCCAGAGACCGCCATCGGGGGCAAGCCCCCTCCCACATTTGGGTCTCGGCGCGTCAGGCAAATACGCGTTGGCTGTGCGCCGTCTCGGGAGCAAGCTCCCACATTTGAATCGCCTTTACTATTCAGGCAAATCGCTGCCCCAGTGTCAGTCGCCCCGGCCCGGCGATCAGGATGCTGGCGAAGATGATCATCAACAGCCAGCCAAACTGCCCTTCGAACAGCGTCCACTGCGGATGCACCACCAGCAGCGCAATCATCAGCACCGCCAGGATCGGCAGGCACGCCAGGCGTACCAGCACGCCCGCGACGATCAACAATGGGCACAGCACTTCGGCAAAAATCGCCAACCACAATGTGACAGACGCGCCCAAGTGAAACGGGTCTTCGATCAGCTTCAGCTGTTCACTGTAGTGGAGCAGTTTCGGCAACCCATGCACCCACAGCAAAAACAGCGCCCCACTGACCCGCAGAAACAACAGCCCGATATCCTGATGTCTTGTTTCGTTCATACGCCACCTGTGTCCGTCGAAATGACCGGCCGCCAGTGTGGCCCTGGCCATGACAATGGGCTTGCAGGGGTGTGCTGACTTCGCAGCCAGCGCCATTGGGGTTGCACTGCTGCTGGAAGCGGGCATGATCTGGCTGAACCGTCGACCGCTCGCCACGGTCCCAACCCATACGCTCATCGTTACAGGAACCCGTTCATGACCCTGCCCCAAGAAATGACCCTGATCGAAATCACCGCCCCCGGCGGCCCCGAGGTGCTGCAGCCGCGTCGCGCAGACGTACCGGTGGCCGGGCCGGGCGAGATCCTGATTCGCGTGCATGCCGCCGGGGTCAATCGCCCCGACGCTCTGCAACGCGCCGGAAAATACCCGATGAAACCCGGCATGAGCCCGATTCCTGGCCTGGAAGTGGCCGGCGAAGTGGTGGCGCTGGGCGAAGGCGTGCATCAATACGAACTCGGTGACAAGGTCTGCGCCCTGACCAATGGCGGCGGCTATGCGCAGTTCTGCGCGGTGCCGGCCAGCCAGGCGTTGCCGGTTCCCGAAGGCATGGACTGGATTCAAGCAGCTGCCGTGCCGGAGACCTTCTTCACCGTCTGGGCCAACCTGTTCGGCCTCGGCGGCGCCTGCAACGGCCAGCGCGCGCTGATCCACGGCGGCACCAGCGGTATCGGCACCACCGCCCTGATGCTCTGCCGGGAATTCGGTATCGAGGCCTTCGCCACCGCCGGCAGCGCCGACAAATGCGCGGCGATCGCCAAGCTCGGAGCGCAGCCGATCAATTATCGCGAGGAGGATTTTGCCCAGGTCATCGCCGAGAAAACCGCAGGCAAAGGCGTCGATGTGATCCTCGACATCATGGGTGCCTCCTACCTCAACAACAACCTCAAGGCCCTGGGCATGGACGGCCACCTGGTGATACTGGGCTTCCTCGGTGGCGCCAAGGCCAATGACGTGGACCTGCTGAGCATTCTCGGCAAACGTGCGGTGATCACCGGTTCCCTGCTGCGCGCACGCACCCGCGAAGAAAAGGCCGCCATCGCCGAGCAGCTGCGTGAACACATCTGGCCGGTGCTGAGCGAGGGGCGTTGCCTGCCGATCATCGACAAGGTGTACGAATACACCGACGCCGCCCAGGCTCACGCACGTATGGAAGGTGGCGACCATATTGGCAAGATTGTCTTGCGCGTCGAATAAACCAGACAGCGCCCTGTGGCGAGGGCGTTTGCTCACGCTGGAGGGCGCTGCCCTCCCGTGACTCGCCACAGGGTAGCGTCGAACTCAGTCTGCTTTGGCATATTCCGGATAATCGACATACCCCGCCTCGGTCCCGCCATACAACCCTTCAGCCTTCAACGCATTCAATGACCAGCCATTGAAGATCCGCTGCGGCAGGTCCGGGTTGGCAATGAACGGCCGCCCGAATGCAATCAGGTCGGCCAGCCCGGCTTCCACCAGTTTTGCACCGCGTTCGGCGGTGTAGCGGCCGGCATAGATGATGCGCCCACTGAAGGTGCTGCGCACGGCCTGGCGGAAGCTGTCCGGCAGGTCGGGCGCATTGTCCCAATCGGCTTCGGCGATGGAGACATAGGCGATACCCGACTGCTCCAGCACCTTGATCGCTTCGATGTAGGTGTGGTGCGGGTCTTCTTCCACCAGGCCGATGTAGACACGCTCCTGATCGGTGCCACTGAACAACGGCGAAAAGCGTACGCCCACGCGCTCCGGACCCACTACCCGGCACACGGCTTCGACGATTTCGCGCAAAAAGCGCAGGCGATTATCCAGCGTGCCACCGTATTCATCATCGCGCTGGTTGGAGTGGGCCGAGATGAATTGGTTGACCAGGTAACCGTTGGCCGAATGAATCTCCACCCCGTCGAAGCCGGCGTCCAGTGCATTGCGCGCCGCCTGTGCGTAGTGGCCGACCAGTTCCTCGATCTCCAGCACCGTCAGGGCGCGGGGTACCGGCGGTTGTTTGAGCTCGCCGACACCCGGCGCGGTTTCGATAAAGGCCTTGGCCTGCAGGGCCTGGATGGCCGAGGGTGCGACCGGCGCGGCGCCGTCGGGTTGCAAGGCATTGTGGGACACGCGGCCCACATGCCACAGCTGGGCGAAGATCACACCGCCCTCGGCATGCACTGCCTCGGTGACCTTGCGCCAGCCGTCGATCTGCGCCGGCGTGTAGATGCCCGGCGTCCACGCGTAACCCTGGCCACGGGGTTCGATCTGGGTGCCCTCACTGACCATGAAACCGGCGCTGGCACGTTGACGGTAGTACCGGGCCATCAAGTCGGTGGCGATATCGCCCGGTTGCGCGCTGCGCTGGCGGGTCAGGGGCGGCAACACGATACGGTTGTTCAGGGTGTGATGCCCCAGTTTTACGGGGGTGTTCAACGGATGAGCCATGGGGATATTCCAAATTCAGGACGAGCGAAAACACTGGCGACTCTTGCGAGCCGCCACATGCATCAATCGGTGGGGTTAAGTCGGTGGGGTTAAGTTAAGCGGTGAGTTTCAACAGGGCCTTGGCCACTTCACTGGAACTGCCGGGGTTCTGCCCCGTCACCAGCAGACCATCGACGATCACGAACGACTGCCAATCGGCGCCCTTCTCGTATTTGCCGCCCAGTTTCTTGAATTCATCTTCCACCAGGAACGGCACGACGTCAGTCAGGCCCACCGCGGCTTCTTCCGAGTTGGAGAACCCCGTGACGCGACGGCCCTTGATCAAGGGCTCGCCGTTGACCGCCTTGACATGACGCAAGGCGCCCGGTGCATGGCAGACAAACCCGACAGGCTTGCCGGCACGCTCGAACGACTCGATCAGCGCGATGGACACCGGCGACTCGGCCAGGTCCCACAGCGGACCGTGGCCGCCCGGGTAGAACACGGTGTCGAAGTCATCGGCGTTGACCGCGTCCAATTTCACCGTAGTGGCAAGGGCCTGCTGCGCGGCAGGGTCGGCGTTGAAGCGGTGGGTTTGTTCGGTTTGAGCATCGGGCTGATCGCTGACCGGGTCCAGCGGCGGCTGGCCACCGGCCGGCGATGCGAGCACCACCTCGGCACCGGCATCTTTGAACGCGTAATAGGGAGCGGCAAACTCTTCGAGCCAGAAGCCGGTCTTGCGGCCGGTATCGCCCAGCTGGTCGTGAGAGGTCAGTACCATTAATACTTTCATGTTCCAGTGCCTCGATCGTGGTGAATAGCAGGGTTTTCGGGGTGGCCCAGCAACTGCCGGGTCAGGTCCAGCGCCTCATCGAACGGCGCGGTAGTACGGGATATCTTGCCCATGACGCTGGTCCCCAGCCACAGCGCATACAGGCGCCGGGCCAGGCTTTCGGGGGGTTGCTCGAGCATCAGCGAACCGTCTTGCACGCCGTGCCGCAGCGCCATGGCGAGTAAATCGATGGTGCGTGACGTGCCGCGCTGCAATGCCAGGCGCATCGGCTCTGAAAGGTCTGACACCTCGGCGCCGAGTTTGACGGCAAGGCATTTGCCGGCGTCGGTGCAGCCGGTGTGGTTGTCGATCCAGCCCTGCCAGTAGCGCATCAGCCTGGCGTAGTGGGACAAGCCCGACTGGCTGAACAGCTGCTGCATGCCCTCGATGTAGTGATCGAAGTAGGTATCGAGCAGCACCACCCCGAACGCGTCCTTGGAGGTGAAGTAGTGATAAAACGAGCCCTTGGGCACCTCGGCGGCTTGCAGGATTTCGTTCAACCCCACCGCAGAAAATCCCTTGGCACCCACCAGGGTTTGCGCGCTGTCAAGAATGGTCTGGCGTGTACCTTTGGTTTCGCGGTTCATGCGTGGCCCCTTGCGATTAGACCAGTCGTCTAGTTCGTTGAGGCAATGTTAGGGAGGTGGGCGCAGGCTCACAATGTCATATCCGCAAGGATTCCGGACATTCGCCAGCGGCAGTTGCCGTTTACTCGGCACGCGCCGACAATCCTCCCTCCCGCGCCCCTTGGAGAATGACGATGCACAGCGTTGCGCTGATGGTTTACCCGAACTTCCAGTCCCTGAGCCTCAGCCTGGGCTCGGTGTTCGAGTGCGCCAACCTGCTGCGGGGCGAGCCGGCCTATGCTTTTCATCTGGTGTCGGAAAGCGGCGGCGCCGTCATGACGTCCCAAGGGTTTTCGGTGAACACCACGGCGATCCGTCCCGAGGGCTATGACACGCTGATCGTCAGCGGCTACCTGGAATTTCGCCTGCCGGAAGCCAATCTGCTGGAGATGGTCAAGGCGGCTTCTGCGCAATCGCGCCGCGTGGCCTCGCTGTGCATGGGCATTTTCGTGCTGGCCGAAGCCGGTCTGCTCGACGGCAAGCGCACCACCACCCACTGGATCCACGCGCCGGCGTTTCGCAAGCGCTACCCGCACATTCGCCTGGAAGACGACAAGTTATTCGTGGTGGACGGCCAAGTGTGGACCGGCGCCGGCATGAGCGCCGGGGTCGACCTGGCGCTGGCGATGGTGGAGAACGACCTGGGCAGTGACCTGGCCCGGCGCATCGCCCGCAAGCTGGTGATCGCCCAACGGCGCGGCAGTGAACAATCGCAACTGTCGGCCTTGCTCGAGCTGGACCCCAAGTCCGATCGCGTGCAACTGGCCCTGGCTTACGCCCGGGAAAACCTCACCCACGACCTGTCGGTGGACGCCCTGGCCGATGTCGCACGCCTGAGCCCGCGCCAGTTCAGCCGGGTGTTTCGCGAAGAAACCGGGCAGACGCCGGCCAAGGCCATCGAAGCCCTGCGCGTGGAAGCGGCACGGGCCATGATGGAAACCAGTCGCCACCCGGTCGAAGTCGTGGCCCGCGAAACCGGGTTCGGTGATCGCGAGCGCATGCGCCAGGCGTTTCTCAGGGCGTTCGGGCAAGCGCCCCAGGCGATGCAGCAGGTGTTGTTCAATCCGGCCCCGGCCCATGGCCGATCAATGCAGTGAAGCGTGTGTAATCAGGTAGCTCATCAGCTGCGGTTCATCGTCCAGCTCCAGGGTCTGCACCGGACGCGGCAGGTTATCCAGCACCGTGCGCCAGAACGCCTGGGACACTTCGTCCTGATCAAAAAAACGCACCAGCCAGTTGTCCTCGCCGCTGCACAGCACCTGGGTGGCGATGGCGCGGCCGATGCCTTTGCGGCGGTAGCGCTTGAGGATGAACAGGTCGGCCAGTTCCAGCGCATCGATACCCGGCAGTTCGCTGCCTTCGATCAGCAGGAAGCCGGCGATATAGCCGTCCACCAGTAACAGGTTGGCGCTCCATTGCGGGTCTTGCCAATAACGGGCCAGGTGCTCGTCGTGGATGTAGAAACGGCCATCGGTCTCGACGTCTTCCTGTTCCCAGTCCGACGACTCATACGCGTAGTACTGGTAGAGATTGCGGATCAGCTCGGCATGTTCCGGGCCGGTCTGGATCAATTCAACGGTGGTTTCAGGCATGGGGCTCTCAGTGAAAAAACGCAGGGCGCCATTGTTCACAAAAGCGCCGGCCAGGCCAATACATTGCCCAACCTTTCTATTGGCTGAACCGATTGCAGATAGCGATCAGCCCTGGCCGAATTCCTGAAACATTTAGAATAAACTTCGCCGGCTCTCCCTTTTTTCAAGGACTCGTATTTTGACTAACGTGTGCTCCGCCGGCCTGGATGTGGGGTTCGCCTCCCTGGATTACCTGCAGATTTTCATCCTGGGCGTGATCCAGGGCATCACCGAGCTGTTGCCGGTGTCCTCCACCGCTCACATGCGCGTGGTGCCTGCCCTGCTTGGCTGGCAAGACCCGGGCTCGGCGTTTTCCGCGGCGATGCAGTTGGCGGCGCTGGCGGCAGTGGTGAGCTATTTCTGGCGCGATGTGCAGCAAGTCACCACCGGCAGCATCAGTGCCGTACGCCGGGGTGACTACAACGACCGCTGGTTCAAGCTGGCGGTGGCGATTGTGCTGGCAACGATCCCGATCTGCATCGCCGGCCTGGCGCTGTCCTCGACCTTGAACACCTGCAACTCGCCACTGCGCGGGCTGATGGTGATCGGTATTGCCTGTGTGGTGATGGCAGTGTTGCTGGCAGCGGCTGAATTGCGCGCCCACCACACCCGCGACGTGAGCCAGATGCGTTTGCGCGATGCGCTGATCGTCGGAGTCGCGCAGATTGGCGCGTTGATCCCCGGCGTATCGCGCTCGGGCTCGACCCTGACCGCCGCGCTGTTCCTCAACTTCAAACGCGAAGAAGCTGCACGGTTCTCGTTCCTGCTGGGTCTGCCCGCCATTGCCCTGGCCGGCTTGAAAGAACTGTGGGTGCTGCTGCACGCCGACATGCCCGCCCATGCCTGGCCGCATTTGATCTTCGGTCTGGTGGTGGCGAGCCTGTCGGCGTTCTTCGCCATCTGGGGCCTGATGAAGTTTCTGGAGCGCTTCTCCACCTGGCCCTTCGTGATCTACCGCGCGCTGCTGGGGGTGTTCTTGATCGTGGCGGTCAGCACCGGCTTGCTGGCCTGATGCGGTGTGGTCGCACGTGAGCTGTCCCACACCTGGCGAATCAGCGCTTTGAGCTTCAGCGCCTCGGCCCAGCGATCACTGAGCTCTCGGCCATCCGCGGCGGTGATCGCATACGGCGGCGGACCGAGTTCGCAGGTGAACGACAGGCTTGGGGGTGTCTCGGGGCGGGCCAGCCAGTCTTCGATCCCGTAGCGCCACCAGCCCACAAAGCGCTCGACCCAGGCTTGATGCTGCGCAAAATCCAGACCCACCTGCACCTGTTCACTGCTGGCGACGCGGCCATGAAAGCCCCAGCTATGGCGCAGGATAGTGCGTATCTGCTCATCGTCATCGGCGGCGCCGGGCTCGGGCAATTCGCGCCCGACCACGTAGTGGGACAAGTCCGCGAGCAGTTTCAAGTCAGGCATTTGCGCCAGCAAGTCGAGGGTGAACAGCAGATCACTGGTAAGGCGGTAACGGTGGGTTTCCAGCAGGATCGGGAAATCCACCTGCTCGGCCAGGCGTTGCCAGCCTTCGATCAACCGGCCCGCCTCGGCCTGGGTACGCGGACGTACGTCGGCTTGCAGGGTCAGGTGATGACAGCCGTAACGGCTGATCACCTCCAGCGCGCGCGCCAGGTCGTCCACCGTCTGCGGGAACAGTTGGCCTTCGATCTGCAAGCCGCGCGCGGCGGTGGCCGCGTGCAGGCGCGCAACCTCTGCGGCCTTCCAGTAGTGATCGGTGACGCCATCGAAACCGGCGGCGGCGATTCGGTCCAGCTGCGCCTCGAGCGGGCCGGGTTCGGTTTGCATCGCCCATAAGGATTGAAATACCAGCAATTGGCGCATATCAGCCTCGCAGCCATTGTTTGAGAGAAACACCCGGATCAGCCAGAGCGGCCGACGGCAACGGTACACCTGCGCCGATCAGGCGTTCACACAGCTTGATGTCCCTGGCCACGCGGTTGCCCGGCGCCCAACCGCAGGCGCCCTGTAGCAGCCCGTGGTCATCGAGGTAAAACAGCAGCAAGCCGCCATCGGGCAAGGCGCGGGTGACCGTACTCGGCGTCATCACGCCGACCGTCTGCACGCCCCAGTCATACTGATCGGACCAGAAACCCGGCACGGCCTCGAAAGGCAATGCCCGGCCCAGCAGATTCAACGCGGCATGCCGGCCCTGGGCCTCGGCATTGCGCCAGGTTTCCTGGCGCTGGTAGAGACCGCCAAGACGGAACTCGCACACGTCCCCCGCCGCGTAGATATCCGCCGCGCTGGTGCGCAACTGCGCATCGACGCGAATGCCCTGCCCCACGTCCAGCCCGGCCGCCGCGGCCAGTTCGAGATTGGGTTGCATGCCGATGCCGACCACCACCAGGTCGCACGGCAGCGTTTGCCCATCCACCAGGTGCACGGCGTCGGCGTCGATGGACGCCACCGCGACATTCAAGCGCACGTCCACACCTTGCTCGCGGTGCAAAGCCAGCAGCGCGTCACTGATGATCGCTGGCAATACCCTGCCCGCCAGGCGCGGCCCGGCCTCGAGCACCGTCACCGCACAGCCCAGGCCGCGCGCGGTCGCCGCCACCTCCAGGCCGATAAAGCCGCCGCCGATAACCACCAGCCGAGTGCCGGGCCGCAACTGCTCACGCAGGGCCAGGGCTTCGTCATGGGTGCGCAGGTAAAGCACGTGGGTTTGCGCCTGCGGCAGACGCCGCGCACGGCCGCCAGTGGCCAGCAGCAATCCGCTGTAGGGCAGCCACCGGCCATCGGCCAACTGCAGCCGATGCTGCGGCGGCGCCAGCCGGCTGACCGCATTGCCCGCGATATGCTCGATACCCAGCTCGGCCAGCCGCGTGCTGTCGCACAGGCTGCACCCGGCCAGGTCCTGGCTGCCTTGCAACAGGCCCTTGGACAGGGGCGGTCGTTCGTAGGGCACGTGAGGTTCGTCGCCGATCAGGATCAGCCGACCGCTGTAACCCTCTTCGCGCAGGGTCAACGCCGCACGGCCACCGGCATGGCCGGCGCCGACGATAATCAGGGGCGCGTCCATCATCACGCCGTGACGGCGAGCAGTACCCGCCCCGCTTCGACCCGTACCGGGTAGGTTTTCAGGTTGACGCACACCGGTGCGCCCAGGGCCTTGCCGGAGCGGTAATCGAAGCGGCCGTTGTGCTTGGGGCATTCGATCACATGGTCCATGACCAGGCCGTCGGCCAGGTGGATTTTTTCATGGGTGCACAGGCCGGCGGTGGCGAAAAATTCATTCTCGGCCGAGCGAAACACCGCGTAGGTGTGCGCCCCGTGGTCGAAGCGCAGCACGTCCTCTTCGTCTATGTCGCCCACGGCGCAGACGTCGATCCATTGATCGTTCATGGTTTTTATCTCTTATTAAAGGGAAACGAACTTCAGCCGGCAGAGACTTCTGCGTGCACAGCGGCAGGAGCAGATTCAGGCTGCCGTCGGATCGGACGCTGGACGAAATAGGTCGGGTCGCTGCGCTGCTTCCAGACCGTCGGGAGGATCTCCTTGTAGGCCTCCCACAGATTGGCGTAAGGCGGCGGGCAGTCGCGACGGATCTCTTCGTGCAATTGCGCCAGTGCGTGGTACGGCACCATCGGGTACATGTGGTGCTCGAGGTGGTAGTTCATGTTCATGTAGATAAAGCGCAGCACGCGGTTCATGTAGATGGTGCGGCAGTTGCTGCGGTGGTCGAGCACGTCTTCAGCCAGGCCCACATGCTGGGTAAGCCCGAACAGGTAGCCAAGCCAGGCGCCATAGATGCTCGGCAAGCCCACCAGCATCAGCGGCAACCCGCTGTGCAGGTACAAGGCACTGCCGATGATCAGCCCATAGAGGCCCACCCAGATACGCGCGGCGCGAAACACTTTGGGCCACTCGGATTCGGGGATGAAATCCCGTTCCTGGGCACTCATCCGGCCGATGGCATGGCGGGCCACGCCACTGAAGGTCTTCCACGCCAGGGGCAGATTGAACAGGCTCAGGAACATCATGGCAAAGCTCGGCGGACGCGGCTCGACGATCTCCGGGTCGCGGCCGACGACGATGGTGTCGGTGTGATGCCGGGCATGGCTCCAGCGCCACACATGGGGCTCGAAAATGCACATGAAGCTCGCCACCTGGTACAGCGCGTCATTCATCCAGCGGGTCTTGAACGCCGTGCCATGGCCGGTTTCGTGCCAGCGCGGGTTGGAGGCGGTGCCATAGAGCACACCATAGGCCAGGAAAAACGGCACGCTGGCCCAGGAGCCCCAGAACCAGTAGCCGCCAAAGCCGGTTGCGAACAACGCGGCGAACCAGATGGCCGTGTCGACCAGGGCCGGGCCGTCGCGGCGCTGCATCAGTTCTTTCATGCGTTTGCGCGGGACCGGCGACTGGTACCAGCGGGCCGAGACCAGACCTTTTTCGGCGGCGCGGGCGGCCTCCGGGCCGGTCAGGCTGTAGTCGCGTCGGGCGCGGTGAGCGGTGTGTTCAGGCATTGTTATTGTTCTCCGCAGCGGGTGGTTTCAGAAACGTTGCGAAACCAACCATAGAGCGCGGCCAAATCACCCTCAAGGCCTTGAATCCATTCCCTATCAAGCTATCATCCAGGCCCAGCGGGGCTTGATAGTTTTCTATCAAGACGCTCAAGGGGCTCGACATGACCAACCATAAACGCCCGACCATCGCCACAGTTGCCGCCCAGGCGGGCCTCAGCGTGGCTACCGTCGACCGCGTATTGAACGCCCGCGCGCCGGTCAATCCGCAAACCGCCGAACAGGTGTTCCAGGCCGCCGAAGCCGTAGGTTATTTCGCCGCGAGGCTGATCGGCCAGCGCATTCGCGAACGGCGTCCGACCTACCGCTTCGGCATTCTCCTGCTGGGCACCGCCCAGGCGTTCTATGCCAACCTGGCCCAGTCGATCAACGCGGCGGCGCAGCATCACGCCAGCGCCAACCTGACCTGCCAGTTCGACTACATCAATGACCGCACGCCCAGCGCCATCGTCGCGCAGATCGAGCAACTGGCCGTACAGTGCGACGCCCTGGCGGTGGTCAGCTTCGCCCATCCGCTGATCAATGCCTGCCTTGCGCAAATCCGCGAAGCCGGCGTGCCGGTGGTGGCATTGCTTTCGGATATTCACGAACACGCGGCCGAGCCTTATGTGGGCCAGGATAACCACGTGGTCGGACGTACCATGGGCTGGCTGGTGGCGCGCACGTGCGGTGCGCGCAAGGGCAGCGTGGGCATTCTGCTGGGCGGCCATCGCTTTCTCGGCCACCAGGCGCGGGTCGAAGGGTTGCACCGCTACCTGGCCGAACACGCGCCGGGGCTCAAGCCGCTGGAACCGCTGATCAATCTGGACAACTGCGACATCACCGAAGAGGCCACCCTTGACCTGCTCAGCCGCCACACCGACCTGCGCGGATTGTGCGTGGTGGGCGGTGGCGGTGACGGCGTGATCAGCGCCCTGGCGCAACTGCCCAAGCGCCCGACGTTGTGCTGCATCCTGCAGGAGTCCACCGAGCTGTCGCGCCAGGCGCTGAGCCGCGGGCTGATCGATGTGGTGATGGACTCGCAACCGCGCCAGACGGCGGTGGCGTTGGTGGAGTTGCTGGTGCAATTGCAGAGCGCCGAGGGGTTCGATGCAAGGCGGCATCGGGTGCATATTGCGCCACACATTGTCACCTCGGAAAACCTGGGCACCTGAGACAGGCACAGCAAATGTGGGAGGGGGCTTGTCCCCGATGACGGCCTCTCAACCGACGGGTATCCATCTGACACACCTCGGTCCAAATGTGGGAGGGGGCTTGAACTGGCCTAATGATTTTGGACACTTCAATCGGGCGCTATGATAGCGCCCAAATCTGAGGTGTTTGGTTATGCGTAAATCTTATTCGA
>NZ_QGAJ01000009.1:0-198833 GCF_005233615.1 Pseudomonas sp. CFBP13528
CAGGAAAAGTGAGAACCTCAGTAGTGTAGACCTGAGGTTCTCGCCGGGCTGACCATCTCATTAAGGCTCTTGCCCCACCACTCGGCACCTCGCCTAGGCTCGGTGTGCCCTCTCTCCGGCTTGAATCCGTGGGCCGCCGCAATGGGCCATCCATGGCCCAGTGCGGCTAACCCGGCGTCCTGCCGGGTTACCCACGGATTCAAGCCTGCGTTCGGCCAGCGTGGTTTAACGGGGCGCCTGAGATCAAGATCAAAAGCAGATCAAGATCAAGGTCAAGGTCAAGAGCGGCTCGCTTCGCATCGTGGTTAGCGTTGGCTGCTACAGCATTGTGTAGATAGCCAAGGCTATCGGGAGCAAGCCCCCTCCCACGAAGGTTGGGTGGCCTGCCGGTATTGCCTGGGCGTGAACCCTGTCGATGCCTTGAACTGTCGAGTGAATGCACTGTGGTCGGTATAACCGCACTGCAACGCCACGTCGGTAATCGGCAGTTCGGTGTGCAGCAATCGGTGGGCATGCTCCAGCCGTACCTTCTGGATCATTTGCCGGGGCGTGAGGTGGAATACGCGCTTGCAGTAGCGCTCCAGCTGCGCCACGGAAATGCCGGCAATGCGCGTCAGCTCGCCGAGGGTGACACGGCGGTTGAAGTGCGCGCGGATATGTTCGTCCACGGCCGCCAGGCGCTGGTAGGCGGGGTGGGTTTCGCTGGCCGATTGCAGGTCGAGCGAGATGCCGGCCAGGCCGATGATCGCGCCGTCATCGTTATACAGCGGCCATTTGTGCGTCAGGCACCAACCCGGTTCGCGGCTGCCGTAAAGGTGCAGCTCAAGCTGGTCCTCCAGCACCAGACCCTGCTGCAGCACACGCCGGTCCTGTTCGGTATAGCCCGGCCCCAGTTGTGCGGGGAATACGTCGGCGCTGGTCTTGCCCAGCAGCGGCTGCAGTTGCCGCAGACCGCAGCGCTGCACCAGGGTGCGGTTGGCGAGCACGTAGCGGGCCTCGATGTCCTTGATGAAAATCGCCGCGTTGGGGATCACGTCCAGCAACGGCAACAGCTGCGCCGCGCCCGTCAGCAACTGCTCGATGCTGTGGGGGCGACTGCCCTGCAAGAGACTCGCAAACACGTGCTGAACCATGACCTTCATCGCCCGTTTCTGACCCCGACGCCGAGCAGATTGCCCCATGCCCGAGACACTGTCGAGCGCTGAAAACTGTGCTGAATTCGTCGTCCATTCCGGCGCAAACCATCAATCGCCGCTCGCGCATCGGCATCACGATAGCGCCACTGCATGCCTATCCAATAACTCACAAGAAGGCGCCGCTATGTCAGGCCAAGGCAAGTTCAAGAAACAGCTGTCATTGATGGACCTCACCTTTATCGGGTTGGGGGCCATCTTCGGTTCGGGTTGGTTGTTCGCCGCCAGTCATGTCTCTGCAATTGCCGGTCCCGCCGGGATTATCTCCTGGCTCATCGGCGGCTTCGCGGTGCTGCTGTTGGGCATTGTCTACTGCGAACTCGGCGCCGCCCTGCCCCGTGCCGGTGGCGTGGTGCGTTACCCGGTGTATTCCCATGGCCCGCTGTTGGGCTACCTGATGGGTTTTATCACGCTGATCGCGTTTTCCAGCCTGGTGGCGATCGAGGTGGTCGCCTCGCGCCAATACGCGGCGGCGTGGTTTCCGGAACTGACCAAGGCCGGCTCCAGCGACCCCACTACCCTGGGCTGGCTGGTGCAGTTCGCGCTGCTGTGCCTGTTCTTCGTCCTCAACTACCGCAGCGTAAAGACCTTCGCCATCGCCAATAACCTGGTGAGCGTGTTCAAGTTCATCGTGCCGCTACTGGTGATCGGCGTGCTGTTTACCTTCTTCAAACCGGCAAACTTGCAGATGCACGGCTTTGCGCCGTTCGGGCTGTCGGGCATCGAGATGGCGGTGTCGGCCGGTGGGGTGATCTTTGCCTACCTGGGGCTCACGCCGATCATTTCAGTGGCCAGTGAAGTGAAGAACCCGCAACGTACCATTCCGATTGCGCTGATTCTCTCGGTACTGCTGTCGACCACGATCTACGTGCTGCTGCAAACCGCCTTTCTGGGTGGCGTGCCCACGGACATGCTCGCCGATGGCTGGGCGGGCATCAGCAAGCAATTGGCGTTGCCGTATCGCGATATCGCCCTGGCACTCGGCGTGGGCTGGCTGGCCTACCTGGTGGTGGCCGATGCGGTGATCTCCCCGAGCGGCTGCGGCAATATCTACATGAACGCCACGCCGCGCGTAGTGTACGGCTGGGCGCAGACCGGCACCTTTTTCAAGATTTTTACCCATATCGATGCGAAATCCGGCATCCCACGCCCAGCCCTGTGGCTGACCTTCGGCCTGTCGGTGTTCTGGACCCTGCCGTTCCCATCCTGGGAAGCGCTGATCAACGTGGTTTCCGCCGCACTGATCCTGAGTTACGCCGTGGCCCCGGTCACCGTCGCTGCGCTGCGCCGCACGGCCCCGCAGTTGGCGCGCCCGTTCCGGGTCAAGGGCATGGCGGTACTGGGCCCGCTGTCGTTCATCATCGCCGCGCTGATCGTGTACTGGTCGGGCTGGAGCACGGTGTCCTGGTTGCTCGGCCTGCAAATCCTGATGTTCGGGGTGTACCTGCTGTGCGCCCGCTGGGTGCCCACCGCGCACGTGAATCTCAAGCAGCAGGTGCGCTCGTCGGCCTGGCTGATCGGGTTCTATGCGCTGACCATCCTGCTCTCCAAGCTCGGCAGTTTCGGCGGCCTCGGCCTTATCAGCCACCCGTTCGACACCGTCGTCGTGGCGGTCTGTGCCCTGGGCATCTACTACTGGGGCGCCGCCACCGGGGTACCGGCCCATCTGGTGCGCCTGGAAAGCGAGGACGATGAAAGCGAAGCCGTCAGTGACGATCGTTACAGCCCCCCACTTTCTCCGGCCACCCACTGATGGAGCCTTGCATGAAACGCCTGCACGTTATCGACTCCCACACCGGCGGCGAACCCACACGCCTGGTCATGAATGGCTTCCCCACGCTGGCCGGCGCCACGCTCGCCGATCAACTTGACGACCTGCGCAACCACCACGATCAATGGCGCCGCGCCTGCCTGCTGGAACCGCGCGGCAACGATGTGCTGGTGGGGGCGCTGTATTGCGCGCCGGTCACCCCGGGCGCGACCTGTGGCGTGATCTTTTTCAACAACGCCGGCTACCTCGGCATGTGCGGCCACGGCACCCTCGGCCTGGTTGCCTCGCTGCACTACCTGGGGCTGATCGAGCCGGGCGTGCACACCCTCGACACACCGGTGGGCCCGGTGACGGCCACGCTGCACGCCGACGGCACGGTGACCCTGCGCAATGTCCCCGCCTATCGCTATCGTCGCCAGGTCGCGGTGCAGGTGCCCGGCCACGGCGAGGTCGTGGGTGATATTGCCTGGGGCGGCAACTGGTTTTTCCTGGTGTCCGACCACGGTCAGGCGCTGCAGATGAGCAACGTCGACGCCCTCACCGACTATACCTGGGCCATGCTCAAGGCCCTTGAAGCCCAGGGAATACACGGCGAAGACGGCGCGCTGATCGACCACATCGAACTGTTCGCCGATGACACCGAGGCCGACAGCCGCAACTTCGTGATGTGCCCCGGCAAGGCCTATGACCGCTCTCCCTGCGGCACCGGCACCAGCGCCAAGCTCGCCTGCCTGGCGGCCGACGGCAAACTCGGCGCCGGTGAGCCCTGGGTCCAGGCCAGCATCACCGGCAGTCAATTCCAGGCGCGCTATGAATGGGACGGCGAACGCATACGCCCGTTCATCACCGGCCGTGCCCACATGACCGCCGACAGCACGTTGTTGATCGACGAGCAGGACCCGTTTGCCTGGGGCATCTGAGCCCTTCCCCACTACTCAATACCAAGGAGTCAGCACCATGAGCGACAACCTCTTCACCGGCTGCATGCCCGCCCTGATGACGCCGTGCACCGCCGCACGCAAACCGGACTTCGACGCCCTGGTGGCCAAGGGTCGCGAACTGATCGATATCGGCATGAGCGCCGTGGTGTATTGCGGTTCCATGGGCGACTGGCCGCTGCTCACCGAAGCCGAGCGCCAGGAAGGCGTGGCGCGCCTGGTGGCCGCCGGCGTACCGACCATCGTCGGCACCGGGGCGGTCAACAGCCGTGAGGCCGTGGCTCACGCCGCGCATGCCGCCAGGGTCGGCGCGCATGGCTTGATGGTGATTCCGCGTGTGCTGTCCCGTGGTGCCTCGGCTACCGCACAAAAGGCCCACTTCGCGGCGATCCTCAAGGCGGCGCCCAACCTGCCGGCGGTGATCTACAACAGCCCGTACTACGGTTTCGCCACCCGCGCCGAGCTGTTCTTCGAACTGCGCCGCGAATACCCGAACCTGATCGGCTTCAAGGAATTCGGCGGCGCCGCCGACCTGCGCTATGCGGCCGAAAACATTACCTCCCAGGACGATGACGTGACGCTGATGGTGGGTGTCGACACCCAGGTGGTGCACGGTTTTGTCAATTGCAACGCCACCGGCGCCATCACCGGCATCGGCAACGCGCTGCCCCGCGAAGTGCTGCAACTGGTAGCGCTGAGCAAGCTGGCCGCCACGGGCGATGCCAAGGCCCGGCGCCAGGCTCGCGAGCTGGAAGCCGCGCTGGCGGTACTGTCCTCGTTCGACGAAGGCTGCGACCTGGTGCTGTATTACAAACACTTGATGGTACTCAACGGTGACCAGGGCTACGCCCTGCACTTCAACGAAACCGATGTGCTCAGCGACGCTCAGCGCCGCTATGCCGAGCAACAGTACGCGCTGTTCCGCCAGTGGTACGCCAACTGGTCGGCCGAGCAGAACGTCGACTGATCCCTGTGGCGAGGGAGTTTGCTCCCCCGCCACACCCACCTTTGTTTCCAGGATGATCCCATGACTCTGACGGGCAAGATGCTGATCGGTCAGCACTCCCTTTCCGGCACGCGCGAGGCGATCCGGGCCATTGATCCAGCCACGGGCACGCCGCTGGAGCCTGCCTATGCCGGCGCCGATTGCCAACAGGTCGAGCGGGCCTGCGCACTGGCAGGGTCCGCGTTGGATACTTATCGCGAAACCTCCCTGGCCGCACGCGCCACGTTTCTCGAGACCATCGCCGACAACATCGAAGCCTTGGGTGACGCGCTGATCGAACGCGCCGTCGCCGAAACCGGCCTGTCCCGTGTGCGTATCCAGGGCGAACGCGGTCGCACCTGCGGGCAGTTGCGCACCTTCGCCCGCACCGTGCGCCTGGGCGAATGGCTGGACGTACGCGTAGACACCGCGCAACCCCAGCGCCAACCCCTGCCCCGTGCAGACCTGCGCCAACGCCACATCGCCCTGGGCCCGGTGGCGGTGTTCGGCGCCAGTAACTTCCCCCTGGCCTTCTCGGTGGCGGGCGGCGATACCGCGTCGGCACTGGCCGCCGGTTGCCCGGTGATCGTCAAGGCGCACGCGGCCCACCCCGGCACCAGTGAACTGGTGGGCCGCGCCATCGCCCAGGCGGTGCACCACTGCGGCTTGCCGGACGGCACATTTTCTCTGCTCTACGACGCCGGGCATGACGTGGGAGTTGCGCTGGTGACCGACCCCCGTATCAAGGCGGTAGGCTTTACCGGCTCGCGCAGTGGCGGTATTGCCTTGTGCCAGGCGGCCCAGGCGCGCCCGGAACCGATTCCGGTGTATGCGGAAATGAGTTCGATCAACCCGGTGTACTTGTTTGCGGCTGCGCTGCGCGCACGGGGCGACGCGCTGGCCGAGGGTTTTATCGCCTCTCTGACCCAGGGCGCCGGCCAGTTCTGCACCAATCCGGGCCTGGTGATCGCGGTGCAGGACGCCGCCCTGGACCGCTTTATCACCCGCGCCAGCGACGCGCTGCAGCGCTGCCCGGCCCAGACCATGCTCACTCGCGGTATCTTCAAGGCTTACGAAAGCGGGGTCGGCAGCTTGACCCAGCATGCGCGGGTCGCCGCAAAGGGCTTGTTGCCCACCGGACCGAACCAGGGCCAGGCCCACCTGTTCGTGACCCAGGCCCAGGCTTTTCTCGGCAACCCACATTTGCAAGCCGAAGTCTTCGGCGCGGCCGCGCTGGTGGTGCAGTGCAGCGATGCCGAGCAGGTGCGCCAGGTGTCCGAACACCTGGAAGGCCAGCTCACCGCCACCCTGCATCTGGACGACGATGACCTGCCGCAGGCACAAGCCTTGCTGCCGGTGCTGGAGCGCAAGGCCGGTCGCCTGCTGGTCAACGGCTGGCCGACGGGCGTGGAAGTGTGCGACGCCATGGTGCATGGCGGGCCGTTCCCGGCCACCTCGGATGCGCGCAGCACCTCGGTGGGTACGGCAGCGATCCTGCGATTCCTGCGCCCGGTGTGCTATCAGGATTTCCCGGACGCGTTGCTGCCCAGCGCCTTGCAGCACGGCAACCCGTTGCTGCTGCGGCGCTTGCTCGACGGCCGGAGAGAGGCATAAGTGATGGCCGATCCCCACTCAGCGGACATCGTCGTGATCGGCGCCGGCATCATCGGCGTTGCCTGCGCCTTGCAACTGGCGCGACAAGGGCGGCAAGTGCTGGTGATCGACGCGCAGGCACCCGGTATGGGCGCCTCCTACGGCAACGCCGGGCACCTGGCCACCGAGCAGGTATTTCCCATCGCCGACCTGTCGATCCTCAAGCGCCTGCCGGCCATGTTGCTCGATCCCATGGGCCCGCTGCGCCTGGACTGGACCTACCTGCCCCGCGCCCTGCCCTGGTTCATGCGCTTGTTGCTGAATCTGCGGCCGACACGCTATCGGCGCACTGTCGCCGGCATTCGCGCGTTGAATGAAGCCAGCCTGGGCGCTTGGCAGCGTTTGTTGGGCTCTATCGGGCAACCGCAGCTGCTGCGCGAAGACGGTTCGCTGCTGGTCTTCGAGCACGCCGAATCCCGCGCGGCGCTGGATGCCTTGCACCAACGGATGCAGCAGCAAGGCGTGCCCGTGGCGTTCTGGTCGGCGCAAGCGGTACGCACGGCGGCGCCGCAGTTGAGCGAGGCGATACGGGGCGGCTTGTTTTTTCCGGGCACCGGGCATTTTCTCGACCCGTTCGCAGTGGTCGGCGAGTTGGTGAACGCGGCCAGGGCCTTGGGTGTGACCTTTCTGCAACAACGCGTCGTGGATGGCCGCGTGGATAATGACGGTGTGTCATTGATGACGGATCACAGCGTAGTCACCACGCGCCAGGTCCTGATCGCCTGCGGCGCTCACTCGGCTCATCTCACCGCCGCCCTCACCGGCAAGCACGTGCCGCTGGACACCGAGCGCGGCTACCACCTGATGCTGCCCCACGAACACCAGCGCCTGCCCTTCGCCGTCACCTCACTGGAACGCAAATTCATCATGACCCCCATGGCCGACGGCCTGCGTCTGGCCGGCACCGTGGAATTCGCCGGCCTGGAACGTCCGGCGAATATGCAGCGGGCGTGGCAGTTGCACCGTTTGAGCGACGGCCTGTTCCGCCAGCCGCTGAATGCCGCTGACGCCACACCGTGGATGGGCTTTCGACCTTCCCTGCCCGACTCATTGCCGATCATCGACCGGGTATGCGACGGCAAGGTGCTGCTTGCGTTCGGTCATCAGCATCTGGGGTTGACCCAGGCGGCGGTGACGGCGGAAAAAATCGCCGGGCTGGCAGGCGGTGAGGCGGTGCCGGGATTGCAGGCGTATCGATTGGAGCGGTTTTGATAAAGCCCTTAACAGGGCTGATTCGAGGAGGCCGCGAATAATGCATCGGCGGTCTCCTGGATATCGTCGCACTGGCAGAGCGTGTTCAGCCAACCGATGGGGATCCCATGGACACCATAATGTGCACCGGCCAACTGCCCCACGATAGCGGCGGTCGTGTCGGCATCATCCCCCAGGTTGGCCGCTGCGAGCACCGCTTCGGCAAAACTTGCGGTGTGCTCGAAACACCAGAACGCCGCTTCCAAGGACGCGACCGCATAACCTGATCCTGTAATGTCTGCCTGGGCCTTGTCGCGATACTCACCACGGGCGATCGCCATGACCTTGGGCGCCGATAACGCGCTGTCCTCCAGGCGCAGCACTTCATTCTTCGGCGCACCGCTCAAGGCCCTGCTCATCGCCTCGGCCAGCAGCACGCAGCATTCGATAGCCTCTTGGGCGGCGTGAGTAGTACGCGAACTGAGCGCGCTGAATCGGCGGATGCTTTCCAGGTCTGGAAAGTAAAACAGCACCACAGGCGCGAGTCGCATCATCGAACCATTACCGGCCGAATACGGGTCGGTGGAACCGGAAAACGCCTCGCCATTGCGCTCGAATGACGCCAGCGCTTCACGCACTGTCATGCCGATATCGAAGCATTCACCGGTCGAGCTCAAGTAGCCCCACTTCCACCAGTTCAGATAACGCCCCATCTGATCGGCTGCGTCAAAACCGCCCTTGCGCAGCAGGCTCTCGGCCAGGCACAGCGCCATGGAGGTGTCGTCGGTCCATTGGCCCGATTGGAGGTTGAACGGCCCGCCGCCGACCATATCGGTGACGGGCGAAAAGGTGCCCCTGGGCATGAACTCAACCGTGGTGCCTACCGCGTCGCCACAGGCCAGCCCAAGCAAGCTGCCGCGATAACGATCCAAAAGCGTGATGTCCATCAACCCTCCCTGAGAAAACATTGCCCCCCCTACTACTTGACCAAGCGCTTTTCTTTAGAGGGGCGATAGCCGAAATACGCGCTGTAGCACTTGCTGAAATGACTCGGTGAGACAAAACCGCAGGCCACCAGCACGTCAACCTGCGACAGCTCGGTGTGCTGCAACAGCCGCCGCGCTTCGGTCACGCGCAACTCCATGTAGTAGCGCTGCGGCGTGGTGCCCAGCTGTTCCTTGAACAGGCGCTCCAACTGGCGACGCGAGCGGCCGGCGTAGACGGCGAGTTGGTCGAGCTCAAGCGGTTCTTCGAGGTTGGCGTCCATCAGCTTGAGCACTTCGCGCAGCGGTGCGCTGACGCAGACGTTTTCGGTCGGCTTGATGCGGCGGTAGCGCGACTCTTCGAAGGCGAGGATGTCTTCGATGCCTTCGACCAACGCCTTGCCGTGCAGGCCCTTGATCCAGTCCAGGGCCATATGGAAGGCACCCGAGGGGCTGGAAGCGGTGAGGCGGTCGCGGTCGATCACATAGGGCTCGCTGGTGACCTGCGCGGCTTTGCACACCTCCGCCAGCGCCGGACGATGCTCCGGGTGGATGGCGCAACGGTAACCCTGCAACAACCCGGCGCGGCCGAGAAACCACGAGCCGTTCCACAGGCCGGCAAGCCCGATACCCTGTTCGGCAGCGGCGTGCAGGATATGGATAAAGTCTTCACTGGCCTTGAGTTCGGTGCGAAATCCGCCACAGATCACCAGCAGGTCCAAATCCTGCAACACCGAAGGTTCCAGGCGCGCATCGGGACGGATGACCAGGCCCAGGTCGCTGATGATCTCACGCTCGTCCCACCCGAACGTGCGTGTCACGAACAGCTCCGGACGCAGCAGGTTGGCGGTGACCAGCGTGTCGAGGGTCTGGGTGAAGGCAGGCAGCGAGAAATGTTCGAGCAGCAGGAAGCCGATGCGGGTGACCGCCGCTCTATGCTGGGGGTTGTCATTGAGGTAGCGCAGGTTCTTACCCTTCATGCCACCGCTGAACTGGCGTCTTTCCATCGCGGGTTGGCCCACTCTTATTGTTGATGCAGTGGGCGCTATCTTAGGGGCAAACGCGGTGGCTGTCTCACTCCCTGCGGCTGATCAGCAAAAACCTGTGGTGCCTGAAAACCTGCGACTCAGGCGCTCGCTCGCCATCTGATACGGTTTTTTGCGCATCATCTGCCTCTGTATCGAAAGCCGCCCGAAGCGGACAATGGCGCCACCCGACATTCCTGTCGTCTCCCCCTTCCCTTTGGAGGCCTTATGACCAAGATGGCTATTTTCCTGTTCGGTTTTCTGGTGCTGACCATCGGCATCGGCTTGCTGGCGACCATCTCGCCGGTCTAGTGGGGCTGTCACCCCACAAAAAGCATCGGATACAGCGACAGCACCAGCAACCCCGCCATGGTCCAGTTGAATGCCCGCAACCAGCGCGGCTCGCGCAATACACTGCGCAAGCCGCTGCCGCAGCCGACCCACACGCACACACTCGGCAGGTTGACCACGGCAAACACCAGCGCAATCACCAGCACATTGGTCACGTAACCCTCGGCCGGCGTGTAGGTCGTGATCGCGCCCAGTGCCATGATCCACGCCTTGGGGTTGACCCACTGAAACGCCGCCGCGCCAAGAAAAGTCATCGGCTTGCCCTGTTCGTCCTCACTGTCCGTCATGCCGCCGGCGCTGGCGATCTTCCAGGCCAGGTACAGCAGATAGGCAGCGCCGACATAGCGCAGCAGCGTGTACGCCCAGGGGAACAGCTTGAACACTTCGCCCAGGCCCAGTCCCACGCAAATCACCAGCACCATGAACCCAAGGCTGATCCCCAGCGCATGGGGCATCGAACGGCGAAAGCCGAAATTCACGCCAGAGGCCAGCAACATGGTGTTGTTGGGCCCAGGAGTGATCGACGACACGAAAGCGAACAGCACAAAGGCTGACAGAAGACTGGTGGACATGACCATGGCGCGGCATCCAAGCGGGATTGATGTGCCTGCGACAGTAGAGGGTTGTGCGCTTTATCGCCCCATACAGCTGGCGCTGGATCGAGGAATACACTTTGATGACATGGGTTTCACGAAGCTTTCACAGACGCAGGCCTAGAGTTATCCCAGCTCCTACATGAACACCTTTTAGCCCGCTCCCCCATCGCGGGCTTTTCTTTGCCTGTGATTTTCCCCGGATAAACACAATGGACGCGTTGATAGACGATCTCGGCGGTCCCAGGACTGCGCAGCAGGAACTGTTCTACGACCTCGAAGATGCCGGCGCCGTGATCGGCTGGTCGGTGGTTGAACTGACGGCCCTGGCGGCCGGCGGCAGCGCGGGTAATCAAGCGGCGCTGCTGACCAAAGTGTGCGCCCTGCTGGCCATCCAGCAGAAACGTCTTGAAGCCTATGCGCATGAAGTCAAAGAGCAGCGAATCAATCGAGCTGAAGCGGCTGGCTGAGACCAGCCGCAAATCTGCATGGGGGTGGGGCAATCAGCGATGTTGCGTTGAATGCTGGCTACCGTCGGTTTGTTGTTTTTTTACACGTTTGCGCGTTCTGAGTTCGTATTGGTGGTGGACAAACCAGATCACCAGAAGCAGAGCCGTCACGCCGAAAACCAAAGTTAAAAGCTCTAGCGCAGTACCTTCGTGTGCAAACATTTTTCGTTCCTCATCCTGAAGCCGTGTGACCGGAAAACAGTCACACCGAAATTGTTTGTAACAATACAAACAATTTCAGGGTAGTCGGCTGAGGCGTCCGTGACAACCGTTTAAGGGCCGGAACCCTTGATCCAGACACGTCATTCGTCGAAAACCACGCATTCGGGATTTGAAAAAACGAAGGCTGGATCGTTCTGCACCGCAAAAAAACCCGGCGCCAGGCCGGGTTCATTCGCGTGAATCAATCACTAGTTATCCGGATGCTCACTGGCCACCGAATCGGCCGCATCCACATCCGACATATCCTCCTCCAGCGGCGCCTCGTCGTCCGGCGGCAGTGGAATAGTGCCCTCATCACGCTTAGGGTCGTGACCTGTTTCGTTATCGGTATTGCGGGTCACATCCTGTTGAGACAGGTTCCCCGGGGCATTTTCGTTGATATGCATGCTGGCTCTCCGTTCCTACGCTCGGGATATCCGCGCTTGATATTCAGAGACGGCATGGCAGGCAGAGTGCCGGGTGGCAGACGAATGGTGATCCTATGTGGGAGGGGGCTTGCTCCCGATGGCGGTGGGTCAGTCAATATAGATGTTTCTGACTCACCGCTATCGGGGGCAAGCCCCCTCCCACCTTTGATTTTTAGTCCTGATTCTTGGGCGGATGAGATTTCCACTTTTTCACGGACAATAAAAAACCCCGTAGACGCTAATCTACGGGGTTTTCAAGAGTGGAGGCCGAGGTCGGAATCGAACCGGCGTAGGCGGATTTGCAATCCGTACGTGAAACACAAGCGCGCTGCGGCTTATAGCCATATTCATTTCCGAAACCCCGAATAATTTTATGCCCTGGAGACCGCGTAGAATGCGGTTCTTCCTTTTTGTTTCGGAACGTTTTTTACCCCTCCTTCGGCGTTCTGCCGACTCAAATCAAATACCCTATTTCATTGCCTGCTACGCTGTTCAATCTACGGAGGAACAGCTATGCCCAACTCAGACCTACTCCCTTCCCTGCTCTCAAAACTGTACGAAAACCAACTGGCCCTTGAGGCTTCCATCATGGAGCTATCGAACTGGGTTGAGCAGCGTGGTTCCGCCGAGGTCGCAGAAAATATCCGGGGTGCGCTGCACACCATCGACGGCAACGAAGAGTTCATCAAATTGACGCTCGCAGTTCTCATGGCACCGGAGTAATCGCTACTTGCAGGCCACTGACCAGAGCTGGTCCAGCTTGGTGGTGTAGCTCTGGCTCATCATTTCCCGGCGCATGCCCCACTCAGGATTGGTAGGCACGCTGGCCGACCGCAGCGTTCCCCTTCCCCATCGATCGTTAATTTGGTCCAGCACCGACATGACCCGCGTTGCTTCTGTCGGCTGCGAGACCGCGAACAGATCATCGGTGTACTCGCCAGGCTGGCAGAGGTTTAGCAGCATCACCTCGGCCTTGCTGTACTTGAATCCAGGCCGGAATATCCGGTCTAGCGCGTCGACGGCAGCCTTAGTGAGCAAGCGAACGTCATCTGTTGGATACGGCATATCGACCACCACCCCGTTCGCATACTTCGCCTCGTCCGGGTTGAACATGCCGGTGCGTATGCACACTCGGACCGTCTTGCAGAGCGAGTTCTGGGCGCGGAGCTTTTCAGAGGCTCGCATCATGTAGGTGGCCACCGCCTCTTTGATCGGTGCAAGCTCGGTCAAGCGCATGCCGAACATTCGGCTGCAGCAAATTTCCTGCTTCGGCGGATCGGGCTCATCAAGTTCCAGACACGAAGTGCCGGCCAGCTCCCGCGCCGTCTTCTCGATCACCACGCTGAATTTTTTCCGGAGTGTCCAAGGATCGGCTTTTGCCAGGTCCATCGCGGACTTAATGCCCAGGGCGTCTAGGTGCAGCTTCATTTTGCGGCCCACGCCCCACACCTCAGATACATCCGTGTTGCGCAAAACCCAATCACGCTTCATCGGGTCGGTGATGTTTACCACTCCCCCAGTCTGAGCCTGCAAGCGTTTAGCCGTATGGTTCGCCAGCTTGGCCAGGGTCTTTGTATTGGCGATGCCGACACCTACGGGGATGCCGGTGCAGCGAAGTACTTGGGCTCGGATCTGCCTGCCGAGCGCATCAAGTTCACCAATCCCAGTGAGGTCGGCAAAGGCTTCGTCGATGCTGTAGATCTCGACAGCCGGCACCATGCTCTCGATCAGCGTCATCACTCGCTCGCTCATATCACCGTACAAGGCATAGTTCGATGAAAACGGGATGATCCCGTGCTGCTTTAGCTTTTGCTTAATCAGAAAATACGGCTCGCCCATCTTGATGAAAGGCTTCGCGTCGTAGCTTCGGGCGATGACGCAGCCGTCGTTGTTGCTGAGCACCACGATAGGCGTCTTGGCTAGGTCAGGCCGAAACACTCGCTCGCAACTGGCATAGAAGCTGTTGCAGTCGATCAGCGCGAATACCGGCGGATTAGACATGGCTACGTACTGTGCTGGTGATTACACCCCAGATAGACAGCTCGTCTCCTTCCAGCACGTAGCGTGCGGGGTACTTAGGGTTTTCGGATAGCAAGATCACTTCCTTGCCACGCTTGCACAGTCGCTTGCACATAGGGTCATTGTTGAGCAGGGCCACCACGATGTGCCCATGAGCCGGCTCAATTGAGCGGTCAACCACAGCCAGATCGCCCTCAAAAATCCCTGCGCCTTGCATGCTCTCGCCGGTGATCATCACCAGGTAGACGTGCGGGGCCCTGATATTGAGCACTTCATCCAGAGAGATATGCTGCTCGATATGGTCTGCTGCCGGCGAGGGAAAACCGGCAGGAACGTGAAACGAACAGAGAGGGAGTTTTGCGCCCCCGAGGGCAATCGGACCCAGGATGTTGAAGCTCATGACAACGCCTTATGCGGATACTGTACGAATATACAGTTAACTTTGTGGGGCGCTTGCGGTCAATTTCTCTATAGGGGATTTCGACGGGCGGAGGTGTTTCTATGTGCGGTCGATTCGTGCAATACGAGGGGATGGCTATCTACATTGAGGAGCTAAGCCCTCAAGTAGAGCTGTTCAGCGGGTACGACGCCGAGCCGATAAATCGATTCAACGTCGCTCCAACGACGCGCGTGCAAATTATGCACGGCAAGGAAGATGGTTTGCACATTGACGCGTTGCACTGGGGATGGGCGCCCTTTTGGGCGAAGGGAAAAAGGCCTGACCCAATAAATGCCAGGGTAGAGACCGTCACGACGGGGAAGTTTTTCAAACAGTTGTGGCCCACAGGACGCGCCATTGTCCCGAGCGAAGGCTGGTACGAGTGGGTCAAAGACCCAGACGCCCCGAAAAAGAAGCAGCCCTACTTCATTAGGTTAAAGAGCCGGAGGCCAATGTTCTTTGGCGCCCTGGCCCAAGTACACCCTGGACTCGAGCCGCACCATGGTGACGGATTTGTCATCATCACCGCCGCCAGCGATCAGGGCATGGTCGACATTCACGACCGAAGACCTTTGGTGCTGACACCTGAGCTTGCGAACGAGTGGCTTGATCCTGATTTGGCGCCATCGCGCGCCGAGGAAATCGCGAAAGAGTTTTGCCAGCCTACAGAAGACTTTGAGTGGTTTGCTGTAGGCAAGGCCGTGGGCAACGTCAAAAACCAGGGGCCCGACCTCATACGCCCAGATCCGTCAGCTGAAAAACCACATCACGAAGATCACGGCAGTGACCCAGCTGAGGGTGAGCAGAATTGAAAGGCCTGCAAGACGTTTGTCCATGCTTCCCCTTTGGGGTTGGTTCGGTGATCGCAATACGAACTTCTGGTGGAAGCGTAGTTCAGTGATCTCAGCGGGCAACTTCCCTTACGTACGCCTGGCAAGCGCGCAGCGCAATCAGTCCTTGGTCGCCGGCGTTGGTGATATCGATAATTCGTTGAGCATGCGCTGGGTCAAGTTGGGCTCGACGGGCTGCATGAACCACGCCGACGGCGCCGGGGGCGGTAGGCACGTCGCAGCGACTGGCTGTGTCCGTGGCGTCGAGAAGGACTGACAGCCTGACATCAGCAGTGGCAAGGCGATCGCGCAGAGCAGCTTGGTTACGGTGGGCATCGGATAATTCCTGGGCGTGTTGTTGGTCCTGCACCGCAATCTGTTGCTCGGTGGCCAGGCGCTTTTCCTGCTCGGCCTTCTGCTGACGCCAGGCCTCGTTGGTGATGGCGTCGAGCTGACTCTGGTGCGCGGTGTTCTGCGCTGATAGCTGTTCAGACAGTTGCTTGCCCAGGCGCCAGTCCTGAATCTGCCAGGCGCCGGCGGCGGCACTGGCCATCAGGACCAAAATCAGCACGACCAGGCCGGCCAACTTCTGCACCGGCGTCATGCCAGCACCTTGAGCGCTTTGTCGTACAGCGCCTGGCGGTCGGCCTGTCCGGTGAGCCCACCATTGATTCGCTTGGTGATCCTCTCGAACTGCCCCTGATCCGCCAACGTGTTCAGACCCTTGGTCGACCAGAACCAAGCCGCTGACATGGCGGCGTGCTGGGGCAGCTCAAGCAATTCAGGCTTGTTGATCAGGTCCAGGCCCAGGGCCTCGCCGCACGCGGCATAATTCGCGCGCCCGGTGACCTGGATCAGGCCGCGTCCGCGGTACTTTGAACCGTCTCCCTTCACGGTGTTGCCCAGATCGGCACGACCGTCGTACCCGGCCTGCTGCTTGGTTGGCCCCCAAATCTCCCGCACATATCGCAACTGGCCCGACTCATGCCCGACCTGGGCGATGAATGCGGCGATGCGCAGCGGGGTCACGATCGCGTGCCGGCCCATGGCCGTGTTCAGCACGGGAACAAAAACGCCGGCATTGCGGCCGGCGTTCGGGAGTATCTGCAGCAACTGCTGCTCGGTGATAGGCATGGCTTTCTCCAGGCGAAAAAAAACCGCACAAGGCGGGTGGTGGTCTGCTCCAGGGTTTACGCGGGGACTTGCGGCCACTCAATCGTTTGAGGGTAATCCGATTGGTCGGGAACACGGCTCAGCGCCACGCGGTATTTCTTCCACGCTTTCAGTGCGGCCAGGCCGGCATCGGTGGCTTCGTCGACATCAACCGCATCCTGGAGTGGAACGATCGCGTAGTCGGCGGCGGAGCGTAAACGGGCGATTTCTTCCTGGGCAACTTCCAGAGGATCAGCTGACGGCGGGGGCAGTTCGGGCATCTCCTGAACGGGCAAGGCCTCGACGGCCACATGAAGGGTGATGCTGTGTTCCAGATCAGCAGGCTCGCCGTCCTTGGCAATGCTGACCGCCAGCACCCCGTCGTGGTAGCTGATCGCGACCGAGCAGGCCGCATCGATCTGGTTCACGACGTAGCCCCAACCTTCAGGGGCCGGCGCCATCCCAAGCGTGCCGTAGACCAGGTACTGCCCTGGGCCTGGGTGTTCCGTGGTGATGGTTTCCACTCCCAGGGACGTGATGTCGATGACGGCGCCCGTAGCGCCGAGGATATTTACTGCTGCGCGAGTTTTCATTTAGATCGCCTTCAGTGTGCCGTCAGCGGCGCGAGTGGTGTTTGCGGTGCTGTAGAACTTCGCCCAGGCAGACCAGCCTGAAGCACCGGTGAGCCGGCGCATCATCAATTCTGTCGACGCATAGTCAATTGCCAACTGCGCGCCATAGTTGTACGTGCCATCGTATGAGGCTGAGAATTGCTGGAGCGCTCCAAATCCGGAGCCGAAATCAGGCTTGCCGGCAGTAGTGGACGAATAACGGTAGATGCCGGTTTTCGATACCTGACTACCGCTGATGTCCGTGCACAAGCTCAGCCCGGTGAGGTAGTCGACGCCGTTCCCGAATGCGCCGACTCCCATAACGTTGCCGGGGTTGAGGCCGATGGTGGCCGTAGCAGCGTTGCCCAAACCCAGAGCGGTGCGAGCTGCAGCTGGAGTAGAGCTCCCGGTACCGCCCTTCGTAACCGGCACAATGTTCTCAACAGATACCGACCCAAGGCCCGCGAGAGTCGCCCCCCACTGCTGCACCAAAAGGTTGACGGCGTCAGCGAGCGCCTTGGGGTATCCGTTCACGGGAACGATTCCATAACCAGCGCCTGCTGAAGTGGGACCCCGGTACGCGGGCGAGATCGATACCGACGTGTCGTTCGCCGGATTGATGATTTGGTATATACCGTTGTCCGGCCCGACAAACATATCGCCAGATCGGCAATTTGAAAACTTCGTGCCTGCACCTGTTACAACGGTAGTTCCATTGGTAACGGTGACCGTCCCTTCTGAAAACCAAGATGGCATGTTTTTCTCCAGAAAAAAAATACCCGCATGATGCGGGATTCGGAACTTTAAAATAATTAAGAAGTCATTCGCGCTACGACAATCGTAATTCCGAGAAACGACGCATTGTAACCGGGTATACCTACGGCTCCGACGTTGATAAGCCTGTTTGGATAATCCCAGAAAAAACCAATCTGCCTATTTGACTCAACTCCAATGGTGTTAACTCCTACCCCCATGTTATTTATCAATACATACTCATCCTCTGCCATTGCAAAAGGCGCTTGAAAGTAGGTAATGGTTTGTCCTTGCCCTGTCTGACCACTTCCCGTAAAGGTCCAGGTGTTTGTGGCCCTAACGAATAAAGCGGCGGGCGTGCCAGTATCAAAAATGACCTTCTGCCCTGGCCCCAAGATACGCGCACCAAATTGTGCTACAGGCGCACCGCCAAATATTCCTGCAAACCAGCGACCTACCGGCTTGATGGTGTAATTGTTATATATCCGAACCCGGAAACCAGTCCAGTTACCAGGCCCACCTAAAACTTCTATGTTCGCCATGCCTATCATTCCGGCGGCACTGTCTGGGCGTATGAATATAAGCGGCTGTTCTTGGGTCGTGAATGGGGAGGGAAATAAAGTTGTAGATGAATTGCCGCTTTCCTCAGTTCCTACATATCTCCCTTTATGAATAACCGTCAATCGGAAGAATTCGGAATCGATGATGACACGACCGTCAGGAGGAGCGGTGAAAGACATGCCAAACGTTTCAGCCATTATTTAAACCTCACCACAAAGAGCCGCATAACTGTAGAGGATCTCCCTGAGTTACCCCAGGGATCCCCTCTCAATGTTTTCCAAACCCTGACAACTCCATTCAGCACCTCCGGCTCAAGCTGCTTGTCATAAAGAGGTGCCGCTGCCTGAGCAAGAACGCAGAATGCCGAGGCATTGTCAGGAGTGATTCCCGCGACCGCGATATCCAGATATTTGACGTTTCCCCAGGCCGCTGGCGTGAGGACCGCTGTGTAAACGGTCCGCATCGTGAAAGACGTCGGAGTGATCTCGGCGACGTTGCCAGGGCCCCACGTCCACATTCCGTAATCGGCCATTAGGAAAGTCTCCCAACCATCACGCGCCGATCTTCATTCCCATCGAATACAGAAAGTCCGTCGTTGTTGAGCAGCGACGATCCACCAGTGCCCGAACTGCGCAGGGTGAAAGTACCCGCCGGAATGTTGATCTCCAGTAATGGGCGCCCTTTCGAATCCACCGTCGGCGAACGAAGCACCATGCCCAGGATGATTTCCTGAATAATCGCTTTGCTGATGATCGCGGTGTTGAACACGGCCTGGCCGTTTTCAATAACGAACATCGGGTCGATCTTGCCGCTCACCTCGTTAACGACGCCGAACCTCTGCGCGAAGATAAGGAATTCCGACTGCTCGCCATTCGATCCGAAGGCCATGCCCGTAGTGACCCTGCGGCCGTCTACGATTGTCTGGGCCTTCAAGGTGACCTGAGAGGACACCCTTCCGTCCAGGCCAACCAGCGTCTGGCTCACCTGCTGAACCGAGGCGTTTGTCTGACCGAGACTCGACTGGACCGTATCAGTCCGTTTGGACAGAACATCTATCGCAGTGGCCCTGACCAGCTCCTCCTGCTGGATAAGACCCTTCGCGCCATCAACCCCAGCTTGCAAGGTAGTCAGGCGCTCAGCAGTTGCTAATTCGCGGGATGCTTCTACACGAATTTGCTGGGCGATACTCGCGACGGACTCATACGTTTTCAAAGCCCCCGCCAGTTCCCCGGCCCCGTCATCGCCGCGCACAGAAGCGCGCAACGCCTCGTTGCTCGAAGCCTGGGATGTGATCTTCCCGTCGAGGTTTGTGACTTTCGTGTTGAGGCCCGTGATTGCCTGGGCATTGCCGGTCGCCTTCTGCTCGACAACAGACAGATCGCTCTTGAGCTGGTTGATCTGCGCTGCTGAAGCCTCGCGGTTACTGGCCACCACCTGCTCCAGAACGGTCAACGACGACTTGTTGTCGCCGACCTGAGCGCCGAGGGTGAGCAACTGCTGGGCCGCCGCTTCATTCTCGCTGGCTCGCGTTTTACGCTCGACGGCGAGATCTGCCGTGGACGTCCATCCCTTGATCGCGTCAGCAAGATCGCCCGCGCCATCATCACCTCGAGCAGCAGAGCGCAACGCCTCCACAGAGGTGGCGGTGGCCAACACCCTGCCGTCGATTTCTTCGATGGTGGTTTCGATGATCTTGACCTGAGACACCAGTGCATCAGTGGTCTCAAGAATGGTGCCGATATCGATCCAATACGCAGCGTCCGGCGGTGCTGCCCCAACCGGGACAGGGCCTTTTGCTTGGTACAGATGCTGATCGAGCCGGACAATATCGCCCTTCAGATAAGGTTTCGCAGGGTCGTAGGCGAGCGCGTCGTTCACCTGCTTGATCAGCTCCTCCAGTTCCTGCTTGGCTTCCTCGAGACGTTCATTTACAGAGCCTGGCCCGTCACCGGTGATCAGCTCTATCTCTTCGCGCAGGCTCTGGTACAGGGCACCCTTGCCGATTTTGTCGGCGTAGTACGCCTCATAGTCGCTCTGCTTGGTGCTGGCCTGTCCATTGACCGCACCAGGTACCGGCCAGAACGGGCCGATGTTGCCGGTCCGGTCCACCAGGCGAGCCCAGAAGAACAGGCTCGCACCAGGCAACAGCGCGTGCATCTCGTGCTTCGTCTGCGGATAGCTGAAGTCGCTCAGCTTGATCGCGGTGGCCAGGTCGGCCGACTGGCTGTACCAGATCTCCGTCCGCTGAGTGTCCTCTGCACCTGGTGGAAAGCCCCATTGAATGCCGATGCCATAAACCAGGCTGGTGGTGGTCAGGAAAGACACCGCCGGCGGCAAACCGGTTTTGCCTTCCAGGTTGGTCAGGATGGAGTTTTTCCAAACCGACGAAATGTCGAAGGCACTCACCGCGCGCACCCGAGCCAGGTATGCGCCCGAATAGATGCCGGTTACGTCGACGCTCGTCGAGCCGGTGCGCTGCACCTTGATCCAGTTTCCGCTGTCCTTGCGCCACTCCACGTCATACGCGACGGCGCCGGTGACGCCCGGCCACGAGATGTTCATGGTGCTGATGGCGATGCCCTGATTAACCGAGTAGCTCGACGTCAACGTGACGCTGGCCGGTGCCGGTACCACCGTGATCGGAATCACGCTGATGGGGCGCTCTTCCAGACGCGCGCCGGTGTCGATGTGAGCAAACTTGCTCGGATCGTACTGAATTGCCGATATCTCAAACACGCCTGGCTCAGGCCGGGCCACGCTCACCACGCGGTACAGCGGAATCGCCAGGTCGTCAGCATCCAGCGCCCACACCAGCTCGCGCTCAGGCGGCATGGAATAGGCGACGGTCACGGTGACCTGCCGGCCGCTGACAAGCTGAACCGTACGTCCCTCGCACTTGCCGTCAGGCAGATTGAGTATCAACCGGTCGCCGGGCTTGGCCTGGGTATCGCGGTCCAAGGTGATCACTTTGCCGTTTACCGCCGAGATCCGGCCGCCGACGGCCCGACCAGCCAGCAGTTCGTCAGCAATCGGGATTACGTAACCAGGCAGCGGAATACGCCCGTCCAAGCCCACCTTGAAGGTGACGGCCCGATCCTTAGAGTTGGTGAACAACGCCCACTTGCCGCGGCGCTGCGCCTCGGATTCGCGGGTGCAGCCGATGGCACTGATCTCCAGCGGGTTGTCGCCGTAGCGCCGCTGCAGCTTGGCATCGGTTACAGCTGTGACGTCGGTGTCGAAGTTGTTCAGCGGGTTGTCGTAGCTGATCAGCGCCCGGGTGTAGCGGGTGCGTTCCGACGCACTGGAGTAAGTGAACTTGCCATCGATGACGTTTGCCCGGGTGTAGGCGAAGTCGAAGTCGGTAGCGCGCGGCATATCTGCCAGGGTGAAGACTTGGCCCTGGGCCCAGTAGGTCATGCCGCGGTAGATGGTCGAGATGTCCTGAAGCAGCGACCAGGCGTCAGCCTTGCCCTGCAGGTTCAGGTTGCAGATGAAGCGCGGCTCCTGACCGCCCTTCCCGTCCGGCACCAACTGATCGCAGTACTGGGAAATCCGGTACAGCTCCCACTTATCCACCATCCACGGCTTGATACGACGGCCGAGGCCGAAGCGGTCAGCGGTGGTGATGTCGTAGGTCATCCAGACAGGGTTGTCGGTCCAGGCCTGCTTGAAGGTCCCGTCCCAGACGCCGCTGTAGGAGCGCGACATAGGTTCGTAGTTGCTCGGCACCTGTATCTTCTTCAGCTTGGTCTCGACCGTCACGGCCGGGATGCTGCGGAACTGCTCGGCAGAAAACTCGACGTAGAGTAGCGCCGTGTTCGGGTAGCGGATCTTCGCGTCGATCACCTCGGTAAACCCGGCGATCTGCATCGTGTCCGAGATTTTGTTGTTGTTCTGATTCAGAGTGATGCGGGTGATGCGCATCAGCCAGCCCGTCGTGGCTTTGGGTAAGTCGATACGGCGCGTGCGCTCGTACACGCTGGTGGTCTTCCCATCGACCGCCTCGCTCAGTACCTGCTGGTAGGCGCCGCCATCAGTGGCCAGTTCGACTTTGTATTCGATTCGGTACCCGTTGATGTTGCCCCCGGCGTCCACGGACTGGAGCGCTGGCCACGCAAAACGAACGCGCACAGCGGAGAGCTGGGTGTTGTTGATCGCCCTAATCCACGGGGTGCCGCTGCGCAGCTCGGTGCTGATGGTGGTCTCGTTCTCGACCGATGGAATCCCCTGGATATAGGTTTGGTCCACGGCCCCAGTGCGCCATTCCCACTTCACATTCGGGAAGTTCATGTTCCCCTGGGGGTCTTGCAGTGGGGTGTTGTCGAGGTAGATGTCCCTGGCGGTCGGCGTGCCTTCGAATTCCCCCTCGCCCACGGCGATCAGCATTTTGGCAATGGCAACAGAGCGCAGACTGTCCGGGGCTTCCGTCGGCGTTTTTGGTTTTTTTTCGCCGCCCTTAGCGCCGTGGATGTCGATCTTGCGTGCTGCGCCCATGCTTTTCTCCAGGCAATAAAAAACCGCGATATCGCGGCTTCGGTTAACCTCAAACTTTTCTGGCAAGGAGCCAATGTGATGAAGATCAAAAACGCTTTGGTGCTGGTAGCGGCGATATCAGCTACAGGCTGTGGGACTGTCAACACCACTTTCCGAGACGACACCGTCGCGAGCAATAAGCTGGCTCGTTGGAGTTCGAGCTGCGATTCGGTACCGAGAATCTATAGCGGTGCCGTTTTTGATTACTGCACACTCGATGCAGCGCCACGTCAGAGCACCGGCTTTGACGGACACCCGTCTGCGTCATTAATTTTGCTAGATATGGGGCTGTCTGGAATTGCAGACACCCTCATTTTGCCCTACACAATTTACCTACAGAGTAAGCACGGAGACATAGAAAAGGCGCGATTCGAGTAATCGCACACGCACTAACTTCAGGTGACAAGTAGCTTGCTCCGACCATTGCTACATATGGTCCTCGGCGTAAATGGCAGCGCTAATGATCGCCCCGCCGACACGGCGCTTGCCGTAGCACAGCGGAACCGGGTTACCGGATGCCGTGGTGTTCTTGGCACTGCCGAAGGCGTAGCCGGGGGTGTTCTCCGGCGCGGCGCTGGTCTTGAGTCCACCAGCCTGGGGGCTGAGCATTTGGATCACGCCGCCCAACGCCATCGATCCGCCCATCATTATCAGGGCGGAGCCGAAAGGAGCGCCCGCGCCGAAGGTGCCGCCGGTGATGACGAGACCAACAACGATAAGCACTGCCCCGATAATGGTTTGCAGCGCACCGCCGCGCTTACTGCCGGTGATAACGGGAGCAATGCGGATATCTCCAGCGCCCGCGAACCCAATTTCTTTCTCGCCCAGGTTCGTTTTGCCTCGAAAAACCGCGAACTCAATACCCTTAGATTTGGCATTGGACAGAAACCGCTCGAAACCTGGAATTTGGACGCAAAGCGCTTTCACGGCCTCGGCCGGAGTACTCACAGCCATTCGGAAAGACCGTCCAAACTGTCGGAGCTGACCGTAGAGCAGGATTGTGGTCATGGGCTGATAATTGATGGCAAGTGCCGCCATTTGCTTTTCTCCAGGTAATAAAAAAGCCCGCCGAAGCGAGCCTTGAACAATTTGATGTGACGCTATAAGCAGCCTTGCAGCGCGGTCAGCCGTTTATTCGCGATCCAATTACCCACCACCACGTAATATTTCGCCTCTGATCCGTAGCCCTTTGGCTGGATGTCAACGAAGTACTGAGAGCCCTCAGTGAATACCGTATACCCGGTGTCACGCCCAGGCTGAGAGGTTGCGCCAGGCGTGCCGCCGAAGATCGGCTGGTTCTGCCATTCATACTGCACGCACTTAGCCAGCGCGGCGTCAGTTTTCTTCGAGGTCAGTACCTTGTAAGGTCCTTCCTGGCGCGCCTCGTTCATCGTGGGTGCCATGCACCCCGCCAGCATCGCCACCGCTACCGCCGCTATCAAAATCCGCATGTCGTTCTCTCCTTATTTAGAGCGGAAATCTAGCATCTCCGATCTGTACCTAAAACCGACATCGGGCAGATCGCCAGATTATTCATCAGCTAGGTTAAGGCTACCCGCCATTTTTTCATCCTGCCGTAAAGATTCGGAACGCGGTGCAGATAAGAGGTGTTCCATATAAGGAAATTAAGCATGCTCCCTAATATCAGACCCTCCCTTTCGCTGCTCACTATGCTGTTAGCTACTTCCGCCTTAGCCCAACAGCAGATCACTGAGCCTTTCCCGCACATTCCAGCGATGAGCCATCAAACGATGACCTACAACGGAAAAGTCATTTACGAAGCGGACGTAGATCAAAACGCCCCAAATCCTAGGCCGTTTTCTCTTCAGGTGAAGGTCGACTCCTACACTGGGAGTTGCACCAGCATCGTGGGCCATGTTTCGGCTGCCGCCTCAAATAATAGTGGCGCGAAAGGAGCCTCATCGTCTGAATACATCAGCTGTGTGATCACTGAGTTCTCCCCTGACGGGCGGGCAAAAGCAGATATCGTTTATGACTTCCAGAACGAGAAACAAAACGTTCACAAATCCGGCCACGTCAAAGCCAATTTGCAGGCAGGGAAAGAATACAAAACCGAAAGCAATGGCTCACAAGTAACTCTTCTTTTGCGCACCCACTGACGTACGAAAGCTGCCGAGTTGTGCGAGACCGAGCACTGGGATCACGGCAAGTGAAACCAGTGCTACCTCAAGCGATAGATAGCTCAGCAGAAAAGTTTTCGTTGATCAGACCTGTCCGGGCATCCAGCGTGGATGGAATGCCAGTAACGCCCAAGTCGCAATCAGTAGTAGCGTTTGGCCTTCAACCCAGAAGGAACTGAGCGATGGCCAAGCAACCCTCCAACGGCGGCAAGGAATGGACAGCGGCAGAGATTACCCAACTGCGCACGCTGGCAGCAGGCAACACCCCCACCCGCGTAATCGGCCTCAAGCTCGGTCGTTCTGAGGCGTCCATCTACAGCAAAGCCGCCGAGCTAGGCATCAGCCTCAAGCCGACGAATCAGTCACCTTACAATCGCAAGCCTTGAGGGTTGCTGTGGCGCGCTCGTAGGAAGCTCTTAGCTCATCACTCCAGCTGTGCCCGTGATCAGCCAACGCCAACGCGAGAGCATCCATCGTGCGCGCGATGTCGCTACGTTCGATTTGAGTCATTTCGAATACTCGAATGAGTGAAAAAGGATTTCCCCAGTCCTACGCCTGCAAGCCAAGGACTGGGATAGCGCCAATGTCGGCGCGTTAATGACCTGGAGGTCAATGTGTCAGGAACACCAGCAAACCCAAGTGAAGTTCGCGCTCTCGGACTAGCGCTTCAATGTCTAGCAGCGAGCCTAAAGCAAAATGGCGCCCTCAACGCTGACCTTTATACTGCAAGACTCAAAGGTCATATTGCCGCGGAGTATCCAGCAGCCGAAAACAAAGATGTTTTCAATCTTGTGCTAGAAAACTTGATCAATGACTTAGCACGCATACCAGCCCCTGACGCTTAACGACCTTTGGGGCCGAACAGAGCGAAGTCTCTCTCGGCCCTTTTTTTAACTTCATCGTCGATAGCTTTTTGTTGTGCGTCCGTAAGCATGCTCTTCTCCTGCGGCCATGCCGCGTGATGTTGGTTGTTTTGCGTCTTTGTGCCTGAGGATCAGGCGTGTGCGGTCGTGCCAGGGCCCGCCGTAGACGATGATCTCCGACGGCCTGCCATACAGGTGGTGCAGCAGGAAGGGGCCGGGGCCGAAAGCGCCCGAATCTTCACTAGGCAATGCCGGATCTGTGCCGAGGTAAATCCCAGCGTGGTTCGGGTGAACTGTCCGGCCCACATGCATAACGATCAGATCGCCGCGCTGCGGCTGGTCGACTCGCACAAAGCCGGCCGCGTCGTAATGTTGCTCGTACAGGCTCGCGTTCTCCGCACTCTCCCACCAGCCGTCGGTGCGCTGGAAGGCTTCGAACTCAAGCCCCCATTCACGCTGGTACCAGTCAGCGCAGACCTGCCAGCAGTCCCAAGCGCCGTGCACGAACGGACGCTTAAGCAGCGGCGTGCAGCCCGTGGGAGTTATCGTGCGCATATCGCCCTCAGGCCAGCTCAGAATGTGCCAGGGCAAGGCGGTGGCCTCGCACATGGCCAGGTCATGCGGTGACGGCCTGCTGGTGGCGTCCGGGTGGGAGTGAGCGATGCCGATAACTTCACCCACGTCTTCAGCCGCAGCGTAGTCCTCAGGATCAAGCCGGAATTCTTCGTTAGGCTCCGCGGCGATGTTCCGGCATGGAAAGTACTTCTGCGCGCGGCCGACGGCCAGCAATAGGCCGCAGCATTCGCGCGGATATTCGGCTGCCGCATGCGCCTGGACCGCCGCGATGATGTGCTTGCGCATGGTCAACTCCGGGCAATGAGGGAGACAGCGGGGAATCCGCCGAAGGACAGTTCGTTGTTCTCGCCGAAGCGCAGCTTGCAGGACGACAGGCAGCCCTTGCACTGGTCGAGGGCTGGGTTATCTGTGGGGTTGTCCTCGTCATCGAACATCGCCGATCCGGTGTACCCGCAGTCCGGCCCCCGGTAACCGTTGGTCATGGCCCAGTGGCAGAACGTCGTCATTTGCCGGCCGGGAAGACCGTGGTTATCGATCTCGCCCGGTGAAGACAACTCCCAGACCACAGCCTCGCCGTCTTCGCTGGTTTTTTGGTCGATGTACCAAATTTCCAGCGCTTCCTGTGTTGGGTCAGCAGTTGGGTTGCCATCGGGGAAGTTGGCCGCATCCAGGTACTGGGCCAGGGTCTCGCGAACTGTCAGCTTGAACTTCAGCATGTCCTCGAAGGCCAGGCACAAGGCGGTCACCCGTCCGTTGACGTTGCCGGCGGCGAACGTTGGCCGAGAAGCGGTACCGTCGCTGCTCGAGGAAATACCCTCAATCTGCACCGGCCAGGCGGCGTACTCCTGGCCCTGCCAGATAATCGACTTGGCGGGCAAGTCGTCCTCAGAATGCTCGTAGGCCAGCAGTTCCTCAGCCGTATGCGGGATTGCGTGGCCGTGAAAGCGCAGGTAATCAGCGCCGTATTCCGTCCCGTCAATTTCAAACAGGCGAATTTCGCCGCCGGGCTCCAGTTTCTGGATGTCCGTGATCAGTGCCATGGGCGGTTATCTCAGGGGTGGAAGGTTTGCTGGAAGGTGGCGGTGATGGCGTAGACCTGACCGCCGCGGTGAATCGGCTTGTAGCCGTTGCACTTGTAGAGGCCAAGCTCGCCAAGGGGCGGCTCCCACAGGAAGCCCTTCGCACCCTTGTGCCGGTCGAGGAATGCCATGATTTCCTTGATTCGCGGTTTCAGACCGGTAAAGGTGACCGGCCAGGACTGCGAGCGATTGTTCAGGCCATCCTCGACCGACTGCTCGTAGCCATCGCCGAACTGCTTGGATCGGACGCGCTGAGCGATATCGCCCTCCGCGCCCTTCTCCGTTGCCCAGGTAAATCGTTCGATTGCCATCAGCGCCCCTTGATTGCTTTGTTGATGACGCCACCCTGACGCATGTCCTTCGATCGCAGCTCCTGATACTTCTGCTCCACGAAGGTCGCCAGCTCTTTACCAAACAGGTCGTAACCAGGTGCGTCAGCGGTGGAGGAAGCGTTGCCGTCACCGTCGATATGCACTTCTACATTGATCTGCGTTGCGCCAGACCCACCGCCGCCCATAGCCATAACGCCAAGCTTGCCGCTCGACGTACGGGTCAGAGGCATAATGGCCTCTGCCCCCGCCTCGCCCATGACGCCTGTTTTGCCTCCGGCCATGCCGAATGCCGTGGGCTTGCTGACAACCGAGTTGGTGAAGGCACCGCCGTCGGCGAACATCTGGACGCCGCTCGCCCATGCGCCACCTTTGGCCTGGTTGACTCCGGACCAGCCTGCCAGCACTTCAGGGCTGTAGCCGGCAGCGGTTGAGCCGGCCGATGCTGGTGTCGCGCCTCCGCCGAAATACGCACCTGCTGCCGAAACGCCAAGGCCCACTAGAGAGCCGAGCAGTCCCGATGCTGCTTGACGGGTGGCGATGCGCGCCATATCGGCCAGGATCGACTTGGCGAAGTCCGAGAACGACGCTTTACCGGTCATGGCGAAGTTGACGATGGAATCCTCCATGGAGCTGAAGGCGTTGCCGAATAGGCTCTTGGTCTGGCCGGCAATGTCCTTTGCTGAGTCCAGGTAGTTTTCCCATGCGGCCGTTGCACCCTTGGTCCAATCGCCCTGGGCACTTTCCACGTCCGCGTAGTTCTGCCTGATCTGGTCGGTGGATTTCTTGTTCGCGTCAGCGAGCGCCTGCGACTTGCGAGTGAATTCCTCGTCCGACATTTTGCGTGACGGGTCGGATCGCTGGTTTTCCAGTTCAAGCGACTGCTGAGCAAACCGGTCTTGCTGGCTGTTCAGTTGCCCGTTCAATGCGTTCTGACGATCACCCTGGCCCACGCCCAGCACGGCTCGTTGCCCGGCCAACTCCAAGGCCCTCTGTTGCTGCCCCAGCGCCTGCACGTACGAACTTATCGCCCGTTCCTGCTTGGCCAGGCGCCCGGCCTCGTTGGTCGCCAACACCTCAAGTTGGCTGTCAGCTTCTTTCTGTGCCTTGACCATCCCTGCGCGCGCGTCAGCGATTTTCTGGTCCAACTGGATGCTTTGCGCGGCTGATGTTGTCTTCTTGCCCTTGGCGGTTTCCAGCGCGGAAATCTCGGCCTCGTAGGCCGCCGTTGTCTGGTCGAGCTGGTTGCCGATCAGCGCCTGACGCCGCAACAGATAGTCTTCCTCAGACAGCAGGCCGGCTTTCTGCGCCGCTTCCAGTTCCTTCTGGTAGTTTTTGTAGGTGTCGGTGATGGCTGCCAGGTCGTTTTTGGCGTTGTTGAAGCTGGTTAGGTCGACCTGGGTGCCAGCGGCTTTCGGATCCTTGAATTTGTCGTTGATGTTGGAGATGTTTTTATCGACAACGTCCTGCTGGAGACGGGGATCATTCGGCGCAACCTTCCGGATATCCGCGAGTTGCTGCTTATAGTCCTCAATCTCCTTTGTCCGCTTTTGCTCGTTGGTCAAAGCCGACTTGGTCAGCGCATCAACCTTCGTCATTGCCGTGACTGCCGCCCCTTGCGCCTTGGCCTGCTCGCCCTCCCACTTGGCGATATCGGCCTGGGCCGCCTTTTCGTCCTCAAGCATGTTCAGACGATTCTGCCGGAACTCGATAATCTCCTTCTGGTTTTGGAACAGCCCGATATTTCCTTTCTGCGCATCGGCCAGGTCTCGGCGAGCCTGCTCAATGTCTGCACCAATGTCAGGTCGGCCGATGTTTTTGAGATTGTCAGCAGCACGCGCAACGGCGTTGTAGCCTCGCTCCCAGAAGCTCAGATTTTCCAGAATCTTCGGCGTGCGCTCATTGATCGCGTCGGCGTAGGACTCGGTCGCCAGCTTCACGGCTCCCGCGTGATCGCCCTGCTCTTCCAGTGCGGCAATCTGCGAGTAAACTGAAGTGGTGAGGTAGTGGTACTGCTCGTTGAGCGCAGCGGATGCCTTGACCGGGTCATCGGCCAGCTTCACGAACTCGGAAACCGTCTCGCTTACTGCCTTGCCCGTGGCTTCCTGCATCGACACTGCGGCCTGGGTGATTCCGGTAAAGCTCTCGCCGGCGATCTTTCCGTTGTCCGCCAGCTGCGCCAACACTGCGGCCGCCTGGCCAGTGGTGCCCACGGTAGCGCTGACCTGCCGCGCCATATCGCCAAGTTGTCCGGCACTGACCCCGGCGTAGTTACCGGTCAGAATCAACGATTTGTTGTAGCGGTCCTGCTCTTCGCTGCCCTTGTAGTAAGCAACGGCGAGGCCACCAACCGCGGCGGTGGCCAGTGCTAACGGCGCCAGGATAGCCAGCAACCCGGCAGCGCCCGCACCAGCACCAGCGCCCAACTGCGCAACGGCGCGTACGCCGCTACCCCAGTCACCCGACGAGAGTGCATTACCAAGCTGAACAACGTTTTCCTGCGCCTGGCGGGTGCCGAGGCGTAGCTTGTCGAAGCCGGTGGCTGTCTTTTCGAGCTTTCCGTAATCCTTGTCGATCTTGCTCAGGGCGCTGTTGTACTGGTCCTGGCTGATCCGGCCCTCGTCGAGGTGTTTGCCGAGCTGCTCGACCTGATTGTCCAGTTTTGCCAGCGCCGCGCGGGCCGGGTCAATGGCGCCCAGCAGGCTGTTCAGCGCCTTCTGCTCGTCCATCGCAGACTTGGCCAGGGCGATCTGCTGCTTATCGAGCTGAGCCGATATCTTCGCTGCCTCGGCCTCGCCATAGGCGCCGGTCTTGGTCAGCTTGGTTAGCGCTTCACGCTGCTTAGCCAGGTCCCGGGTGGTTTTGGCGCTGGTGGACAGCGACTTTTCCAGCGCCTGCATTTCGTTCATCAGCGAAACAGCGGACTGCTCGGCCCGGCCGCCAGCTTTCGCCATTTCATCCAGGCTCGTTTTCGCCTGGATTGCATCGGCCGAGTCGATCTTGACGCCGAGTTCTGCAATGTTCATCGACTCACCTTGAATAAGTGCCCGTGATTACGGGCTATTTTCCCTTTCCTCCGCCATAACGCGCAGGGCTTCGCCTTCCAGGACCTGAAGATCAGGGAAGATTTCAGCGAGTTTCTTTTTCTTGATGCCGAGGAAACCGGCCACGTCGCGGATGCAGCTGTAGTCGAGACCGATCGCGCCGCCTGCGCCTGCTCGCCACTGGGTGGACATGCGGTTGAACAGGAGGAAGGCCGGCCAGTTGCATAGCCAGACCTCCACTTCTTCAACCAAATCGCCAGGGGCAAGGCCGAACATGCCGATAATTGCGTCGGGCACGCTTGGCGAGTACATGGCGCGGGCAGCGTCGGTCAGTTTCCCAGGCGGGCCTGACTGTATGCTCCCTCGTGAGCCTTGACGACAGCCTCGGCAGCGCCCTGGCAGGACTTCACGAATGCGACGATGTTGTCGTCGTTGTATTCGTCATCGAAGCCCCAGCCAACCACCAAGTCCTTGATCTGCTGAGTTTGCTGCTCAGTATCCACAGCAACAATTTCTGACCATGACGGCTTATCGCCCAGCGCAGCCTGTGCCTTCTTGCGCTTGTCGTTCCATTCATCGAAAAGAGCGGCAAGCTCGGCTCGATCCCGGTACTTGAAGGTGAACTCGATTTTCTCGGGCTCACCCCCAACGATCGGGATTGACACGAGGGTCTTGAACGTCGGGTTCTGGGCAATTCTGATCTTTGCCATGGATTAAGCCACCGAAGTCAGGTAACGGGTTGGCTCGCCCTGCAGCGCCAGGTTCACAGTCCGGGTCAGCAGGTTGCTACGGGACACGGTCGGCTGGTTGGAGAACGAGGTGAAAGCGCCGTAGAAAAGCGTGTCGTTGCCAGGCAGGTTCAAGCGCGCAGCCTGAATGGTCTGACTGGCATCCGCTGCGCGCAGAATGGCGTTGAATGCTTGGGCCGGGTCATCCGCGATGGTCAGCGCCAGGCTCGCGGCAGCCTTGTCAGTCGGCATCTGGCGTCCCTGCTTGTCTTCCAGAAACGCCACATCGAGATAATTCTGGGTTCCGCCAGCGAAATTGACGTCGGTGATTTGTGGAATTTGCACCCAGGTCAGCACCTTCTTGAGCGAGCCGATGCCGGAGCCTGCCGGGTAAACCTGCAGGTCGGTGGTGTCGATACCTTCGAGTGTGATTGCAGTAGCTGTCGCAGCTTTGACGCGCACAACGCGATTCCCCAGGCGGGTCCACCCGGAGGTGACAATCACGATGTCGCCAGCCGACAGGGTGCCGCCTGTGACTGTAGCCACGGCTTCTGCCGCATTGCTCAGCGCCGAAAACGGGATATCAGGGCCATAAGTGGCACCGTGCTGAAAGGTGCCGCCGTCGGGAATTTTGTAGCCCATGGGTATTTCCTCTTTGCAGATGTGAAAAAACCCGCTCGATGGCGGGCCTTAGGGTTTGCCCAATGGGCGGGATCAGTTGGTGTCGGCCCGGTACAAGAACGAGACCGGGACGGTGTAGGTCGAATCGCCGGTGATGCCTGGCCCCGGGTCAACTGGCGACATGGTCACCACGGTGACCGCACCCTTCGTGTCCCGCGCGTAAATAGGAAACAGGTCGGTCAGTTCTGCTGCGACTGGATTCGTCTTGGTCTTGCCGGTGCCGGCCGGCGCGATGATGCTCACCTGGAACACTCCCGTGAACAGCCGGTGATCTCCGCCGAGCGTGTTACTGGCGGTATCGCCGGGAATGGTGAAGGCTCGTAGGTAGGTCTCGCCGTCTGCCGGCGCGTAGGCCGTGTTCTCGAACACGATCTTGAGCTTGTCCGCCCTGCCAGCGCTCCAAGCGATCAGCTTGGCCTCGTAGATCGAGGTGATGATTGCGTGACTCATACCTGGTTGTTCCTGATGGCCTCCAGCACGATTTGCTGAAAGCGAGCCACGGTTACCCGGACCATGCCGCCGGGGGCCTGGGTGGAATGGCCAAACTCAAGCGGGATCGCGTAGGGCAAGTTATTGATGATGTAGGCCATCTGGCCGGCGGAGAAATCGCTCATAGCGGCGACCAGAGCAGCGGTGGTTTCGGCGCCGCTCGGGTCTACCTCGTCAAAGGTGACATTCTCGACCACGCCGAGCGAGATGTGCCAGTTCGCACGGAACCGGCCGCCGACGTAGCCTTCGGGCGCCTTGATGTCCATGCCGTCATTGAGCTTGCGGCCCTTCTTGAGCCTGCCACCCTTCGTGAGGTTGTCCGGGTCACTGCGCAGCGTGCTGTTGTGGTCGTCGACGGCCTTGTTGTACTGGGTCGCCAATGCGTTCACCGCCCAAATCTCCGGGTTACCCACTGGAGACATGCGAATCAGGCTTCTGCCAACCTCGATGATGATTTCGCGGACGCTGGCGTCAATGGCCTCACCTGTCTGAGCGGCGAACTCAGCCAGGCTCAGGGCGAAGCTGCCGGATTGAGTCGCCATGTCACTTCTTCAGCTGAGCTGTCCAGGTGGCATCTGCCGGATCGGCGGACACATTCATAACCCGAAACCCGTTGACGATATCGCCAATGGCCGGGGCAGCCGGTACCGCTGTCCGAACACCGGCCTCCGATACGAACAGCTCGTTTTGCAACACCAGCAGCTTCTTGTCGGTGGTCTGGATAAGGGAGCCGTCGATTTCCTTGGACAGGTAGCTGCCTAGAACACCGCGCCCCGTGTAAGTGACGGTGCTATCTGGCGTTTCGCCCCCTAGGTCAGGGTCATACTCGCCCGCAACCTTGCGCACGCCCGTCACGGGCTTAACCGCGTCGGCCAAGCCATCAGGATCATCGAACGCTTCGGCCAGTTCGGCCTGGATCTCCTCGCGCATGCCCATGATCAGATCCTTTTCAGCATCATCACGCCGGAGCGCGTGATCCACGGCGCCAGCAGGGCCAGGGCGAAGTTCACGCCCGCCGACTGATCGGTAGAGCCTGACACATAGGTCTTGCTCACCGATGTGCCGGACTGAGCCGATACCGTCTTACTCTGCACTTCCTTCTGCGTTGCTGTGTACAGCTTGCCCGCCGCCGCCTCTTTGGCAACCTGGGCGCCGGCTGTTTTGATCTCATCCGGTACCGGATCAGGAACAGCCCGCTTAATCTTGGCCGTAAGCCAGGCGTTTGCCATGGTCACAGCACGGACCGGATCACCGGTGCCAGCCCAACCAGAACCCAGCGAGGCGTCAACATCGGCAACGGTGATGAAGTCGGTCATATGCTTGTCCTTATTCCGCCGGCACTAGGGCCTGCAGGTCTTCTTTCTTGGCGGACGGGTCGAAGGCAATGCCCTTCTCGGTTAGCCATTCTTTCAGCTCGGGGACCTTCATTTTCAGCGGGTCGGTTTCTTTGCTCTCTGGCTCCTTGTCGTCGGAAACCTTGATGCCGGCGGCCTGGTAAGCATCGGAGATATCCGGTGCATCGCCATCAACGACTACCTCCGTCGCGGAACCGATGACGCCGAAAAACTCGCTCAGCAGGCGGTAGCACACGCCGCGCTCTTTGCCCGGCTTGTCCGTGTAGATCACTTTCATAAGTCACCTCAAAAGCATCCCGGCGCCATGTGGGCGCCAGGCTGTGTGGGCCGAGTTACGGCGTGGTGGTACCGCTGATCACAGCGGCGAACGGAACCTGCTTGCGGCTGAACACCCGCTGCCAGTTGGCAGCAGCGGCGTATTGGGTCGCGGTCGGGCTGAGGTTCTGAGCCTCGGAGCCCTTCCAGCTGAAGCCGGCAGGCTGGAGGATGTAAGTCTTCCGCTCCCACAGCACTTCGGCACCGCCGCCGTTACCGCCGCCGGGCTTACGCTCCAGTTCTACCGGAACCTTCGGCGTGCCTTCGCCGTAACCGAAAGCGCCCTGGCCGAAGAACACGGACAGGTACTTGCCAGCGCCGTACACCAGGGCGTCGTCCATGAAGACTGGTTTGCCGAGGTAGGTTGCCAGGATGATCTTGCCGTCGGAGTCACGCAGGTACTCGATGAGATCCTGCTTGACCATCTGGTTCATCACCACGGAGTGCACGCCGATCGCGCCGAACTGGTCAGCGGCATCGCCCGCGGTGAACGCAGCATCCTGGAAGGCGTTCGCGCTGATGGTCGCGCCCGCGTCGATGACCATGTCACCGCCGTTGTTGGCGATGTTCGACGCGATGATGCCGCGAGCCGCGCCCAAGGTGTAACGCTGCCACTGGCGGGTCCAGTAGGTGCCGAAGCGGTTGCGAATCTGCTGCTGTGGCTCGCTGTTTGCCAGCTCAGCAGTGAGGTCAGTCACGCCGTAGCCTTTGTTGAGGTACAAGACGCGGGCACGCATGCTGTCCTGGGTGACTTTGCCAACTTCGCCCTGGTCGTTCGGGTCGTCGTTGCTGATGTTCGGCGCTTCATCGGCGTTGAGATCCTGCCAGTAGCTGATCTCGGCGGTGCCCTGGCTGCCGGAGGCGATCGCGTCCAGCACAGGGGAGCGAGTCACGATGCCCGACTCGTATACAGCGGTCTTTTCCGGGCTGTTAACCGGCGCCAGGGAGGCGTAGTAGTCGCCGACGAAGATATCGGTCAGTTGGGTAGTTGCCATGGATTAGGTTCCTTTGGTGGCCTGGATTTTCTTGAAGAGCTCAGGGTTGTCACGGGCGATCGCGGCACGCTCGGTTTCCGTGTACTCACCCCACTTTTTCGTGGCCTTGCCACCGTTGTCGCCGGTCTGCCCGGCACCCTGAGCCCTTGGCCACAGGTGTGTTGCTGTTTCGCGCAGCGATTCCGCCCATTCGAGCGGCGACAGAGGGGTCTTCCCGTCCTTCCCGTAAACGACCTCGCCGTCACGGTCGGTGGCAATCGCCTCGCCGTCCTCACTGAGTTTGAAAGTGCCCCGGGCGCGCAGGATAATGTCCTCGGCGGCCTCGGGGAGCGCGCCGGCCTTTATGGCGGCGGCGCGGATTGAATCAGCAAGCACCTTGTCGCTGTACTTGGCGGCGAATTGTTCGGCCTTGTCGGCTCGGGCCTTCTCGGCTGCCAACTTGGTGTCGTAGTCGGTGCGCAGGCGCTCGGTACGGCGGGTGATGACCTCGTCCAGCTTGCCCTCGGCAATCAGCTTGGTCTCTTCATCCTGGCCAACCTTGGTCAGCAGCCCCTTCACTGCTGCAATGTCCAGCCCTTCGAACTGGGACTTGAAGCCGTCCAGCTCGGTTTTGGTGGTCCGGAGCGAGCCAAGCAGCTCGGTGTTTTTGTTCTTGAGGCCCAGGGTGGCCGCTTCCACCGCTTCGGCGATCGCGGATTTAACTGCTGGGTCTTCAAGATCAATCTGGTTTTCTACTGCCACTTGGTGCACCCCTTGGGTTTGATCGGCCCGCTTTGCGGGCATAAAAAAACCGCCCATTGGGCGGCTTGAGGTTAATTAATCACTCTTGAAACTTACGTCTCTGGATCACCGTATTCAAGGTGAAGTCCTGCGTCATATCTTGCTCGCGCCTCGCCATTCCTAGATGCCGCTCGCTCTGTTTCTTCAGTCTTCCTAGTATTTATAACGTAGCTCTTAGCTACCGATGAAAACTCTGGAGAGACCTCAACTTTTACATCCTTGCTAACCAGCCTAATTAGGATTTTTAGCTCTTGCTCAAAGAAATCCTCAAGCCGATCAAAGAACACCTTGTTCAACTTAAAATAGCCGTTACCTGGATGAATTTCACTTCGACGCATTTGATTTATGGGGTTTGCAACCCATTGCTCAATAAACTGAAGTAGGTCGTGCTTATTCAAAGCAAGGATATCAAGATATTCTCCCCTCTGAAGTTTTGTCGTTGCGCCACCTTTTGGGATTCGACTAAACGTCAACAGGTCGATCTTAGAACCATCTTTTTTGGATATCAGCTCAGCACCCAGAACACTCTCAGGAACAATCCCCTCTGAGACAACCCTAAGTAGCCATTCATCAGGCGTAAATTGATTGATTATTTTTACTCTTGGAAGTTCTTTTTGTTGCTGTCTATGAGACTGCCACAATGCAAAGGCAACTGCGGAGAAGGCACCTATAGCGGATGCCCAGTCTCCCAAACTCCCCCAGACCGGGACAAATGTGATTGTGGATTCAGGATTAAAATAGATACCTATAGTTAGGCCAAGAAGTCCGCAAACTATCCCTAACAAAATCCCTGCAACTGCTATCGCTACCCATTTGATTTCCATAAGGCCTCCATTCCGAAAAGCCACTTATACCAAATGGCCACCTTTTCAAGCTATGAAATTATCAATTGCAGTCCTCTCATTACCAAATAATCGGCAAACTGCGTCCTGCTCGGCGCGTATGGCGGCGGTCGCATACGCAGGCCTGGCGTATCTCGATTCAATCGAGTCCGCCGCCCGTTCGGCTCGGTACAGTGAGTCGGCTCTTCGATCTGGAGGCCCTGCTCGGAAGCGTATAGCTCGACCGCCAGCCTTACCTGCCCCCACTCAAGCTCAAAGGGCACGAATGTCTCCGACAGCGTCTGGTATTCGATCTTGCAGTCACGCCGGGGCCAGGCCATTGCCTGATCTGGATTGGCCTTTCGTCCCTTCCACTGGCGGCCATTGATATCAGCGGCGGCCCGCAGCAACAGCTCGAGCTGGCCAGCCTCAGCGTCAGGTATCCGGAACCCGTAGTAGTCGCGGTAAAAGGTCAGCTTCTCCAGTGGCACGAAGCTATTCGCGTCTGGCCTGCCCTTCCCGTCCTCAACGATGATCTGCATCGACTATCTCAACCTGGTGGAGCGCCAAGTGTAACGCCGGCTCGGGTGAACATGTCAGGCTCTGCGTCCTTCAGCTGCGCCAAGGTCAGCGGCTTGAACGATTTGTCGAGCTGCAGCTTGGCAAACTTCTCCGGCGTCAGCCCTCCATCGCGGAACAACTTGCCCCGGACCGGCCCGAGGGCATGATCCTGGAAGCTAGCCGGCTGCGTTGCCAGCCACTGGTAATAATTCAGGCCTGCGTCGACCTGGGCCCCGCCGTTATCTCCCACCGAGGCGCGTGTGGCGTCCTTGGCGAACATCTCCGAAAGCCTGGTGGTGGGCACCGTGGTTGACCGGCAGTTGATGTGCGCCGGCGGTAGCGGGCCTTTGCCCAGGTCGAATCGCATGCCATCCAGGCCCTTGCACTGCTGCGAGGTCTTGCGGTCGAGCGTCGACACCCAGCGATAGCCCAGCACCACATCGCTGTTGGCCTTCAGCGTTTCCATTCGTGCCGTGGTGGCCACATGCTGGATTGCTGTCTGCACCGCAGCGGCAGCGTTGCGGTTGCTCACCGCCAGGACGCCGTCCGTGAAGTTCTGCGCCGCGGTGCCGCGAATCGCCTGAATGATCTGGGCGTTGGTCTGGCCCTGGCCGAAGCCGAGCCGTATGGTGTTTGTGACGCGCATCGTCTCGGTGCGAGTCCAGCCGCTGACGAAGCTCTTCAGCAGCTTGCCACCGTCGATGCCCTTCACCTGCAGCGGATAGGAGAATACCGCCGCGCGGATCACTGTGTTGGTAGGCACCACTGCGTCGATGGAGAGCGCATTGCTCAGGCTGTTCGCCTCAAAGGTCGACTCATACAGCGCGATATCGACCAGATCGGCCTGCACTAGGTCGCCGTAGGCCTTGTATATGCCCAGCAGTTTGCCGTCCACGCGGGCCAGGAACTGCTCAAGGCGGTCCCGGCTATAGGTGGTCAGTTCCTTGCGGGTCAACTGCTCCCGTACCAACGTGTCGATCTGGCGCAAGTACTTTTCGAACTTCTTGACCTCGCCAGCCTTAAGCCGCTCCAGCATTACCGAGTGGCGCGTCGTCTGCTCTAGCAGCTGGCTGTCCGCCTGCATCAGGTTTGTCGTTGGCATCGTCTTTGTCCAAGTTGATGCCGGCCGACTCGCGCTCATCGCTGATCAGTTCGGCTTCTTCTTCGTATGGGCGCTCCGGCAGCTTGCCGGTGGTGAGGTACTGCCAGTAGGTGTCGGCGCTGATCGTGCCGGCCATCACGCCCTTGAGCAGCTCGGCGAGAACCTGGGCGTCGACCACTGGGGTCACGAACTCAGGATTCACCTTGAACGTGACCTGCTTGGGGTCGTAGCCCTTCCACTCGGCGGCGTACCGCAAGCCTTGCTCCACTGCCTCGGCCACGGTGATGACAATGCTGTGTAGCGTGGCGTGCTGATCGTTCTGGCGTGTTTTGCGTGCCTCTCCTGACTCGGTACCGGCCACGTCCATGACCTTGGCACCGGCTTCGAGCGCGGCGTTCTTCTGGTCATCCATGGCCTTGCGCACAGCTTCAATGCCCGCGCCCTGGAATTCCAAGTAGCCACATTCGCCATTCGGGCCTAAGTCCCACGCAGCAGATGGGCCGGTGACGCTCAACTCTACCGCCTCATCCAGCCCTGAGACCCACGGCTGCGGGTGACTGGTCTGGTGCAGCGAAGTGAAATAGTCAGCACTTAGCTGATAGGACTTCAGCGCCGCGCGCGCCATTGTTAACAGCGGCACCTCGTCGACTTCCGGTGAGTTGTCGGTCGAACCGCAGTAGATCACCGGCAGGTATGGCAGGCCTTTGACCAAACGGTTGTCGGTACCGGCGGTGCCCAGCGGCTTCTCGTCCTCGACCAGCTCCCCGCCTTCATTCCGCACCGCGGTGTAGCAAACGTCGCCGTCCATGAAGAACTCACGAAATACCGTGTCGCAGTCATGGCTATAACGATCACCGCCCTTCCTGCGGAACTCGCGAAACACCGAAAGTACCAGGTCCTGCCGACCGCCTTGATCAGCAGTGTCCCAGTTGATCGCGTTGCGAGTGGCATACGTAGAGAAGTACGGCTCGCCGCTCTCGTCGATGTTCACCACCAGCGGTACCCGGCCGTGGGAGATAGCCTGGCGCACCATGCGGAAGAACAGCTGTTTCAGGCCGAAGCCGTCGGCAGTGGCGTTGTCCTCCAGCCCTTTCAAGCCAAACGGTAGTTCGATCTCAGGGATCAGCCGGGAAACCAGGCCCATCATCGACCGCAGCGAGTCGCGCACCCAGTGTTCGTACTGGGCACGGTTCGTGTAGTTCTCGTAGAGGTACTTGTTGCCCGCACCGTCGAGCTTTTCAGCCTCAACCATGCCGCTTGGCTTGGGCAGGTTGCGCTCATTGCGCTTGACGGCACACTCACCCTCGAGCGCGTCGTCCATCATCTCCCACTCGGCGATATGCGCGTCGTAGTCGGGGTTTGTCGATTGCACTGGCATCAGGCCAAGCCTCCAATTCGGCGTGTTCCGCCTGTGCGTTTGCGCCTGCCCATCGAGACGGCGAAGTAGCGGAAGGCGTCCGCGCCGTGCGATGACCAGTCGTGAAGTGGTTTGTCTTTCCAGCAGCCGCGCTTGTCGTCCCACTCCTTTCGGTAGTTCTCCAGGCAGGAAATACCCAGTTCGCACTTGGACTCATCGAAGGCACAGGCCGGAAGGATCTCCCGCACCTGCTCAATGCCCTCGTCGATGCCGAGCTTTGGAACAACGCTGAACTTGAGGCTGTATTTTTGCCCGTCGATCTCGTAGCCCTCCCTGGCCAGCTCGCGCCGGGTCTTGCCGTCGCTGCCAAATTCACGGTTATCGATGTCGTGGGGCCCCCAGTGATCGCCATACGTGTATTTGCGATCCTTGAGCATCTTCATGTAGTGCCGCAGGCCTTCGCCGCTGTTCTCATAGAAGTCGATGACGTGGTATTCCTCGCCGACGATCCGGACGAACCAGATGGCCGTGGAGTCGCCGACACCGATATCCCATATCGTATGCACCGGCAGATGACTGTTGTCTGGTAGCGGGCCGATCCTCTGCGCGCCATACAGCTTGGTGAACTGCTTGGCGTAATAGGCGCCTTCGACCGACTGCTGAAAGGCTTCGGCGGGGATCGACGGGTATTCCCGCTTCATGTCGTCGCCGAGCGTCTTCTCCTTGGCCGCATACCAGGCGCGTTGGCCGTCGTTGGTGACGATCCCGTGCTTGGCGTGCAGTTCGTTGAAGTAGTCGGTCAGGCGCTGGGGCAGTACTACGTCGGTCGAATCAAGGCTGTAGGCCTTGTTGTTCCACCAGCTGAAGAAAAAGAACTTCCAGTCGAGCAGGCCCAGTGGCACACCAGCCAGTTGCTGGCGCTCTGCTGACTGACTGTAATCAAAGAAATACCCGGCCCTGCCCTCTGCCGTCGACTCGATGGTGACAAAACACTCAGCAGCGACAGCCTCGAAAGCACCGGTGACGATCTCCCGCGCCTTGTGCGGGAACTTGGCGCAGATCTTCCCGAACTCGGATACGTGCAGATACCGTAGAGTCCCGCCCCGGAAGGACGTGGACACGTAGAGCGATCCGCCCTTGCTGAACACAAGCTCACCAGCAGCATCGTTAGAAGCAGGGTTGGCAGCGCGTATTTCAGCAGGCAAGTTGTCGTAGGCATATTTGACCTTCTCCCGGAACAGGCGCTTCGCGTCGTTCAGGGTGTGAGCGATCAGGGCGCACTTGGCCGACTCGAACAGAGCGGCGTCCAGTTGGATGATGCAGCACTCGGTCGTGAAGCCGAGCTGCCGGGCTTTCAGGATGATGTTGCGGGTGTGCATCCCATCGAAGTATTCAATCTGCTCGTCCGTCATCCGGAAGCGGACTTTCTTGCCCTGCTTGTCGGTGATGAAGTAGAGATTGTTCAACCGCCAACGCTTATCCCGGAGCAGCTTCATGTGCTCGGGCTTCATGTCAGGCGTCCTTCGATAGTTCGTCCATCATCTTCGAGAGTTCGTCGGCTTCGTCCGTCTTCTCCTTCTCGTCCAGGCTGTATGCCTGACGCTCCAGAACCTGCAGGTTCTTCATTGCAGAGGAAAGCTGGAACAGTGTTTTGGAATTGCTGGGCAGAGAGACGGCGGCGAGCATTGAGGCGCGGCGCATACCATTGTTGTCTTCGGAGGTCTCGGCCTCGATGTCCTCTTCGATCTCTTCGCGGCGCCGGATGGTCGACAGCAGATCATCCATCAACAGGTTCGCAAGGTTTGTGGCCTTGCGAATGTCTCGCCTGTGGCTGCGAACCACCCGGGCTCCTTCCTCGGCGGCCTCTTCGATGATCTCAGCATCAAGTTCGCAGTTCGCGCCTTGGTCGTTGCGAACCTCTCCGCGAACCAGCTTGCTGCGAACCTCTTTACGCACCTGGTCAGAAAGGTCTCTCGCCCATCCTTGAACCTTGGCTTTCTTCCGGATTGCCGTGTCGCTCACGCCTTGGCGCTCAGCGATAGTCCTGATGGAAAGCGAACCAGCCCGGTAGGCGCGCTCGATCGCCTCCCAGTCGGGTTGCTTGGTTGTCATATCGTCTCTCTGATGCTTGAAATAGTGGCGCGTTGCCGGTATTGATGAGGATCAACCAAAGGAGAGCCACTGTGACTCAAACTTTTATCGATCTGAACACTTACAACAATCGTGTCAAAAGCGCTGAAGATAGACGAGCTATGGCGGTAGCAGCTGCCCTATCAGTCATCCACGCAAAGGCCTCTAACACCCCTGCCGACTGTAATATTTTGACGGACGAAATGAACAATCTCAGCGACTACGCCGATCAGATTCAGGAAGCGCTGAAAGTTAAGTGATGCACCAGTGCCGTATTAACCTGCGGCACGCCTAACCTTCCCCTCCATCCAGCAGCACATCAATCAGCTTCTGCTCGCCCAGGCGCATCGCACCGAGGCATTGCAGGTCGTCGCACTTAGGGCCGAGGCCGAACACCGTCACCTCTCCCTTGGCGCCGATTAGGGTCGAGGCGCCTGCAGTGCACTCTGGATGCTCACCTGCATCCAGGTCATCGGCGATCTTGCGCAGGTCTTGGCGGCGTCGCGCCAGTCCTCCCACTTGAACTCCAGCAATTTAACGGTCATTCAGGCCACCATGAATTTGTTGATCTACAAGCTGCGCGCCAGCATGATCTAACGTTCCGATCCGTAAAACGTGACCAGACTGCCTGGCACTACACCAGTCAAAGGATACTGACCTAATGAAGTCAATGCTCACCGCTGCAGCGCTAATATCTGCGACGACTCTTATGGCAGCCTGTCAGAGTGGGCCATACGCCCCGCCGGAGCCAAAAACTGAAGTACCGACTGCAAAAATGAGCGTTGGCAACTTCATTTCACCGAAAGCGTGTACGAGTGGCACAAATACTCTGAATGGCAAATTGATTGGAGCCAGCCTATGTATCCGATCGCAGAAATATGAAGTCTTCGGCGGTCCAGATATCACCCTGAGTTTCAATCGTGAGCTCGTTACGGTGCTTACCCCTGAGGAAGCGGTCAAAGGGTTCAGAGCTACAAAATACGGCGTCACTGCGTCATTCAAGTGCGAAGAAATCACGAAAAAAGACACCGATGATGGGCGTTCTTATCATTGCTCCTACGATGCAAGCAATCTTCCTTTGATTAGGGCTGATATCACATTTCCGTAGCCAAGCATGACACCCAACCTCGCGCCACGATTTGGCGCATTCGAAAACGTGGCGCGGATCAGCCGGATATAATCCGCCGACTTTGATTTTTTTCGAGACGTCGATCCCATGCACGGACGCTTGTATCTCTCCGCCTTACTTCTCGCTGGCACAGCAGTTGCTGCGGAGCCATCCCGCTACAGCTACGACGAAGCCCCAACTGACGGCTACATGTATGCCGTTAGGTATCAGCAGGCCAAACTGGCTTGTGAATCGCTGCCTGATGACCTTGAAGCTGACTATGCGAAAGCGATGCGCCTTACCAAAGAAGCCAGCCCCGAATTTGAGCAAACTTACGCCAAAGGCTCGACGGCTAATATTCGGTGGCGCAAACCAGCAACTCCCGAAGATCAGCAGCAGGAGTGCGAGCAAAGCCAACATGCACTGCGTGTGACGGTGAACCTTGCCAGACAGTGGTTTCCAGGGGGCTGGTAGGCCCTGCCATTACTTGCTCCGGCGCTCGATGCCGCCCGGCGCCTTATCACAGTGCAGACAGTGCTCGCAGTTCAGCGTCCGGCAAAGCCAGACCTTCGCCCGCTGCCAGTACGTGACCATGAAGATGTGACGTGCACCGGCTAGGGCCAGGGCGACATGCAGCGTCAGGCCAGCAGTCGTCGGTCCAAAGAAGATGTTCTGGCTGCGCACCGACACAACGAAACCGGTGATGGCGATCGTGGTGTAGATCAGCTTGCCAAGAATGCCGTCCCTCACCTTACCGCTCAGTACGCACCAGGTGGCCCACAGCGCGATGAGGCCGCAGGCGATGGAGTTGATCAGTTCAAGATTCATGGTGGATTGCCTCCCCCGAACCGCTGGCGGATAAGCGCCCAGAGGTCAGCGGCTTTGATGGCTCGGTTGATTGCTGCCAGGAGCGAGCCGCCGAACGTGCCCAGCAAGAAACCGATGCCGGCGACGATCTTGGGCTCGGTGACATTCAGGTAGGCGCTGACCATGCTCGTCAGGTACAGAGAGCAGGCCACCCCAGTGACCAAGAACACCATCCAAGCGCGCCAGTCGGACAAGTCGTCCTTATGCCACCAGCTCGCAACGACAGCCCCAATGAGACCCGCAATCAACAATTCGAACCTGTCGATCTTGTCGAGCAGGCGCTGTAGATACTCCATGCGCTCGACTCCGTGGGGCATGTTTGGGAATTGAATCGGCTCACACAGCACTCCCAGCTCGGAGCAATGGGTGTGGTGGAGCCGAAAACGAAAAGGCCCCGATCATGTCGAGGCCCTGAATAGGTGCGCGGTCTTTCCCGCAGTCATCCAAAGACCATTCCAGCGTCCACGCCCAAATGCATCGATCTCGCTAATCTGGTCTCGCGCCACCTCGGAAGCACAGTGAGATCAGGATGCACGGGCTGCCGGTTTTTCCCCCAGCGCCGCACTACTGGCTCATCAGCGTCCAGGCCTAACAGAAGGAAGCGTCGGGAACGACGGAGCTTGATCCTTCCCCCACAAAAAAACCCGACATGATAGTCGGGCTTCAAAGGACTCGTTTCATTCAGCAGCTAAAAAGCCGCATGGTTATTGATGCATAGATAACAAGAATTAAATGCCACCTGGAGAATCCAGGATCTGCCTGACTTTACGAGCGAGGTCGTGAGGCAGATACGGCTTCGATATCACTTCAAATTCCGATCCACCTGCATCCGTGCGCTCGATGGAGTTTTCTGCATAACCGGTAGTAAGCAATACCTTGGTCTTCGGCATGCGTCTCCTGACCTCTCTCGCCAGCATTACCCCATTCATACCACCAGGCATGATTAAATCTGTGAAAAGAAGATCGTACTTTTCGCCGGCTTCGTATCGCTTTAACGCCTCACGCGCATTCAGCGATATTTCAGTAGTGTACCCGTAATCCTCAAGCACCATCTTAACTAGCTCAGCAACGTCTGGACGATCTTCTACGATCAGGACCTTTTCAGTACCATCCTCATAGTCAGACTTCTGCCTATTCTCCTCGGGCGTAACGGAAGCCGTATCAACAGGGAAGTACAAGCGAAGGGTTGTGCCAATACCTTCTTCTGAATAGATCCGAGCTACCCCACCGGACTGCTTGGCAAAACCATAAACCATAGACAATCCCAATCCAGATCCTTTGCCCTCATCTTTGGTGGTAAAAAATGGATCCATCACCCTATCGCGAATCGTTGAAGGCATACCAATGCCGTTGTCCGTTACCGATATGCTTACATAAGAGCCTGGGAAAAGTCCTTCGTAGGATGTGGCCAAGTCTCGAATACTGACGTTTCTTGTTTCAACGAATACTTTCGGATTATTACGACCTATCAATGCATCGCGCGCATTGATAAAGATATTCAGGAGCGCCATTTCCGCTTGAGTAGGATCGATTCGGCAATTTTGTAACGAATCGTCTAGATCAAGTTCTATCCTGACGCCACTACCAAATGTCCGCTCAATCAGCGGCTCTACGAGTCCAACCAGGGTGTTTAAATTCAAAACCCGACCTTGCAGCTTTTGCTTTCGCGAAAAAGCCAATAGCTGCTTCGTCAGTGTACTGGCCTTCTCGACTGCAGATTTTGCGTGGAAAGCGCTCTTTTTGATCCGCTCTAGGTTTGCTTCAGGCTTTTCGACAGCACTACCAATTAGATCGACATAGCCGCCTATGACCTGGAGGAGATTGTTGAAGTCATGCGCGATCCCGCCGGTGAGCTGGCCAAGCGCTTCCATTTTCTGAGCTTGTCTCAGCCCTTCCTCTGCATCGCGTCGTCGGCTCACGTCCAACTGAGAGGCAAAGAAATAAATCAAATCGCCCTTTTCGTTATAAATAGGAGATATGAATAACGCGTTCCAAAAGCTGCTGCCATCTTTTCTGTAATTCAGAATCTCAGTGGAGAACTCTTGCTTCGCTTTTATGGCGTTCCTGATAGAGGTTACGACGTCCCTATCGGTATCCACCCCTTGGAGAAAACGACAATTTTTGCCAAAAATCTCGTCGTGCTCGTAACCCGTCATCTCCAAAAAAGCTTGATTGGCGAAAATTATCGGGTTGTTTGGCGAATTGGGGTCCGTGACGATCATCGGCATGCGAGTCGTTTCAACAGCAGCGAAAAAAATATCTTTAGGGTGGTCAGATATATCGGCAGAGACATTATCGTCTACCCGAAGGTCTTTATGCGGCACACATGCCTCCAGCCAAAATAGAAGTCGTATGAGTTACTGATTCTACTCAAATTTCTTTCGGCTGGAAAAAAACCCGGCGAGTGGCCGGGTTCAGAGTTTCGTGTGCGTTTCGCGTTACTTGTGCACTATGGGAAAAGTACGCTCAAAACCCCGTCATGTCAACATCATTATGCCGCTTCTTGATCTTTTTCCGCGTGAATCACCTGCCACACTGGCTGTTGTGCCTGAATATCCACTTCCTTGATCACTTCTTTCAGGGATTCCCACAGGTCAAGCCAGTCGCGCGTCCAGTTCTTTGGGTCAATGGTAACGCCGAAGAAGGTGTTCATCTCGGCAGCGACCCGCGCCGGCCCCCACTCGGCAGATCCGGCCACCTCCCCCTTGTACGATTGCAGGGCCAGGGTAACCAGGTACTGCGCCTTCACGCGCTTGGCGGATGTCAGGTCTGGCAGCGCAGCCTTTGCGGTGATTAGCAGCACCGCATTCAGCAGGTGCCGCATGTTCATCGCTGGGTGATAGAGATAGTGCCCGAACTGCTGCACCTGGAACGGCAGAGTGTCTATGGCGCGCAAAACCTTACCTATGGTCGCCAGGTGAGCGGCGCGGGCGGTGGAGCGACCAACCGGTGTCCCGCGCGTCTCGCTGATGCTGATCTTCTGCCGCACAACCTGGATGCGCTCTTCCTTGTCATCTCCAAGCGCAGCAAAGACTGCCTCGGCGCGGCGCATGCGCTGGCCTTTCTTGATCGGTGCGGATTGCGCTTTGTCGATTGCCACAGCGCTGATCGACGCGTTCGATTCATGTTGTGCTTCGGTCCACACCTGTCTTGCATTGATCAGCTTCATGCGGCTTCCCCTTTTTTCAGTTCTCTGGTCATTGCTCGATACTTGGCCTTGATGGCCTTGATCTCTTCCACGGTGTACTTGCAGGGCGCATGCTGCCCTTCCAGCCAGGCCACCTTCTCGGCGCCGATGCGAACCACCAGGCGAATGCGGTACTCCACGGCGTTGCCGGACAGGTTGCGGTTGCACCTCACGCACTGCCGGTGGATGTTCAGCGGCTCGAAGCGCAGCTCCGGGCAGGCGCCGACGGAACGGTAATGTCCGGCGTCCCAGCGGCTGCCGGTCATGAGGTCGTTGTCGTTGGGCGCCGAGTCGCAACTGATGCACGGCAAGTACGCGTCGCGAAGGCGCACGTACGCATTCACTGCGGCCTGAGCCTCACGCAGGTGATCCGCCCTACTCTTCAGCTTCTCCTTACGGACTTTGATCTCGCGGCGGTTAACCTGGGCCAGCGACTTGCGCGCCTTCGCCTGATTCACGTCCTTGATGGCCAAGCCGCATTTCGGGCTGCATACGGCTTGGCCCAGGCGCTGCGGCGGGAAGCTGATGCCGCATGCGGGGTTCTTGCACTTCTTCGGTTTGGGTTGCTTGGCGATCATGCAGCCTCCTTGCTGAGCAGATCATTGAAAACCACACCCTGGCCTGTGAAATAGGCGGCGATGCGATCGGTGTAAGCGACGCCCTGGGCGCGGTTGAACAGGCTGGTCACCGGGAAGCCATCAGGGCCAAACAAATGGCACTCGCCCATCATGGCCAGCTTCGTTTCGTATGGCAGATGACGCATGACCCGGTACCACTCGGCCTGGAACCCAGCGTCCTCGTTCAGCAGGATCTGCACGCCGAAGTGCAGCTTGCAGTAACGGCGGGCGTCGGCCGCATCGCCGATCTGGCTCATCTCGGCGATGCGCTTGTACATGCCGAACCACAGCCGGTTCTGGTCGAGCGTACGGTCCTTGCCTGGGCGCAGGGAGACCACTACAAACTTCTTGTCCCGGTACATGGTGGTCAGGCATGTGATGGCCTCAGTGAGCTTGGCCTGGCAGTTGACGCTGATCTTGTCGGTCATTGCGCCGCACTCTTCTCTTCCAACTCTCGGGCCTGCTTGATAAGGAACGCCCGGCGATCTGCCAACTCGTTGGCCGCTGCTATCCGTATTTCGTCCCTCTGCTCTGCGCTGGCTTTGCGCATTTCCAGCATCGAGCTCTTAACGATCTCGAGCTTTGCGCGAAGGGCGGGCTCCGGCCGGGTGACGTTGCCAGTAAGTAATCCGGCAATGGCCCGGCCATCCTCGGTGATCGGCTCAACACTCAGGTCTTCCAAGTACTTCTGGGCGTGTTCGCGCAGGATGCGCTTCAGCTCCATCGCCTTGGTCACAGCCTGGATGCGGCGGTTGGCGTCGAAGCCTACGGATACGTGCCAGTTGACCGGCTTCGCATCCTCGCGGGCCTGGCTCACGAACCGCTGGTAGGCGTCGATGAACGCCATGCGCGCACCGATTTTGTCGCCACCATCCAGGATTGGTTTCGCGGCAGCCAGTGCCAGCTGGATCTCGTCGGTCAGCACCACGGTTTCATATTCGTCGTTGGTGGTCATTGCAATCGCCCAAGCCTCGTCTTTCCCAGGGCGGCCGTCGGAGGTTTGTACGCGCTGCAGGATGTCGGCCATTGCCAGCTTGCCTTTCACTTCGAAGCGGCAGGACTTCAACGCGGCTTTGACGACGGGTACCTGATAGGCGCAGAGGTCTTCGGCCATCATCGCGGCAGTGCCTGGGTTCATTTCCTGACCCATGGCCTCGGCGGTTGCGCAGATGGCGGCGGCCAGCCCTGCAACTTGCTGGTCGTTCATTTCAGAGGTATTCATTGCGGTCACCTGATTGGCGTTTGGAAAGGACCATCTGGGCGGCCTGCTCGGCTGCGGAGTGGTTCGCCTCGGTCCGTTCCATCTGGCGTGCGGTCGTCCCGTTGATGCGCTGCCCGGTCACCCACTGGGTGTGGTAGCTCTCGGCGTTGGCCAGCAGTTCGTTGAGGCTGTGGCACTTGCGCAAGACGGCGGCATCGCTGGTTTTCAGGAAGTGCGCCGCGACGTGGTGGGCAACATCGGCGCCGAGGCGGTCGACCAGTTGGCCGAGCTGGCCGCCAACCTTGGCATTCCACACCGGCCACGCGCCGTAGCGTTTGCGGTAAGCCATTGCGTAGTTCGCCCAAACCTTGAAAGTTTTGCAGGTCTGTTCCTTGGGGCCTGGCATGTCGGCGGGGATCTCAACCCGAGGAGTGTCGGTGCGATCCACCACCAGCACCAAGCCGCGGGACTGAGCCGGCTTGCCGTTGGCGTCCTGCAAGTCCTGACTGGTGCCCTGATTGGTACCCTGATGATTGGTATCCTGATTTGTCGGAGATTTTTCCGACCCTTGCCCGGATTTTTTTCCGACCTTGCTCGGAGATTTATCCGAGGTAGATCGGATTTTTTTCCGACCCTTATTGTTTGGCGGGGTCGGATATTTTTCCGACCCGTCGAGTTTCTGGTTCCACTCGACGGCCTTCTCTGTGAGGCGGAAAAGCGTGATGTTCGAAGTACTTGAAAGCTCAATCAAACCCGCCTCTTCCAGGGCCTTCAGCATGCGATAAGCAGTGTCCGGCTTGTCAGTGAGCAGCGGCAGCTCCTCGATGATCTTGGCCTTGCTCAGCGCGAAGAAGATCCCGTCATCGGTCTTCATTGGCTTGGTCCAGCTCGGGCAGCCGTAGACGAAGGCGAACAGCAGGGCCTGCTGAGAATTCAGTCCCCACTCCAGCGCCTTCACCTGGTTAATCGTGACGGTGTATTGCATGTCAGGCCGCCAGGTAAACTGTATGCGAGCTATTGCGCGCCACGTTTTCAGATTGCGAAAAACGTGCCGCGAGATTGGTAGTGCTATTGATATGTGGCAGGGTTTGCATATAATCGGTCTCACAAAGTGTTATCGAATCAGCCGACCTCGTACGTCGGCTTTTTTGTGCCTCAGATTCAGGCGATGGATTTCAGCGCAGGCTTGCCGTTGAGCAGAGCCTCAGCCTTACGGCGCAACTCTCCCGCCTTCGCTTCAACTTGCCTGCATTGCTTGGCGAACGCTGGCAAGTGCGGTAGGTCCTGCTCGCACATCACCTGGTCATCAAACACTTCGCTGCCGGTGTCGATCACATCGCCAAGGGCACGGATCAATGCGCTGAAGCTTTTGTTCGCGCATTGGTCGCTGGTCATCTGGCGGGCGCCGGTCAAGCCGTGACGGCTTGCCAGTTCGTTTACGCAGTGGTCGCGGAATTCAGGCTCAAGGGCGTTGACCCACGACTCTTCTAGCCAGGACGGCATTTCCTGATCGCCGGATAGCCAGCGCTGAACACGCTTGAGCCAGCGGCCGGTCGCCTTCACAAAGTCAGCGACGTCGTTCTGCAGCGTCAGCGCGGCGAAGTCCGGAACCTCTTTGGCGACGGCCTTCTCTGGGCACGACAGATGCAGTTCGCGGCTCAACGCCTGGGCGAAGTCGTCTTGGCTCAGGCTGGTTCGCGCGATCTGGTTTGCAGCGTGGGCAACCAGCACCTGATCACGGGTTTGTACGGTGTGTCTGGAACTGGACGTTTGCATGGAGACTGCTCTCTTTTAATCTGGCTTCAATGGAACGGCGGACAGGGATGTTGCTTAGGCGGCCCGAACATCCGCATAAGATTGCTGCGGAAAAACGCGATCCAAAGTGCATTTCGCACCCAATTCATTCAACGCCTGGACGATCTTCCGGGCGTCTTCAAGCTTCAATGGGCGAGCCCCCGACTCGTAGTTAGCGAGCCGCGACTGCTTCCAGTTGAGCTTTCGGTGTAAGGCTGCCTGGGTGATTCCGGCCTCCTCACGAAACTCTGCTATGAGATTCATTGCGTTGCTCCTACGGACAATAAACCAAGGATAAACACATATCGTGTTATTGGCAAACACAATAAGTGGGCGGATTTTATTTCACTCCGTGATTAAAATTCGACCCATGAAGACACTCGGATCGCGCATCGCGCACTACAGAGAAAAAGCAGGACTTTCTCAGGCTGCATTGGCAAAGGCTTGCGGATGGAAATCCCAATCGCGCATAGGAAACTATGAGAAAGATGCTCGGGAGCCAAACCTTGAAGATATCGCCAAGATTGCCCATGAGCTGAAAGTCGATCCGGCAGCGTTGCTTTTGCCTGGCGCAAGCCCCTCGAATATCTCAATCGCCGCCCAGCCCACCAAATCATTCCGCTACCCGGTAGTGAGCTGGGTCGCCGCCGGGGCTTGGGCGGAAGCAGTGGAGCCCTACCCGGCTGGAGTCTCAGACACCTACGAGTTTTCGGAGTACGACTCCAAAGGCCCTGCGTTCTGGCTGACGGTCAAAGGTGACTCAATGACGGCGCCCGCCGGCCAGAGCATCACCGAAGGCACGCTGATTCTGGTGGACACTGAGGCTGAAGTTGCACCAGGTAAGCTGGTGGTGGCCAAGCTACCGGACAGCAATGAAGCCACGTTCAAGAAGCTGGTCAGCGATGGCGGACGGCTGTTCCTGAAACCGCTGAACCCGAGCTACCCAATTGAGGCTGTCGACGAGAACTGCCGGATCGTGGGCGTGGTTGTGCAGGCGCTGCAGAAGTTTTACTGATGCCATCCGCCCTTGGAAAACCTTCGACCTTATGGCGAAAGCAAAGCGTTTGGAGCAAGGTGTGGACCTATACTCTGCTGGCGCTCATGGTGGTTTTCACAACCGAAGCTGGCATTTGGCCGGACGACAGTTCATCCCATCGCAAGCGAGTCTTCAGCCCTGGCTTCGTTGTGCTTTGCGTTTTCGTAGCGGTGGTTGAGCTGATAGTGCTGAATCACTTCTATGGTGTGCCCAGGTGAGCTGACGGTCAGCTGATTATCAGGTTTGTAGCTGAGTGGGCGGCATTTAGACGGTTCTGGGGATGGTGGAAGTTATAGCCTACAGACCAAGCAGCAGGCCGTAGATTTTTTGTTGTTTATCATGGAGTTAACGATGAAAAAACAAGGTTTGCAGGCCATCAAAAAGCAGTTCACTCTCGACCTAGGCGTGGAGGTCCAGCGAGATGTCAACGGGATAGAAATGGGTATTCTGGAAAACGGAATACCATTTCTCACACAGCGAGGCTTGGCATTGGCAACTGGAGCGCAGCGTAGTGCGATCCAAGAGATAACCCAAGAATGGATCGACCACTTCGACGACGACATCCTGACCAAGGACAGAATTTCATTTATCAGAGGATATTTGTTCGCTCAGGGATACACTGACAAATCCCTATATATTGAGACCGTACGAGAAGGGAAGCCACACTACGCATACCCCGACGTCGTTTGCATGGCAATTCTTGAATACTATGCATTTGAGGCGAAATCACCGAACAAGCAAGCAACTGTTAACTACAGGAATTTTGCAGCTTTCGGATTACGTCGTTTTATATACGATTCTCTAAACTACACCCCGGGTGACAAATGGCAATATCACCATGAAAGGGTATCCATACTTAACGATGCTGCACCCTTAGGCTATTTCATAATTTTTAATGAGATAACGGGTCTCATAGTGGATCTGATAACTGCCGACCTCACCGTAAACCATAAAACCATACCTGATATAAGCGTTGGTCAGATGTGGGCTAAACACTGGAAAGAATTCAACTATTCATCCATATACGGTGAGCGTGTGCCTTGCCAGCATAATTATCCGGCCCGATACCCGCAGGCAAAAAGCAATCCGCAAGAGGCTAGCGCTTATCCGAACCACGCCCTCGCCGAATTCCGCAGATGGTTTAGGTACGACTATCTCGTCACTAGATTCCCGGAGTACATATTGAAGAAGGCGCCAATGTTGACAGGGGGTAAGGCCGAGGCGCTGAAGATCGGAGCTATGTACCAACCGAAACAGATAAAATAGCGATATAGAGCCCGGCCCAGCGCCGGGCTTCTTGTTTCTGTCATCTGAGCTGATAAAATCTTGGCCCCTCTCGAATGGACTCGTTTTCATGCGCCTATCCTCGATGCCACTGGTCTTCTGCGCCATATTCACCTGCATTTCCTTAACCGCCCAAGCAGAAACCCCAAAAGAGAGAGATCTCCACTGCGCGGCCTACTACGAAGTGCTTTCAGTAGCTGGTGACCAGCCAGACATAAGCCGCAGTCAGTCCTCAAGAGCCTCCTATGTACTATTGGTGCATGCTGGCTATACCCCGGAGGCTCAGGAAGAAGTTGCGCAAAAAATGGTGGAATTGCACAAAGAGACACCAGGGCGGATGACGCCAGCTAGCACTGCCAAGCTGCGTGAAAAATACGACGCCGAATGCAAAGTCCTTCTGAAGGCCGCCATGTGAAGATCCTGGTGCTTGTGAGAGCTGTTACCCTGGCGTTAGCAGCATAAGCAGCCATCATCGAGCCCGGCCCAGCGCCGGGCTTCTTGTTTCTGCCAAGCGCCCTCCTCTGCTATGGTGGTCCCTCTGATCGCAGTGGACGCAACGAAGCATGGACTCATGGAAGACCCTGGCGATCGCCTTACTGGCATCGGTCAGCACGCAGGCCGTATCAGGTGATGGCGCCAACCCTATCGCTGCCGCGATATTTCTCACAATTTCCGCGCCAACCATTTTAATTGGGGCGACCACATCCCTCACAACCGAGCCGCCAAAGGTTTTCAAGTCGGCGAAGGCCGACGCTCTAGCGTTCATTGGTTCGGACGGAGAGATTCGCGGCGCTCAGTTTGAGCAAGCCTCCAGGTACTACCACTCAACCAGCGCACCGCCGCTGGTGTCGGACGCTCAACTGGCCCAGGCGATCGCAGCATTTCCTTGAGCACTCTCTAGCGGCTGAACTGTCGTAATGACGCTTCCCTGCGAGTCAACGGTGGCTGTGCGCCACGAATGGTAAATTGCGGGCTCAATTACTGGAGGGATCCAATGGAACGAAAATTCAGGAATCCGGCAAACGGTCACATTGAAAGTGTTGGCGGGATGTCGTGGCTCGCGGTTGTTTTTTTCGGGGTTTTCTACCTTGCCTATAAAGAGCTGTGGGGCCACTTTTTTATCTGGCTGTTGTTGGTTGGAGGCGTCACGGTTCTGACTGGCGGCCCTGGGATGTTCATCGCTGTCCCCCTGGTGACCATCGGGTATGCGATTGGCATCAACGGCATTCTGACGAACTCATATCTTCGTAAGGGCTGGGTTGAAGCATCAGGGGACTCCGCTGGTGCGAAGAATATCGACCTCCGCAACTGCCCGTTCTGCGCCGAGACCATCAAAAAGTCTGCCGTAAAGTGCAAGCATTGCGGGAGAGACATTGAGCCAGCGCGTGCCCCAAGACTGAAAACCGGATGGGTTGCAGCAACCGCCTGCCGTGACGAAGAAGAACAGCGACGAACAATCGAAGCCATCGCCAGCACCGGGCTCCCGGTTGTTCCTATGATTGGCTTAGCCGTGGGTGCCGGCCCATTTGAAACAAAGGAAGAAGCCAACCAAGCCCTCATCACGATGCGCGACGGCCCCAGGCTTTCCAGCGAGATCGTATACAGGGATTCGGTGAGTGGCAAATATCCGCACTTTACTGATCAGGCTCTAAAGTCCGCTTTTCAAGGCTGGACGGTTCGCATAAAAGCCCATCCGGGGGACTTAAGCCGGGTTGAAGGCGTGCTTGAAGACCTGGCAGTACCCGTTCTGGCGGTAGATGGGAACACAGTCATCACCGGCCCCTTTGAAAGCGAACAATCCGCTAAAACTGTTGCGGTTGAGCTTTACGACAATTATGAGATCCATTGCCAAATGTATTGGGTGCCCCGCCAGACCTAACCGAAAACAGTACCCATCAAGCCCGCCACTCAGCGGGCTTTTTCATGCCCGCCAGAAAGCACAGTGAAAAATATGCATTTACGCATGAATCTTCTTGCTGCCCTATTGCCAAGATATATCAGTGCAAATACTGTGTATGCATACAGTATAGCAAGGAGCGAAGCATGATCCAGGCCCCCTACCCCACATCGAAACCGAGAAAGTCCTACGAGCTTGTGGGCCATCGCCTGCAACGCATAATTGCCTCCCCCAGAGTGCAGAGGATTCAGTTGGTCGAGGTTTCCAGGCGCGACGATGAAAGCCCTGAAGCCTGGCACCAGGTCATCCAGGATATCGGCGACACCGCCGGCATAAGGATCGAGCATCTGGAAGACGGAGCCGTCAGGATCGGTTGGCGCGAGTACTGCGATTCCTAGATGAGCACGCCAGCAGGCGGGCTCACCACCCCGTCCTTCTCAATTACCTTATAAAAACCACACAGCGTGATTCGATCATGAAAAACATAAACACATTACGTGTTGACACAATAAACACACTCTGTGATTATTGCCTCAAGCCAGCAACGAAGAACGCCGGCCAGCAGCTAAACCTGCGCCGCTCTTTAGGGATACCCCTTGCCGGATCACCACCGGCCCAGATTCAAAGGCAGCGATGAACCGGCCTAAACAGTTCAGAGGGTTGGCAACTGACCCGGGCGTGCAGCGTAAAGCGCCAAGAACAGTTATCCAGCGGGAGAACAAGCCGAAAGGCCCGCGGCTGGAAGAACATTTGATTCAAGCCGGTGACCGACGCCAGTAGCGTGTCACGGCCAGCTCCAAAAGATTTGAATTAGCGATCCCGATAGCCTCGGCTGGGAACGCCGGACCTCATGCACCCTGCCCCAATCAGCCAGGGCATTCAGAGCTGTAGCGTGCATGTTGTAAGGACCTGTGATCCACGGCGAACAGATGCTGTTTGACGCTGTGAGTAGGAAGCTCGAAGCCCACACCTAAGACGACCGGCCAGCCCTGCAATCAGCAGCGGGCAACGGGCCACACCGCTGACGAAAAAAACCCAGGCCGTCGCCAGTAGCGGGCCTGGGCTCACTTCCGCACCTTTATTACGTCAGCACTCCTCCCCCGCGCCCATCGGCAACCAGCGGGAGGCATGAGTGTTGACGAATACAGGTGAACAACCCGCCACTTTGGAGGCGACCATGAACGCAGCATTGAAGATTTGCCAAGAGCGTTACGACGCTCAGTTGCCTCCAGAGGTCAGCGAGAGCGGCGAGGTGACGGACTGGCTTGAGCATTCGGCGGAGCGCCTGGTGTGCGGCGTCGACATCAAGTGGAAGCGGCGCTTCGGCCAGCCGCAGGTCGTAACGTTCGACCGGTTCTGCACGGTCCTGCAAGGCCACCTGAACCAGCGCCAGATCGACGGTCTGGACCAGCGTGATTCGTTTGCCCGCCTCCTGCTGTCGGCAATGCTCGGCAGCCAGAGCGATGCCCGATCCCACGCTGCCGACCTGCTGGGCCAGCAAAAGCCCATTGAAGCGGTCGAGAAGCTCGCTGTAGCGCTGCTGCGGCCCTACGCCGAAGACGCTGTAGCGGCGGAACGCGAAGAGCGCGAACACGACGTGGATGCCGATGTATGAGCCCGCACATCCTGATCGATGAGGCGCTTGAAGCGCTTGAGCATCCCAGCAGCGAGCCAGGCGCCCAAGCCGTCGTGGTAAGGATGATCACAAACATGCTCACCGGCGACGCAATCACCGTCGACGAATTCAACCACTACTGCCAGCGCCTGCTGAAAATCACCAGGCTCCGCAAGGAGGCCGCATGACCACCGCACCGGTTAAATCACTGATCGACGAGCAGCTCGATGAAGTTGAGCGCCGCATCGCCATTTTGGGCTTCGGCCTTCCCTTCAACGAGCTGATAGGTCGCAAGCGTGAGGACCTGGTGCGGGATCTGCCGCAGCGCCTAGCGCCAACCATGAAAGGTGGTCGGATTGTGGTGAGGATTCGGCCTTGACTTCCCACCAGCGGACCAGGCGCATGCTTATCTGGCGCGGCGCCTTCCCTGTCATCGCCCTCTTTACGTTCCTGATGCTGCTCAGCGCCCTCGCTGATCGAATCACTCAATAACCAACATCTTCAATCGCTGCGAGCATCGCGGCAAGGAATCCCCATGTCCGCAGAAACCGAACTGGCAGTCGTACCACCGAAAGAAACAGCGTTGATGGTATTCAGCACCGTCAAGGGGCTTGACCCTTGGCTTCAGCAGGTCCGCGCGAAGGTAGACGAATTCAAAAGAGTGCTTCCCGACCTGAAAACGGACAAAGGTCGCAAAGCTTATGCATCGATGGCGCACCAGATCGCAAAATCGAAAAACGCACTTGAAGCGGTAGGCAAAGAGATCTCCGCAAAGCAAAAAGAGATCCCGAAGCTGATTGATGCCGAGCGTAGGCGTGTATGGGACACGCTGGAGTCATGGCAGAAGGAGGTGCGGCAGCCGCTGGATGATTGGCAGGCGGCCGAAGATGCGCGGGTTGCCAAGCACAACGAAGGTATGCAGCAGATCAAGGACATGGCGATGTTCGCAGCAACACCTCCAGCATCCGTAGTCGCCCGGGTGATCGTCGACCTCGAAGCCATCGAGATCAACGATGCTTGGGAAGAGTTCCTGCCAGAAGCAGCCCAGGCGAAAGACCGCACCCTCTCGCTGTTGCGCGCCCTGCACGCCGAGCGCCTCCAGCACGAAGCCGAGCAGGCTGAGCTCTCGCGTTTGCGCGCCGAAGCAGAAGCCCAGGCCCAGCGCGCCCGTGATGCTGCTATCGCCCAGGCCGCCGCTGATCAGGCCCGCCGTGAAGCAGCCGAGCGTGCCGAGGCCGAACGCCTGGCCGCCGCCTGCCGCGAACAGGATCTTCTTGATCAGGCCGCCGCCGCCCAGCGCGCCGCCGCACAGGCTGCATTGGACGCCGAGGCAGCCGCCGAGCGCCAGCGCCTACAACTCCAGCTACAGGCCGAACAAGCAGAGCGCCAGTCTGCCCAGGCCAAGGTCGACAAGCTGGCCGCCGAACAGCGCGCCGAACAAGAACGCATCGCTGCGGTGAGGCGGGCTGAAGAGGCTGCCGAGCAGGCCCGTCAAGATGAGCGCCGACGAGCTGATGCGGCGGCTGCCGAAATCGTCCGTCAGCAAGAGATGCGCGAGCGCGACGAGGCGCATCGACGCGCAATCAATCGTACCGCCTTGGAGGCCTTCATCGCTGGCGGCATGCCAGAGGAATGCGCCAAGCAGGCAGTAAAGTTGATTGCCCAGCGCAAAATCCCAGCTATTACCATTTCCTACTGAGGTCGCCATGACTAACTCAGCCCTGGCCGAGCGCACCGAGGCACGGCAGGTCGCCAACCCGGCGACCACCAATGAATCAACCGCGATGCTGTCAATGATCCAGCGGGCCGCAACCGACCCGGCATTCGATGCAGACAAAATGCAGAAGATGATGGAGATGTACGAGCGCCACACGGATCGTACGGCGGCGGCAGCCTTCAACGCCGCTATGGTCCGCGCCCAAGCTGAAATAGGCCCGGTGTTTCGTGACAAGTTCAACGCCCAAACTAATAGCGCTTATGCCGCGCTTGAGTCGATTGATCGCAAGATTTCCCCTGTCTACACGCTCCACGGGTTTTCACTTTCGTTTGGAACAGGTGATAGCCCGTTGGTTGGCCACATCCGCACCGTCTGCGACTGCATGCATGAGGCCGGGCATACAAAGACTTACCACGTCGATCTTCCTATCGACTCCGCAGGGATCAAAGGCAGCGTAAACAAGACTGGAGTGCACGCAAGCGGCTCAACCTTCAGCTATGCCAGGCGCTACCTGACGATGATGATCTTCAACGTCGTGCTGACAAACGAGGATAACGACGGCAACGGCGACGAGGGCCAGCCTCAAAGCCTTGGGGAGCTGATGAACGAATGGATCCCGAAGGCCTACGCCGCTGACTCCAAAGAATCGCTCACGGCAATCTGGCAAGAGGGCGTCAAGGCCTCTCAGGACCTGAAAGTCACCGACAACAAGACAGCAACCGATCTCTACGAGGCTTTGAAAGTCGCCGTCACCACTCGTGGCTCGCAACTCAGCGCCGCGCCGCAAGAAGGAGCAAGCCAATGATCATCGTCAACTGCACACAAGGGTCCGCCGAGTGGCTTCAAGGCCGCGCCGGGGTGATCACCGCCAGTATGTTCAGCACCGCTCGCTCCAAGGTAAATGGGCTGACTGCGCAGCAGCGCAAGTATGTGGAGGCAATGCTCGCTGGTCACAGTGAAGGCCGCGCCCGTGATCTGGCCGGCTACAAGGCTGCGCCAAAAGCAGAAGTAGTTCAGCGAGCTCTGGACGGCGAAAAAGTCGGCGAGCCGTCGAACGCCGCCCTGTCGTACGCCTTCGAACTGGCGGTCGAGCGTATCGGTGGTGCGCCGCTGGATGGCGGTTTCGAGACCTGGCAAATGCGCCGAGGGCATGAGCTGGAGCCTGAGGCGCGCATGGAGCACGAAATCCAGACAGGCCTGATCGTCACTCAGGTCGGCCTGGTAAAAACGGATGACGGGGTATTTGGTGCCAGCGCGGATGGATTCATCGGCGACGATGGCGGCTCGGAGTACAAGTGCTTCCTGGCGCCCGAAAAGCTGCGGTCCTTCCACATTGATAACGACGCAAGCGATGTGATTGACCAGGTGCAGGGCTGCATGTGGATCACCGACCGAAAATGGTGGCATATCGGGATGTACTGCCCGCTCCTGAAGCCGGTGGGCCGCCAGCTCTGGTGGAAAGAGTTCAAGCGCGACAATGACTACATCGAAAGCCTTGAGGAAGACCTGTGGGAATTCAAGCTGCTGGTCGACGGGTACGAGGCGGTACTCAGGAGCAAGGCAGCATGATCAGCATCCTACAGAACGAAGTGGAACGCCTTCGAGGCGCATCGAACGAACTGGCAGCCGCCGTTGAGCAGTTCCTGGCAGCCGGCGGGCAGATTGAAGAAGGCCCGGCCAGCGGATACATCCCCAAGCCCATCACCTACAGCAACCAGATGCCGCCAGCGCCGAAGCCGTTTGTGCGGCGCCGGGTTGAACCCGTATCGGAAAGGGTGCCCACCAAGCTTGAAGAGCAGATCGAAGCGCGCAAGCAACGCTTGGCGAAGGTGATGGAACTGGCTCCGCATCACACACAGGGCGAAATCGCCACGATGATCGGTGTCAGTCGCCGCTCGCTGCTGAATATGTCGAGGGAATTCAGCTTCACGTTCAAAACCTCACCGCGTGGCAGGCATGGCAATCCCGAGCACATGAAGGCCCTCGCCGATCGAGACGCCAAGCTGGCAGAGCGCATCAAGACATTCATGGAACTCGGCATCAGCCGCCGAAAGGTCTGCGGGAAGCTCGGGATCAACACGAAGACGCTGGCCCGCATCCTCGCAAATCACGCGATCGACTATCCATTGTCGACTCCAGGCGGAAAACGATGCGCCGCATAGCCCGCACCCAGCAACGCAAACGTCAAACCTGGCTCGCACTGCCGGCCAGCGGAATAGAAGAGGTAGGCCATGGCCAAATCAGTACAGGAACGGTCGGCCAAGGCAGCGCAGAAACGCCTGGCGGTCGCCGAGAAGGAGTTGCGACACAAGGTCAGGCCGGGCATCGAGCAGGCCATGGACCGGATCTGCGCCAGAGGCAAAACGCCGATCATCAGCGAGGTTCTACAGATCGCCATCATGAAGATGGACTTGATGGGCGACAACGAGTTGGCCGACTTCTTGAGTTATCCGCGCCACGAAATCGTGATTAGCGAAAACGTGGCGCGTAAATTCTACAGCGAAAGTATGCGTGAGCTGATGAGAGACCCAGGCGACGAGCCTATACCTGCACGGGGATCGCTCGGATGACGCGACGAACCACTGCTATCAGCAGTTTGAAGCTCTGAGCTTCATCCTCTGAGCTCAAAAGCTCCACTCTTTCCATTGAAAGAACATCGCCATTTACCGAAATAAGGAAACGATCAATCTCCAGCGGGAGCTTGCTCACCAAGTCAACTACGGTAACTACCGCAAGAGCGTAGTTATCATTTTCGAACGCTACTGGCGTAAGAGAAATGGCGAACTTTTTTCCAGCAGCTATGCCTGAAATACTTTCCCCATCTGCTCCGATTTCGAAAGAGACCTGATTGTTTAGAAAGCCGGCGCCAAGCTCTTTCCAGTGTTCAAAATTCCGTAAAAGCCTTTCTTTTATGCGCTGGTACGCGTAGGCCACTTTGCCCAACTCGCCTCGAAATTGGTTGTGATCGTACTCGAAATCTGCTTTTTCCATGCTTTCAGCTCCATGCGTTAGTGGCGACTTACCCACATCTGTTTAACCCAACCCAAACCAAATTGCCACCACCGGTAACCGGAGGGCGAAAAGTCTACGGTCCGTGAATCTCTTCGGGTGTAGGCCTTGGCGCTCCTGTCGACGCTGAATCGGCACATGCCGAAACGACAACCGAGAGGTGATCGTTAATTTCGGATAGCATTCCTGACCATCTCTCGTACTGGAATTTACGCACCCTCAAAGCCCCCCAAGAGGAATGTGAAAGTGTCGCGATGGCATCAGCGGAGAATGTCTGGATCAGACCCAGCGCTCTTGCAGCTCTCTTGGCTGCGTGGTTTTTCAGATGAAGCAGCGGGTACAAATCGTCAATCGAAATAGCCTTGGCCATCACTTCAAGTTCTTGAATGGCCAAGAGGGCACTTGCGTGCTGTTCGACGGACTCTTCCTCGTCAAAACTAAAAAAAGCGTACAAGTATCCCGCTTTCCGTTCCAGGGCAATGATCGGACTTAGCATCTTCGCAGCTGCCAATTCTGAGCGATCTTTTTCAGCCCGCCTGCTAGCCCAGGCTGTATGACCTGAAACTCCTAGCGCAACAACAACAGCGGCCAACGTACCAACGGCCGATAGCATATCCCACGGCGAATCAGCCACTATCTTCTCCTTAATCCGGCTCTATAACGGTCACCCGTATTACCCCAACCCAACCCAAATTGCCACCACCGGCCACGGAGGGCGGCGCCTACCTGAGGTAAACGCAATGCCCATTCGCCACAGTGTCATCCACAAGATCGACAAGAAGCCCGACGGCAGCCCGGCCATTCTGTTCCTGGGCGCATCCGAGCAAGGCGAAAGCCAAGCCCGCGACGACCTAATGAGCCAGCTCAACGAAAGCTACAACGCCACCGCCGGTAAGGGCTGGGGGTTCTTTCACGCTGAGTCTGGCGCCTACCCGCTCAGCGGCTGGCTCAGCAAGTACCTGGCCGGTGGATCCACCTTCTTGGAGTTCAGCACCACCGCGGTGGAACACCTGACCAAGCTGATGGAAGAATCGAACCTTTCGACCGGTGGGCACGCGCTCTTCTGCCATTACCAGCAAGGTATGACCGATTACCTGGTCATAGCACTGGTGCAGGAAACAGAAGCGGTGACCATGACCGAAGAACTCCACCTGATGACAGTGAAGCGCCTGGACCTGGACCACATCCGCCTGGCCGCGCGGATCAATATCAGCGAATGGCAGAACAACCCGCGGTCGCTGCAATACATCTCCTACCTCAAGGGCAAGCAGGGCCGCAGGTTCAACGAGTACTTTCGCGATTTCATCGGCTGCCAGGAAGGAATCGACGGCCCGGGCGAGACCCGCACGCTTTTGAAAGCTTTCAGCGACTTTGTTGAGAGCGAGGACATGGTCGATGAGGCGGCGCGTGAGAAGACGGCCACCTTGGTCAACTATTCAATGGCCAGGCCAAAATCGGGGAGCCGATCACGCTGGACGAGCTGTCGGGACTGATCGACGAAGACCGGCCGAAGAACTTCTACGAGTTCATCAAGGCGAAGGACTACGGGATTTCCGAAACCCTGCCGCCGGACAAGAAGACCCTCAACAAATTCCGGCGCTTTACCGGCCGTGCCGAAGGCATGTCGATCAGCTTCGAGGCGCACCTGCTGGGTGACAAGATCGAGTTCGACGATGCCGGCGGCACGCTGACGCTCCGCGGGCTTCCACCTCAGCTTACCGAACAGCTCAAGCGTGCGTCGATTTGAAAGGTTAACTCCGCGCCCTAATAAGGGCGCTTTGCAAATATTTAGCGAATTGACACGTCGACCTCTCTAACAACTTCACCTTCCGCAAAACCTTCGTCCCTGACGAATGCAACCTGGATGTGGGGATTTTTCTTCCGGAATTTCTCATTCAAGTAAGCCTGCGCCTCGCTGAACTCCAGCACTTGAAGATCGTCACCACGTCTTTTGATCCTGTTGAAAGTCAGTCCGCCTTCGAATTCCAGTTCATCGTCGGGATTTAGATTCTTCAGATGGTATTGAAGATCGCCAACGGTAAATTTTTGATCGCTCATTAGAATCGCTCCATTGATCCGGCTCCATGCCGGTCACCCGTAATACCCCATATCAACGAATCACGCCAGCCGGCGAGGATCCCATATGCCCGATATCACCTACGGCTCTGTGTGCAGCGGCATCGAAGCCGCGACACAGGCCTGGCACCCGCTGGGCATGCGCGCCGCCTGGTTCGCCGAGATTGAGCCGTTCCCCTCGGCGGTCCTGGCCCACCACTACCCCGACGTGCCGAACCACGGCGACATGACCAAGCTGGCCGCCCTGGTGCTGGCCGGCAAGATCCCGGCGCCGGACGTGCTGGTCGGCGGCACACCGTGCCAGGCCTTCTCGGTCGCCGGTATGCGCGAAGGCCTCACCGACCCGCGTGGCGCCCTCACCATCAAATACGTGGAGCTTGCAGATGCAGTTGACTATGTTCGCGCCGGCCAGCGAAAGCCCGCCAGCGTCATCGTCTGGGAGAACGTCCCCGGCGTCCTCAGCGACAAAGGGAACGCCTTCGGATGCTTTCTTGGCGCGCTTGCTGGGGAAGACTGCGAGCTGCAGCCTCCAGGGAAAAAATGGCAGGACGCTGGTTGTGTGTATGGACCCAAAAGAACAATCGCGTGGCGGGTATTGGACGCCCAATATTTCGGCCTGGCCCAACGACGCCGTCGTGTGTTCGTTGTCGCAAGTGCTCGAGACGGGTTCGATCCCACCGAGGTACTTTTTGAGCGAGAAGGCGTGCGCCGGGATACTGCGCCGCGCCGAGGCGAGGGGCAAGACGTTACCGGAACAGCTCCTTTCGGCCCTGCACTCCAGTGCGGATGTGGATCCGTATTCGCTGAGTCACTAGGCCAGTACGGCTGCCCGAACTGCGAAGGCGATGAAGGGCCGGCGATCGATATGTTCGGCGGCATCCCTGCATTCGGCGGGCACAGCCTTACAGGATCGATCGAGCGCGCCGCCACGCTCACCGCCAAGGGCAGCCGGCTGGATGTGGAAAGCGAGACGTTCTTTGTCGTGCACGGAACGCAAGATCCATGTGTCAGCGTCAACCAGGCACATGCCTTGGGTCGCAACAGTGGGCAGGAGAACGTACTGTACTGCCGCGAGATTGCGCAAACGGTGACCAGCAACTATGGCAAGCAGCTCGACAATACGGACTCCGCATTGGGGCCGAACATCGTTGCTGAGCTCTCTCCAACCCTCAGGTCAGGGAACATGCGCAACAACAGCAACCCGACGACGGAAGTATCGATGTTGGTAGGCGGGTCTGCCGTGCGCCGCCTCACTCCCGTCGAGTGCGAACGCCTCCAGGGCATGGCCGACGACTACACCCTGATCCCCTGGCGCGGCAAGTCTGCCAGCGAATGCCCCGATGGCCCACGCTACAAGGCGATCGGCAACAGCAAGGCCGTCACCGTGGTTCGCTGGATAGGCTGCCGACTCCTGCAACAACTCTGAAATCCCCCCACTCCACCCCCCGGGCATGGCCCGGCAAGGACTCCCCATGCCTACAGAAAATAAACTCACCGCGCCGCTGCAGGTCGAGCGCTCGACAGTCACGAAGCTGGTGATCACCGGCGCGGCGCGGCTTGATGCGATTACCGTATTCCTCGAAGACTTCGGCCGACGCGACTGCCCCATTGAGTCGAACCCGAACTACCAAACTGCCCAGGGCAAAATAACCATCAACTGCTGGGACAACAGCTGGAACGCTTACTGGGGCGGTATGGGCCCGCGCACCGTTGCGGAGTTTGTCGCAGACTGCGGTTGGGACTACGTCCTGAATTGCTTGGATCGCGGCATCAGCGCCACGGTCTTCAGCGGAGAAGCGCTCCACGCCCTCGCCAAGAAGTGCATCGTCCAGCGCCGGCGGCAACAGACTGGCCGGCATGACTGGGAACTGGGTGAGCTGAGCAAAGATGAAGCCCGTGAGCTTTGGCATGACATCGAGGTGCTGCGCAGTATCGAGAGCTCGAGCGAATGCTGGCACCAAAGCGCGCTGCTGACCGAATTGTTCGGCGATGAGTGGCATTACCCACTCGACGGCAAGGCGGTCGAAGAGAACCACAAATTCACGTACCTGCGTCGGGTTGTCGAGGCCGTCCAGGCTGCGCTGCGCCAAGAACAACAGCAGGTGGCAGCATGAAGCGCATATACCTCAGCGGGCCAATGACCGGCCTGCCCGGCCTCAACTTCCCCGCCTTCGCCGCAATGACCGCCAGCCTGCGCGCCGACGGCCACGTCGTCACCAACCCCGCCGAGCTCAACCCTGACAGCGGTTCGTGGACCGACTGCATGCGCCGCGATATCGCCGCCCTGATGGAGTGCGACACCGTGGCCACCCTGCCCGGCTGGGAGCATTCAAAGGGTGCAAGCCTGGAAGTCCTGATCGCCGAACGCCTCGGCATGACGGTTGTGAATGCCCATGATCTGGTAACGAGGGAGGCTGTATGAGCGAATTCAAACGCGAAGACCGCTACATCATCATCAAGCGAAGCGACCTGAAAAAGGTTCCTGTAGCGTATCGCAGCGCCTTGGTCGATCCGATGTTCTCGCTGCTATCTCACCTGCCTCGACGTGAATTCGTGGTGGTGGAGCACGACTGGCCGGAGTACCACCTTGTCTGGGCCATGATTGAACATCGCATGGCCGGCAAACCGGTTCCAGACTTCGACCTGTGGCGCCGCGCAGACGCCCTGCAAGCACTACTGACCGCAGCGGATGAGCGGGCGGATAGCTTTGATCGGCTTTACACCTCATCGCTTGATGAGCGCGATCAACTACAGCAGCGGGCGGATGTGCTGGAGGGGTTGTTGCTCCAGACAAATGAACTGCTCTATGCGATCCAGGGTGATCCGGGGGCGGTGCCGTCTTCGTCGATTGATTCGATGCGCGGAAGAGTATTTGAAGCACTCAAGCGAGACAGGAGTACATCCGTACTCCACCCGCAAAACCTGTAACCCCTCCCCCTTCAAAGTCAGCCGCTATAGCGGCAAGGACGAAGTCATGCCTGAAGAAACTGTTTTGATCCGGCCGCTGCCCGTCGAGCGCGACGCTCACGGCTACTGGACCCACCCGGCCTGGCCATCCACCGAAGACGAGTTGATCCCATACGCCTGGTTTGACTCGCGCGGCCTGGAAGCGCGCGAACTGGCTTTCGAATACGACGCGTCAGATGAAGTGCAGGCGTCGTGGCTTGCTGAAGGTATCGCCGATTGTGCGGCCTGGCACCCGAGCAATCCTCCTGGCGAAGGCTGGTTCATCTTCTCGATCCACGATACCGACGACGGCCCGATCTGTGTGTGGGTGCGTAAGCGGGTGACGCCATGATCGCCACCCTCTGGTTCGCCTACGTCTTTATCTACAAGGGGCCAAGGCCATGACACAGCATCGCGTTTTGATCGGCGACTGCATTGAGTCGATGCAGAAGCTGCAGGACCAGTCGGTAAACACCTGTGTCACGAGCCCGCCCTACTTCGGCCTGCGCGACTACGGGGTAGATGGGCAGATGGGGCTTGAGGCCACGCCACTTGAGTTCGTGGATGCGCTGGTTGCCGTTTTCCGCGAAGTCCGGCGCGTACTGCGTGACGACGGAACGCTATGGCTTAATCTCGGTGACAGCTACAACGCACACCCTGGTCAGCGGAAGGAAACCGACAAGGCCGGCGGCAAGCAGCAGTCGGTCCGAGGATCAACGGCTTCACCTTCACGGAGCGTGGCCGGCATCAAGCCTAAAGACCTAATTGGCATTCCATGGCGCGTCGCCTTCGCCCTCCAGGATGATGGCTGGTACCTGCGCCAGGACATTATCTGGAGCAAGCCGAACCCCATGCCGGAATCCACCAAGGACCGGTGCACAAAGTCGCATGAGTACCTGTTCCTTTTGAGCAAGTCACCTCGTTATTACTATGACCAGGATGCGATCAAAGAACCTGTAGCGCTCAGTTCGATCACGCGACTGGCACAGGATCTCGAGCAACAGCACGGAAGCGATCGCGTTCCCGGAAAGACGAATGGGCCAATGAAAGCTGTGCGTAGCAAGCGGGACAGTTTCAAGCGTGATGATTCAAAGCGAGAGCAGCCTATCCCTGGGCAGTCACTAGGAACGCACCGACCAGACCGAGAGGAAAGCGACTGGCCCTTGGATACACGCAATAAGCGCAGCGTGTGGACAGTGCCAACGAAAGGATTCAAGGGCGCCCACTTCGCCACCTTCCCGCCTGACCTGATTCGCCCATGCATACTGGCTGGCGCGCCACTCGGCGGCGTGGTGCTTGATCCTTTCGGCGGTGCCGGGACTACGGCGGTGGTCGCCATGCAAGAAGGTCGCAAATCAATTCTGTGCGAACTGAACCCGGAATATGCCGCAATGGCTGAACGCCGGATCGCGGCCGCCTGGCTCGACGGCGCGGCGCAGATGGATGTCTTCCGCGACACAGTGCAACACCCAGCAGCCTAACCCCAATCCCCCTACATGCCTGCCGGTGAGCGGCGGGCGAGGTATTCGCTATGCCTGAAATAAAGTGCTCCCAGGGCCACACCCAAAGCATAAGCACCGACGATTGGGTCGCCACGCTCACCCTTGACCAGATGCGCTACGCCCGCGACCAGATGGCCGACAAGATCAAGGCGGCCGAGGCACAGCCAAAGCGCACGGTCTGGCGTGTCTGCCGATCAAGTATCTGCGTTGCCAACTACCGAGAAGATGAATACGAGAAAGCCGCCGACCACCTGCTTCGTATCTTCAAGGATAAGTTCATGGAAGAGGCAGCGGACTACGTGCAGAAACCCTACGGTACGGAGACTTTCCGCCGAGAACTGCCAAGCATCGAAATCGCTCGCGTCACCCAGCTCGAATACGACACCGAGTGGTTCCCCGCCAAACCCTAACCCACCTTCTGCCGCCCAGCGCGGCAAGGACATCCCATTAACATCATTAAGATCGCGCGGCCGTATACGGGCGGCGGGAGGTAACTATGCAAGCAGAGATCCTGTCGGACGATGAGCTCGCCGACCTAACAGGCTACAAACACAGAGCCCATCAGCGGAAGTGGCTGAAGGACCGCAATTGGGTATTCATCGAAAGCCGCGGCGGCCGGCCCCTGGTAGGTCGCATGTTTGCCCGCATGAAACTGGGCATGGCGAATGCGACGGTCTCCGATCAAAACCCTCCGCCGGTAAAACCGGCTTGGACGCCTGATTTTTCCAGAGTGAACTGATATGCGCCCCCGCAAGACAGAGAACAGGGACTTGCCGCCAGGGATGGTTCGACGAAAGCGCCCTCGCAAGAATGGAACAGTGTGGGTAGGTTATTACTACCGTGACGCAAACGGAAAAGAGCTTTCGCTAGGAGGCGATCTCGACAAGGCCAGACTGAAATGGGCAGAACTGGAAGCAAAGGCAAAGCCGGCTGATCTGAAAATTATGAGGGGGATTTTTGATAGGTACGAGCGCGACATTATCCCGAAGAAGGCACCGCGGACACAGAAAGATAATAAGGCCGAATTGAAGCACTTGCGCAATGGCTTTGAAGGCGCGCCAATCGATGCGATAACCCCGTCTATGGTTGCGCAATATCGCGATGCCAGAACGGCAAAGACGCGGGCCAATCGAGAGATTGCTCTGTTGTCCCATGTATTCAACATGGCTCGAGAGTGGGGTTTCACCGATCGGGAAAATCCCTGCGCTGGGGTTCGCAAGAACAAAGAGAAGGTTCGGGACTATTACGCGAATGACATGGTCTGGGCGGCGGTCTACGAGCAAGCTCCACAAGAGCTTAAAGACGCGATGGACCTGGCCTATTTGACTGGCCAGCGCCCCGCCGACGTTATCGCAATGAAGAAGGGAGATGTTGAAGGAGATTTCTTAACTGTCCAGCAAGGCAAGACCAGCAAGCGATTGAGGATTCAAATGCAGACTGACGGGGTGAAAAACAGCCTGGGTCTGCTTATCGACAACATCACCGCCAGGAACAAGCATCACATCTCGCAGCACTTCGTGCTCAGCAAGACGGGGATGCGAGTTTCGCAGCAGATGTTACGTAACAGGTGGGATGATGCCCGCGAAAAGGCAGTAGCTCTTGCGGCAAGCGAGGGCCGGGCCGGCGACGCGGAAAAGATCCGGCAATTCCAATTTAAGGACATCCGCCCTAAAGCCGCGTCCGAGATTACCGATATCGCCGATGCAAGCTTGCTACTTGGCCACTCAGAACAGGAGATCACTAAGCGTGTCTATCGACGCATCGGAGCGGTCGCCCAGCCATCCAAATGAAATAGTTTCGGAACTCCACCCCCTAAAGTTTCGGAACTCCTGCACTTTCTCGAGGGCAATAAAAAACCCCGTAGACGTTAATCTACGGGGTTTCTAAGAGTGGAGGCCGAGGTCGGAATCGAACCGGCGTAGGCGGATTTGCAATCCGCTGCATAACCATTTTGCTACTCGGCCTCAAACGATCAATGCCTGTGTTGCCGGCACTCACCGCATACAAACTTGAGTGGGCTCTGTGAAGCGCGCCTCTACTCTGACTCATCCAACACATCCAACACATCTAACTCATTGAATACATTAAAGTTTTTAATGCTTCGTTGCGTTCGATGGGCGCCATTATGTACTTATTTGCTTTTGCCCGCAACCCCTTGATTTCAAAAATATTTCGCATTGGCATCAAGGGGTTGCGTGGCCGCCCTACTCCTGAACGCGCTGCATCTGGTACTGCGGGTCGGCCTTGATCTGGGCTTCGGTGAACGGCATTGGGTGCAGCTGTTTCTCGGAGAAGGCTTGGGTCTGGTCCTTGGCGTATTTTGAGTCAGGGTTGCTGGATTCGGAGAACGCCAGTACGCCTATCGCCTGGGGGCCTTGGTCGTCGAAGCTGACGATTTGCAAATAGCTGGTGCCGCTGACGACTTCGCGTTTGCCGTCGGCGCGGGGTACGGTTTGCATGGCGTTGTAGATGCCCAGGTCCTGCGGGCCGCCATGCATGGGGGTTTGGCCGGAGACCTGGATGTCGCCCCAGCGTTTCACGCCGAGTGTGTCGACGGCGGCGCTGGAGGCGAGCATGGCTTCGCGCAGGGCTTTGGCCACGGGCGCGCGGTCGATGGCAAGGCCCTTGGGTGTGGTCAGCGGGTGGGCCGGGTCGAAGGCGACGCGCCACGCGTCGGGAATCTGCTGCAGGTGTTCCATCAGGTTGATGAAGTGCACCAGGCCCAGGCCGCTGTCGAGGTTGGCGCGCTGGTCCCAGGTTTTCAGGCGGGTGCACACTGACTCAAGCGCTGCGGCATCGTTGCCCAGGTACCTGGCGCAGAACGCCAACAGGTCAGGCATGACTTGCCCCGCCAGGTACACCTCGTTGTCCATGACCATGCTTTGCAGGGCGCTGACGGTAATCGGCTGTTTCTCCAGGGCTTGCAGGCGTTGCAGGGCAAAACGCGCACGGGGGCCGAGGCCGATGTTGTCCTGGCTGATCACCGGGGAGAAGCCGGTGAGCGGCGCCTTGGGGTTGGCCATCCAGGCCGAATCGTTGGAGTGCTGCACGTAGTCGCTGCGTTGCAGTTGCGGCAATTGAGCGGCCGCGAAGATGCCCGCTTGTGCGGCGTGAGGGTCGATGTCCCAGGCGCAGGCGCTGCGGCTGCCGTCGAGCATGATCATTTGCAGGCCTGCCCGCGGGTCGCTGCATTGCGCGAGCTTGGCGGCACTGACGTTGGGCACTACCGACAGGTTCATGTACAGGCTCTGGCCCTGGTCATCGGCAGCCAGGGTGTTGACCCACGGGATGCCTTGCAGGGTATGCACCGAGGTTTGCAGCGCCTGGAGGCTGTCGGCGCGGTTCATGGCGTACCACTGTTGCAGCACGCGGTCGTTGCCGAGGTTGGCGTCGCGCAGGCTGTAGGCGTAATGGTTGTCCCAGTCCAGTTTGCCGGGCCATTGCACCACGGGGCCGAACTGCGAGCTGTAGACGTCATGGGTGACGTCCTTGAGGCTGCCATCGGCTTGCTTGGCCTGAACGGTCAGCGTGGTTTTATCCAGGGGCAAGGATTTGCCGTCGAGCAGGTAACGGGTCGAATCCTTGGGGTCGAGGGTCAGGCGGTACAGAGTGAAATGCTTGGAGGTGTCCACCGTGTGCGTCCACGCCACGTGCTGGTTGAAGCCGATATTCACCACCGGCAAGCCGGGTAGCGCCGCGCCCATCACATCCAGCTGGCCGGGAATGGTCAGGTGCATCTGGTAAAAACGCATGCCGCCCACCCATGGGAAATGCGGGTTGGCCAACAGCATGCCGCGCCCATTGAAGGAGCGATCTCGGCCCACCGCGACGGCGTTGCTGCCCCGGTCCAGGGTGAAACGCTGTTGATGCGCCGCAGCCAGCTCGAATGCCTTGGCGTCGGGCTGCACAGCGGCCGTGGCCTGGGGAGGCGTCGCGCCAACCAACGCTTCGGCGAACTGCCCGACGCCACCTTCTACCAGCAGCCTGCGTGTCAGCTTGACCAGGTCTTCTTTGACCAGTGGACGCACCCACGCCGCCTGACACTGCGCCGGTGCGCCCTGCTCTTTCAGATAACGATTGAAGCCTGCCACATAGCCGTCGATACGCTGGCGGATCTGCGGCGTTTGCGCGCTCCAGAATGCCTGCACCGCGCTCGGCGTGTTCAGCCAGGTAAAGAACACGTCGCTGGCGAGGTTGTTGCGTTCTTCCAGGGTGGTCTGCTCGGGGCCAAAGAATCGGGCACGCTGACCGTTCACCGTAACGATTTCATTGGCCAGCAGGCACAGATTGTCCTGGGCATACGCGTAGCCGATGCCGAAACCCAGGCCACGTTCGTCGTTGGCGCGGATATGCGGCACGCCATAGGTGGTACGCCGAATCTGCGCCGACGCCTGCGTCACCTCCTCGCGCGCCGATGCCGCCAGGCTCAACCCCAGCAACATCCCCGCCACGCCTATCCTGGACAACCTATTGGAAATAATCACGCCGACTCCACAGTCAATTGAACACCCTCGATAGGGACAACTACCCCACCGTTAGGACGCAACTCACCGGGAATAATTTAGCGGCGCGGCAGGTTTATTCCTGGCGAGTGCACTGTGACAAACCCGATACCGACAAATTTTCTACAGTCTGCACTTCATGATTTTGCTCGTTCGTTCGTCTTATTGAATAAGAGCACCATCATTTTCCTGATCAGGCTCTGATAAGGAGTTTTGCATGTACAACCCACAAGCACCCACGGATGGACATTCAGCAACCGCCGAGGCCGGTTTCGGCAACGGCCCGCAAGGGTTCGGCAACGCGCCCGAACAGCAGGGCAACCAGCGCATACGCCATTTACTCAAGTGTTTCGGTCTGCGCACCAGCCTGATCCGGCTGAAGGTCATCGACGCCCTGCTCACCGCTGCCGACAACCAGCGCACCCTCGGCGTGCGCGGTGTGCACAGCCATTTGCTGGAACTGGGCATCCCGTTGTCGTTTCTCAGCGTGCGCGAGGTGCTCAAGCGCCTGTGCAGCGAGGGCGTGATCACCCTCAATGCCGACAAGAGCTACAGCCTCCACGAAGAGGCTGCCAAAGTGCTCGATGGGCGCGCCTGAATCACGCGCTATCAGAAGTGAGGCTTGACCTTGCGCCGCATGATGCCGTTGATCACCACCACGACAACGGCAATCGCAATGGCCAGGTACTGGAAGGTTTTTTCGCTGATCACCCCGATGTTCTGCAGGTAAGACAGGCCGAACATCGAGGCCAGGACGGCCAGGGCAATCAGAATCGAGTATTTCAAACGTTGTTTTTGGGTCATGACGAGTTCCTGTACCTGAAGAATGTATCCACTTTGTATCGCTGCGCATGCCAGGCACCTACCCGGTGGCGAGGACGGATGGGGCCCGGCGGGGGCTTATGTTACAGGCGATGAAAAATTTTGGCTTGTGCTACGCCTGACTGGTTTGAACCGATACCCAGGACACCGGCGGATACACCATATTCGCCCCGCCTTTACGGAACGTACCGACGCTATAGACCCAACTATACGAAGCCCAACAAGGAAGAATCATTCCTCAAACATCATAGGGAAACTTGGGCCAACGTCACTTGGACTACTCAATTGATTTCAGGCCTCGCCAACCTCCGTATACGCCGGGACGTTTCCTCCCTGGAAAACACCCCGCCACCTCAACTTACGCCACAGCCTGTACCTGCATCGACGCTTCCCTCCGTGCAAGGGATCGCACCGGTCAGCGCGATACGCACAGACCTGCTCAGTGGCCTGCAGATAACCGATCAACGCCTGTTGCTCAATCAATACCAGACACTCAATCAGACTATCCAGGCGCTGCTGCTGCGCCAGCCAACGCTCAGCAGCGTTATCGAGCAACAACTGGCCCGCAGCTTCGGCGCCACCCCACCTGTGGACGCTTCATCACTGTATGTGCATCGCTATCACACCGACGAGCAGGGACAGCGCACGCTGGTCTCGACGCAAAGCATCACCGAAGCCTTGTTCGATGCGCTACGAAAGCACAACAGCTCGGTTGAACCGCTGTCGCCGATACGCCCAGGCACCACGCAAGTCGGCTTTTACAGCACGGCAGAGCCCAGCGAAAGTGACCAGCAGTTAAGCGCCGGCAGCTCGCTGCTGGCGATGGCCCAGGCCATCGAAAACGAACTGCCTGCAAGTTTTACACGGTTCTGGACGCAGCCGCGCCCGAGCGAGGTCAACCCCGAGTCGCCCCAGGATCAATTGCTCAATACTCATCGTGAGATGTTGTCCACACTGGCGGCCTTGAAAGTCGAAGACGGCACACTGAGCCCAGTCGCCAAGACCCTGATCGACAAGGCCTTTGAGTACCCGACGCTGGCGGCTCGAGAAAGCGCCATGCGCGATGGCGAGCGGCCGGGGGTTTATCCGCTCAAGCTCAATCTGCCAATACCCACCGGCACGCTGCTGGCCGGCGCGTTCATGATTACCAGCCGCGACGGCTCATCAGCGACACGTGCCTACGACAAACCGGAAACGGACAGGACCTTGACGCTCGCCGAACAACAAGGTCTGACGGTGCTGTACACCCCGCGCGACGGGTATGAAACGTTCGACAGCCCGGCCAAGGCGTTTGAAAAGCTCGGCCAGCGTCTGCGCTCCGATCCGGAGGCGGCAGAGCAGTTGAAACAGACACTGCCATTGACGCTCCAGCACAGCCTCGGCAGCGACTGGAGCAAAGACCTGAGCCAACAGCTCACGCCAGTCGCGACCGACGTCATTGCCACCGGCGTGCCGCAACTGCTGCAGCTTCATCAGAACAGGCTGACTAACCAGTTGCAGGCGCTGTATGAACCCGAAAACAGCGTGCAATATGATGATCCATGGCGAGCGCGGCAAGTGACGACCGACCTGCAGCAAGCCGCTGACCTGCGCCTGCATTTCGACGGGACCAATGCTCTATGGGCGCGTACGCAATCGCTGCAGGATCGCTTGAGCAACGTGGACGGTCGCCAGGCACTGAGTCAGCAATTGGCGAATCACAAAAACTGGCAGTACCTGGCGCAGCAACTGAACCTGGCCTATCACTGCCTGTCCGAGCAAGCCCCCGCGCGGGACTTATCTGCCGCCCTGAAAAAGGCGCCGATGAACATAGCGCCGGACTCGGCCCAGTATCAGGCCTACATCCTGGAGCCCGGAAAACCGGCCTCAGTGGAAGCCTTCATCATCGAGAACGGCTTGCCACTGCCCAAGACCAGAAGCGAGTTGCAGTCCCTGGCAGAGACGGCAGCGTTAAAGGCACGTCAACATCCCTACGGCAATTTCGGTGGCGGTTTGTCCTGGCCGATCCCACTGAATATCAGCCAGCAACAGACGCTGCGAACGGCTGCAATCGCGCATGCCAACAGCGGCATGCAATCATCGCAGGAGGGGCCGGAACGCAACGTACTGGCCTATCTCAACAGCAACCAGCTCCTCTCCTCCGACACCTTGGAGGATCCAGTCAAGACGCTGGAAAGCCTCGTCAGTTCCGCTGCAGGCCAGGCGCTGGGCCTGGCCATGCAGACCAAACTGAACGGCATCTCTACCGACGCCAGCATCAATGACTACACATTGGCTGCGCTGCAGCTGACGCTGGATCCGCAATCCATTACGTCGCCCCACCGCAACCGGGTAGCCGGGTTCGACCTGGCCAAAGAAAGCCATTGGGGGCAACCTCTCTCGACGGTCACCAAAGGCCTGCGTCAGCACTTGATTGACGAGGGACGGGCATCACCCGCGCTGGCAACGGCAGCCGCCCATCTGCTATTGATGCGCACCGCCCCGCAATATCTGGTCAGGGATATCCCCGATAATGTGCGCCAGGGCACTCAAGCCTGGCGGGACCTTTGCCTGGCAGTTGCCGCCATTGGATGTACCGCGGCCAACATGACGTTCGCCGAGGTGATGGTCAAGGCCTGCGCACTGCCGCCCGCCCCGGCTTGGGCACAAACAGCGGCGTTGGTGGACTGGGGCGTCAGCAACAATATTCTTGCAGCAAAGAGCGATGCGCTGTACAGCCAGGAAGACCTTGATCGGGTGCAGGCAGCCTTCAGCAACCAGCGGGAAAAACTCAAGGAAGGCAGTGCTTTAATGGACACGGTCATGCCGGATCGTGCTGCAATGGCAGCGGATCTGCTCATCGCCGAGTTCGGCGTGGACGTTGACTTCGATAAGAAAATATTTTCAAGACTCTCCGACACCTTACCCCGAAAGCCAGGCAAACCTTACTCCATGCGCGACATCGTGATGGAGCAGATCGTCATGGATGATCGCTGGAATATCGCAAAAGGCACCCACGGCGTCGGCCTGGCTACCTTCGTCGCCTTCACCCAGCGACCACAATTCAATATTAAAACTGCCTTCGACACGGCGTTTTCCGACGCGATCGCCAAGTTCAAAAAAGTCAAACACCTGAGCGTGATCAACGCCCTCAATAATCTGCCACCTGAAGACAAGAAGAATCTCAGCTTCGGAAAAATTACCTATTACCTGGAGAAAAGTTACAAGACCAGCACAGTGCCCTTCGTGGGGCCGAAACTGTTCCACACCAGTCCCCGGATACTGGTCACCGCAGAAAACAACGGAAAGACTTCCAACTATGCGTTCGATACGCAAAAAGGCGTTATCCGTAACCTTGGCGACAGGGAAATACCCCGCGCGCCAGAGTACTTCTCGAACGAAATAACCAAAGAGGAAGAGTTTTTTCCTGATGTCAGCCGAGAAAAAACCGTTGAAGGCATGAAAACGTTCGTCCAATACCTGGGCGGCGGCTCACTGCTGAAGGGATTGGACATAGACAGCGCCAAGCGCGACCCCCTCGATAGCGAGCGGTCCGGCACAAATTCGGCACCGTACATGTTCATCAATCCCCGTACCCACGAACTCGCCGACTCGATCGTCAAGGCACTGGACCTGGACAACCCATCCATCCGTAAAGCCGCTGCAGGCGTCACGCCCTCGGAGCAAGCCAACGAATGGTTGGCCACCTTGCGTGACGGGTTTCTCGATCTGATTCCCCTGCGTTCGGCCATTGTGAACTTCAATAAGGGCGAATACAGCGACGCCATCAACGACCTTGCCTTTGATGCCTTTGGCTTCGTCACTGCCGGGGCAGGGGCCGCCGCCAAAGCGGCGAAAGTGCTGAGAACGACGGCATCGGTTGCGAACAAGGCGTCCAAGGTCACGAAAATCATGGTTGTGCCCATGGCCAAGGAGTTCAACCCGTTCAATGGCGCGGACGAGATAATAATCGGAGCAGGTAAAGTTGCCTTCGAGGCCGCTGGCGCGGTGAACAGCGGGCTGCGCAGTCTCAAGGGTACGGTGGCGCTCGACGAACTCAAAACCGCCAGCAAACGCTTTGACGCAGCCGCGACGGGCAGATTGAACGTGGATAACCGTGCCGTGAACGTCAATGCGATGAAGCACGACGGCCAGTGGTACGCATTTGACGCGAGCACCCAACGCCCCTACGGTTCGCCCTTGGTGGCGTTCAATCCGGCCCATACGCTGATGCCGCCGTCACCCGATCTCAACGCCTCGAGGACGCGTCTCAACGCGCACAAAGCAGAACGGGGTCATCCCTACAGGAGGCCTGACCCGTCTTCGCTTGCAGCACACCGAGTGCCTGACTTGGCGGAACACATTGTGCCTAAGACCGATCATCTGCCGCCGCTGGACATACCGTATGTCGAGTACATCCAAGGCGCGCCCATCGAAGCCCATTTCACGCCGAGCCGCAGGCAAGCTACAAAGGATCGCTTCGAACTGGAGATGAATAGAAGCCTGGCGGCGCCTGAACTACCGCGCCCTGCACTTCCCGAAATGAAACCCTATGAACCAATCGCCAACCTGGTTGAAAAAACCCTGGACAGTGCGGATATCGTGGCCTTCGGCGAGAATCACCTTAGCCTGGCTTCATTTCGTGTCCTCACCGACCTGATCCCCGTGTTCAAGCGTAAAAACGTCAAGGTGTTCGGGGTGGAAGGTATGGTCTATGACAAAGAAAAGCGGCTCAAGAACGATGGGATGGCCACCACAGGCCCCAATCATCGGCCCTACGATCCCGATTTCAATTTGCAGACACTGATCGACACATTCAAGGCCAACGGCATTGAAGTGGTGCCTCTCGATCACTTCTATCTGACCCGCCATCGACACCTGCGCAGTGCCCATACCGGCCTGAGCCGGGCCGACCGGAATATACGACGGCTCAAGGAAATGAACTACTACGCCGCCCGTGAGCTGCTGAGCCATAAGCGTAAGGGCAAGGTGGTTGCCCTGGTGGGTCGTCAGCACATCAACACTACCCAGGGTGTACGTGGCCTGGCCGAAGCGACCGGCGGCGTTGGCATTGGTATCTATGAGAGAGCCGGCATCAGGGTAGGCTACGGCACGAAATCCACAGACCTGCGACCGGGCCCGAATGGTGAGCTCAAAACCCATGACGACATCACGGGAGACCTGCAGATTTTCACGGCCGAGTGACCAGGCAACCCGTCGAGCCGCTGCTTGCACAGCACGCAGGCAGCGGCTCGAACCATCAGTCAGCATGCACCCAGCGCTGGTGCAACCACCGCGCCAATGCATCCAGCGCGAACCCCAGCAGCCCGATCAGCAACACCATCGCCATCAATTCCGAATACGCCAGCCGGTCACGCGTATCGAGGATGTAATACCCCAGCCCCGCACTGACCCCAAGCATTTCGCACGGCACCAGCACAATCCACAGAATACCGATGGCCAGGCGCACACCCGTCAACACATGCCCCACCACCCCAGGAATGATCACCCGCCGCAACGTCTCCCAACGCGTGGCGCTCAGGCTCTTGCTCAACTGCAGCCAACGCGGGTCGAGATGACGCACGCCGGCAGCCGTGTTGAGCATGATCGGCCACACCGCGGCGAACGCCAGCAGGAAGTAAATCGGCTGGTCGCCTACCCCCATCAGCATCACTACGATGGGCATCCAGGACAGCGGCGAGATCATGCGCAAAAACTGGAAGGCCGGGGTGGTCGCAGCCTCCAGGTTGCGCGAGCTGCCGACCAGCAGCCCCAGCGGCACCCCCACCAGCAAGGCCAAAAACAACCCGATAAAAATACGCTTGAGACTCACCGCAATATGCAGGTACAGCTCGCTGCGCCCCAACAGTTCCCACAGGCTGCTGAACGTGGCCGCCAGGGAAAAACGCGAAGACAATCCATCCGCATCGCCCAATACCTTGACGCCCAGCCACCAGAGCACCAATAACCCTGCCAAGCCGCCCAACCCGAGCAACCAGCCCGGCCACGCTACGGTTTTGCCGCTGTTCAAACGCCAATCTCCTCGTTGCGCTCATAACCATCGGGCAAGCCGAAGGTCTTCATGCCGCCGACCGCCTCGATGGCGTTGCGCACGAAACGGTCATCGACCAGGTCCCTGGCGACGAAGGCCGGGTCCAGCTCAGCAAGGAATTTTTTGTCGCCTTCGATCAAGGTGTCTTTCAGACGGCGTACCAATTCCTCGGTGTAGCTGGGGAATGGGTAAGGCTGGAAGTCGATGCGGTGCTCGTCCCAGCTGGCGTGGCGGATCGCGCCGTCGGCCAGGTACCCGGCGCGATCGGCGGCGGCAGGCGCCAACACCTTGCTCAACACCGGTTCGGCATGCGGCGTGTAGCGGTTCGGGCCGTCCTTGGACAACAGCTTCACCGCTTCTTCGCGATGGTCGCGGGTCCAGACCTGGGCCTTGACGATGGCGTTCACCACTTTCTGCGACCACGCCGGGCGCTGGGTCAGGTCATGCTCGTGCATGAACACCACGCAGCACGCATGGTTGCGCCATACATCGCCGGTGAAACGCTGCACCCGGCCGACCTTGAGGTTCTCCGCCAGTGCGTTGAACGGCTCGGCGACGATATAACCGTCGATGCGCTTGCTGGCCAACGCCGGCGGCATGTCCGAAGGCGGCAGCACGATCAGGTTGACTTCATTGGCGGCAATCGCACCGCCCGCCGCACGAGATACCGGGGTCAGCCCGTTGTCGCGGAACAACTGCTGCACCACCACGTTATGAATCGAATACCAGAACGGAATCGCCACCGACTTGCCGCCCAGTTGCTTCACGTCGGTGATGCCCGGCGCCACGGTCAGGCCCGAACCGCCCACGTGGTTCCACGCCACCACTTTGGCCGGCACCTTGCTGCCATAGCGCGCCCATACGGTCATGGGCGACAACAGGTGAATCACATTGACCTGGCCCGAGATAAACGCTTCGATCACCTGGGCCCAACTGCGCAGCAACACCGGACGTTCGGCCTTGATACCCTCGGCTTCGAACAGCCCGTTATTGTGCGCGACCAACAGCGGCGTGGCGTCGGTGATAGGCAGGTAGCCGATGCGTACCGGCGCGTCGGGCTCACTGGCGGCGCGCGCCTGCAGGCTGCTCAGCAGCGGCAAGGCGCCGGCGGCGCTGAGCACCGCAGACAGTTTGAGAAAATCACGGCGCGAGTGGGTCAGGTCATCCAGACACATGGCTAGGCTCCAGCAGTTCAAGGGGGTTGGGTTGAGGGCGGCTCGCCTGCCGCAGGGTTTTAAGAATGTCGATGCGCAGCGCGCCGATGGCTTCGACCTGTTCCTCACGCGGTTGCGGCAGATCGATTCGCCATTCGCCCAGCGTGCGTGCCGGGCGGTTACCCAGCAGCAGGATACGGTCGGACAACAGCAACGCCTCATCGATGTCGTGGGTGATCAGCACCGCCGCCGAGCCCTGTTCGCGATTGACCTTGAGCAACAGGTGCTGCATGTCCGCACGGGTCACTTCATCCAGGGCGCCGAAGGGCTCGTCCAGCAGCAGCACCTGTGGCTGGCGTGCCAGGCAGCGGGCCAATGCAGTGCGCTGGGCCATGCCGCCGGACAACTGCGCGGGGAACTGGTGACGGGCGTGTTCCAGGCCGACCGCGGCAATCGCGTGGTCGACACGCCGGCGGCGTTCTTCGCTGCTCAAATGCGGTTGACGGGCGAAATCCAGACCGAAGGCGACGTTCTTTTCCAGGTTCAGCCAGGGCAGCAGGCTGGGGTCCTGAAACGCCACCGCCACCCGTGGATGCGGGCCGTTCAACGGCTCACCCAGCACGTGCACGCTGCCGCCCTGGGGCGCCTGTAAACCGGCCAGCACCCGTAACAGGCTGGACTTGCCCACGCCGCTGGGACCGAGGATCGACACCACTTCGCCGGGCTGCAACTGCAGGTCGAAGCCCTGCAACACCGGGCCACTGGCATACCCCAGGCGCACCCCCCGGGCCGTCATTACCGCCGGGCTCATGGATTGGCCTGGCGTTGCAGTTCGGTGCGCAGCTGCACCAGGCTGGGCGTGACGATCGGCACAAACGCCGATTCGCGCCAGCGCCGGGCAAAGCCACTGCCATGGGCGGTGAGGTAGGCCTTGCCGCCGCTGGCCTGCAGCTCCAGCTGCACAGCGCCGGCGGCAGTTTCCGCCAGGGCAATGCGCAGCTTGAACAACGGCACCGGTTCGGCGGCGAAGCGCCCGGCCAACAGGCCGTTCTTGAGTTCAGTGACCAGGTGATCGAGGGTCACCCGCAGCGCTTCGAGCTCTTCACGTAACACGGTGCGCGAAGCGCCCAAGTGATGGGCCACCTCCGCCAGGGAACGCCGCGCCAACCCGATCGACAGGCCGCATTGCAAGCCCAGGAACGCCGGGCGCACGGCGGGCAGGAACTGACGCGCGTCCTCGTGCAGCAGCCAGTCGCGGCTCAGCTCCACGCCTTCCAGGCCGAGGGCAGCGGTATTGCTCGACTGTAACCCGAGCAATTCCAGGTCGCGGGAGCGCTGCAAGCCGGCCACTGAATCCGGGATCGCCAGGATAAACGGCGCGCCGCCACCGGCGTGTTCGATGGCTGCGGCGGCGACAAAGCCGTTCCTGCGCAGGTTGGTCACCCAATGCAGGCGTCCGTTGAGGGTCCAGCCGTGGTCGGTGGGCTCGGCGCTGATCTGCAGCGTCTCGATGCCGGACAGAAACTTCATCGCATTCGAAAGCCCGGTGGCACCGGCCAGCTTGCCGCTGATCAAGTCCGGCAGCAGTTGCTCGCGCAGCCGCGCATTGGGGCTTTGCAGCAGGTATTCGATAAAGGAGCGCTGGCCCCAGCAGACGAACGCCGCCGCCAGGGAATGACTGGCAATATTGGCGATGGCCTCCACCGCCCCCGCCACGTCGCCGCCCAGGCCACCGAGGGCTTTAGGCACGCCGACTCGCAACACATTGGCCTCTGCCAGCCGCGGCAGCACTTCCTGTGGATCGCAACTGCCCACGTCCAGGGCCTGCGCTTGAACATCGAGCCAACGGCTCAAGATCGGGTCAAGCATGGGTGTTTCTCCTTGATGACAACAGGTGGATCAGCGCCGATTCAGCTGGCCGGTTTTTCCCAACGGTATTGCGCCAGCTCCGGGTTCAACGGCGTACGCGCGAACACGTTGGCGAAATTGCACAGCGTCGCCAGGCTGACCCCCAGGATCACTTCCAGCGCCTGCCCGTCGGTGTAGCCGGCGGCGCGGAACGCGTCATAGCCGGCATCGCTGACATCGCCACGGGTGGCAATCACTTCACGGGTGAACGCAGCAAGTGTCTCATAGCGGGCATCGGGCAGTTCACCGCGCTGGCGCAGCGCCTCGATCACTTGCTCGGGCAACTTGGCTTTGTTACGCGCCACTGCGGTGTGCCCGGCAACGCAAAAATCGCAACCGTGGCTGGTTGCAGCGATCAATTGCACCACTTCACGCTCCGCCAGGCTCAGGGCTGACTTGGCGTTCAGAGCGGACACGGTAACGTAGGTTTCCAGTGCCGCCGGCGCATTGGCCAATACGGCGAGCAGGTTAGGAATAAACCCCGAGCCTTTCAGCGCATTCTCCAGGAAGGGCTTGGCGGCCTCCGGTGCGGTTTCAGGGGTAAGCAGTGGTACACGGGACATGGAGTGGTCTCCTGATGGGTGAATGACTCCAGTCTGTTGGTTATAAAAAAACCCCTCAATAGGCTAAAGTAGCGATTACTTGCTCCAGAGTCTTTTCGTTAGATGAATTCGTCCAGTGCACTTGTCGATTGGTTATTAGACAGCCTCGAACTCAACACCAGCCTGTTTCACGTCGGTCGCTATTGCGGCGACTGGCACGCGAGCACCCATGGCCTGGCCCGGGCGAGTTTTCATCTGATTGTGCAAGGCGAATGCTGGCTGCATATCGACGGCCAGCCGACTGAATACCTGAACAATGGTGATGCCGTGTTCCTGCTGCGCGACCTCGAATACCGGCTGTCCGGCGCCGACAGCGCAGCCGGCGCGCAGGAATGCCCGCGCCGGCCGATGCTGCCCCTGGACAGCCGTGCCACCGATGGGGTGGGTCTGGTCTGTGGCTTCTTTCACTTTCAATCCGGACTCTCGGCGATGATCGTCGACAGCCTGCCCGCCTGGATCATCCTGCGCGCCGGCGACCCGTCGTTGACCGCCGCGCGCAACCTGTTCGCACTGATCCTGCAGGAATGCGAACGCCTGCCGGCGCCCTCCCAGGCCTTGCTCGAACGCCTGTGCCATCTGCTGTTTCTGTATGTGCTGCGTCAACAGGTGCTCGATAACACTGAATTGGGCGGCCTGGCGGCACTCGCTCGGCAACCGGCATTCGCCGATTTGTTGGAACAACTGATCGCACGCCCGGCAGAGAACTGGACACTGCAAAGCATGGCCGCCTGCACCGGACTGTCACGCTCGGCGTTTTTCAAACGCTTCCATGAGCTGTGCGGACAGTCACCGGGCCAGGTGCTGTTGATGATGCGCATGCGCCACGCGTGCCAGTTGTTCCAGACGGACCAGACCGTGGCGCAGGTATCGCTGGCGGTGGGTTATCAGTCGGTGGCGGCGTTTACCCGGGCGTTTCATAAAGTCACCGGTCAGCAACCGGGGGCCTACCGCCGGGCGCAGAGCTAGCGCTGCAACCCGGTGCCCGGCTGCGCGCACAGCGCCACCAGCCAGTCGACAAACACCCTCACCCGTCGGGACAGCTGTCGGTGCGGCGGGTACAGCGCCGTCAATGCCATTGTCGGCACCGCCACCTGCGGCAACACCTCCACCAGCGAGCCCTCGGCCAGTTGCTTCATCGCATGATAATGCGGCGCCTGGATCAGCCCGTAGCCCGCTTCACAGGCGGCGAAATAGCCATCGGAACTGTTTACCGCAACCACCTTCGCCAGGTTGACCGTGCGCAGTTCGGCGCCGAGCTGGAATTCCAGGCCAAAGCGCTTGCCACTGGCGCTGGAGACATATTCGATCATCTGGTGCTTCGCCAACTCGTCCAGGCTGGCGGGCACGCCCATGCGTTGCAGATACGCGGGACTGGCCAGCGTCAGTTGGTCCATCATCGCCAGCGGACGCGCCACCAGCGATTCGTCCAGCGCCAGGCCACCGCGCAGCACGCAATCGACCCCTTCGCGAATCAAATCCACCGGACGATCATTGAGCCCGATATCCAGCTCGATCTGCGGATAGAGCGCGGTGAAGGTCGGCAACCCCGGAATCACGATCAGACGGCCAATGCCCGACGGCATATCAATGCTCAGCGTGCCTCGCGGGTTCTGTCGGCGGGCGGAAAACACCGCCTCGGTTTCCTCAAGGTCCGCCAGCAACTGCACGCACCGCTGGTAGTACGCCGCGCCGTCCAGGGTCGGGCTGACCTGGCGCGTGGTGCGTTGCAGCAGTTGCACGCCAAGGTGCGCCTCCAGTTGCTTGATCAGGATCGTCACCGAGGCGCGCGGCAGTTGCAGGCTGTCCGCCGCCCTGGCGAAACCGCCCAACTCCACAATCCGGGTGAATACGCGCATGGCATTGAAACGGTCCACGATGAGTTCCTGGCGATTGTTTAGATTTTCCAAACAGTGATAGTGCTTTTAGCCTGTTTATCCAGGTTTTGTCGAGCGTGACAATGGGTATCTTCACCCACAGGAGCTTAACCCATGCGCACTCGTCAACTCGGCACCAACGGCCCCCACGTCTCCGCCATCGGCCTCGGCTGCATGGGTATGAGCGATTTCTACGCACCGCGCACCGATAACTCGGAGGCGATCGCCACCCTGCACCGCGCGCTGGAGTTGGGCGTCAACTTCCTCGATACCGCCGACATGTACGGCCCCCACACCAATGAACAGCTGATCGGCAAGGCTATCGCCGGCAAGCGCGATCAGGTGTTCCTGGCCAGCAAGTTCGGCATCCTGCGCGACCCGGCGAACCCGGCGCTGCGTGGCGTGAACGGGCGCCCCGACTACGTGCGCGCGTCCATCGACGGCACGCTGCAACGCCTGGGCATTGACACCCTGGACCTGTATTACCAGCACCGCATCGATCCCGAGGTGGCCATCGAAGAAACCGTCGGCGCCATGGCCGAGCTGGTGCAACAGGGCAAGGTGCGTTACCTGGGCCTGAGCGAAGCGTGCGCCGCCACACTGGAACGGGCGCATAAGGTCCATCCCATCAGTGCCCTGCAAAGTGAATACTCGCTGTGGAGTCGCGATCAGGAAGACAACGGCTGCCTCGCCGCCTGCCAGCGCCTGGGCGTCGCATTCGTACCTTACAGTCCGCTGGGCCGGGGTTTTCTGACCGGTGCATTGAAGCGCCCGGAGGATTTCGGCGCCGAGGACTACCGCCGCTTCAACCCGCGTTTCCAGGGCGAGAATTTCGCGAAGAACCTGCAACTGGTCACGCAGGTGCAAGCGCTGGCGGCGGATAAAGGCGTGACGGCCGGCCAACTGGCGCTGGCCTGGGTATTGGCCCAAGGCGACTACATCGTGCCGATACCCGGCACCAAGCAACGTAAATACCTGGAAGAGAATGTGGCCGCCGTGTCGATCAGCCTGACCGCGACCGAACTGGCGGCGCTGGCGGCGATCTTTACGGCTGATGCAACGGCCGGCTTGCGCTACCCCGAGGAAGTGATGGCAATGCTGGAAATCTGACCTTGCGGCGCCGTCCGACGGCGCCTGCACTTTCTTGCACCCGCGCACCTAAAGCTCCCCCGATCCAGGCCGATAGCCCTACGAAGCTCTAATAAAGCCGCGTCGACAATAACGCTTCGTAAGGACGACCCCATGCCCCCACTGCGCTCCATCCAAGCCCGCTATACCCTGTTCCTGGTGCTGTTCGTCCTGGTGTTATTGGTGTTGACCGTCGTGGGTATCGGCCAGTTGGTCGCGCCCAAGCTGCAATACACCGAAGAACAGGTGGTACTCAACCGCATCGCCGAGGTGGCCGAACAGATCCAGGGCGAACTGAACAAGGTTCAGGCCCAGCAACGCACCATCACCCAAACGATTCCTTTGCTCGACAGCGACGCCATCGACAAGGTCCTGCCCGGCCTTGTTGACCAGTATGGCGAGCTGAAAGTGTTCGGCGGCGGTATCTGGCCGCTGCCCAACCAGCGCACGCCCGGGCGTAACAAGCACAGCACGTTCTGGCACCGTGATGCCTCGGGCAAGCTGGCGGTCAACACCTTCTGGAACAGCGACGCCGCGCCCAACTATTATGACCAGAGCTGGTACAAGGGCGGCCTGGCCTCACCCCGTGGCCAATGCGCCTGGGCCGCGGCCTACAAGGACGATGCCAGCCAGGAGCCGCGCACCAACTGCGCCATGGCGATCCAGCGTGACGGCGCCGCCTATGGCGTGGCAACCATCGACGTAACCCTGGGCTTCTTCAACGACCTGGTGGCCAGCAAGGAAAAAGACATTGACGGGCAAATGCTGATCGTCGAAGGCGACGGCAAGATCATCAGCAACAGCTCGCGCATCAGCAGCCCGGTCGTACTGAAGAATATCAGTGAGCTGACCGGCACGTCGGCGTTCGCCGCCCAGGTCAGCAAAGCCCTCGCCCATCGCGACCAGGCCCTGCAACGCGCCGAGTTCGACAACCAGGGCGTGGCCAGCACCTTTTACATGCGCCCGATCGAAGGCACACCGTGGTTCCTGGCGACCGCCCTGCCCACCTCGTTGATCACCGCCCAGCGCAATGATGTGCTCGGCACTCTGGCACTGCTGCAAATCCCGATGGTGATCCTGCTGGTGCTGCTGGCGGCGTACGCCATTCGCCAACTGGTACAGCGCATGAAAGCGCTCAAGGGCAATATCGACGCACTGTCCGCCGGCGACGCCGACCTCACGCGGCGCATCACCATCCGCGCCGAAGACGAACTCGGCGCCATCGGCCACTCGGTGAACCGCTTTATCGTTTATCTGCAAAACATGATCGGCGAAGTGACCCAGGCCACCGGCGCCATGGCCTCGGGCCTTGAGCAGTTGCAGCACACTTCGGCGCACACCAACCAGATCCTGTTGCGCCACGCGTCGGAGACGGATCAGACGGTGACCGCCATCACCGAAATGAGCTCCACCGCCGACACCGTCGCGCAAAATGCCGCAGAAACGGCGGCTTTCACCCAGCGTGCCAACGAGCATGCCGACCGTTCACGGGTGGTGGTAGGCGAAGCGTCCACCAGCGTCAGTGCCCTGATCGGTGAAGTGGCCAGCGCGACCCACACCGTCGAAAACATGCGCCAGGATGCCGCGCGCATCACCGAAACCCTCGGCGTGATCGGTGCCATCGCCGGCCAGACCAACCTGCTGGCGCTCAACGCCGCGATCGAAGCGGCGCGGGCCGGCGAGCAAGGCCGCGGGTTTGCCGTAGTGGCCGACGAGGTACGCGCACTGGCCGCACGCACCCAGTCCAGCACCTCGCAGATCAACGAGATGCTGGCGCGCTTGACCACCGGCGTCAGCTCGTCGGTAGCGGCCATGGAAAACACCCAGGCCAGTTGCCAGTCGGCGGCGGATGCCACGGCGCGGGTGAACACCGGGCTCGACGAGATGGCCGGCTCAGTCAGCCACATCAACAACCTCAGCACCCAGATCGCAACGGCCGCCGAGCAACAGAGCGCAGTGACCGAAGAGATCAACCGCAGCATGGTGCAGATCCGACAAATGGTTGAAGAGTTGGTAGAAAGCGGTCATGCCACCGAAACCAATACCCAAAGCCTGCTGGAAGCCAATGGCCGGGTGATTGCCTTGATGGGACGCTTCAAAGTGCGTTGATCCAGGCCGGAATACTCCCGTGCACAGCGCGGGAGTCGAACTATCCTGACAACTCCTGGTTTAAGACTCCCCACACAGGAAGGTGTGTCATGCATGCGACCGAGCAGCCAGTGCGCCTGAAGCGGATCAGTCAGGAACGCTTCATCCTGGCGGCAGTCGAGACCGTCTATGACTACGTGACCCAGCCCGACCGCTGGCACGAATGGCACCCCTCCTCCCTCAGCGCCGACACCGGCACCTGCGGTTCGCTGCCGGCCGGCGCGCGTTTTACCGAAATCATCGACCTGCTGGGCATCCGCCTTGCGCTGAGCTACCGCGTGCAAGTCGCCCGGTGCCCCAACGAGTTCAAGACCGTGTTCACCTCGCTGGCGGTCGATGGCTGCATTGAGTATGTGCTGCACGCGCATCAGGGCGGCACGCTGTTCAAGCGCGTATTGACCTATGAGACCGAGCTGCAACTGGCGACCTTGCATGAACGCATGATCGCACTCTCGGGCGTTGCGCTGGACCGCCTCAAGCATCGCCTGGAAAATTCAGCCATAGACCGCTCTATCGCTTAACTGACCCGATTCAGGGAAAATGCCGGGCCCCTTGTCGCGCCTTCACTGAGACCCCCATGAAATTCTCTTTGCAACGAGCCCCAGCCCGATGTTGATGGCGTACCTTGGGCTGTTCGTCGCCGCCTTTGGCGCGGCGACGTTGCTGCCCCTGCAGTCGGAGGCCGTGCTCGTCGGGCTGCTGCTCAGCGGGCATTACAACCTCTGGCTGCTGTTGGGCATCGCCACGCTGGGCAATGTGCTGGGTTCGCTGGTCAACTGGCTGCTGGGGCGTTCGGTGGAGCGCTTCAAGGCGCGGCGCTGGTTTCCGGTCAGCGCACGGCAACTGGACAAGGCGCGCAGCCACTACGCGCGCTGGGGGCATTGGACGCTGCTGCTCAGTTGGGTGCCGATCATTGGCGACCCGCTGACCCTGGTGGCCGGTGTCATGCGCGAACCGCTCTGGCGGTTCCTGCTGCTGGTCACCCTGGCCAAGGCGCTGCGCTACGGCGTGCTTGCCGCAATCACCCTGCACTGGGTGTTAATCCCCCGTTAATCTTCCCCAAACAGCATCCGGAACATCTTTCCCGGAGCTTATGACCATGCCTTCCATCCGTGACCTGTGCATCGCCGGCCTGCTCACGGCCAGCGCCGCGCCGGCGTTTGCCGCCACCTACGGCCCTGAACTCCAGGGTTTCCAGTACCCCTATCCGGTTGAACGCTTCAACTTCGAGTCCCAGGGTGAAAGCCTGCAAATGGGCTATATGGATGTCCCGGCCAACGGTAAAGCCAACGGGCGCAGCGTGGTGCTGATGCACGGCAAGAACTTCTGCGGCGCCACCTGGGAGGCATCGATCAAAGCCCTGAGCGACGCCGGTTACCGCGTGATCGCGCCGGACCAGATCGGCTTTTGCACCTCCAGCAAGCCCGAGCATTACCAGTACAGCTTCCAGCAACTGGCGCTCAACACTCACCAGTTGCTGGAAAAGCTCGGCATTCAAAAAGCCACGCTGCTCGGTCACTCCACCGGCGGCATGCTGGCCACGCGCTATGCCTTGATGTACCCGGCACAGACCGAACAACTCGCCCTGGTCAATCCCATCGGCCTGGAAGACTGGAAGGCCCTGGGCGTACCCCACCAGAGCGTTGACCAGTGGTATCAACGCGAGCTGAAACTGAGCGCCGACGGCGTACGCAAATACGAGCGCGACACGTATTACGGGGGGCGCTGGAAGCCCGAATACGAGCGCTGGGTGGACATGCTCGCCGGCCTGAACCAGGGCCCGGGGAATACCCGAGTGGCCTGGAACTCGGCGTTGATTTACGACATGATCTTCACCCAGCCGGTGTACTACGAGTTCAAGAACGTGCAAGTGCCCACCCTGCTGCTGATCGGCACCAGCGACACCACCGCCATCGGCAAGGACCTGGCGCCGCCGGCGGTGAAGGCGCGGATCGGCGATTATCAAGTGTTGGGCAAGCAGGTGACCAAGCTGATTCCCCATGCCACCCTGGTGGAGTTTCCCGGCCTGGGCCATGCGCCGCAGATGGAAGAACCGGCGCAGTTTCATACCGCGCTGTTGCAGGGTTTGAACGCCCTTTAATCCTTTGGGGACGCGTGCATGTCGCTACAGATCGCCGTGATTGATGATTGGCAGCAAGTGGCCAGTGGCGTGGTGGATTGGTCGGTACTCGATCCCCTGGGCCAGGTGCACTTTGTCCACGACTACCCCGCCGACACCGTCACGATGGTCGAACGCTTGCAGAGGTTCGACGTGATTTGCGTCATGCGCGAACGTTCGCCTTTCGACCAGGCCCTGCTGCAAGGCCTGCCCAGGCTCAAGTTGCTGGTGACCGGTGGCATGCGCAACGCCGCCATCGACCTGTCCGCCGCCCAGGCGTTGGGGATCCAGGTGTGCGGTACCGACAGCTATAAGCAGGCTGCGCCGGAGCTGACCTGGGCCCTGATCATGGCCTCGACGCGCAACCTGCTGGCCGAAGCCAACGCCCTGCGCGCCGGCGGGTGGCAGGTCGGCCTGGGCGGCGACCTGCATGGCAAGACGCTGGGCATCCTGGGGCTGGGCAGCATCGGGCAGAAAGTCGCACAATTCGCCCAGGTATTCGGCATGCGCGTGATTGCCTGGAGCGAAAACCTCACCCCGCAACGGGCCGCCGAGTCGGGGGTGACTTGGGTCAGCAAGCGCGAGCTGTTCGAGCAGGCTGACATTCTCACCATTCACCTGGTCCTCAGCGAACGCAGCCGCGGGCTGGTCGACGCGCAGGCACTGGGCTGGATGAAACCCGGCGCGCACCTGGTGAACACGGCGCGTGGACCGATTGTGGATGAACAGGCACTGGTGGATGCGCTGAGCAACGGGCGTCTGGCCGGCGCGGCGCTGGACGTCTATAGCCAGGAGCCACTTCCCCTTGAGCATCCCTTCCGCTCTCTGCCCAACGTACTGGCCACGCCCCATGTCGGTTACGTCAGCGAGCAAAACTACCGGCAGTTCTACCAGCAGATGATCGAAGATATTCAAGCCTGGGCGAACGGCGCGCCCATTCGGGTGCTCGGGTGACGCACCAATAAAGTGCATGTATTGAATGACAATGCCCAAGTGCACAATGTTGGCATACGCTGTTGATTTGTGTGGGAGGGGGCTTGCTCCCGATAGCCATAAGTATCTACACAATTTTGGTGCGACACCGCACCTGTGGCGAGGGGCTAACGCGTATCTACCTGACGCTCCGAGGTCCAAATGTGGGAGGGGGCTTGCCCCCGATGGCGGCCTCTGGGCCGACCAGGATGTTGGATTGGAACGAATACATATCCGTTTCTGCGGTAACGGCTGCTATGGGTTCCGCTTTTACAGCGGGTCACTTTTGGAAAAGAGCCCCAAAAGTAACCAAAAAGGCTCTTGCCCCACCACTCGGCACCTCGCCTAGGCTCGGTGTGCCCGAACGCAGGCTTGAATCCGTGGGCCGCCGCCACGCGCCATCCATGGCGCGGGGCGGCTAACCCGGCGTCCTGCCGGGTTACCCACGAATTCAAGCCTGCGTTCGGCCAGCGTGGTTTAACGGGGCGCCTGAGATCAAGATCAAAAGCAGATCGAGATCAAGAGCGACTCGCTTCGCATCGTGGTTACGGTTGGGCGCTACAGAGTTGTGTAGATACCTATGCCCCGATGGAAGTGTGCCAGTCAATACTCTTCGCTATCGGGGGCAAGCCCCCTCCCACATTTGGATCCGGGCGTCCGCCGGCATAAGGTTAAACGTTTTTTGTCCTACAAAAATGCCTTTAAACCCGACAGGCTCCGGGATCTGGCCTAGACTCAGGACCGATGGGTCCCTTCCAAAACAAAAACCCCGCAAAAAAACTAAACTTTTCAACTCGGCCCCTGGTCAAGTTTTAAGGCAAGGCGAGCACTCCGCGATTCACGCTACATGCCCGTCCATCCAATCTTTTTAGTTATCCGAGCAACTGGCATACGCCTTGCCAGATTGTCGTGCGCTTGTGCGCTTGGCCGCAGGAAGCGGTCATCGAGCTAATGGCAGCGGGCCACTAGCTAACCAACACGTTGGAGAGAATTATGATCAGTGCCGCAGCAAGTATTCAGGGAGAGCGTGTTAGTCAGCCAGTTGGCGGGTCGACCCCTTTGGTCGTCGACCTCAACACGGTGCGGCCGGTGTCCAGTCATAACCCCAACCGAAAGAAGGTGCTGTTTGTCACGTCCGAGTTTGCCGACCTGGTGAAAACCGGCGGCCTGGGCGATGTGTCGGCGGCCCTGCCCCGCGCCATGGCTCACTTGCACGATGTGCGTGTGCTGATTCCCGGTTACCCGCAAGTGATGGAAAGCGACAACCCGATTCACATCATTGGCGAACTGGGTGGCCACGCTGCGCTGCCGCCGTGCAAGATCGGGCGCATGGACCTCAAGGACGGCCTGGTCATCTATGTGCTGATCTGTCCCGAGCTGTACGAGCGCGAAGGTACACCCTACGGCGCCAACAATGGCCGCGACTGGCCGGACAATCACATCCGCTTCGCCCGTCTGGGCCTGGCCGCCGCCGACATGGCCGCCAACCTGGCACAGATCCACTGGTGCCCGGACCTGGTGCACGCCCACGACTGGCCCGCTGGTCTGGCCCCGGCGTATATGCACTGGCGTGGTTCACGCACCCCGACCCTGTTCACTATTCATAACCTCGCCTACCAAGGCGTGGTAAGCCTGGGTTGCACCCCGGAACTGGGCATTCCGCCCCATGCGCTGCAACAGGAAGGCATGGAGTTCTACGGCAAGATGTCGTTTCTCAAGGCCGGCATGGCTTATTCCAGCCATATCACCACGGTCAGCGCCACCTACGCCCAGGAAATCACCACGCCGGAATTCGGCTGCGGCCTGGACGGCTTCCTCGCCAGCAAGACCCAGCAGGGCCTGCTCAGCGGCATTCCCAACGGGATCGACGAAAGCTGGGAAACCTCCACCGACACCCACCTGACCCACAACTTCAATATCGGTGACTGGGAAGGCAAGGCCATCAACGCCGCCCACGTGCGCGAACTGTTCGGCCTGCACGATTCCACCGGCCCTTTGTTTGCCGTGGTTTCGCGACTGGTCTACCAGAAAGGCCTGGACCTGACCGAGGCAGTCGCCAGCTTCATTGTCGAAAACGGTGGCCAGATCGCGATCATCGGGCGCGGCGAGCCGGAAGAGGAACACGCCATGCGTGAACTGGCGCTGCGCTTCCCGGGCCAGGTCGGCGTGCGCATCGGCTTCAACGAAACCGACGCCCGCCGCATGTTCGCCGGCAGCGACTTCCTGTTGATGCCTTCGCGTTATGAGCCCTGCGGCCTGAGCCAGATGTATGCGCAGCGTTTCGGCTCGTTGCCGGTGGCGCGCAATACCGGTGGCCTGGCCGACACCATTGAAGACGGCGTAACCGGTTTTCTGTTCAACGAATCCACCGTCGACAGCTACAAGGCCGCGCTGGAGCGCGCGTTCAAAGTGTTCTCCTTCCCCGGCCTGCTCAACGCCATGCGCAGCCGCGCCATGACCCAACCGTTCAACTGGTCGCAGGCGGTGGAACCCTACGCCGAGCTGTACGAACAACTGGTGGTTAAAGCACTGGGGAAATCGACTAAATAATCAAGAGAGGTCTTCATAGATGCCGTTACGGACTTTGGAAACCTGGCCCCACGGCGCACTGATGCTGGACGCGCAACACACGCGTTTCGCCTTGTGGGCGCCAGACGCGTTTTATGTCAGCGTTGAATTGCAAGAAGGAAAATCCATCGCCATGCTGCCCCAGGCAGATGGCTGGTTTGAAGTCGAAATAGCCTGCCCCGCCGGGACGCTCTATCGCTTCAATATCGACGGGGAACGCGAAGTTCCCGACCCCGCGTCCAGGGCCCAGGCCCTGGATGTGCACGGTTGGAGCCGCGTGGTCGACCCGCTCGCCTATCAATGGCGGCACACCCACTGGCAGGGGCGCCCCTGGCATGAGGCGGTGATCTACGAACTGCACGTCGGCGCGATGGGCGGTTACGCCGAAGTCGAGAAGCAGCTGCCGCGCCTGGCCGAGCTGGGCGTGACCGCCATCGAATTGATGCCCCTCGCGCAGTTCCCCGGTGAGCGCAACTGGGGCTACGACGGTGTACTGCCCTACGCCCCGCAAGCAACCTACGGCTCCCCCGAACAACTCAAGCACCTGATCGACAGCGCCCACGAGCACGGCCTGGCGGTGATTCTTGACGTGGTCTACAACCACTTCGGTCCCGATGGCAACTACCTGGGCCAGTACGCCAAGGGCTTTTTCCAGGAAGACGTGCACACACCCTGGGGCGCGGGGATTGATTTCGAACGCCGTGAAGTGCGGGATTTCTTCCTCGATAACGCCCTGATGTGGCTGCTGGAATACCGCTTCGACGGCCTGCGGCTGGACGCAGTGCACGCCATCGACAACCCCGGCTTCCTCCAGGAGCTGGCGCAGCGAGTACGCCAGCAAGTCGACACCGGGCGCCACGTATGGCTGATGCTGGAAAACGAGCTGAACCAGGCCGGCCTGCTCAAGCATGATTTCGACGCACAATGGAACGATGACTTCCACAACGTGCTGCACGTGCTGCTCACCGGCGAAACCGACGCCTACTACAGCGACTTCGCCGAGCAGCCCACGGCCAAATTGGCGCGCTGCCTGGGTGAAGGCTTTATCTATCAGGGCCAGACCACCCGCCACGGCCATGCACGCGGCGAACCGAGCGGCGAATTGCCTCCGACCGCGTTCGTGGCGTTTTTACAGAACCACGACCAGATCGGCAATCGGGCCCTGGGCGAACGCCTGCACCAGCTGTGCCCGCCCCAGGCGTTGAAGGCGGCGACCGCGCTGTTGCTGTTGTCGCCGATGATCCCGCTGATGTTCATGGGCGATGAGGTCAATGCTGGCGAGTCTTTCCTGTTCTTCACCGACCATCACGGGGAACTGGCAGAGGCTGTACGTGAAGGTCGACGCAACGAGTTTGCCGATTTCGCCGCGTTTCATGACCCTGAGCAGCGCGAACGCATCCCCGATCCCAACGCCTTGACGACCTTCCTGCAATCCAGGCCAACCCTGGTGGAAAACGAGCATGCCCAGCTCTATCGACATTTATTGAGCCTGCGCCATCAATACGTAGTGCCTCATCTGCCTGGCAGCGCGGCCCTCGGCGCGCAGGTGCTGGCTGACAGTGCCGTTAGCGCGCGCTGGCGCCTGGGCAATGGCAGCGTGTTGCAAATCGATCTGAACCTGAGCACCGAGCCCGTCGATCAGCCGGCTTCGCCCCACGTGATTTTTCAAACGCCTGCCGACCCTGCGGCGGCGCAGTTGCCGCCCTTCAGCGCACGCGTGTCCCTATTCCCTGCTGGAGAACAGTCTTGAGTGAAGCGAACCTGGAAATACTCGCCAGCCGCGCGGGCCTGGCCGTCGATTGGATCGATGCCAATGGTCGCCCACAACATGTGAAACCCGACGCCCTGCGCGCCGTGCTCAAGGGGCTGGGTCACCCGGCCGATACCGAGGCCGAAATCGAGGCCAGCCTGCAGTCGTTGGAACACGTACAGCAGGATAAGCATCTGCCCCCGCTGATCACCGTCGACAGCGGCGAAGGCCTGGACCTGGCGCGTTTCTTTGCCCCGGACACGCCGTGCCGCGTGCAGTTGGAAGATGGCGAAAGCCTGGAGCTGCGTCTGGATGGTGATGCCGTGCTGCCCGGCGTGATCGCCCTTGGCTACCATCAGGCGCATATCGACGGCCAGACGTTCACCCTCGCCGTCGCCCCCGCCCAGTGCTACAGCGTGGCCGAAGCGGTGCAAAATGACCCCGCCCGCGCCTGGGGCCTCAGCGCTCAGCTCTACTCGCTGCGCCGCCTCGGCGACGGGGGGTTCGGCGACACCCTGGCCCTGGAGCACCTGGCCCGTTCGGCCGCCGAACGCGGGGCCGACGCCGTGGCGATCAGCCCGATGCATGCGATGTTCAGCGCCGATGCCGAGCGCTACAGCCCCTACTCGCCTTCCAGCCGGCTGTTTCTCAACAGCTTGTATGCCTCGCCCGGGTGCATCCTGGGTGAACGTGAAGTGCGCAATGCCATCGAGGCCACAGGCCTGGCCGATGAACTGCACGACCTGGAACAGCTCACGCTGATCGACTGGCCCGCCGCCGCCAAAGCCAAGCAGCGCCTGCTGCGCGCCCTGTATGACGACTTCCGCCACGGCCACCACCCGCAACATGCCGATTTCCAGAGCTTCCGTCAGGCTGGCGGCGAAGCCCTGGAAAACCACTGCCGTTTCGAAGCGGTGCAGGCATTGCGCGCCGCCGCCGGGGAAGACCTCGACTGGCGTCACTGGCCGCAAGACTGGCGTACGCCGCAGAGCCCGGCGCTGGCGCAGTTTGCCGAGGAGCACCGTGATGAAATCGGCTATTTCGCTTTCACCCAGTGGTTGATCGCCCGCAGTTTGCAGCGCGCACAACAGGCCGCGCGTGGCAGCGGCATGGGTATCGGCCTGATCGCCGACCTGGCGGTGGGTGCGGACGGCGGTGGCAGCCAGGCATGGAGTCGCCAGGACGAATTGCTCGCCGACCTCACCGTCGGCGCGCCACCGGACATTCTCAACCGTGCAGGCCAGGGTTGGGGCATTTCCGCGTTTTCCCCCGAGGGGCTCAAACGCCACGGTTTCCGTGCCTTTATTGAAATGCTGCGGGCTAACTTCGCGCACGCGGGCGGCCTGCGAATCGACCATGTGATGGGCCTGCAACGCCTGTGGGTCATCCCCAACGGGGCTTCACCGCGCGAAGGCGCCTACCTGTATTACCCGGTGGACGACATGCTGCGGCTGTTGGCCCTCGAATCCCATCGTCACCAGGCCATTGTCCTCGGAGAGGACCTCGGCACCGTGCCCGACGGCCTGCGTGAAAAACTCAGCAGCCGGGCAATTCTGGGCATGCGTGTATTGCTGTTCGAGCAAAACCATGAAGGCCAGTTCAGGCCGATCCTCGACTGGCCCGACAACGCCCTGGCCACCACCAGCACTCACGACTTGCCGACGCTCAACGGCTGGTGGCACAGCCGTGACATCGAATGGAATATCGAACTGGGCCTGATCGACGCGCCGACCGTGGATCAATGGAGCGAACACCGTCTGCGCGAACGCCAGGCATTGCGCCAGGCCTTGAGCCAGGACCCGCAGAACTTTGTCGATGAGATCCGCAACGACACCGACCACATGATCGATGCCAGCGTGCGCTACCTCGGCCACACCCGTGCGCCGCTGGTGCTGCTGCCCCTGGAGGATGCCCTGGGCATGGAAGAACAACCCAACCTGCCCGGCACCACCGACACCCACCCCAACTGGCGCCGCCGCCTGCCCGGTGAAGCGTCCAGCCTGCTCGACAATGCCGGCGCCGCGCGCCGCCTCGAGCTGCTGGCCGTCGCGCGCAACCAAGCCTATGAGCGTGACCGATGAAAGCACTGCCCCTGCGCGCCACTCAGCGTCTGCAATTTCATAAAGGCTTCACCCTGGATGATGCGGTGCCGTTGGTGCCGTATTTCGCCCGACTGGGCATCAGTCACCTGTATGCCTCGCCCCTGCTCAAGGCGCGGGCTGGTTCGATGCATGGCTATGACGTGGTCGACCCCACCTGTGTCAACCCGGAACTGGGTGGTGAAGCGGCGTTGCAGCGCTTGGTTGCCGCGTTGCGCGAACACGACATGGGCCTGATCCTCGACATCGTCTCCAACCATATGGCCGTGGGCGGCGCCGACAACCCCTGGTGGCTGGACCTGCTGGAATGGGGACGCTTGAGCCCCTACAGCGAATTCTTCGACATTCAATGGCACTCACCCGACCCGCTGCTCAAGGGCCAACTGCTGATGCCGTTCCTGGGCAGCGATTACGGCGAAGCGTTACAGAGCGGCGGCCTGGTGCTGAAGTTCGAGGCGGCGCACGGCGCCTTTTACGTTGAGCACTACGAACATCGTTTCCCGATCTGTCCACGGGACTACGCACTGATCCTGGGCAACGACGAACCGCTCAAGCCGCTGGCCGAGCGCTTCGCCGCCCTGGCGTATCAGGACGACGCCTACGCCGAAGCCGGCTGGCTGAAACAGGCACTGGCCGAGCGGGCCGGCGAGGTATTGCCCGCCATCGAACAGCGCCTCGCCGCGTTCGACGGGCGCACGCCTGAGGGTTTCGCCCGCCTGCATCAGTTGCTGGAAGAACAGAGCTACCGCCTCGCCAGTTGGCGCACGGCGGCGGACGACATCAACTGGCGGCGCTTCTTCGACGTCAACGAACTGGGTGGCCTGCGCGTCGAGCGCACGGCGGTGTTCGAGGCCACTCACGGGAAGATTTTCGAGTTGATCAGCGCAGGCCTGATCGATGGCCTGCGCATCGACCATATCGACGGGCTGGCCGACCCGCGTGGTTACTGCCGCAAGCTGCGGCGCCGGGTGGATGCGCTGTCGCCGCAGCGGCATTTGCCGATCTTCGTGGAAAAAATCCTCGGTGAAGGCGAGACCCTGCGCGAAGACTGGCAAGTGGACGGCACTACCGGCTACGAATTCATGAACCAGCTGTCATTGATGCAGCATCACCCGGACGGTTTCGCGCCGCTCGCCGAGTTATGGTCGCGCCACAGCGAACGGCCGTCGGCGTTTATCGAAGAGGCGCGGCTGGCCCGCCAGCAAATCCTCAACGGTTCGTTGGGCGGCGATTTCGAGAGTGTGGCCCAGGCGCTGTTGCAAGTGGCCCGTGACGACGTAATGACCCGCGACCTGACCCTGGGCGCGATCCGCCGCGCGTTACAGGAACTGATCGTGCATTTTCCGGTGTACCGCACCTACATCAGCGCTCGCGGGCGCAGCGCGGCTGACGACAAGATCTTCCAGCAGGCCATGGAGGGCGCACGCAGCACCCTGAACGAGGGCGACTGGCCGGTACTCGATCACCTGGAACAATGGCTGGGTGGGCAACCGTGGCGCAATCGCCCGCTGGGCCGTGCGCGCAAGATGCTCAAGCATGCCTGCGTGCGCTTCCAGCAACTGACCTCACCTGCCGCAGCCAAGGCCGTGGAAGACACGGCGTTCTATCGTTCGGCGGTGTTGCTGTCGCGTAACGACGTGGGTTTCAGCACCGAGCAGTTCAACGCACCGTTGACCGATTTTCATGCAGTGAATCAGCAGCGTCTGAAGAGCTTCCCCCATAACTTGCTGGCCACCGCCACCCACGACCATAAACGTGGCGAAGACACCCGCGCGCGCCTGGCGGTGTTGAGCGAATGCGCGCCCTGGTATGCCGAGCAGGTCGAACACTGGCGCAGCCTGGCCGCGCCGTTGCGCGAGACGCCAGACAGCCCCTCGGCGGGCGACGAGCTGATCCTTTATCAAGTGCTGCTCGGCAGTTGGCCGCTGGAGCCGAACCCTGACCTTGAGGCCTATCAGCAACGCCTCTGGCAGTGGCAACAGAAAGCGCTGCGCGAAGCCAAGCTGCAAAGCAGCTGGAGCGCGCCGAACGAGGCATACGAGCGCGGCGTCGAGACCTTTGTGCAGCGTGTATTGCTCAGTGAAACCGGCAAGCCGTTGCGCGACGCTCTTGCCGGCGCAGCCCAGGCCATCGCTCCCGCCGGCGCCTTGAACGGGCTGGCGCAGACCTTGCTTCATCTGAGCGTGCCGGGTGTGCCGGACGTGTACCAGGGCGATGAGTACTGGGACTTCAGCCTGGTCGACCCGGACAACCGGCGCCCGGTGGATTTCCAGGCGCGGCAACGTGCCCTGGAAAACCCGGCGGACATCGGTGAACTGCTGTCCAGCTGGCGCGACGGGCGTATCAAGCAGGCGGTGATCGGGCAAGTACTCGCCTTGCGCAAGGCTAACGTCGAGCTGTTCAGCGACGGCGCCTACACCGCTCTGGAGGTGGTTGGCCCACTGGCCGATCATGTCGTTGCGTTCTGCCGCGAACTTCACGGCAAACACGTGTTGGTGGTGGTGCCTCGCTGGCCCCGGCGCCTGCTCGAAAATGCGCTGCTGCCCCTGATTCCTGCCCAGGTTTGGGGCGATACGCGGGTGAAATTACCGTTCGCCGCCACAACTCAAAACTGGAAGGGACTTTTTCAGACAAGCGCAGTCACACCAGACAAGGAGCTGTTGATCAGCGCTGCCCTGGGGGATTTCCCGGTCAATGTCTTTATCAATGCCGATATTCAAGAAAGCTGAACATTTTCTGAGGAGTGTGTGATGAGTAATGAAGACAAACGCATCCGCGAACTGGCACACCAGATCTGGGAGTCCGAAGGCAAGCCCCACGGTGAAGATGCGCGTCACTGGGAAATGGCACGCAAGCTGGCCGAAGCCGAGGCATTGACGCCAAGCAAGCCCAAGCCGGCCGCCAAGCCCAAGACCGCGCCCAAGCCTGCGGCCAAAGCCAAGCCGGCGGCGCCCGCCGCTGCCAAACCTGCGCCGAAGAAGCCCGCGGCACCAAAGAAACCCAAGCCCTAAGCTCATCGATCGCCACGCCTCCTGACCGCATTGCCGTCAGGGGGCTCTCAACTGTCTACGTCATACGCTGAATAACTGTCAGTACGGCCGCGTTCGGCCCGAAAAAAGAATCCTTGCAGGAGCAACACCATGAGCAAACCCGATAAAGCCTCAACCACGCCGGACCATGAGCCGTCGCGGATTCGTGAAGGTTTGCCCTTCCCCCTCGGCGCCACCTGGGACGGCCTGGGCGTCAACTTTGCGCTGTTTTCAGCCAACGCCACCAAGGTCGAGCTGTGTCTGTTCGACGATGCCGGCGAAGTGGAACTGGAGCGCATCGAGCTGCCCGAGTACACCGATGAAATCTTCCACGGCTACCTGCCCGACGCCCATCCCGGGCTGATTTACGGCTACCGTGTGTATGGCCCTTACGACCCGGAAAACGGCCATCGCTTCAACCACAACAAATTGCTGATCGACCCCTACGCCAAGCAACTGGTGGGCGAACTCAAATGGTCTGAAGCGCTGTTTGGCTACACCATCGGCCACCCCGACGACGACCTCAGCTTCGACGAGCGCGACAGCGCGCCGTTCGTGCCCAAGTGCAAGGTCATCGACCCGGCGCACACCTGGGGCAATGACCAGCCGGTGCGCGTGCCATGGGACCGCACGATCATCTATGAAACCCACCTGCGCGGCATCAGCATGCGTCATCCTTCGGTCGGCGAATCCGTACGCGGCACCTGCGCCGGGCTGATGGAAGACGACGTGCTCAAGCATATCCGTCAGTTGGGGGTGTCTTCGGTCGAGCTGTTGCCCGTCCATGCCTTCGTCAACGACCAGCATCTGCTGGAAAAAGGCATGACCAACTACTGGGGCTACAACAGCATTGCGTTTTTTGCGCCCGACCCGCGCTACCTGGCCAGCGGCAAGATCGCCGAGTTCAAGGAGATGGTCGCGCACCTGCATGAGCAGAAGCTCGAGGTGATCCTCGACGTGGTCTACAACCACACCGCCGAAGGCAACGAGCGCGGCCCTACCCTGTCCATGCGCGGCATCGACAACGCCTCGTACTACCGCCTGATGCCCGACGAAAAGCGCTTCTACATCAATGATTCCGGCACGGGCAACACCCTGGACCTGAGTCACCCGTGCGTACTGCAGATGGTCACCGACTCCCTGCGTTACTGGGCGACCGAGATGCACGTTGATGGTTTCCGCTTTGACCTGGCGACCATCCTCGGACGCTATCGCGACGGCTTTGACGAACGTCACAGCTTCCTCGTGGCGTGCCGCCAGGACCCTATCCTGCGTCAGCTCAAACTCATCGCCGAACCCTGGGACTGCGGACCGGGCGGCTATCAGGTGGGCAATTTCCCACCGGGCTGGGCGGAATGGAACGACCGTTTCCGCGACACCGTGCGCGCCTTCTGGAAAGGCGATGACGGCCAGTTGGCGGACTTCGCCGGGCGCATGACCGCCTCGGGCGAAATGTTCAACCACCGTGGGCGCCGACCTTACAGCTCGGTGAACTTCATCACCGCCCATGACGGGTTCACCCTGCATGACCTGGTGTCCTACAACGACAAGCACAACGAAGCCAACGACGAGAACAACCAGGACGGCAGCAATAACAACCTGTCGTGGAACCATGGTGTCGAAGGCCCTACCGAAGATCCGGAAATCAACGCGTTGCGTCTGCGCCAGATGCGCAACTTCTTCGCCACCCTGCTGCTGGCCCAAGGCACGCCGATGATCGTGGCCGGCGATGAATTCGCCCGCACCCAGCATGGCAACAACAATGCTTATTGCCAGGACAGTGAGATCGGTTGGGTCAACTGGGAACTGGACGACGACGGCAAGGCGCTGCTCAAGTTCGTCAAGCGCCTGATCAAGTTGCGCCTGGCGTACCCGATCCTGCGCCGTGGGCGCTTCCTGGTCGGCGACTATAACGAAGATATCGGCGTAAAAGACGTCACCTGGCTGGCCCCGGATGGCAATGAAATGACCACCGAGCAGTGGGAAGACAGCCATGGTCGTTGCCTGGGCATGCTGATGGATGGTCGCGCCCAGGAGACCGGGATTCGACGTGCCGGCGCCGACGCGACGTTGCTGCTGGTGGTCAACGCCCATCACGACATGGTCAATTTCCGCCTGCCACCGGTGCCCCAGGGCGAGTACTGGAATTGCCTGCTCGATACCAATGACCCGGCAGTCCGTGGCCAGGAGCGTTTTGAGTTTGAGCACGAGTACGCTGCAACCGGCCGCTCGCTGCTTCTGTTTGAGCTGCATCACGACGACGAGGTGTGAAATGGCGTTGCACGGATTCCTTTCCGGCTACCGGGGCTATGCGAATACGCAAGCCCTGGGTAATGCCTTAAGGGACCTTCAGGAAGAAGGCCTGGACCAACTGCCCTTGCCCGGCAGCGGCCAGACGCTGGAGCGCTACAGCGGGCTGGCGCAGGTCGCCGGACATGACCTGCGCTTGTGCAAGCTGTTCGAGGGCCACACCGACGCCCTGGCGATCATTGCCGAGCTCGACAGCCCGCTGCCGCCGTTGGGCAGCATCTGGGGGATGTGGGCCGCCGAGCCGCCGAGCGCCAGGGCGCGCGTGCGGCGCGATGGCCAACGGCTGATTGTCGACGGGCGTAAAGCCTGGTGCTCAGGGGCCTCCGTTGTCTCGCACGGGTTGTTGACCGCGTGGGATGAAGAAGATCGCCAGCAACTGGTTGCCGTGGCGATGGACCAGCCCGGCGTCACGGTGACGGATGAAGGCTGGGATGCGGTAGGCATGGCGGCTACTGGCAGTGTCGAGATCGTCTTCGATGAGGCCCCGGGGCTTGCGGTTGGCGGGCCAGGCGACTACCTGGCCCGCCCGGGCTTCTGGCACGGCGGCATCGGCATTGCGGCGTGCTGGTATGGCGCGGCGCAGCGCCTGGCCGAAGTGTTGCGCGAGCAGTGCGGCAAGCACCCTGAGCCCCATGCCCTGGCCCACCTCGGCGCGGTGGACAGCGCACTCAACAGCGCGGCCTGCGTGCTGCGCGCCAGTGCCGAGCAGGTCGACCAGGCACCGACCGCCGATGCCCGGCTACTGGCCCAGCAGGTGCGCGCGTGCGTCGAGGAAACCGTCGAGCAGGTGATCCATCATGTCGGGCGTGCCGTCGGTGCGGGGCCTTACTGCAAGGACCCGCACTTCGCCCAATTGATGGCGGACTTGCCGGTGTATGTGCGTCAAAGTCACGCCGAACGCGACCTGGCCGCCCTGGGCGAACAGGTCGCCGGCGAACCGTCAGGGAGGTGGCAGTTATGAAACCCAACCCGATTGTCGGCCAGGGTACGTCACTGCATTACTGGCAAACTTCGTCGCGCCTGGCTGAATTGCCGCATATCAGCGTTGAACAACTGGTGCCCGAGGGGCGGCGCGCAGTCATCATTGCGCCGCATCCGGACGATGAAGTGCTCGGCTGCGGCGGTTTGCTGCAAGGTCTGGCCGAACTGGGCCGGCCCATTCAACTGATCTCGGTCACCGACGGCAGCGCCAGCCATCCGGGCTCCAAACGGTGGCCGGTGCAACGTCTGAGCGTGGTACGGCCCCAGGAATCGGCCCAGGCGTTGCACCGCCTGGGCTTGCCGCTGCACAGTTTGAAGTGGCTGCGCGCCGGGTTTACCGACAGTAAAGTTGCCGAGCGTGAAGAAGAGCTCGCCGCTTTCATCCAGCGCTACCTCAAGCCCGACGATGTGGTGTTCGCCACCTGGCGTGAAGACGGGCATTGCGACCATGAGGCCGTCGGCCGCGCCAGCGCGAAAGCCGCCCAGGCAGTGGGCGCTACGTTGTACGAACTGCCTGTGTGGACCTGGCACTGGGCGACCGCTGAAGATGGCATGGTGCCTTGGGACCGTGCGCGCAAGATCCCTTTGACGCCCGAAAGGGTGGCGCGCAAACGCCATGCCATCCACGCCTTCGCCAGCCAGCTGGAGGGCGACCCGCAGGCCGGTCTGCCGCCTGTATTGGCGCCCTATATAGTGGAGCGTTTGCTGCAACCTTTTGAAGTGGTGTTCGTGTGAGCGTGACGACCCCTTATTTCGACCGGATGTTCGCCGGCAACGACGACCCGTGGGCGTTTCGTCAACGCTGGTACGAGCAACGCAAACGCGCATTGACCCTGGCCATCCTGACCCGGGCGCGCTACACCTCGGTGTTCGAACCCGGCTGCGCCAATGGCGAGTTGAGCGCCGAGCTGGCGGCGCGTTGTGATCGCTTGCTGTGCTGCGATACGGCGAGCGCTGCGGTGGCGCTGGCCAGCAAGCGGCTGGCCGGGTTTTCCAACGTGCAGATAGAGCAGCGCTGTTTGCCCGAACAGTGGCCATCGGGGCAATTCGAGCTCATCGTATTGAGCGAATTCTGTTACTACCTGGACGCCGCTGATCTTGAGCGCCTGGCCGAGCGCTGCCTCGCCGCCCTAGCGCAGGGCGGCCAACTACTGGCCTGCCATTGGCGACCGCCCATCGAAGGGTGCCCGCAGACCGCCGAACAGGTGCACGCGCTGCTTGAGCAACGACTGGGGCTGCACGCGGTGGTACGCCACCATGAAGACGATTTCCTGCTCGACCTGTGGGGCCGAGATGGCACCTCGGTGGCACGTCTTGAGGGCCTGCGATGATCGGCATCCTGATTCCGGTGCATAACGAAGAAGCGTTATTGGGCGAATGCCTGAACGCTGCGTCAATCGCCGCCAACCATCCGGGATTGCAGGGTGAAGCGGTGCACATCCTGGTCGTCCTCGACAGTTGCAGCGACGCCAGTGCGACGATTGCCCAAGCGCACGGGGTGCACAGCCTGCCGGTGCAGGCACGTAATGTCGGGCATGCCCGCGGTGCGGGGGCGCGGCATCTGCTGAATCAGGGCGCGCGCTGGATCGCTTGTACGGACGCCGACAGCCGCGTTGCCCCGGACTGGCTGGTGGCGCAATTGGCGCTGGGCTGCGACGCCGTATGTGGCACCGTGACCGTAGACGCCTGGAGCGAGGGCTTCGACGCGGCGGCGCAGATGCGCTATCACCAGGCTTACGAAGCCCGCGACGGGCATCGGCATGTCCACGGCGCCAACTTGGGCGTCAGCGCCAGCGCGTATTTACAGGCGGGTGGCTTTGAACCAGTGGCCTGCCATGAGGATGTGCAATTGGTGCGCAATCTGGAGCGTTGCGGCGCGTCCATCGCCTGGAGCCATTCGCCCCAGGTGATCACCAGCGCGCGCCTGGATTGCCGCGCCCAGGGTGGTTTTGGTGACTACTTGAAGGGCCTGCTGCAGGTTTCGTAAAAATACGACGCTGCGCCCATTCGTCCTTGTCTATGCTCATAACGTCTCGCACAGCGCTCCAGGATCGGAGCGCCGCGCACTCACCGCAGCCGGAGCGTGGGGTGAGCACAAGAGCGTCAACCGACAAGGATGTAATTCCCCATGAGAACTGCCTCGTTAAGCGAGGGCCGTCGCGGCCCCGCGCAAATCTGGAACAGCGCGCCACAGTTGGCGCAGATCCCCGTCATCAGTTTGTCCAGCCTCATACCGCCGGGTGCTCGCGTGGTGGTGATCGCGCCGCACCCGGGCGATGAAGTGCTCATCTGCGGGGGCCTGCTGCAAATGCTCAGCACGCGCCAACACCCCTTGAAACTGATCTCCGTCACCGATGGCAGCGCCAGCCACCCCGGCTCGCGGGTCTGGTCGGCCGGTCGCTTGAGTGTGATTCGCCCCCAGGAAAGCGCCGAGGCCCTGCGCCGCCTGGGTATGCCGTTGCACAGCCTGAAATGGATTCGTGGCGGGTTTTGCGACAACGCCCTGGCCAACCACGGGCAACGGATAAGCCAGTTCATCGCCCGATACCTGACGCCAGGTGATGTGGTGTTTACCACGTGGCGCCATGACGGCAACGATGATCACGAAGCCGTCGGCCGTGCCAGCGCCGAGGCATGCAATCGGGTGGGCGCGCAATTGTATGAACTGCCAATGTGGGCCTGGCACTGGCCCGCACGCGAAGGCTCGGTGATGCCGTGGCAGCGTGCGCGCAAGTTGTGCCTGGACACTTGGAGCGTCGCGCACAAACTCCACGCCTTGCATGCCTATGCCAGCCAGCTCACGGGGGACCCCGCGATCGGCCTGGCGCCGATGCTCGCCCAGGTGTTGCTGGAGCGCATGCGTGAGCCTTACGAAATCGTATTCATCCAGGCACAGGCAGCAAAACGCACTGGCCCTCCCCACGTGTGAAAAATTCGTTAACTGATTCATTCATTGGGCTTTTTCCCACAGACCTGATCTGCCACACTGCCGCGAATAATTATCAACAGCCTTATTATTCGCCACGGACGGCATTCCGGGAGAGTTACATTCATGTCTGTGCACCACCACGGCGATAAAGGGTTTTCACCCAGCTTGATAGCGATGGCCATCTGTCTGACCACCTCCCACGCGGCCTTCGCCGCCGACGTCGCCACTCAGCCCGCCACCATAGAACTGGGCGCCACAGAGGTTTCCGGCCAACAGCTTGGCGAAACCACCGAAGGCAGCCAGTCGTACACCACCGGTTCGATGAGCACCGCGACCAAGCTGCCGCTGACCCTGCGCGAAACGCCGCAGGCCGTCACCGTGATTACCCGTCAGCGCATGGATGACCAGGCGATGACCAGCATCAACGATGTGGTCAATGCCACGCCGGGATTGTTCCTCAACTACTCCAACGGCCCCGGCCGGCAGGCCTACACTGCGCGCGGTTTCAACGTCGACAACCTCATGTACGACGGCATTCCCAGTGGCTATAACGGCGTCGACGTAGGGGCTCAACCGAACCTGGCAATGTTCGATCGCGTCGAGGTGGTACGCGGCGCTACCGGGCTGGTCACCGGCGCCGGCAACCCATCAGCGGCCATCAACCTGATTCGCAAGCGGCCCCTGGACGAGCAGAAAGTCACCCTGACCGGTGCCGCCGGCAGTTGGGACGACTACCGTGGCGAACTCGACGCCTCCAGCCCCCTCAATGACAGCGGCACCTGGCGCGGCCGAGTGGTCACCTCCTACCGCGACGCCAACAGTTTCATCGACAAGGCCGAGCAGGATCATGGTCTGTTCTATGCCGTGACCGAAGCCGACCTGAGCGAGGACACGAGCCTGACCCTCGGCTACTCCAACCAGAAAGACAAGACCAACTACTTCTGGGGCTCGTCGATGGTCGGCCTGGACGGCCATCACCTTGGCCTGTCGCGTTCCTACAATCCCGGCACCGACTGGGAGAACAAGGACCAGGAGATCAACACGGTTTTCGTCGAATTGCGCCAGCAACTGGCCAACGACTGGAAACTGCAGGTCAATGCCAATTACGCCGAACAAAACGCGCTGTTCTCCGGCTCCTACCAGTCGCGCTGGGTCGAAAATACCTTGGCGCGCACGGTGTACCAGGCCGCCTTCGATGAGAACCAGGCCGGGCTCGACGCCTTTGCCAGCGGCCCGTTCCAGGCGTTCGGGCGCACCCATGAGCTGGTGGTGGGCGCCAGCAAACGCATCTACGACATGACCACCCACGGTTACAGCCCGTACCGTCTGGATTGGCCGATCAATGCCGGCAAGCCGAACTTCACCCGCACCACCAACCAGCGTGACGTCACCACCCAGGACGGTGTCTACGTCACCACACGCCTGAGCCTGGCCGACCCGCTCAAGCTGATCCTCGGCGGGCGCCTGGACTGGTACGACTATGACAACCGCGATGGCGACGGCGACTATAAGGTCACCCGCAACCTCACCCGCTACGCAGGCCTGATCTACGAGCTGGACGACCAGCACTCGGTGTATGCCAGCTACAGCGACATCTTCACGCCGCAAAAAGAAAAGAGCACCGGCGCGACGCCGCTCAAGCCCATCGTCGGCAAAAACTATGAAGTGGGCATCAAGGGCGAATACCTGGGCGGCGCACTGAATGCAAGCGTGGCGCTGTTCCGTGTCGACCAGGAAAACCGTGCCGTGCAGATCGTTGTGCCGGACTGCCCGCAGGCGGCCTGCTATCAAGCCTCGGGGGAGATCCGCAGTCAGGGCATCGACTTCGAACTGCAGGGCGCCTTGACCGATAACTGGCAGGTCGGCGGTGGCTACACCTACGCGCGCACCCACACTATCAGGGACGACGCCAATCCGCAGAAGGTCAACAAGCAGTTCGATACCGACACCCCGGAACACTTGTTCAAGGTCACCACCCGCTACAACTTCCAGGGCCCGCTGGAGAAACTCCGGGTGGGCGGCAACGTCTCCTGGCAGAGCCGTATGTACAACGACATCCAGCTGGCGGACGGCAGCACCTATCGGCTCAAGCAAGGCGGCTACGCCGTCACCGACCTGATGGCCGGGTACCGGGTCAACCAGCACCTGGATCTGCAGCTCAACGCCAACAATATCTTTGATCGGCACTACTACCAGTCCATCTCCGAGGACGTCAGCTACGGCGGCGACTCCTACGGCAGCCCGCGCAACATGATGCTGACGGCCAAGTACAGCTTCTGATCGTCATTGCAACCTCGGCTGCCCGCCCGGGCAGCCGTTCTTAAAGTCTCCCTGCGACGTGCCGATAACCGATTTGCCGGATCTTATCGCCGCACCTGCCTGGCTCTTTACCGGCTCCGCGCGTGGCACGCCGCGTGCTTGATTCCTGGCTAAATCACATGGAGTAAACGCCAATGCCCCTCCGCACACGCTTTCTGGAGCACTACCGCAAGGCCGACCGCATCATGCTGGCGTTGATCTGGCTGATGTTCCTGTTCTCCCTCGGCCTGGGGTTCTGGCATGACACCTTCACCCAGGCGGTGATCGTCGGTGGCGGCACCGGCGTGGTGCTGACCGCGCTGTATCGCGCCATTGGCGGCACCCGTGCGATGCGCTGCGCACTCGGTGCCGGCCTGATGGTGATGGCCGCCTTGCACATCAACCAGGCGCAGGGTGTCATCGAAGCGCACTTTGGTATCTTCGCGCTGCTCGCGGTATTGACGTTCTACCGTGACTGGCTGCCGATCCTGGTGGCGGCGCTGACCATCGCCGTGCATCACCTGGTGTTCCATGCCCTGCAGCATCAAGGCTGGCCGGTGTTTGTGATGGCGCATCATGGCGGCTGGACGATGATCTTCGTCCACGCCTTCTATGTGGTGATGGAAACCGTCGCCCTGCTCTACCTCGCCGTGCATAGCCACGCCGAAGCGGTCGAAAGTCAGGAAATGCTGGAAAAAATGCTCGCCGTCACCTCGCAGTTCACCGAAGACACGGCCAAGGGTGAAGACAAGGAGCATGTGTCCCTCGCCAAGCGCTTCGACCATTTCCTGCAGCAACTCACTCACCTGATCGACGGCGTCGCACGCGACTCCCATGGCCTGGGCCAACTCGGCCAGGAACTGGCCACGGCCAGCGGCACCCTGGAACAAGGCGCGCGGCATCAACTGGCGCAAATCAATGAAATGACCGGCTCGATGCAGCGCATGGAAGACGCCACGGGCCACATCACTGTGCACGTCGAACAGGCCGTGGAGCACGCCGGCCAAGCCAGCCAGCAGATTGAACGCGGTCAGCAAAGCGTGGGGCGCGCCCAGCATGAAATCACGCAACTGGCCTCGCGCATCAATGGCACGCAATCGACCGTGCAATCGCTGGCCGTGCAGGCGGAGCAAATCGGTTCGGTGCTGGAGGTGATCAGCAGCATCGCCAACCAGACCAACCTGCTTGCCCTCAATGCCGCCATCGAAGCCGCCCGCGCCGGCGAGCAAGGCCGTGGCTTTGCCGTGGTCGCCGACGAAGTGCGTAGCCTGGCCCAGCGCACCGCCCTCTCCACCCAGGAAATCAAGACCATCATCGAAGGCTTGCAGCAAGGCAGCCGCCAGGCCGTCGAAGCCATGCACGACAGCCGCCAGGGTGTGGAGCGTTGCGTGGAAGACAGCCAAGTGGCCGTCGATATGCTGCGCGCAGTGGGCGAAGACATTGCGCATATCGACCAACTCAATGGCCGCATCGTCACCACCACCCGCGAGCAAAGCTCGGCGAACCTGGAAATTGTCGAGCGCCTGCAATCGGTGCAGCACATCGCGCAAAACACCGCCGACGACGTGGAAACCCTGGCCCGCAGCAGCGAACGCCTGCCACCGATCGCCGTACGCCTGGATGCGCTGGGGCGCAGGTTTCATCCCTGATTCAAGGGTGTACGAACAGTCGTGGGTCGGCCGCAAGGTCGACCTCTTCATCGCTTGACCCACCGCCATCGCAGCCTCGCCGGGGCTCGAGCGCTCCTACAGAACATTGAAAGGTTGGGCAGGTTTGGCTTTGCACTGCAGATCATCGCCTCCCGATCGCGCACGACGAAACTCTCGCACCATCCTTCGGTCGATGCTTTCAAGAGGCCGACAGTGCCTCTGTTGCCTTGTGTGTAGTGAATGCCTGCGGAGAACGGCCATGAAAGAAGCCTTGAACGACTTGCCCGGCCCTATAAAGCGACAGGCTGACAGAATTCTGCGTGAGATCGAGCTGGCGGGGTCGATGATTCTTGCCGTCAAAGGCGGTGCCAAGGCCCAGGGCTTTGTGTTGGGAATAACCTGCTGTGAAGGGCTCACCCCGGAGCGCTGCGAGCAGCTGGCAAGCCATTTCGACAGCGTGGTGGAACAAAGGCTGCGGTCGCTGACATTGGGGCTGTAGCGTCAGCCCCATGAATGCTGTCTGTGCACCGATGGGATCAGCGGCCTCACGCTAGCGGCCGGGCTTTAAAAGCGACGAACAACCTCCTACACTGCCGGGCATTGCCCCTTCATCTGTGCAGCCTCGCTTTTCTGCCCGCCTCCCATCAGGATTACAGACATGCGCCTGCCCGACTTCATTCTGGAAAACCTCGAGCCGATTCTGCAGGCCTGGGAAGATTTTGCCAGAACCCTCGACACCCCGGGCGAGGCACTCGACAGCGTCGCGCTGCGCGATCATGCCGAGCAGATGTTGCTGGCCATCGTCAGCGACCTGCGCACCAAGCAGACCCGCCAGGAGCAAATCGACAAGGCCCAGGGCCTGGCCCCGGCGGATGATCAGGAAACCGCGGCGGAAACCCATGCAATGACGCGGCTGATGGCCGGGTTCACGATCGATCAGATGGTCTCGGAATACCGCGCGCTGCGCACCAGTGTGGTCAGCCAGTGGATGCGCCAGGTCAAGGACGGCACACCGATCAACGTCGACGACATGACCCGATTCCACGAGGCCATTGACCAGGCCCTGGCCGAATCGATTGCCAGCTATTCACGAGCGGTCGAGGCCTCGCGCAATATGTTCCTGGGCATCCTCGGCCACGATCTGCGCACCCCACTCGGCGCAATCCTGCTGGGTGCCGACGTGCTGCGACGCTCCCAGGACGCCGGAGCCCGGGCGACCAAGATCGCCAATCAGGTCTACACCAGCGTGCGCCGAGCGAGCCAGATCGTCGGCGACCTGCTTGACCTGACACGCTGCCAGATGGGGCCGGGCATCCCGGTCAAAACCGCCGATATAAACCTCTCGCCGCTGTGTCAGCGGGTGATCGAGGAAATTCGCGCGTTTCATCCCGAAGCCATCGTGACGTTCAACGCGAACACAAGCGTGTCAGGCAAGTTTGACGGCGGGCGGATGGAGCAGGTGTTTTCAAACATCATCAGTAACGCGGTGCAGCATGGCGACACCACACGGCCTATCCAGGTCGAGCTGGGCATACAAGAGGATTTCGCGGTATTCACCGTGCACAACAGCGGTGAAGCGATACCCGAGGATGCGCTCCCGTTCATATTCAACCCCATGGGCCGTTTTTCCCAGCGTACCGCAATCAACCACGGCCCCACGGAGGGCCTGGGCCTGGGGCTGTTCATCGCCTCGGAAATCGTCGCCTCCCATGGTGGGTCGATTGAGGTCAGCTCCGACACGGAACAGGGCACGGTGTTTCGGGTGAGAGTGCCGCTTGATAGGCAGGAGCCCGGCGTTGCCTGAAGTCGATTATCCCTGACGCTGGCAGAGACACTTTGCGGCGGGCAGACGCAGTAAGACATAATGCACCCGCCTGACTACAACGGGCGTGGTGACTGTGCTCTGGGCCAGCAGGTTCGATAATTTAAAAGGAATTTAAGTATGAAAATAGAGCCGCCTTTCGCGCGTCGCTTCTACGCGTCTCCTATACCCAATTTCGACAAGTTTGATCCCTGCCGAGGGGTTGAAGGATATTGCACGGCGATCCGAAAATTTCTCATGCCAGACTCATCACCCGCCAGCTTCAGCTTTGCGGAGTTTGAGATCGTATCGCGCACTTACTGCAAAGGCTCGGTCTTTTCAAGAGTTCGAAAACTCAGCGAAGAAAAACTTGACAAGCTGTCATCAACTCCTCTAATGGTCGATGACTTCTTCCCCCCAACATCCAACGCCGGGCAAGTCCGTGCCGGCCGCTTCAACGCCGAGGGCGAACGCAAGCTTTATTTGGCCGACCATCCGTTTATTGCATTAAAAGAATGTGGCATCAAGCCTGGCGACTATTTTCTATTCAGTTATTTTACGTTCAGCAAAGATACACACTTCACGTATGCAGCCCACGACGGCTCCAGATTTTCACAACTGCTGAGTTCTTTATTTGCCACTAAAGACGAAAGATTTTATGAGGTTATCAGACGGGTCTACAACGATTATTGCAACTATGAAACGCATCACGGAATCGCTTACGACTCTGTAAAAGTACAGAGAAACCAGCAAGACGCCACGTGGGGGACAATTGACTCTGTCACGAATCTCGCAATGACCGAGGACAAATTTCCCGCCGCGCGCCTGCACGCCGGCTGGCTTGCCCGCTGTGACGAGCAGTACCGCCCATGCTACGAGCAGATGCTTTTGCCCACTGCCAAGAAGAAAAGACAACTTCTCTCTGTGCCCTACTTCGGTAACGAATCGATGTTTTTGTCAGCGCACCGAAACGTAATGAAAAAAATCCAGCAGATCAGAAAGAAAAACGAAATCCTCATCCAGCGAGAAGATTACGAGGACATCCACGCCACCCCATTCAAGTTACTAACGCAACAGGGATATAGGTGAGCGCTCGGCGCGCACGCGTCCCAACACCTAACCACATTGGCGCTCGAATACGCTCTACCGGAGAAATAAATGCAATTTGCCGTAGCCCTGATCGAATATCTTATTTCCGGCGTAGTCGCCTCAGCGTGGCTGACCGCGATATTCCATCATTACTATCCGCTGCCACTCGATAGAATAAATGATTACAAAGAGGTTTTTATTATCATTTACCTGCCCATCACGTACATTTTGGGCATTTACATCGACACCACGTCCTCCTATCTCATAAGAAGAAGTGGAGAAATATTCAGCCTACTGGATGAAAAGCTGACTATCGCCGAAGGCGTTCGAACTAAGCTCGCTTCAATATATTTTGCTATTGCCGGGACGCCGAAGAAAGACTCCTATGAACGAAGCTCGGCAATTCTAGCGCGTTCAGTTCCAGATGCCGTCAGGACAATGGAGGCCTATGTCAGCAGAGACCGAATTGCCCGTGGCGCCGCCCTCAACGCTTTTGCAGGAGCCGTCACCGCATTTTTTTATGCGCCCCCTGAGTACCAAACCGTCATAACGGTCATCTGCTCCGTTACATGCGTGTATTCGATCATTATGCATAAGCGATTACGCCGCCTTTCATCACGATTCAAAGAGGTCGCACTGTCGAATCTGGAGAAGATTAAGTCGACTGAAGCGGACGAGGTCAAAGGCTAGACAACTTCCGGCACCAGCGATTCGGAAACATAAGCCCAGCCACGCCCGATTGCAGGAAGGTGACCCCACAGGCGCGGGCATTGGAAGCGCATCTGTATGATGGGCAATCTCAGCGCCATCCTCATGATTAGAACAAACAGAGCACGCAAAAATTGAAGGATTTTTTACAGGAGAACAGGTTAAAAAAAGCAGCGCTCCTGGCGATCATATGTTCACTGTTTGGTGCCTGGATACTTTACATGCTGTGGGCCGCGCGCATTGGCATGCGCACGGTTCTAATGGCGTCAATCCCTGAATGGACCACTTATATAACAGCCGGATGTGTCGTAGGACTGATCTTTGCAGCAAAGGCGTTCTACTCTCGGCCCGCTCAACAGACATCAGCACGGGCCGTAGACCCTTTTTTTGGCGGATTTTGCTTGGGTTTTGCGTGTTCCTTCAATATTTACGCCGTCTGCGTTTACCTATTGCCCGGGGACGTCATCCACTACGAATCGGCGTATGAAATCACTTACCCAGGGCCCGCCGCTGGCAAATTCAGCCGTTGCGAGGCGGGCTTGCGCATCAAGGATATAAACACCGGACGCTGGACTGAACTCTGTACAAACCCATCGGATTTAGACAAACAACGGCAGCGCGGCATGGATGCCGTATGGGTGACTGCCCGGGCAAACACAGTGGGTTCTTATATTGTGGGCTATCAGTTTATTTTCAAAGGAAGCATGGCTGAGTCACTCGGATTATCGTCAACCCATACCTCACCTCCACCAGGGTGACACCGCCCCTCTCAAGCGTGCGCTCTGTTCCGGTTTGCTCAACACATCCTGCCTTGCGATAAAATCGGATAGCCCTTTCATTACCTGCCAGGACCCACAGCGTCAAACGCTCATATCCTTGCGCCATCAGATCCCGCAGGCCCGCGCGCCACAGGGCCAGCCCGACGCCTGTTTGCCAATACCGGGCCAACACATAGAGCGCCATGACCTCACCGGCATCTGCACCAACGGCATCGTCATCGCGGCTGGCGCCGACCGATATCCAACCGACAATCTGCTGGTCCAACTCCGCAACCCAGACGTTCGACTCGCCCGATGCAATCAAGCGGCGCCAATGCGTTTCCCGTTGAGCCAGCGTTGTATTCAGCGCGCTCAAGTAATGGGCAGGCATCAGATCGCGATACGCGTCTTGCCAACTGCTGATATGCACCTGGGCGACAGCCTTGGCGTCGGCAGGTAACGCTCTGCGGATCATGGGTTTGCTCCATCTTGCCGTCGTCTGACTATGCACGCGACCCTATGACGAAATTAAGTTTCGCTAGGGGTAATACCGCTGGATAACGCCCGCTTTCGGCGCACGGATTGCCGCACCGCCCCAACAACCCTTATTCTCGACACTCCCGCCCGACCCACTCCGGAGCCGCCATGGACCTCGCCACCCTCGCCCTCTTCCTGCCCGCCTGTTTCGCCCTCAACATGGCACCCGGCCCCAACAACCTGCTGTCGGTGAGCAACGCCACCCGTTACGGCTACCGCACCTCATGTCTCGCCGGTATCGGCCGCTTGCTGGCCTTCGCCGGCATGATCGCCCTCGCCTCCGCCGGGCTGGCGGTGGTGCTGCAAACATCGGAGTTGTTGTTCTACGCGATCAAGCTGCTCGGCGCGGCGTATCTGTTTTACCTGGCCTATCAACTGTGGCGTGCAGACCCGCAGGCAGAAGCGGAAACGGCGACGAAAAAAGTCGGCTTATGGGCCCTGGCGCGGCAGGAGTTTCTGGTGGCGGCAGGCAACCCCAAAGCCATCCTGATCTTCACCGCTTTCCTGCCGCAGTTCGTGGTGCCCGGCCAACCCATCACCACGCAATTCGCTTTGTTGGGCGCACTGTTCCTGGCCCTGGAATGGATCGCCATCAGCGCCTACGCCTACATGGGCCTGCACATGCGCCGCTGGTTCGCCGAGCCGAGCGGCAAGCGGCTCTTCAATCGTTGCTGCGCGGGGCTGTTGTCGGCGGCGGCGGCGGTGTTGTTGACCGCGCGCCGGGCGTGAACCCCGCGCCTGCGTGTGCGAGCAGTGCAGGCGCCCGACCGCGCTTTAGCTGGCCTTACTCCTTGGTCAAATCAACCAACGGCGTCTGCCGCACCTCGGTCTCGCGACCCGCCTGAATCTCGCTGACCTGCTTCAAGGCCCTGTCCACAGCCGCCTTATCCGCCAACAAGCTGTAGCTGATGCGGAACTGCTTGTGTTCCTTGGCCCCAATGGTGGGCACCAGGTTCAGCGGCCGCTGATAACGACGGTTGTAGGAAAAACTTGTCCCCGGCTCCAGCCCCGTGACATAGCCCTGCCCTTGGGTATCGGTGTTCTTCCACAGGGAAAATACCGGCAGTGTCTGCGTATTGAAACCAACCGACACGCCCAGGCTGCCGGCCTTGTTATGCAGCACGGTCAAGGTATCGCCCTTGGCATCGGCATAGGGCACCACGTTGTAAACCGTTTCGTCGTAGTCCTTGGTGGGTGCGCGGTAGGTTTGCCAGTCGGCCAATTCGCCCTTGGCCTTGTCGTTGAACGGCGACACCTGCTTAACCGGCGCGGCGAACTGCGCGCCCTGCTCCAGGAACGGGGTGCTGAAGTTACTGTGATACAGCGCCTGGTATTCCTTCGGATAGTCGCCGTTGTTGGTCAGCGTGTCGTTGAGCGCGAACACGACGCTGCCGGGCTCGGTGACCAGTTCGGTCGCCACGGAGAAGTCGACCTTCTTGAACGCCTGCTCTTTCAGCTCACCGCGCAGAGTGATGGCGTACGGCGGTTTTTCATCGATGTGCAGGGTGACTTTGTTCGCAGGGATATTCGCCGCCCGACCATGCAGGGTCAGCAATTCGCCATTGTCGATGCCCGGGTGACCGACCCATTCGTAGCCGCAACGGGTGACCAGCTCGTTGAAACCTTCCAACCAGCCCAGCCCGCCGCGGCCAGTGAGCTCGATAAAGGAAGGATTGACCACTTCCTTGACCGGTGAATCCCACCCCATGCGCACCTCGCCGACCGAAGCCTGCAACACATTCATACCGCGAGTTGGCACTACCGAGAGCTTCATCGTGCCGTTATCGATGTCGACAATGCTCACGCCCTCCTGCCGACCGCCGTGCAAGGTGCGCAAGGTTACGCTGAAGGGTTTGTCGGTTTGCACGCCGAGTTGCTGGCTGGTGACCTGCCAGTTCTGGGCGGCTTTGTCGGTGTCGAGGAGCACGTAGTCCCAGGCCATGGCGTGGGAGGCGGCAGAGAGTGCGCTGAGGGCGACAACGAATTTGAGTGGGGTCATGGCGATAGCCTTTTTTGGAGTTGTGTGCGATTTATAAACTCGATGAAACGTTTCAGCAAGCTTAAAAGGCGGTATCTGGCCAAGCGCTGAAAAGGGGGTTGAGGCTGTAGGTCGGCTCCCTTGGTGCCCTGAGCTATACGCGAATGAATCTGAACGTGCAGTGCAACCTGTTAAAAGCTGAGTCACCGATTCTTGCCGATGCCCAACATACTCAAAGGCTTGCGACCTGCACGATATGGCTCGCATGAGCGTCTTCTATTCGAATGAATCCGCAGCGCAGGTAAAAAGTGTTCCCCTGGGAGGTGTCGGTGTAGAGACGCACACGTTCAAAATGCACTGCGGCGTGGGCAAGCAATGCGCCAACCAGTCTGCGGCCAACCTGTTGCCCGCGTGACGCAGGCGCCACATACACACGTCGCAGCCTTCCTGTACGGTCATGGGTGAACGGATCAACCGACAGGCCTCCAATGCCCACAAGCTGCTGGTTCAGATAAGCCGCCATGAGGCATTCGCCAGGCGCATCAAAGCGATGGGTGCCTGATTGCCATTCTGAAGTCAGCCGGGTGAGAAACCTGAAGCCTTCTGCAACTGCCGCTTTTTCCAGGTCGAGGATTTGGGGCGGCAGATGCGTGATCCGTTGAATCTCCATTGAGGTCAATCTTCTCCTGACCGGGCGCGAGACCCTTCTGAGGTCTCTGGGGATCTTGATGTGGGCCGTGGGCACGCCAGTGGCAGCTATCGACTCAGGCTGTGTGAAAACGCAGACGTCAAATCACAGTTTTGTTGCTTATAAAAAGCGGCACAAATTTGAAGCCAGCCTTGACTATAAACGCCGTGACATAAGGTATTGCTCTTTCCCCAGGCCTCAAAGCGCTCCAATACTTTCCAGCCAGGCTGGGTGTAATAACTGCTCTGGCTGTGGGTGTGCAAGTACAAACGGGGTCAGGCCACCACTATATAGAGTGTGGTCCGACCCTGGCTTTCTGATTAATAGTGGTCTGACCCCTATAGTGCATGACCCCTATAGTGCACCGCAGAGCAGCGCCTGAAGGCAAAATCCGATTCCCTCGCCGCGGCTTGCTCCATTGCCTACGCGTGCGTCAGAATCCGCCGGCTTGTGCGCTGGGGTGGCCGTCTCTAAGGTGGCTCGGTCGCTGAATTGTTCAGTGATTCGGGTTTAGTAGCCTGAGCTTGGGTATCTATTAGTGCATGAGTTTCATCAGTCAGACAGTGCGTCTGTGCTTGATGGTGGCTGTGCGTAGGGCGTCTTCGGGCGCGCCGGCTTTAGATATCCACCGGTCTACTAACCTGCGTACAGCTGCCACCCACTGTTTAGTAGCGGAAAGGTGGTGGCATCACTCAGGATGTCTACTCATGTCAAAAGCAGATTCAAGTGCCCTCTTCAACGTTGCCCCCAACGCCAGCAACGAAACCCTCATCACCAACAGCTACGAAACCTTCACCAGCGTCAGCACCCTGCTGCTCGACCTGTCCGAAGACCTCAACGGCAAACACCGCGACATCGCGCTCGCGATCCATCAACTGAGCGAACTGGGCGTACTCCTCACCGCCAGACTCCTAGACCGCGAAGCGCCCTGCCCTGGCTGATGATTAACACTTCGACTCAATAGCTAGATAACTCGCCGCGTCGTCGTAAGCCACGTACAACGACTCGGCGATTTGTTTTTTGATCACCTTGGTGGACTCCAGCCCCAGCACAAAACCCTCTGCGATGACGAAAGCGGCGACTGCTTTCGGCCAAAAGCGGTCACTCTGTCTATCTACTGAATAGGGGCGTTTCAGTTACCGGTATAGTTTGAAAAACGGTACGCAGCAACCTAGAAGGTAAGCCGAGGGCTATTCACTTTTGCTTCTTCTGGACGATTGGGACACAGATGGCAGTGCCGTATTTCTGACCACTTAGGCGCGACAGCAAGCTAGGGGCACTCTTCCTAAACTCGGCAATCCCAAGCTCAGCCATTGCGTCACAGTGTTTAAGCATCTGGTTGACAAATATCTCTGGCTTGTCGCTTGAGGCGTAAATCAGCGTCATGTTGCCGGGCAACATGTGTTCGCCGTAGTAGGGGATCTTTCGAGCGTTGATGTCGGGGAGTAGCCCCAACTCACTATCAACAATCACGCCCACTCGCTTTGAGATCAAAGCTGGAATGGTGGTGAGACGAGATATATTCAAATGCCATCCAAGAGGCTCTGGGTTCACGGTGGGGCCAGGATCTAAAATCAAGTAGGCGGCAACTGGTTGTGACTGCACGTCCGCTGGCAGAGAGTCTAAAGATTGGCTAATTGCGCTGCTCGCACACACGCTAACTCTGCATCCTTGTGTACGCTTGGGCTTTTCGATGGTGTTGGTATCAACTGCAATTAAGTAATCGAACTGTTTCTTGAGCTGATCTAGATGACTTTCGTTTAATGTCGAAAACCCCATGACCGGCGTTGAGTAGATCACTTTATCCTTACCATTTTGTTTTTGGTAGGAAATTTCGCTACGTAGTGTACTAGGATCTAATTCTAGAATGCTGGGAATACCAGTTATAGGGTCAACGTGGAATGTTAGCGATTCAACTATTTCAGTAGCGTGACCAGTTACAAAGTGATCCCGTGTGATCTTATCTTCATCTTTCTTGCTTGACATCCGTATCACCCTTCAACCTGAGAGCCTCGTGCTGGCTTCACCACTCTAGCAGACTACACATCATAGCTGGCCTCGCTTTACTTGCTGGAGCGCTATGTACGGGGATCAGTTGCCAGCACCTCTAGGTGGGAATCCATCAGGGTATGCATGCAATGCTCTAGTGAATCACCCTTGGCTTGATAGATACCATTGAGTGGCAGCTTCTGGCCGATCAATGCCCGTCGTGATGGGTAGCACAGGACCCGTACCATCGCCGCGTCTGACTGATTCGCCTGTGGTGCCACCGTCCGTTGCGGGCCGATAGAAATATTAATCAAAAGCAGAAGCTTGCGGCATGGCTCAGGTAGATTGCACAAATAGGGCAAAATAACAAAAAGGAGCTGCCTTAATATCAATAACAGCAGCCCCCAATATCCAAAACTATATGGCGGCTTGGATTTTTTTCCCTTTCAGTTGGATGGTCAGGTGAGGGGCTCCGACTACAGATCCCTGAAGTTCGAGAGTTCCAGTTTCATAGTTGACGAGACCCTTCGCGTCAAGGATGTAGTTGTCAACCCCAACCACATTTGTATTCCCGTCGCGCCACTTTCTCACAGTGAATTTGGACTCAAACGAACCCGAGACTGTAGGGACTTGCCCTTGATAAAGGTAGTGAGGATCCCCGCCATTTACTGTGCCATCTTTCACAACCACCAAACCGTCACCGTAGTCACCGGTGCTTGCGCGAAAGTCAACGTGAAAAATTCCATTCGTCATTATGAGGCTCCAGCAAGGTTAGGATCTCTGAGCGTAGTCGCTGGATGATGAGTAGCAGAGGGTATTTGTAAAAATGTGCATTAACCCTATTTTGCTAGCCGCATCCGCCTGAATGGTATTGTGTGATAGCAGTCAGGCGGAGCGTCCGCAATTGGCCGATTTCTGCCCCTCGTAACAGGCAAAAATCGACCCATTGCAGCCCTTCACGCCGGGCGACAATCTGCCAGAAGCGGACGATCATAAAAGGCAGCTTTCGACCATCTCAGCGTTGGCATTGCTATCGCTGCGCGCGAAGCCGCTGCGCTAAACTGGCGAGCGGCTTCGCGGACGAGTGCCAGGCGAGCCGAGGGGAAGAATTAATCTTCCCAGCGTCCTTAACTGCTACTCGACTAGACCACCAGGCTCGCCGAACAAGTATTTTCCTGTATACCAAATCGACCGCCCAACGTTGTGAATTAGCTGCTCTCCTTGTCTTAAGGGCGAATTATCTTCATTGACGCCCGCGAGCTTGATCGCATCTGTAACCTTCGAACCAGTAGGGTGCGCATCTCCCACTCGCATGTCATAAGCACCGGCAATTTCAGCAAACACTCGCTGGGCGCCGTCGGTTCCAATACTCTGAGCCAAGATACTTTGTAGCAATTTATTCGAACCAAGCTTATCTTTCTCTGCGTGTGTAGAAAGCTTGCGTAATTCGCGCACGTTGAGTCTGTCCGAGAATACTCGAATAATATCTTTGGCCAATCTGAGTAGGGTTGGTCTATCCTTGCTCGAAAATCTAGATATTTGTTGTCCGACCTCGGTGTCATTAATGTCATGGGCAAATAAGGATATATTGTATTTTTCCCGAAACCCATCTTCTAGAAGCCTCATGCTTCCAAAGAATAGTTCTTCAACCGCATGTGTAGATGCTGGTTTTGCCTTTACCTGCGATTCTAGCAACTCGCTTGAGACTTTCCCTTCTGGAGCAGTGTTATGTGCTGCCCAAACATGTTGTTCCCACGAGGCCAAGCGTGCGATGTCATTGGCGTAGACAGTAATCAGGTCAGCGCTATTGATCCCAAAGTGAGTTTTATACCCTGATGTGGACTGAATAGCCCCAGTTTCGCCAGTGTACCAGGTCAACTTAAAGCCGCGGTTATTCAGAAGCTCAGTGATAACGCTAGCCCGAAACCATAACCAACGACCGATGTCCTCGTTCCTAAGCGCCCGTGATGGCATTCGAGTTCCATCAGTTTCCACGATGAATTGAGGGAGGTTCTGATCGGTATCTCCACGAACACGCTGGCTTTTTGATTGGTGGTCGACCCACTCCTCCCGCCAAAACTCACCCTCGACTCGAACGCCTGCATAGCCTCCACGTTGCCCATCGGAGCTTTCATGGCCTGTGTTCGTATCATTTTCAGGCCCCATCACCGGAGCGTCTTCATCCTCATCGACGTCCGTCCTCCAAGCACGAAACATCGCCCAGCTTCCCCCGAACACGTCATTGAGATCCCTAACGATTAGCTCGAACCTGCCATTATCTCTTTCCTCGCTTCGTGTTTGCAAATTTGAATAATTGCTATTCTGCAAAGCGGCGACATTTTCTACTCTCTGTCGATAATACGATAGGCGAAGTGACAAATTTCTAGCTGCCAAATAATCAATTAGAAACTCTCTTTTTATCTCAATAAGACGATGTTCGCCGTTCGCGTCGAAGGTTTCGCGAGCTACTACGACGAAGTTTTCTTCAGGTCTAACCCAGTTATCACCTTCTTTGATGAGACGCAGCGCAACGATGAGATCCGGACTCAATATCCATTTATTGCCACCTATGACGGGTTGCGGCAGCACGTAAACCAAGTTAAAGCCTATTGGCTCTTTATCGTTATATTGATATTGATCGATTGACGCATAATATCCATCTCCGTACGCATACGGGGCGACCGTGTGCCCTATTCCTATGTCGCTCCAGCCAAGGCGCTCTTCTACAAAGACTCGATGTTCTGGAGGGAATGCAACCGAGCCACAACCGAAATACTCACTGACATGACCTATCTCTTTTAAATCTCCTTTCTTGTCTTCTACAGACGCTCTCAAAGGAACCCATGTCGCGTTACAAAATACTCTGCGAGTTTCTTTGGTTTGGAGAATCCACTCTTCATTCATGGTTGAACTTCCGTTATTCATAATAGCGTTTGGTAATAAAAGAGTGCCCTTCGCTTTGTTTAGCATTTTAGCTCGCGACTGGTTGGCATCGGTGCGCAGGCTACTCAGGATGCCAGGGCTGAGGATAAAGTAGCAACGCGCCTAGCCTTCAAGGGGACAACAGTTGTATGGATCTGCTGGTGCTCAAATGGGGAAGGAACTGCGTTCAACGGAAGGCCGCTTTTGGCCGGTTTCTGCCGTTCGTGAAGGACAACAATCGGCAAACCTGTTACCCAGAGTTAACCCCCCGGTATCTGGTACACAACCGAATCATATTTCTCCGTCATTCGCCTCTCAATGACGACTCCCCCCAAAGCTTCGGCAATACGTCGACTCGCACGATTCTGCGTCGCAACAGGGTAGATGAAGCACTTCGCCGCCACCCGCTTGCTAGCCCACTGAACAACTGCCCGCACCGCTTCACCACCAAAGCCCAGCCCGTGTTTATCTTCACGGATCCAGATACCCAACTCCGGTGTTTCACTGCCGGTATGGTGCAGCCCGACCAAGCCGGTAAAACGGGCACTCACCAGTTCCCTGACCGTGAACACGATGTCGCTGCCATCCGCTATCGCAGGCAGCCACTGCTCCCAGACTTGCGCGTACTCTTCTAGCGAGGCAGGCGGTTCCCAGGACATGTAGCGAGTCAGAGACGGTGTGAGACAAGGGAAAGACTCAGCAACGTCCTGCTCGCAGAAGGGCTCAATACTAAGGCGTTGCGAGAGAATGCGGATTGGGTGGGTGTCGACTGGCATTGCAATTTCCTTCCTGGCGGCCGTTACTCCATTTATGCCGTGAACATACCATGCGGGTCGCTTCATCAGAATCAGGCTCTCTATACTGAGCCCCCAGGATGGTAGTTGGAGCACACCAAATGCCCGTCACACCCAATCAAAATTCCCCCATCATTTTGGTCCCCGCTCAACAAAGCGACTTGGATAATCTGGTAGCCATTCGAATTGAGGCCATGCGCGAAAGTCTGGAGCGTGTTGGGCGGTTTGATCCGGTCCGTGCGCGGGAGCGGTTTCTTAGCGGCTTTGAAGCTCGCTACACACGTTACATCGAGGTATCTGGAGAGAGGGTGGGTTTCGTAGTGGTCAAACATCACCGCACTGAACTCTTGCTCGATCATTTGTATGTAAGGCCGAGCGCGCAAGGATCAGGGGTGGGGTCTGCTGTTCTCACGCAGATTTTCAAAGAGGCGGATGCAGCTGCGCTTCCTCTTAAAGTGGGCGCTCTCAAAGAAAGCGCTTCCAATCGCTTTTATACCCGCCATGGCTTCCAGTTCATCGAAAGCAGTGAATTCGACAATTATTATGTTCGTCAGCATGTTCCGGCGATTGGCCCAGCCTGCCAGCTGGATATGATGCACCTGGGCGTACGCAAAGCTGTGCCTTTTCAACAGGCTCGTTTTCAGTTTGGCCAGCCGGGTTCAAACGCTGCAACGCGACCAGGCACTGGCCACCGTTCAACAGAATCAATTCATAGTCCTGACCCGCCTTTGGGGTGAAGCGGAAGGTTTGCTGGCAGGGTTAGCGGCAGTGGTAAGGACTCTCGCTGCGCAGTTCCTCGCCGGTTTTGGCGTCGCGAATGATCACCGTCGCCCCTGGCGCGTTAAGGCAGAAGGCGTTGCGTATGGGGTAAATGTTATGGCCCTGGGCAACGAAGGTCCCGAGCTTTGTTATCTGAGCGCCGGATGCGTCGTGAGCCGTCACGGTGTACTCACCCGACATGGTCACGCAGCCGCTCAGCGCCAGAAGCAAGGTGGCGCAGATTGCGTACTTCACAGGTGATGTCCTTAAAGCGTTCAATGCGATTGCTCCAGAAGTGGGCGAGACGGTCCAACACCCGATCTGCCCTCGCCGCCCGAGCGACGGCGGCCTGCTCTTCATTGCCGACGGTGGCCGCTACCCACGCGCCCGCCCACTTTGCCAGGAGGATGGCGGCAGTGCCATCTTTCTACCGAAACGAGCAGAGCATAGTGGTGCCGGCAGGCAATGGCGAAAATGAATAACTCAACCTATGTACTGTGACTAGGGTGATAGCCGGCAGCGGCAACCAGGACCACTGCGCAAGCTATTGAAATTGAAGGGTTGCAGGCTGGATATGTGTTAGTTCCTGCAGGTAGTGAATTCGCTGTTCATCCGATGTGTCAAAAAGGCAACCCTTGGCTTAAAGAATTCTGGTCACCTGCCGTTATAGAGGTTGAGTCTTGCTGTCTTTTCTATACAAGACGACGCGCAAGGACAAGAGTCATAGTGATTATCAAATTAAAGGGATATTTATGAGATTCGCTAAACTGTTCGGGGCAGCAACTCTATTCGCCTCTATGATTGCATCTGCCCAGGCAGGCATAATCGTCACCGTCAAGGTAAAGAACTCTACGACCGGTCCAGCCGCCTACACCTTCGAGTACTTTTCAGGGAGTGTAGCCCCCTCCCCAAGTACGATTCTGCCGTCTGCAACGACCACATTTGCCCTGACCAGTGTGGCGGATACGGTTTCAGGAATGCGCTTCGTCTATACGTCAGGTAATAAGAAATGTCGTTTTGCAGCAAGCCACCAAGTCAATCCAACGACTAAAACTCCTAGCTGGACTAAAATGGGCACCAGCACTGGTTCTGATATGGCTACTTGCAATGCCACTATCACAGCCATTCAATCGACGCCTCCCTATAACTACACTGTCGAATTTGAAATCAAATAATCCGACATTTGTATAGGCACTTTAGCTAAAGATAGCTCTCGATCTATCTCCAGCGCATGGAGTATCACCATGGATATTTCGATTAAATCGTATCAAGCAAGCACACAGGCAAAAGTGTCTACACAAGAGAAGCCGCCTTCGTCCAACCCTGTAAATTTACCTTCAGGGGATGTCGCCCTCAAGACGACGGAGACCGTCACAATCTCCGATTCTGCACGGGCACTGTACGCATTAAGTAACGCTGATGATAAACAAGCCTCTATGTCCAATAAGGATTTAAAAGGACAATATGCAAAAGGTCAGAGCGATATGTACAATTTCGGGCAGCGGATTGCTGGCGGGAATCTTGATAATGAGGACCTGCTTCCCAAAACAGACGACCTTGCCCGTTTGGCGTTAGGTCAGCAGTCACTGGATTACGCAATTGGGCTTTCTAAACTCCCCCCGGAAAAACTTCCAAACCCATTTGAAGGTATGGCTCGAAACGGGCTAAGCAATATTGTTTATGATGATTCAGGAACCTATACGGATGCCGAACGATATGCCGCCTATGGGGAGCTTAGCAAGCAGGATGAAACCTATTTTTCCAAGTTGTACGCCACTATCACGAACGGCGGTGACAACAGTGAAATCTTCAAAGGCATCATGGACTATTTCGATGATCTTCCAGCGGTCGAGAAAGCGGCATACCCTGATGGCTTTAGGGACAGTATCAAAAGTCTTTACCAAGAGCAGTTAGAACACTCGGGGCCGCTCGCCCTTCTCAGGCAATCGACTGAAAACGACGCTGATACATTGGCACCGAGCGTCTTCAACAAGGCACAATCACCGGAGAAGATGTTACAAGCCGTCTTAGAAAAAGCGATTGCCCTTTCGACGGCCTGACCAGTCCAAAGCAACCAATGTGTCACTGCTCGGATCAATCAGGAACATCAGCATGGTGGGATATCCGACAGTATCAGCGGCTTGCCTGGGTACGCCACAACACAGGCCAATACACCTGATCCAGCCCCATGCACGGGATCATTTCAGCCGCATGCGTCAGCGTGAAACCCTTACCATCGTAACGCCAGCGCAGCGTAGTGCCACAATTGCCCATACTCATCGCCCTTACCTGACTGCTTAGTTCACCCGTGGCCGGATCAAACTCTACGAAGCCCTGGGGCTCTCTTTCCGGCAGGTTTGGCACGTCGGCGATCAGCGCTGCACGCGCCTGCTCCGGGTGGTCCAGGGGCGCTTGGTAAATAGTGTAGAAACAGTTGTAGGCCCCACAGCCGGTTTCGATGATCACTAGCGCTTGATCTGAACTCAAGGCATACGCTTTGGCTTTTGGCGCGATACCTTCATTCAGATCTTCCTGCCAGTCCTTGCGCGTGGCGACCACCACGGCATCCGTGATCTCTTTTGCTTTGTCCGGCGTCAGCGCGGCAGGTGCCTGCCAACTTGGCGCTAGCGGAGCGGCAGCGGCTTGCGGCACGCTGCCAGCGGGCGCCGGCCCCTTGGAGATCAGGGCGTCCTGCGTGCCGACCCGCCCCTGGACCGAGTCCATCAGCAACAGCGCCGCACTCATCCCGCTTAGCGATGCGTACGATTTATCCTCCTTGAACGGCAGTACCAGGTAGTTCCCGTTGCGCAATTCTGTGATCAGGGCTTGGGCTGACTTACCGTTCAGCGCAAACACCTCGGGTGTATCGCCTTCTTTCAGTTCGCCAGGCTCAAATTGAGACTTCAGCGGTTCGTCATCAAGTGTTGGCTGGCCGAGGGGTTTCGTGTAGCTGAACACCCCGACATGCAAGGCGCCCTGCGGGCCGGCTTCACGTGTGATCCGTACGCTGAACGTTGAAAAACCAGTGTCATCGCGCTGCTGCACGGCACTGATGGCCGTGCATGTTCGTGTGTTATCGCAGCCGATAATCCAGTCCTTGATTTCGCGCGCCAACGGCACCTTCTCGGCCGCGTGGACGCAGCCAATGCCTGCAGCCAAAAGGAATATGAAAGTGCTTCGTATCATCAGACAGACGCCTTTGAACCAGTAAAAGCCTATTAGGACAGAATTATTTGCTCATACCTATTGCATGGCCGTCAGTCACAACAGAATTGCCGTAATGAACAATCGGCAATAAAAAAGGGGGCAGACTTTAAACAAATGAAAAACTGATATGTCGCAGCGTTACCTCCACCGTAGATAATCCCGCGCAACCTGATCCCGATTAGAACCACACTGTCGATCATAGGTCGTAAACGCATGAGCGCTCTGAACTATCTGATAAGTCAAATTTACGAGCAGGCCAAAAATGGAGACTGGGACAGCGTTATGTCGCAGTGGATGCAAGAGCCTTTGCTCGGCCGGCTTTGCAGCCTGTACCAGGCGCCCTCCTCCGGCTGGACATTCTTGCACCAAGCCGCTTATTTCGGGCACGAGGCTGCATGCATTGAACTCATTCGCCTTGGTGGTTCAGCTGCCAGGCAGAGCGCCAAAGGGAAGTCCGCAATTGAGGTGGCTCGGGAGCATGGACACAGTGAACTCGCTCTTCTACTGGATCGGTCAAGCTTTGAGGATCGCTCCTTGTGGTCAGTTCCGTCCAACCCAGCTCTGCTGCCCAGCAGTAACCTTTTCCAGGAGGCGAATGAGCATCGAGCGAGTACGTTGATGCTCGTTGCCTATGCGGGAGGAGTGGTACAAATTCCCAGCGACGCCAGGTATTACGCAGATTCGTTTGGGCGCCCGCTGATTGGATGGCATGGCACATTCGATCCTCCCTGCGGAATGGACGGTGAATCGATGCTGCGTATGTGAAATGCCCTGTCTATCGGCCTTGCCCATCGCATACATGCGGGGCCATACAAACAGGGTCAGACCACCACTATCTGAAGTGTGGTCTGCCCTGATTTCATGACCCAGATTTCACCGTACAACCACTCAGGAATCGCTCCGAGTGCCCTGGCGCAGCGCATCAAGCTGTCGTTGCGCGTGGGCGGCTTGGCAATAGGCGTTGAGGATGTGTGCAACCTGGTCGCAATCCAGGGTAACGCCCTCATGCATCAGGCCGGCAGATTGGATGCGGATCTGCGGCTGGGGCTTTTTCAGGGCCAGGGCCTGGTTGCCGAACAGTTGTCGCGCGGAGCGATGAACAGGCAGGGGCGCATCGGGCCGCAACATCAGTTTCTGCACCGTCAGCCAGCCTTCCTCACCGGCGCAGACGTCGACAATGTCCACCAGATTCAACGGTGCGCTCAGGGTGTCTACAAACAACTGGCGGCGGGTCAAGCGCATAAACGCGTGTTGCCCGGCGTTGCGGTGCTGCCAAGTGATCAATACAAACACCACCGCCATCACCGCGGCACACACGGCCAGGCCGGTGGCCCCGCGATTCAGGGCGTACCCCAGCAAGCCCAGGGCAATCAGCAAAAACAGCGGGCCGCGCACCTTGTACCGGCGCGAGTTGGTGAATTCGGTCTGTTCGGGGACGCGCTGGATAACCTGCTCGAGTTCGGCCATCGCACGCTCGCGCTGGGCGTCGCGGGATTCGGCATATTCCTGGCTGAGTGAACTGGCGAGATCCGACAGCGGATCGAAGGGTTGGGTCATGGGTCATTCTCCTTGAGCGTTTGGTATCTGCGGTTATCCGGGCTGCGCGGCAGCCAGCGGCGCCGTACGGGTGAGTTGGCTGAACCAGTGTCGGTCGTGCTCGGTGGGCACGCGGGTGGCCTCGGCCAGCAGCGCCTCATCCAGCGTTACGCCCAGTTGCTGGAGGCGTAATGCCGTCGGCGGGTGTGTATCGAAAGGGTGCGCGATGGCGTGGTCCAGCGCCGCCTCGTTCAGGCGCAGCGGCGCGTGGCTCAGGTGGTCGGCCAGCGCCTGGATCAGGTTGGAGTGACGCTCGGCGAGCAGCGTGGCGATTTCACCGTCCAACGCGATCACCCGTAACAGCGCCTGGCAGAACAGGCGCTCACCGCCGATATTGGCGCCCACCCGATCCGCGACCAATTCCTGAGCGCGTCCCCAGTGATGCACCGCCAGTTGAAAGTAATGCAGGAAACGTTGCGTCATCCAGATCGCCGGGCGCTCGATCCACGCCGGGTCGGCATCCTCGGCACGGATAAACGCAAAGTGCAGGCACATCAGGCTGAATTGCGCACCGATCTGGCTGCCGCGCTCGGTGTCGCGGCGGCTGAAATGGCCCAGCTCATGACCGATGATCGACGCGGTCTCGGCCTGGCTCAGGGTCGAGAGGTAGGTCAGCGGCAGGTACAGGGTACGCCCGCAGAGCAAGTCGCAGGCCGGTTGCAGGGCCACATTGACGCTGGTGACGAAAAACGATTGGTCGATGCCCACCACGATATGGTCGGGCACCGGCGCGCAGGTGGCTGTGGCCAGTTGTTCAATCCACGCCCACAAGGCCGGGGCCTTGTCACGCCCGATCCTTTGCCCCAGAAGCGCCGAGGACGGGCTATCCAGGGCATGCCATCGCTGGCGCAGACGCCCGATCAACAAACATCCCGCCCACAGCACCGCAATCAGCGGCACCGCCACCACCAGCATGAACGCGCCACCGGCCTTGAAGTGGTCCCAGCCCCAGCTCAGTTCATACACCAGGCTCAGGGCCAACGCGCCCACCAACAGCCCGGTGTACGCCACCAGCCAATGCCCCAAGGCACGCCAGCAACGGAACAGGCGTTCGTAGAGAAAATCCCTGGACTTCAGCGCGCGCCACGCATCCAGCCTCAGCTTGAGCCACGCCGCAGGCCCGGCCACCAACGCGGCGAGCGCCAGCCAGTAGGCCAACCCCGCCAGCACCTGACGCACGCGCAGCCAGGCGTAGTCGCTGCCCAAACCCTGTGCTTCGCGCAGCACATCATCGACGCGCCCGCTTTGCACACTGGCCCAGCCCATCAGTACCAGCGGCAGCAGCAACATCGTCAGCGGCCACGACCACCGCGCGAACCGACCCATGGCTCAGTTGGCCTGCAAATAGTCGGTCAGGAAAGCCTGTGCATTGCCTTGGCTGGACAGGAACTCGTCATAGCCGACGTTCAGCGCCTGCGATTCGCCAGGCAGGTACAGCTCGCCCCAACCTTGTTGCAGCACCAGCACCACGAATTTCTGGCCGTCCACGGTGGTGGAATAACGGGTGTCCTTGCTGGTCTTTTCCACGGCCATTTTCTGGATCTTCATGTTCCAGTCATGGTCCACGCCCTCCACCTGCACCAGCGCCTGATTGTCACCGCGCGCACCGATGCGCAGGGTCCAGACTTTCACGCCGCCTTCGCCGGCATAGGCCAGCACTTTTTCCGCGACTTGCGGACGATTGTCAGCATGGGCGAGGCCCGCGATCACGGCCAGAACCAGGCCCAGCAGCGCTGCCCACTTGCGATACATCAACATTTATGGCTTCCTCGAGAGTTGAAAGCCAACCATTGAAATCAAAGCTCCGGCGCGTGCCAAGCGGCCCGGCCGTGGCGCACAACAATAAGGCCGTGAGTCACAACAACTGATCGGACTGCCCGATGTCGATATCATGCAACGCTGCCCACCAGCCCTGACGGACGCTTTTACCAATGGACCGCCGCAACCCCTATCTGGACACCCACTTCTGCTTCGATCACCCAGAGGCCCTGGACCAGGCCGGTGTATTCGATGCCAGCGCGCGGCAGGTCATCGGCAGCGCGGTCGGCCATTACCGCGCGCAGACTGTGCGGTCGCACCTGCAATATTTCGACTGCGATTTGCAGTTCCCCGAACCGTTACGCATCCACAAGGTGCTGCCCGACAGCGTGTGCATCGTGCAGGTACTGAATGGGCAATGGCAGCATCGGGTAGACGGTCGGCTAAATGAATACACCCTCGGCGCGCCTCATGTGCTGGGCTTGAGCGAAAGCATGGAAGCCATGGACCAGATGCCTGCCGGCAGCCATGCGCGCATGGCCGGGCTGCGCATCGGCGGCGACTACCTGCGCGAATTGGCCGAAGAAGACCCGTCACTGCAATCGCTGGCCAGGCTGCTCGACGATGGCATGCACTTTTCAGAACTGCACGGCTGCCGTGTCGTCGGGCGTTTGTTCGAGCGCCTTTATCACTCGCCCTACCAGGGCACGTTGGAACGGCTGAATCAGGAAAGCCTGAGCCTGGCCGTGCTGGTCGAGCTGGCGACGCACCTGGCGCCACAGCCGGCCACCCCTGAGACCGCGTTGCGCAGCCATTCGGACCTGGCACACGAAGCACGCTTCAAGCTCGACGCCAACCTGATGAACCCACCCGGCACTCTGGCGCTGGCACGGGAACTGGGCGTGGGTGAAACCACCCTGAGACGCGCCTTCAGCCGGGTGTACGGCCAGTCGATGCTCGATTACGTGCGCCAACAGCGCCTGGAACTGGCGCGCAACCTGCTGCGCCAGCGCAAATGGCACGTGGCACAGATTGCCCACCGTCTGGGCTACGCCAACCCTGCCAACTTCAATCATGCCTATAAGGCGTATTTCGGCCATCCGCCAGGGGCGCAGTCCTGACGTTCGCTACGCCCCGCAGCCGCTTTGATGATGCTTTTTCAACCGATTATTGCGGATAAGCGTTGTAGCCCTGGCGACTCGACTTGCGCCTACGCATGGGTGAGCCCGGTCAACGTATCCGCAATGGTTTTAGTGCGTTGCGCCGTACCCTCGGTCGCGCGGCTCGACGCCCCCAGTGCATCGAGCATTTCGCGCAACGCGCCGACGCCGGTGGATTGGTCTTCGATCTGCTGGGCAACACGCTGGATCTCACTGGACAGCAGGTCAATATCCACACCGATTTCCGCCGCATTCTTACGGGTGATTTCCGCCAGTTTGCGCACTTCATCCGCCACCACCGCAAAACCCCGGCCCAGGTCGCCCGCGCGCGCCGCCTCAATGGCGGCGTTAAGCGCCAGCAGGTTGGTCTGCCCGGCGATCTGCTGGATCACCTGCACAATCGACTGGATACGCAAACTCGACCCGGCCAGCGTGCGCGCACCTTCCACCGCCACATCCGCCTGGCTGGAAAGCCCTTCCACCGTTGTCCCGGCCTGGGCAGACACGGCGTTCTGCTGGTTGATCGTACCCACAAGTTCATCCATCGACGCGTGCAACTCACCCGAGTAATGCTTGAGCTGCGCGGCGATGTCCTCCTGCTGACGCTCGGCATGGGCCAACACCATGCCTAAGTCTGCCAAGCCTTCGAACACCGGCAGGATATTGCGGTCCAGCCCACGGGTATTGAGGGTATTGCTGAAATCATTGTTCTTGAACGCGGTAATCTGCTTGACCACCACATGGTTCAACCCCGCCAACTTCTTCACCTGGCGCCGTAGGAAAAACGCCTTGAACTCGCCGTAATGAGCGATGAAATTGTCCACGTACTCATCACTGAAACTCGCACCCTTGGCCACCCGAAAGAAGAAAATCGCAGTCAGCGTCTGATTCAGGTTCAAGCCCAAAATCTCCCCAAAGGTCGAAAAACCCGCCAACGGTACATCACCAAAAATGCCGGCCATGCTGCCCAGCTCGGCGCCGTTGTTCAGCCGGCGCAAAATGCAGTCATTCAAAATCCCCGCCACCGGCTGGCCACCCTTGCCGCGCAGGAACTGCTCATAGTCCAGGCGCGTCGCCTCACGCAACGGCGTACGCCGCACCATCACCAATTCCTCGCCCGGCGCCACGTCGCAAAACAACTGCACGATCTGCTGCTCATAATCGATGCGCGCGATGGATCGTACAAACAACTCACTGCCCACCCGAATCGCAAACGAATAGTCCGCCAGCTTCGACTCCAGCGCCTGGGGCACGCAACTGAACGCATCACACAGCGCTTGCACCATGCTCTTGATATTGCCGTTGCTGTCGATCACCTGGTCAATCGTGCGGTCCTCCACCGACGCGGTCAGCACACTGAAGGTCAAATCCGCCGGTTTGAAGTTCTGGCTCTTGAACACCCCAAACCGCACATTTGCCGCAGTCTTCAGGAACACAATCTGCGCATGGTTCTGATAACTGCGCTGACCGTCATGAATCAGCGTCTTCTGGAAATCCGACTTACCCCCGGCCGATCCCCCTACAAACAAACAAGGAAACCGCCCCGACTCATACAGCGCCTCCATAAAGAACGACTCCGACGCCGACAACCCGTCGAACACCACATACGCCAACGTATCGCGATGATCAATCGACATGCGTACCTGCACTCGCTTGATATTGGCCACCAACTTGGCAATCCGCTCCTGCATCCCCAACCGCTTACCGCCACCGCGAATGTCCTCACACTCCAACGGCACCATCACCACCTCGGCCGAGGCGATCAGACTGTCGTCGAACAGCTGCAATACAACCCGGTCCCAGCGCTCGCCCGTGGCGCAATACAGCGAATTGGGTGCATTGCAGAGTTCGCCGGAGGTGGTGCACAGGCTGATGGTGGATTGGGGGAAGCGGCGTGTGAGCTTGGTGGAGATTACGTCGATGTCCAGATGCGGCGAGATAAAGCCGGTGATCAGGGTGGGGGTGATACGTAAGGCGGTGAGGGAGGCGTCCAGATCGTTGGCAGTGCTGGTGAGCGTGGCGGTGCCTTGACGATCACCCCGGGCTTTTTTTAGACGGGAGAGTGGGTTCATGTGGTGGACTCGATTTGGGGGGATAGGGGTAGGCACGCGATTGGTAGGGTTATCGGCCGGTTGGGTGGGGGCTGGAGGGGGATGTGACGGATGGACGCGGTTTTAGGGAATTCTCCTTTATTGACAGGCCGCTTTGGGCCGAGCGTGAATCGCTCCGGGTTTCGTAGACGCTCCTGGTGTCCGCTTTTAGCCGACTCAAGCCCTTCGTCAGAAGCAGGAAACTGCGCAGTTCTTCGCCGGTCCCGGCGTCATGAATGATCACCGTAGCCCCCGGGCTTGACCGACATATACCCACTATCCGCCAAGCGATACAGCCAGGGATATCGTCAATCCTCATGCCGCTCCAGCAAAAAATCCACAAACGCCCTCACCCGCGCCGGCATCGCCGTGCCCCCCACAAACACCGCATGAATCGGCTCCACATCCCCCGGGTTATATGCCTCCAGCAACGGCACCAGATCCCCGCGTTCAATATCCTGCGCCACGCTGAACGTCCCTACTCGCGCAATCCCCGCCCCCAGCTTCGCCAATTGCGCCAATGCCTCGCCGCTGTTCCCCTCAATCGTTCCCGCCACCTTTAAAGAAAACTCCCGCCCGTCCATGCGAAACGGCCAGTCGGGAGCCGCCCGGCGGAAGTTGAAGCGCAGGCAGTTGTGCTGAAGTAGGTCCTGCGGCGTCACCGGGGTGCCGTGCCGGGCCAGGTAGTCCGGGGAGGCGACGATGACTTGGCCGGTGGCGCCGATATGGCGGGCGGTCAAGGGGCTGTCGGGGAGTGGGCCGAAGCGGATGGCCACGTCTGCCTGGCCGCCGAGGATGTCCACCACTTCGTCGCCGAGCATCAGGTCGACCACGATGGCGGGATAGCGGGCGCTGAAGGCGGCGACCAGTGGAACGATAGTCATGCGGCCATGGGCCAGTGCCGCGCTGACTCGCAAGCGGCCGCGTGGGGCGCCCTGGTCGGTGATGGCGTCTTCGACTTCGGCCATGTCCGCGAGGATGCGCCGGGCGCCGCGCAGGTAGGCTTCGCCTTCGGCGGTGAAGGTGATGGCGCGGGTGGTGCGCAGCAGTAGCCGGGTGCCGATGCGCTGTTCGGTGCGGGTGATGATGCGGCTGATGGAGGATGGCGTCAGCCCCAGGGCGCGCGCCGCGCCGGACAGGCTGCCGTGTTCGGCGACCAGGGTGAACACTTCCATCTCGCCTGAGCGGCCGGCCATGTCCATTTTTGCCTCCTGCGCAAAGGTGTAGTTCCCAACCAGGGGCTACTGCTGGAAAAGGCTGGATTGTAGCATTCGGCACACAGATGAGGAGTCACCCATGCGTATCAATCCACCCCTTGTAGCGTTGTCCGTCGGTGCCTTTGGCATCGGGGTCACCGAGTTTGCACCCATGGGCATGTTGCCCGGTATTGCCGCCGATCTTGGCGTATCCATTCCCGCCGCCGGGCTGTTGGTGAGCGCCTACGCCATGGGCGTGCTGATCGGTGCGCCGATCATGACGCTGGCGACGGCCAGGGTGCCGCGCCGTTATCTGCTGATCGGGCTGATGGCGATTTTCACCCTGGGTAATTTGCTGTCGGCGCTGGCGACCAATTACCAGACCTTGATGATCGCCAGGCTAGTGACGTCGCTGAACCACGGGGCGTTCTTCGGCATTGGCGCGATTGTGGCGGCAAGTGTAGTAGCACCGGAAAAGCGCGCGGGTGCGGTCGCGGCGATGTTTCTGGGGCTGACCCTGGCGACCATCGGAGGCGTGCCGCTGGCGACCTGGTTTGGTGAGAACTTCGGCTGGCGCACGGCGTTCTGGGGCATCAGCGGGCTCGGCGCGGTGGTGATGGCGGCGCTCTGGTGGGCATTGCCGAATGCGCCCGCGCCCAAAGGCGGCAGCCTGATGGCGGAGATTCGCGTGCTGGGTCGCGGGCCGGTGCTGGCGGCGTTGGCGCTGACGGTGGTGGGCTCCAGTGCGATGTTTACGGTGTTCACTTACATCGCGCCAATTTTGCGCGACGTTACTCACGCATCGACTAACTTCGTCACTGGCATGCTCGTGCTGTTCGGTATCGGGCTGACCCTGGGCAACGTGTGGGGCGGCAAATCTGCGGACCGCTCGGTGGACCGTACGCTCATTACGTCGTTGGTGGTGTTGATTGCCGTGCTGCTGGCTTTCTCGGTGCTGATGCAATGGCCGCTGCCGGCCGCCTTGTCGATCCTGCTGTGGGGCGCCGCCAGCTTTGCCCTGGTGCCGCCGTTGCAGATGCGTGTGATGGAGGCCGCCAAAGCTGCGCCCAACCTGGCCTCGGCGATGAACATCGGTGCCTTCAATTTCGGCAACGCGATTGGCGCGGCAGTGGGCGGCGCGGTGATCAACGCCGGCTTGGGCTATCCGGCCATTTCCCTGGCCGGTGCGCTGATGGCAGGGCTGGGTTTGCTGATGGTGCTGGGGTTGGGCTGGCGTTCGCGGCGTAAGGGGTCACGCACTTGCGCCGACATCCATTTTCCGACGACAGTGGATGAGCGCGTTTAACCGAAGAGAGTAGCCCATGACCCGCGACCAACTCGCCAGCTTCTACGAAAGCTATATCGATTGTCTGAATCGCCAGGATTGGCAGCACCTGGGTGATTTTGTTCACGCCGATGTCACCTACAACGCGAGCCGGGTCGGCCTGGAGGGTTATCGGGCGATGCTGGAGCGGGACTTCCGGGAGATTCCCGACCTGGCGTTCCGCATTCAGTTGCTGGTTGCCGACCCGCCGACGGTCGCCAGTCGGCTGAACTTTCGGGTCAGCCCCAGGGGTGAGTTTTTCGGGCTGCCGATCAATGGCAAGACGGTCGTGTTCGACGAGAACGTGTTCTATGAATGCGTCGACGGTAAATTCGCTCGCGTCTGGTCGGTGATTGACAAGGCTGCGATCGCCGAGCAGTTGTGAGGCAACGCCCACTGACGGTGTGGGAGCGCTCGAGCCTTGGCGAGGCCGCGATGGCGGTAGGTCAGGCAACGTGAATGCCAGCAGTGCCGCCGCCTTCGCGGCCTCGCCAAGGCTCGTGCGCTCCCACATTTGCTCATCACCTGTCCCACCTCCCCATCGCCCATGCGCCAAAAAAAGTCATGCATCGGACCGCTCGGTTGCGAGCCTGGCGATAGCGGCCTATGTTTCAAGCCATGCAGTAATTTGCTGTCCCCCACCCTGTGCCCATCCCGTAACCCAGGTGACGACATGCCTACCCTCTCCCGCCCCGCCGTACTTGAACTGATTGGCAACACGCCGCTGGTCAAGGTCAGCCGCTTCGACACCGGCCCCTGCACGCTGTTTCTCAAGCTTGAATCGCAAAACCCCGGCGGCTCCATCAAGGACCGTATCGGCCTGGCCATGATCGACGCCGCCGAGCGCGACGGCCGCCTGTGCCCCGGCGGCACCATTATCGAAGCCACCGCCGGCAACACCGGCCTGGGCCTGGCGCTGGTCGGTCGGGCCAAGGGCTATCGGGTGGTGCTGGTGGTGCCGGACAAGATGTCCACGGAAAAGGTGCTGCACCTCAAGGCCATGGGCGCCGAGGTGCATATCACCCGCTCGGATGTGGGCAAGGGCCATCCCGAGTATTACCAGGACGTGGCGGCGCGCCTGGCCAAGGATATTCCGGGCTCGTTCTTTGCCGATCAATTCAACAACCCGGCCAATCCGCTGGCCCATGAAACCAGCACCGCACCGGAGATCTGGGCGCAGACCCAGCATGATGTCGATGCGATTGTGGTGGGCGTCGGCTCGGCCGGCACCCTTACCGGCCTGACCCGTTTCTTCAAGCGCGTGCAGCCCGAACTGGCCATGGTGCTGGCCGATCCGGTGGGTTCGGTGATGGCCGAATACAGCCGCAGCGGCCAGCTTGAAACCCCGGGTTCCTGGGCCGTCGAAGGCATCGGCGAGGATTTCATTCCGTCGATTGCCGACCTGTCCAGCGTGCGCCACGCCTACTCGATCAGCGATGAAGAAAGCTTCGACCATGCCCGCCAACTGCTCAAGGCCGAAGGCATTCTGGGCGGCTCGTCCACCGGCACCCTGCTCGCCGCCGCGCTGCGCTATTGCCGCGAGCAAACCGAACCCAAGCGCGTGGTGACGTTCGTGTGCGACACCGGCACGCGCTACCTGTCCAAGGTCTACAACGACCAGTGGATGAATGACGCCGGGCTGTTGCAGTACAAGCATTACGGCGACCTGCGCGACCTGATCGCCCGCCGCTTCGAAGATGGCCGGGTGATCAGCGTCAGCCCCGACGACACCCTGCTTACCGCCTTCCAGCGCATGCGCCTGGCGGATGTCTCGCAACTGCCGGTATTGGTCGACGGCCAGCAACTGGCCGGGGTCATCGACGAGTCCGACCTGCTGCTGGGCCTGCATCAGGACGCCGCGCATTTTTCCATGAGCGTGGCCAGCGCCATGACCCGCACCCCACACACCCTGGCCCCCAGCGCCAGCCTGGCCGAACTGCAGGCGGAACTGGATCGCGGCCTGGTCGCCATCATTGCCGACGCCTCGGGCTTCCATGGCCTGATCACCCGCGTCGACCTGCTCAACCATCTACGGAGATCCCTTGCATGAGTCAGCCCGATAAAAGCGCGTTTGCCACCCGTGTGATCCATGCCGGACAGTCCCCCGACCCGACCACGGGCGCGCTGATGCCGCCGATCTATGCCAACTCCACCTACCTGCAAGACAGCCCTGGCGTGCACAAAGGCTTCGACTACGGGCGCTCCCACAACCCCACGCGCTTTGCGCTGGAGCGTTGCGTGGCCGACCTTGAAGGCGGCACTCAGGCCTTCGCGTTCGCCTCGGGGCTGGCGGCGATTTCCACGGTGCTGGAGTTGCTCGATGCCGGTGCGCACATCGTTTCCGGCAATGACCTGTACGGCGGCAGCTTCCGCCTGTTCGACAAGGTGCGCCAGCGCAGCGCCGGCCACAGGTTCAGCTACGTAGACTTGAGTGACGTGTCGGCCTTCGAAGCGGCGCTGCAAGACAACACGCGCATGGTCTGGGTCGAAACCCCGAGTAACCCGCTGCTGAGCCTCACCGACCTCAACGCCATTGCCCGCGTGTGCCGTGCGCGCGGCATTCTCTGTGTGGCCGACAATACCTTCGCCAGCCCGTGGATCCAGCGCCCGCTGGAGCTGGGGTGCGATATCGTCGTGCACTCCACCACCAAGTACCTGAACGGCCACTCGGATGTGATCGGCGGCATCGCCGTTGTCGGCGACAACCCGGAATTGGCCGAACGCCTGGGCTTTCTGCAAAACTCGGTGGGCGCCATCGCCGGCCCCTTCGACGCCTTCCTGACCCTGCGCGGCGTGAAAACCCTGGCCCTGCGCATGGAGCGCCACTGCCGCAACGCGCTGGAACTGGCGACCTGGCTGGAACAGCAGCCGCAGGTGGCGCGGGTGTACTACCCAGGCCTTGAATCCCACCCGCAGCACGAACTGGCCAAACGGCAGATGCACGGGTTTGGCGGGATGATTTCGGTGGACTTGAACAGCGACCTGGCGGGCGCCACACGCTTTCTGGAAAATGTGAACATCTTCGCCCTGGCCGAGAGTCTGGGTGGCGTGGAAAGCCTGATCGAACACCCGGCGATCATGACCCACGCCAGCATCCCGGCGGCGACGCGGGCGCAGTTGGGGATTGGTGACGGGTTGGTGCGTTTGTCGGTGGGGGTTGAGGATGTGGAAGATCTGCGCGCAGATTTGGCCCAAGCCCTGGCACACATCTAAAGTCAGGCATCAATCAAATCTGGGAGGGGGCTCCCGATAGCGGTGTGTCAGTCGGCTTATTCACATCTGACCCACTGCTATCGGGGGCAAGCCCCCTCCCACACTGATTGTGCAAATCAGCTGATGTTAGGCCGCACGGGCAGATCTGGCCCCAGGCCCTGGCACGCATCCCAGCTCAAACATCGCTCAAACTGTGGGAGGGGGCTTGCTCCCGATGGCGGTGTGTCAGTCAGTTTATTTGCAACTGACCCACCGCTATCGGGGGCAAGCCCCCTCCCACATTGACGGTGTACATCAGCCAAGAATGACGTTGGCCCGCGCCGCATGCAGCTTCTTGTAGCTGTCGATCAAGCGCAAATGCCGGTCCAGCCCTTCGAGCTTCATGCTGGTCGGTGTCAGCCCGTAAAAGCGCACACTGCCCTCGACCGAGCCGATCACCGCGTCCATGCGCTCATTGCCGAACATGCGCCGGAAGTTGGCTTCGTAGTCGGCCAGTTCCAGGTCGTCGTCCAGTTCCATTTCCAGCACCGCATTCATCGCCTGGTAGAACAGCCCACGCTCGACGGTGTTGTCGTTGTACTGCAGGAACATTTCCACGCACTCCTTGGCCTCTTCATACTGCTTCAACGCCAGGAAGATCAGCAGTTTCAATTCCAGGATGGTCAGTTGGCCCCACGCGGTGTTGTCGTCGAACTCGATGCCGATCAGCGTGGTGATATCCGTGTAGTCGTCCAGCTCGCTTTCGATCAGGCGCTCGACCAAGGCCTGCAACGCGTCCTCATCAAGGCGGTGCAGGTTGAGGATGTCTTCGCGGAAAAACAGTGCCTTGTTGGTGTTGTCCCAGATCAGGTCGTCCACCGGGTAGATTTCCGAATAGTCCGGCACCAGGATGCGGCAGGCGGTGGCGCCCAGGTGTTGGTAAACCGCCATGTACGATTCTTTGCCCATGCCTTCCAGGATGCCGAACAGCGTTGCGGCCTCCTGGGCATTGGAGTCTTCGCCGTGGCCGGAGAAGTCCCATTCGACGAATTCGTAGTCCGATCGGGCGCTGAAAAAGCGCCACGACACCACCCCGCTGGAGTCGATAAAGTGCTCGACGAAGTTGTTCGGCTCGGTAACCGCCTGGCCTTCGAAGGTCGGCTGCGGCAAGTCGTTCAGGCCTTCGAAACTGCGGCCTTGCAGCAGTTCGGTGAGGCTGCGCTCCAGCGCCACTTCAAAGCTTGGGTGCGCGCCGAACGAGGCGAAGACACCGCCGGTGCGCGGGTTCATCAGGGTCACGCACATCACCGGGAATTCACCGCCCAGGGACGCATCCTTGACCAGCACCGGGAAGCCCTGGGCCTCCAGGCCTTCAATACCGGCGAGGATGCCGGGGTATTTGGCCAATACCTCGGCAGGTACGTCCGGCAGGGCAAATTCACCTTCGATGATTTCGCGCTTCACCGCCCGCTCGAAAATCTCCGACAGGCACTGCACCTGGGCTTCGGCCAAGGTGTTGCCGGCGCTCATGCCGTTGCTCAGGTAGAGGTTTTCGATCAGGTTGGACGGGAAATACACCACTTCGCCATCGGACTGGCGCACGAACGGCAGCGAGACAATGCCCCGCGCTTCGTTACCGGAGTTGGTGTCGAACAGGTGCGAACCGCGCAGTTCGCCTTCGCGGTCGTAGACCTTGCGGCAGTAAGCGTCGAGGATCTCGCTCGGCAGCTCGTCGTTGGGGCCCGGCTGGAACCAGCGCTCATCCGGGTAATGCACGAACGGCGCATTGGCCAGCTCTTCGCCCCAGAACTGGTCGTTGTAGAAGAAGTTGCAGTTGAGCCGCTCGATAAACTCGCCCAGTGCCGATGCCAGCGCGCCCTCCTTGGTCGCACCCTTGCCGTTGGTGAAACACATCGGCGAGTGGGCATCGCGCACATGCAGCGACCAGACATTGGGCACGATATTGCGCCACGAGGCGATCTCGATCTTCATGCCCAGGCCCGCGAGGATCGCCGACATATTGGCAATGGTCTGCTCCAGCGGCAGGTCCTTGCCGGCGATGTAGGTGCCCGCCTCCGACGTCGAGTTCGGCATCAACAACGCCTGGGCGTCGGCGTCGAGGTTGTCCACTTGCTCGATCACGAACTCTGGCCCGGCCTGCACCACTTTCTTCACGGTGCAACGGTCGATGGAACGCAGGATGCCTTGACGGTCCTTGTCGGAAATGTCCGCCGGCAGCTCGACCTGGATCTTGAAGATCTGGTTGTAGCGGTTTTCCGGGTCGACGATGTTGTTCTGCGACAGGCGAATATTGTCCGTGGGAATATTGCGCGTGGCGCAGTACAGCTTCACGAAGTACGCCGCGCACAACGCCGACGAAGCCAGGAAGTAATCGAATGGCCCCGGCGCCGAACCGTCGCCCTTGTAGCGAATCGGCTGGTCGGCAATCACCGTGAAATCATCGAACTTGGCTTCAAGCCGAAGGTTGTCGAGAAAGTTGACCTTAATTTCCATGCGGGCACACCAGAATAACGGGCTAAACAAAATGGCCGCCATTATGAAGATTTTCACCGGGAAGTCGCAGGGTTTTGCGCATGGGCTGCTGATCGGTAGCGCTATGCCAACCGCCTGTGGCCGCTGGCATAGCGTTGCGCGGGACTAGGGCTGGCTTGAGCTCAGGCGTTGCGCCAGGCTCCTGCGGTTGATGGCCAGCTCGCTGCTGACGTCCGGCCCGTGGTAGACCATGGACGTTTCATGGTGCACGTAATCGCCCGAGCGCGCCGCGCTCAACCAATTGAACGACCCAACACACAGCAACTGCTCATCGGCCATCACCAGTTTGCTGTGCACCTTGTTGACCACGCGCACTTGCACATCGTGACGCTTGAGGGTCGCAAGCGCATCCTTGAATTCGGCGATTTTGCCTGGATCACCGTCGGGCTTGCCGTGGCCGATGTCTGTGTTGAAGCGCAAGTCGGTATACACCGTTACGGGCACCCCGCGCTGGACGGTACCGCACATGGCCTGGAGGGCGCCGCTTTCGTGCATCCCGCGCAGCCGCACCCAAGGCGTCACGATCTGGACCTGCTGTTGCGCGGTTTCCAGCGTCTGCAACAGGAACCGATCATGCTCGGCAAATTCATGCAGGTGGCTCAAGCCGGTGCGCACCGTGAGCAAATCCGCCCGGGGTTGGAAATCGAATGCGAGCTCATTCTCCGGGTTGTTCAGCAGGTACTGCGCCAGCCTCCCGCGCGGCTTGCTGGCGGGTACCTGGCTGAACAAGTCCATATCGCCGAACACCAGGAAACTGTCCTTGGCGCGGGAGACGGCCACGTTCAGCATGCTGTCGCGGCGGTCGATAAAAGGCCCGTCGGCGTGCTTGGAATACACTGCGGAAAAAATCACCACCGGCCGTTCGGCGCCCTGGAAGGAATGCACGGTGCCCACGGTGAGTTCGCCGTCGCCTTTGCCGGTACGAATACCCAGCGCGCTGCACGCTTCAGTAATGGCCTGCGTCTGGGCGCCGAACGGTGTGATCACCCCGAGGATTTCCCAGAGTGCCTTGCCGTAGCGCTGGGTGAGTTGCTGTTCATGGGCCTTGATCCAGGCGGCGATGGTCTGGGCTTCCAGCAGGTTATGGCGGCTGCCACCCTGCTTCTGCTGGCACATCCCGTCGATATGCAGGTACCCCAGCCCCGGCAGGCCGCCGTCGGGCTTGGCGCCGCGTCGCGGTTGCAGCTTGCCCTTGTAGCAGAGCGCGTTGCAGTAATCGATGATCGAGTCATAACACCGGCGGTGTTCGTACAGGTAAAGGCCGCGCGCCAGGTCGCGGTCGTAATGATAGCGGCTGGTGGACTGCGCAATCGCCATGACGCTGCCACTGGCAGCGCTGCGTCCGCTGTCACAAAAGGCCTCGTACTCATCGTCCACGCGGCTGCGCGACACCAGGCCGGCGGCGAGCAGATTGCCGATATCCACCGCCGGCGGCACCGACCAGATAGGTTCGATCTGCTGGGTGTCGCCAATCACCAGCGCTTGCCGCGCCAGGGCGAACGACGGCGCCGCCACCTCGGGCAGCACCTGGCCGGCTTCGTCCACGATCAACAGGTCGATGAAATTCAGCGCGTAATCGTCGACATCGCCATTGCCGTCATGGCGCTTGCAAGACAGCTCTGCGGGCAGCCGGTAAAACGTGGCCACGACGCAGGGCGTGAGCTTCATCCAGCGGCGCCAGTTTTTCTCCAACGTCTTGCGGCCGGTTTTGTTGCGACTTTTGAGAATCAGCGGCAGCTCGTCGATGACTTCCAGCAGCCAACGGCCCTCCCAATAATGCGTGGTCAGCAGGAAGGTCTCGAAGCGCAATGAGGTGTCGGCCCAACGGTCGCAATCTTCCAACGTCACCAGCGCGGCGGGCTTGCCGGCGGCCTGGGGTAACCGGCCAATCACCGCCTGCCAGTTCGACAGTTCACGCTGTTCGTCACGCAGCAATTGCTCCACACGCTCACGCTGGGTTTCGAGGGTTTTCAGGCTTTGTGCGTGATGCGCCACCGCAGCCGTCAATCGGCGCTCTATGTCATGCACATCGGTGGCATCCTGCAGCTGTGCGTCAGCCTCATCGATGTGCAGTTTGGCCAGGCGCAGGCGCTTGGCGGCAATCGGGCCGAACCAGCCGAACAGCGTATACAGCAATGACTCATGGGCCAGGTAATGCCTGAAGGCTTTCAGGCGTGCCTTGGCATTCTCCAGCCGCTCGGACAGCCCGCGCAGTTGAGCGTCAAGACCCGCAATCGCCGCCTGTGGATCATCGCCAAGCACGGCCTTGAGGGCGTCGCGCGCCACCCGCAATCGGGCCCACCCCTGCTCGATATCACTCAGTTGCTGCAGGCGCAGGCGAATCCGCGCCTGAAGCGCGTCGACGGTGCCCTTGAGCGTGGGCTGCGACTGTCCCGCAAAAGCGATGGCGGCGTGCTCCAGATAAGCCTGCTGCGCTTTATCGACATAGGCCTGTGTCTCCAGCGCCAGGTAAAAGCTCTTGGTCTGGTAGGTGCGGGCCATCTCCGCTTCCGCCGAGGCCGTCGGAAAGTAGGCGCCAAAGCTGCTGATATCGGGAAGCCAGCGCCCTGCAAAGGGGCCGGTGCCTTCGGAGAAGTCTTTACCGAACGCCTTGATGATGTTGGTGACCGCCTGATTGTTCGTCGAACTGGCAACGATCACCGGCGGCTCGCCGCCCTCGGCTGCGGCCCTGGCCCAGAGCGATGCGACGACGGACAACAGCAGCGTGGTCTTGCCGGTGCCCGGCGGCCCGTTGACCGCGAGGATATCCCCGGTGTTACCCGCCAGCAGGTGCGCAAGGCTGTCGCGTTGAGCCGGCGCCAGCGCGTATTCGTCACCGGCATGCCCGCCTCGTCCGGCGAACAGGCCATTGGCGGGCAGGCAGGGTTCATCGGGCGTGGGTTCGCGTTGTGCAAAGCGCTCGTACAACGGCGCCTCCGGCTTACCGAGGCGCAAGTGATCGTAAAGCGCAACGATATTGCGGCTGAAACCGTCCGCCTTCTGCTCCTTGAACACGTAGCAATAGCTGGCCGGATCGAACCCGTCGTCCGCGCCGTTCCAGGCGTTGCACACCGTTTGGAACATCGTCTTGCAATAACGCAGGTAGGTGAGCCATTTGTCACGATATTCGTCCGGCTGCACCTCTGTGCCGGGGGCTGGCACTTCGAACCGGGACACGTCTTGCGCGGTTAAAAACCTGTCCAGGTCAGGTTGGGCGCCGATGGTGAAATTGTCGCGGTCCAACGGTTCCAGGATGTCGCGGGGTACCAGCGTGGGCCCGGTCGGATAGATGAGCCCGTCACGGGTGACTGACACCCGGCAAATGATCGGTGTGATAAAGGCCGGCAACCCTCTGCGCGCCATGCGGTGTTCCTGGCGTGAGGCATACACAAACGGGCGCAGCGTGACATCTACATGGAGCCGTTGCGCCGGTTCGCCGGCGAATAGCAGGTCCACCTGCTCGACCGGCAGACAACCGGCGGCCAGGGCGGCCAAAGGTACGACCGCGTAGGTTTTGACATGGCTGGGGGACAGGGCACCGTTGCCGTTTTCCGCGTCGGCCAGCGAGTTTCGCCAGTAGTTGGCAAGCTTCAGAGAGTAGTCGTTCATCGTCCTGATTCGGTGCAGACCGTGACTCACTGTTACGGTCGGTGGCTAGTAAAGTCAAAACCGAGGGTAACGGTTCCGTGCGTAGGTGGGCAATCACCTGTGTCTTGGGTTATCGGGCGTCAACGCGGCTGCCTGCGGTACATTCCGGTCAGATAATCCTGCGCGTCCGGCGCCGAGTTGTGATTGATCACGGCAAAGTTCTTCACCAGTTGAATGTGATATGGCCCGTTGGATTTGGGCGCCAGGGGTTCACGCACGATGATCAGGTTGTCGGTTTCCATCGGCACGCGGTGCTGCGCCGTGACGATCACTTTGGAGGTGCCGGCGTCTTTGAGCGTCAGGCTCAATTCGGCGATTTCCCGGCCCTGGGCATCGCGCTCGGGCAGGATGTTCAGCTCCAGGTCACCGTCGCGGCCCAGGAAGTCATCGCGCATCTGGTAGTGGCCACTGCGCTGGTCGAGGGGTACATCGCCGAGTTTTTTGTATTCCGGCTCGCGGTCCTCGTAGCGCAGGTCGATGGCCAGTTCGCGCGGGCTGCCCTTGGCGTCGCTGACCCAGGTACCGCTGTAGAGATAAGGTGCGACGGTCTGCCGGGTGATGCGCCAGATGCCGGTTTGATGGCCGTCATCGGCATACTCGTGCAGGTACACAAACGGCTTGCCATCGTACTCGTCCTGGTCGCCCACCAGCTTGATCGGGTTGCCGCTGCCGCTCCTGGTATAACGCAACTCGCCAATCAGCACCGCGCCCTGCTGCTGGTACCAAAGCTGCACCGGGATCTTGCCGTCGAGCGTACCGACCAGGTATTGCGGGTCTTCGTTGACCGGCCCTTCGAGCCGGGAAGTCTCCACCCACTGGCCGTCTTTCCACTCGCCGGTGGTGCGCAGCATATAGCCGCCGGGCATGCTGGAGTTTTCGCCAAACTCTGTGGGCGGGACCTGCTCCTGGGTGTAGGCACCGAGTCGCACCAACTCGCCGCCGCGCATCTGCAAGCGACTGGCACGAGTCCAGCAGCAACCTCGGTCGGATTGGGAATGGATGATGCCGTCGTTCGGGGTGACCGAAAACATCCCGCCGAAGGTTTCGTTCGCCAGCGCCGACAACGGGCCATTGCGCCGCCATTGCGTTTGCTGCGGGTCCTGCAGGTAGACATCGTAGTGGTACTGACTGTCGTCATCGTCGCTGCTGCCGTTGCGGATCGCCACATCCTGGCGGCCGTCGGCGTCGATATCCAGGAAGTACAGCAGACCGTACTGCCCCATCAAACGATAGGCATCGGTCTTGCCGTTCTGGTCCAGCGGCAAATTGCCGGCCGGGGTGTGCAACTGCTGCAGGATGTCGAGGGTGGCTTTGTCGCGCAGGGTAATAAGTGCCGGTGCCAGTTGTTGCAGGTCTTGAGGCGCATCCGGGAACAGGACTTCCACCAGGTAATGACCGCTGGGATCGTTGAGCGAAAACGAGCGCGGCTCGGCCAGGGCATTGGCCGAAAAGGTCATAAACAGGCATACGGCGCTGACGAGCGAACGCATTCAAAGCATCCTTGCTGAAAATCGGGGCCCGCAGTGTAAAGGCAAATGCTGGATGCATCGAACAAATCGCTACGCGCCTACACCGTTTCAGTTGTGCCGATCGCCCTCCTGCCCCCAGGTGTTGATTTATTCCGACTGCGAAGCCATCCACGCAACAAAAGCGTCAAGACGCTGCAAAAATGCCGCGCACTCGGCGCTTGGGTTTCTGGCTTCGAAGAGAAAATACGCGATTTGCGCGACCCTGGTGGGATAACGCTGGGTGAACAGCGTCACATGCTCCTCCAGCGTTTGCGGCCACATCAGTGCGTCGGGTGAACGCAGCGTATGCGTGGAGCGGATCAACTTGCGTGCGGCTTCGCGCTGCAAGCGCAGGCGCTGCGGTGTGTTCGCGGCCTGCAGGATAGACGCGCGATAGCCTGACAACACCTGCGCAAAATCACCGTTGAGCGCCAGGGCGATGTCCCGGCTTGGCCGGAATGGCCCGAACCGCAACCCAAGGTCATCGCCCCACACACACCGGCAATGATGCTTGAGCCAGAAGCCCCAGCGATGGTGGTTTTCCGGCGCCAATACCTGTGCGCGGTGGCCGATGTCGAAATCGATTTTGCTGACACAGGAATGCCGCTGTTCCAGCGCCAGCCGCGCCAGCTCAAGCTGTTCAAGCACCGCGGCCTGGGGTGGATCACGCAGGATCAGGGTGAGATCGAGATCGGACGCTTCGGCATGGGCATCACCCCGGGCGACACTGCCGTACAGGTAGATACCCTCCAGGCCGAATGCGGGCTGTGAAAGCGTCGCCAACACATCCTTCAGTAAAGGCTCGAACTCGGGCTGCACAGGGACGGTGCCGACGCTGACCACGTGGCCATTAAGGTCTACACCCATGGAGTGTCCGGCGCTCACGGCCGATGCACCTCGATCACCAACCCCTCCTCCTCACTCGGCACACAAAAGTGGCGGGTAATCAGGTCGAACTCGGCGTCGGTTGCTGCAAAGTCATGCTCTCCGCTGGCGTTGCGTGCGTGCAGTCGCGCACGACAGGCGGCGTCATCCAGTTCCAGGTAATGCAGGCAATGCAGTGCCTGTGCAGCCTGGGCCAGGCCCAGCAGCCATTGGCGATTGGCCAGGGTGTTGGCCGGAAAGTCCAGCACCACGTTGACGCCGGACTTCAGGAGATCGATCACCAGTGGCCCCACCACACCGCGAATCTGCCGGGCACAGGTCAGGTAATCGGCAATCGTCTGGATCTGGCCGGGATACAGCGTAGCAAGCCAGTGGTCTTCGCTGAGCAGGACAGCGGCGTGATCGGTGGCAAGACGGCCGGCAAGGGTGGATTTGCCGGACGCGATCTTGCCGCAGAGCAGATGCAGGGTAGCCATGGGACGGTTCCTTTTGTCAGGCCGTCAAGCATGCCATGGTTCAGGCCGATTGGCTTTGCCAATACCTGTAGAACGCCAGTGCCGCGACGTTTTTGTCCTTGGCCTCGAGCATGATGTCGAAGCGATCCAGAAACTGCAGCGCATAGTCGTTGGTCCAGCGGTTCCACATTTGCGCGCTGTGGCCGTAGAGGTCGCGCTTGGAAACCACCTTCAACAAGGCGGTCATTTCCAGTTTGTGCTCGGCGTCAAACCCCAATGCCTGCAGGCTTTCCTGGGGCTGGGAGTAATGCAGGGTCGGGCGCACGCCGCGCCAGCTGTCGATCACCCTGGCGACGCGGGGCGAGTGCGGGTCGATGTACTCGTCCTCGTTGATCCAGCAATGGTGAATATCCAGCACCACTGGCGCCAGGTCAGCGACTTGCAGGCAATGGTCCAGGCCGTAGGTCTTCTCGTCATTTTCAAAGGTGATGCAGTTGCGCGCCACGTCGGACAGGCGCGACCACACCGCGCGGGTACCCGCCACGCCCAGGCGACCGGCGATATGCACGTTGCACTTGAGGTCCTGGAAGCGGCGGCCGTAGCCCATCATGCGGATCATGTCGGCGTGGTATTCGAATTCGGCCAGGCTGTTTTCCACTACGCCGGGGTTTTCCGAGCCCAGCACACAGTATTGGCCGGGGTGAAACGACAGGCGGATATCCGACGCCCGCGCCAGCGCGCCGATGGCGGCAAAGCCGTCCTGCAACTGGCGCGCGATGGCAGGGTCCTGATACACGGCGGCGACTTTCGGATGGCTGTAGAACGGCAACAGATCACTGCTCAGGCGCAGCATGCGCAAGGTCGGCGGCAGTTCGGCGACGTAGGCCAGCAGGCGCAATTGGGCGGCGAGATTGTGCGTGACCACCTCGACCAGTTTGCCGCGTGCCACCTGCGGCTCGACGCTGTCCATCCAGCGCAGCGTGGTGGTACGCGGGTTGAACGGGCCTTCGATCACCTTCAGAGCGCTGGCGGACGGGAGTCGTTCGGGATGCTTGTATTGGCATGCAAAGCCGATGCGGGGGTGGGTCATGGGAGCGCCTGGTGATATGCCATCGGGGAGATTATAGAGGCTTAGGCGATGGATGCTGCCAAGGGTTCATTCGTCAAATTCGGTTGAATCCTGCGCCCTGAGCGGGGTCACCTATTGCAGGACAACATTGGAACGACGACGTTAGAGAGGTGGTTATGAACCTTGCAATGACACTCTTCAGCCTGTTCGCCGGTTGGCTGGCTATTGTGATGTCGATGATGTGGGGCGTGCTGCGGGTGCTGCGCTGGCACCATGATTAACACCCCGGATGGGCGCTATTTCGTGCTCAAGGGTCGACTCTGGCGGCGCACCAACCCGGCGCTGGATGAGCCCGCACGCCAGCGCTGGGTGGATGCGTTGATGGATGCACGTCGTGCCGTCAAAGCGGCCAAGGCCTGCGGCGACCCACATCAATTGAAGCAGGCCCGCGAGCAGGTACAGCGCGCGAAGGTCGCACTGGGTGAGCGCGGGCCGGTGTGGTGGACGGATGGCAGCCCGGATTTCAATCGCTACAAGGTGGTGAACACACCCTACGCCGACTGGTTCGATAAACATTCCGACACGAACCCCCAGTGAACTTTCTCACAAACGACACGCTCCTTTCCTAAGCAAGTCTCTATGCAAAGACTCTGCAAAGTCATCGCACACCTGCCACCAAGGCGTGCCGAACGATAAGGAGCTGCACCGCCCATGACTACCCTCCCCGCCTATCGCTGCACACCAGGCCCGCTGCATGCGACATTGCTCGCCGGCAGCGTGCCGCTGTTCCTGGGCGCCCTGCTCAGTGACGTTGCCTACGGCCAGACCTACCAGATCCAATGGGCCAACTTCGCCTCCTGGCTGATCGCCGGTGCGTTGGTGTTCAGTGGATTTGCCCTGTTGTTCGCGCTGGTCAATTTGCTGCGCGCCGACCGCAAGGCCGGGCGCCCTGCGGCCTACTTTCTCCTGTTACTGGCCGCCTGGGTGCTGGGGCTGATCAACGCCTTCCAGCACGCCAAGGATGCCTACGCCATGATGCCGACCGGCCTGGTGCTGTCGGCAGTCGTCACCCTGCTGGCGATGCTGGCGACCTGGATCGGCCTGACTAACCTGCGCTCGGGAGCTGCCCAATGAAAACCACCCGCACATTGACCTTGTTAAGCGCAGCGTTGGTACTGAGCGCCTGCGGTGGTGAAGGCGACAAGACCCAGGTCCACGGCCCCGATCCCAAGCTGCCAGCGCAACAAAGCAGCCTGCTGCCGAGCATGAAAATCGCCGAGCCGGCCGCCTGGGGCGATCAGAAACCCAAGGTACCGCAGGGCTACAGCATCACGGCCATTGCCACCGACCTCGCCATTCCGCGCCAGACCCTGGTACTGCCCAACGGCGATATCCTCGTCGCCGAAGGTCGTGGCGGCAGCGCGGCCAAACTCAAGCCCAAGGACGTGATCGCCAGCCTGATCAAGGCCGAGGGCAATACCAAGGTCAAGAGCGGCAATCGCATCACCCTGTTGCGCGATGCCGACGGTGACGGCACCTACGAACTCAAGACCGTCTTCGCCGACAACCTCAATGCGCCCTATGGCCTGGCTTACGCCGATGGAAAACTGTACGTGGCCAACCAGGATGCGCTGGTGCGCTTCGACTACACCGACGGCCAGACCAAGGCCAGCGGCGCCCCGACCAAAGTCACCGACCTGCCCGCCCAGATCAATCATCACTGGACCAAATCCCTGGCCGTGAGCGAGGACGGACGCCAGCTCTACGTCGGCATCGGCTCCAACAGCAACATCACCGAGCGCGGCATGGAAGTGGAAATCGACCGGGCGATGGTGTGGCAGATCGACGCCGCCACCGGCGCGCACAGACCCTACGCAACCGGCCTGCGCAACCCGACGGCACTGACCATCCAACCGGGTTCGGGGCAGTTGTGGACGGTGGTCAACGAACGCGATGAATTGGGCCCGGACCTGGTGCCCGATTACCTCAGCTCGGTACGCGAAGGCGCCTTCTATGGCTGGCCCTACAGCTATTGGGGCCAGAATGTGGACCCGCGTGCGCAACCGCAAAATCCGGCCAAGGTCGCGTCGGCGATCAAACCGGATTACAGCCTGGGTTCTCACGTAGCCGCACTCGGCGTGGATTTCTCCATCCCGGCCATGGGCGAAAAATTCGCCGACGGCGTATTCGTTGGCGAACACGGCAGCTGGAACCGTGACAATCCGGTGGGCTACAAAGTGATTTTCGTGCCCTTCAGCAACGGCAAACCGGCCGGCGAGCCTGTCGACTTCGCCACCGGCTTTCGCGGTGACGACGGCAAGACCCGTGGGCGTCCGGTGGGCGTGACAGTCGACCCGAAAGGCGCGCTGATCATTGCCGATGACCTGGCCAATACGGTCTGGCGCGTGACACGTAATCAATAACCGGGGATGACAGGGGCCGTCGCGCCCCTGTCAGCCGTCACGCTGCAACTGCGCCTCGAGCCAGGCCAGCAGTGCCACGACCTCATCCCGATTGCCTGCCCCTTGCTGCCTGTAGACCGAAATAGCCTCTGGCAAAAACACGCTCTCGGCACAGGGCCTGACCAATGCCCCACTCTCAATCAGCCTGCCTGCGGTACGACGCCAGCCCATGGCCATACCATGTCCTTCCACGGCGGCCTGCAACATCAGCGGGTAGCTGTCGAACGTGACGCTGCGCGCGTCACGGGCCAACGACTGACCGAACACGTTCAGCCACTCATCCCACGCCATCAAGTGCGGAGGTTCGCTGCTGTGGTGCAAAAACGTGCAGGCCGCCAATTCAGCCAGCGCCAGCGGTTGTTCCGGGCACAGGTAAGCGGGACTGCACACCGGGAACACTTCATCGGAGGCGGTAAACATCAGCGCATGGGCGCCACTGGCGCGCCGGGTACTTTGCAGGGCGACATCGAAAGGGTCATTGAACTGCGTGATCGGCCGCGTGCAGGTCACCACCTGGATTTCAATCTGCGGGTATTGCTGGTGGAACGTCGCCAACCGCGGCATCAACCAATAAAACGCCTCGCACAGCTGACACAGCAGCACCACCCGATTGCGCCGCGGGGACGCCCTCAGGCTGGCCGCGCCCTCACTGATGCTTTGCAACGCGAGGCTGACCACCCGCCCCAACTCACGCCCCTCTTGAGTCAGGAACACTGCACGGTTGCGTCGGCAAAACAGCTTCACTCCAAGATTGTCTTCCAGGCCGCGTATCTGCCGGCTGACAGCCGCCTGGGTGATGTGCAGTTCATCGGCCGCCCTGGAAAAACTCTCCAGGCGCGCTGCGGCTTCAAACGGCAACAAACTGGCAAGAGGCGGTAGGGTTTTTCCAAGTAGATTCATAATCTCAGGTTATGTACTCAGGACCGAGAACTCGTTTGTAGCACACCCGCGTGGCTGGGCACCATGGACCCATTACTTCATGGATCAGCCTGATGAGCACCTCCCCCTCCCCTGTAATTGCCGGCGTGATATTCGCGATGGTCGCCACCCTCGGCTGGGCGCTGAATTTCATTGCGCCCTATGTCACAGGCGCCTACAGCATCTACGACCTGATGAGCGTGCGCTTTCTGATGGCCGGTGGGCTGGGCGTGGCCGGGGTGGTCCTGTGCCGCGCGCAACTGCGTGCGCTGAGCCTTGGCCAATGCCTGCTCGCGGCAGTACTGGGCGCATGGGGTTGCCTGGGTTATGGCGTATGCATTGCTGCCGGCGTGATAGTCGGCGGCCCGGTATTGACGCCGGCGTTTGTTGGGATGGTACCGGTGCTACTGGCGCTGCTCGGCAACTCCAGCCATAAAACCCTGCGCTGGCGCCAATTGGTGAGGCCGTTATGCTGTATCACGGTAGGGCTGTTGCTGACCAATATCAGCAGCGTCCACCAGCCCTCTCCGAGCCCCCAATCCTGGCTGGCCGGGCTGTTTTTCTCCTTGGTCGCGGTGGCCTTATGGGTGGGCTTCAGCATGATCAACCAGAAGCAGATGGCGCACCTGCCCGCCAACGTGACAGGCCTGTGGACCGCCCTGATGCTGACGGGCGCAGGTGTCGCAGCGCTGTTGATCCTCCCATGGACATACGCGACGGGCCTGTTGCGCTTGCCAACCCTGGGCGCTGGCTGGAGCCAGGCGTGGGCGCTGTATGCCTGGAGCCTGGTGATCGCCGTGATGTCCACCGTCGTCGGTGCCTGGGCCTGGAATGCGGCAACGCGGCGCCTGCCCATGGTGCTCAGTGGCCAATTGATTGCGCTTGAGTCCTTGTTCGCCACGCTACTCGGCCTCTGGTTTCATCAGCGCTGGCCAACCCCCATGGAAACAGCAGGGCTGGCCGCAGTGCTGGTCGGCGTCATGATGTCGGTGCGGATCATTCTGGCCGATGCGACGTTTCCAGGCCGCGCTACAGGTCGGTGATTTCCTTGTGGCGCGGCACCAGCGCCTTCATCACGCTCCACGCCACCAGGTACGCCAGGGCACAGATCGCAAACATGATCATGTAGCCGGTGTGGATGTCGTTGATGGACTTGTAGTAGTCAAATACCCAGCCGCCGATCTTGGTCATCACCACACCGCCCAGGCCGCCTGCCATGCCGCCGATACCGACCACCGACGCGACGGTTTTCTGCGGGAACATGTCCGACACCGTGGTGAAGATATTGCATGACCATGCCTGGTGCGCCGAAGCACCCACGCCGATCAGCAGAACCGGAACCCAGAAGCTGATGTAGCCCAACGGCTGCGCCAGCAACACCACCAGCGGGAACAACGCGATCACCAGCATGGCTTTCATGCGGCCATCATAGGGCGCATCGCCCCGCGCCATGAAATAACTGGGAAACCAGCCGCCACCGATGCTGCCGACCATGGTCATGCTGTACAGCACGGCCAGCGGCATCACGATATCGGCGCCCTTCATGCCGTACTGCGCCGACAGGAACGTGGGCAGCCAGAACAGAAAGAACCACCACACGCCGTCGGTCATGAACTTGCCGAAGGCAAAGGCCCAGGTCTGGCGGTAGGTGAGCAACTTGAACCATGAGACTTTTTTCGCGGTTGCGCCCGCAGGGCCCACTGAGGTTGATGCGAAGGGTTGTACGGTCTGATCACTGCGAATGTAGGCCAACTCTTCGGCCGACAGGCGCTTTTGCTGCTCAGGTTTTTCGTACACCGCGGCCCAGACCGCCACCCACACGAAGCCCAGCATGCCGATGACCATAAAGGCCGCTTCCCACCCCCACATGCCGGCGATCAAGGGCACACAGATTGGCGCCAGGATCGCGCCCACGTTGGCCCCCGAGTTGAAGATGCCGGTGGCAAAGGAGCGCTCTTTCTTGGGGAAGTACTCAGCCGTGGCCTTGATCGCGATGGGAAAATTGCCCGCCTCGCCAATCGCCAGCACCGCGCGTGACAGCATGAAGCCAGCAATCGACACCGGAATCACCGCTAGGCCGATGGCACTGCTGACTGCCGCAATGCCCTCGCCCATCTGCACCGAGAACGCATGCATGATCGCGCCGGTGGACCAGATGCCGATCGCCACGACGTAGGCGGCCTTGGTGCCGATCTTGTCGACAAAGCGTCCGGCGAACAGCATGGAAATCGCGTAGACGAACTGGAACACCGCCGCGATGTTGGCGTAATCGGTATTGCTCCAGCCAAATTGCGTCGACAACTGCGGCGCCAGCAGGCTGAGCACCTGACGGTCGAGGTAGTTGACGGTCGTGGCGAAAAACAGCATCGCGCATATCGTCCAGCGATAGCTGCCGACCGCCTGGCCGACACGATGGGCACTGATGGGCTCGTTCAGATTCATGGCATCACTTTTTATTTTTGTTAGGTAGGACATATGTAACGTCATATGTCGTCGTACAACTGCGACTTTTATATCGAGCTGTTCTGACGGTGTCAATCTGAAAAATCAAGGTCAGCCAAGGTGTATAGGGGAGAGACGAAAATCAGGTTGAGCGAGTTGTAGGATGACAAGCGCGCATTACCAGGCTAGGCGCTTGGCCGGGCACATCGTCCAGCAGCCCGAATGGCTGCAAGCCGATTTTTTCCAACACCCGGATCGACGCCGCATGATCGGGTCTTACCAGGCCAAACACTTCCGGCAGACCCAGTGTGTCGAACGCCAATGCCAAGGCATCGCGTCCGACCTCGGTGGCATAGCCCTGCCCCCAGGCTTCGACGGCGAATCGATAACCGAGATTAATGCGCCGCGCGGTTAGATACTCGAGCGGTGCAATGCCGCCGAAACCGATGATCTGCTCGGGGCTCTCGCGCCGCGCAATCGCCCACCAGCCGTAGCCCTCGCTGGACCATTGCTCGATCCATCGGCCCAGCAGGCGCTGGGCGTCCTCGATACCGGCCATGGGGCCGGCAGGATTGAACAGGTTGGTCTGGGGATCGCCGAAGATGGCGAATAAACGCTCTACGTCTTCCGGAACAGGTGTGCGATAGACGAGACGTGACACGCTGCCTGGCATCAGATGGCTCCACTGGCGTAAAAAACTAATGACTCTCAAACCCACCCAGCATAGGCATTTACACAACTCTGTAGCGCCCACCCGTCACCACGATGCGAAGCGAGCCGCTCTTGATCTTGATCTTGATCTGCTTTTGATCTCAGGCGCCCCGTTAAACCACGCTGGCCGAACGCAGGCTTGAATCCGTGGGCAACCCGGCAGGACGCCGGGTTAGCCGCACTGGGCCAGGGATGGCCCATTGCGGCGGCCCACGGATTCAAGCCTGCGTTCGGGCACACCGAGCCTAGGCGAGGTGCCGAGTGGTGGGGCAAGAGCGTTTTTGGTTACTTTTGGGGCTCTTTTCCAAAAGTGACCCGCTGTAAAAGCGGAACCTATAGCAGCCGTTACCGCAGAAACGGATATGTACTCGGTCCAATCCAACATCCTGGTCGGCTCTGAGGCCGCCATCGGGGGCAAGCCCCCTCCCACATTGACCGAGGCGTGTCTGTCGCCTGGGAGACGACGGCAGCTAGCTCCCTCGCCACATGTCAGTGTCATACCAACGTTGTGTAGATACCTATGCAGCATAGGCCAACACGAGATTGAGTTACCCCTTACTTATCCTGATCAGCCGGCCGTGTATTCCCATCCCATCCGCCACCCAACGCCGCAATCAGCTGCACGCTCGCCACCAACCGCGACTGCAGCAAGGTCAGTACCGTGCGCTCGTTACTCAAGGCCGTTGCCTGCACGGTAACCACGTCCAGATAGGCAATCAGTCCGGCTTTGTACTGGTTCTCGGTCAACCGCAACGACTCGCGGGCGGACTCCAGCGCTTCGTTGCTGACCACCGCTTCGTCGGCCAGCACCTTGAGCTGCACCATGTAGTTTTCCACTTCGCGGAATCCGTCCAGCACGGTCTGACGGTACTTGGCCACGGTTTCATCGTAGCTGGCCACGCTACGGTCGACTTCCGCCGAGCGTTGGCCGCCGTCGAACAGCGTCATGGCCAGCTTCGGGCCTACCGACCAGAAGCGGTTCGGCAGGCTGATCCAGTCTTCATAGGTGCTGCTGGAGTAGCCCCCCGCCAGGCTCAGGGTCAAGTCGGGGTAATAGGCGGCTTTGGCCACGCCGATGTTGGCGTTGGCTGCAATCACCGAACGTTCCGCCGACGCGATATCCGGGCGGCGCTCCAACAGGTGCGACGGCAGGCCGACAGGAATCTGCGGCAACGCCGGGATGTCCTTGCTGACGGCCAGGCTGAAATTGGCCGGCGCCTCACCGATCAATACCGCAATCGCGTTTTCCAGCTGGGCACGCTGCCAGATCAGGTCGATCAGGCTGGCCTGGGTGGTCTTGAGCTGGGTTCGCGCCTGGGCGATAGCGTCCTTGCCGGCGACACCGGCGCGGTACTGGTTTTCGGTCATCTGCTGCGAGCGCTGGTAGGTGTCCAGCGTGGCTTGCAGCAAACGCGTCTGTTCATCCATGACGCGCAACTGCAGGTAGCTCTGCACCAGTTCCGACTGCTGGCTCAGGCGCATCGCCGCCAGGTCTGCCGAGCTGGCCTCGGCGCTGGCTTCGTTGGCTTCCAGGCCACGGCGCAATTTGCCCCAGACGTCAGCTTCCCAGCTCACGCCCAGTTGCGCATTGAGGGTGTCGCGAATACCGCTGCTGGAACTGCTCAGGCTGGCGCTGCTGCTGCCGGTGCCCTGGCTGGCGCGGGTTTTGCCGACGCTCAGGTCGACGCTCGGGTAAAACGCCCCGCGAGCACTGCGCACCAGGGCCTGGGCCTGGCGGAAACGCGCCTCGGCCTGGGCGACGGTCTGGTTGGCGCTGTTGAGGCGTACCACCAGCTCGTTCAGTTGGCGGTCGCCGTACAGCTCCCACCACGCACCACGCGCCAGGGAATCGCTTGGATTGGCCTGGCGCCAGCCCTGGGCTTGCTTGAATTGTGCCGGTTCGACCACGGGCGGACGCTGGTAATCGGGGCCGATGGCACAGGCGCTGAGCAACAACGCCAACCCCACTGTAGGAGCGAGCTTGCTCGCGAAGACCGTCAACGATAACGCGCCGAGCTTGGAAGAACGCGGTGTCTGCACATTTTTTGCGAGCAAGCTCGCTCCTACAGGGAGCCGGGGTGCATTGGCGTTGGTTGAATCGTTCATAGCGCAGTGTCCAGGGCAGCATCGGTACGCACGCCGCGCCAGGCATTGAAGCGGTGGCGCGCGCGGTCTAGATAGAGGTAAACCACCGGAGTGGTGTAAAGGGTCAGGATCTGGCTGAACACCAGGCCGCCAATGATGGTCAGGCCCAGGGGCTGGCGCATTTCCGCGCCATCGCCGGCGCCGAGCAGCAGTGGCAACGCGCCGAGAATCGCCGCCAGCGTGGTCATCAGGATGGGTCGCAGGCGCAGCAGGCAGGCGCTGCGAATCGACTCCAGCGGGCTCATGCCGTCATGCCGCTCAAGCTGCAGCGCCAGGTCGATCATCAGGATCGCGTTTTTCTTCACCACCCCGATCAGCAGGAACAGCCCCAACAGTGAGATCAGGCTGAACTCCCCGCCCAGCAGGTAGATGGACAACAACGCGCCGACGCCGGCCGAGGGCAAGGTCGACAGAATCGTCAGCGGGTGGATATAGCTTTCATACAGCACGCCCAGCACCAGGTACACCGCCACCAGCGCGCCGAGAATCATGAACGGCTGGCCCTTCTGGGTCGCGGCGAAGGCGTCGGCGGTGCCGGCCATCTTGGCGATCACGTCTTCCGGCAAGCCGACCTTGGCAATCGCGCGCTCGATGGCGGCAGTGCCCTGCTCCACCGTGACGCCTGCCGCCAGGTCGAACGCGATGTTTTCCGAGGCGAACTGCCCTTCGTGGCTGACGCGGTCATCGGCCAGGCTGTTTTCATAATGGGCAATGGTCGACAGCGGCACGCGCGCGCCATCGGCGGTAATCACCTGCACCTGGTTGAGGGTGATCGGGTCCTGGGCATATTTGGGGTTGACCTCCATCACCACCTGATACTGGTTGAGGCTGTCGTAGATGGTGGAAATCTGCCGCTGGCTGTAGGCGTTGTTGAGCACCGAGGTGACCATGTCCATATCGATGCCCAGGCGCTTGGCCTGGTCGCGGTCGACGATCAGCGTGACCTGGGCCGCGCCGCGCCCTTCGCGGGCGTCGATGGCGGTCAGCTCCGGCAGCTCACGCATGGCGGCCACCACTTTGGGGTACCACAGGCGCAACGCGGCGAGGTCACCGCTTTGCAGGATGTAGGAATACTGCGCGCTGGTCTGGTCGCGGCCGCCGCCGAATTGCAGGTCCTGGTCGGCCATCAGGAACAGGCGCCCGCCCGGTACCAGCGGCACTTCCTTGCGCAGGCGCTCGATAACCGCCTGGGCCGAGATCCTGCGCTCGGCGATCGGTTTGAGGCGCACCAGCATCACCGCGTTGTTGGTGCCGTTGGTGCCGCCGATAAAGCCGGCCACGCTGAGTACCGCCGGGTCCTTGAGCACGGCCTGGCGGAAGATTTCCATTTTCGGCTGCATCACGTTGAATGACAGCCCGTCATCCCCGCGCACAAAACCGATCAACTGGCCGGTGTCCTGCTGGGGCATGAAGGTCTTCGGCACCACCACGTACAGCGCGATGTTCACCCCCACGGTAATCAACAGGCTGAGCAGGGTCAGGCGCCGATGGCGCAGCACCCAGTCCAGGCTGGTGGCATAGGCGGCGACCATGCGTTCGTTGATGCGGTGGCTCCAGCGCTGCAAGCCGGTCATCTGCCCTTTGACATGGGGCTTGAGCCAGCGCGCACAGAGCATCGGGGTCAGGGTCAGCGACACGATCAGCGAAACAATGATCGCCGCCGACAAGGTGATGGAGAATTCACGGAACAGGTTGGTGACGATCCCGCCCATGAACAGGATGGAGAGAAACACCGCCACCAGCGACACGTTCATCGACAGCAAGGTAAAGCCGACTTCCTGGGCGCCCAGGTACGCTGCCTTCATCGGCGGCACGCCCTCGTCGATATGCCGGGAGATGTTCTCCAGCACCACGATGGCATCGTCCACCACCAGGCCGGTCGCCAGGATCAGCGCCATCAGCGAGAAGTTGTTCAGCGAAAACCCGTACAGGTACATCACCGCAAAGGTGCCCACCAGCGACACCGGCACCGCCAGGGTGGGGATCAACGAAGCGCGGAAGTTACCCAAAAACAGGTACGCCACCAGCACCACCAGGGCCACGGCGATCAGCAGGGTCATCTCGGCTTCGTGCAAGGTGGCGGTAATGACCGGCGAACGGTCCATGGCCAGGTTGAGCTTGACGCTGGACGGCAGCACCGCCTGCAACGCCGGCAGCTGCGCCTTGATCTGGCGCACCGTTTCGATGATGTTGGCGCCGGACTGGCGGTTGATCACCAGCAGCACCGCCGAATCGTTGTTGAAAAACCCGCTGTTGTAGCGGTCTTCCACGCCGTCGCTGATCTTCGCCACATCGCTCAGGCGCAGCGCCGCGCCGTTCTGGTAGCGAATCAGCAGCGGCTCGTAGTCCTTGGCTTTTTCCAACTGGTCGTTGGCCTGGATCTGCCAGTTGCGCTCGCTGTCTTCCAGGGAGCCCTTGGGTCGGCGCTGGTTGGCGTTGGCGATGGTAGTGCGCACATCGTCCAGGGCCACGCCGTACTGATCAAGCGCCTTGGGCTCCAGCTCGATACGCACGGCCGGCAGGGAGCTGCCGCCAATCTGCACTTCGCCCACGCCCGGCACCTGGGACAGGCTCTGGGACAAAATGGTCGAGGCCAGGTCGTACAGCTGGCCCTTCTGCAACACGTCGGACGTCAGCGACAGCACCATGATCGGCGCCTGGGACGGGTTGATCTTCTTGTACGTGGGCATGCTGCGCATGCCACTGGGCAACAGGTTGCGCGACGCATTGATTGCCGCCTGCACTTCCCGCGCCGCGCCGTTGATATCGCGGTCGGAATCGAACGCCAGGATCACCCGCGTGGAGCCCTGGCTGGAGGAACTGCTCATGGTGGTGATGCCGGCAATTGCGCCGAACGAGCGCTCCAGCGGCGTGGCCACGGTAGACGCCATCACCTCGGGGCTGGCGCCCGGCAAGCTGGCCGACACCACGATCACCGGGAAATCGATCTGCGGCAACGGCGACACCGGCAGCAGGTTGAAGCTGACGCCGCCGAGCAACATGATCGCCAGGCTCAGCAGCATCGTGGCCACGGGACGACGGATAAATGGTCCAGAAAGGTTCATGGGGGGGAGCTCCAAGCAGCAAGCTTCAAGCGGCAAGCTAAAGCCATGCGCCGCGCCCGCGTTTCTCTTGCAGCTTGAAACTTGCCGCTTGCAACTGCTTTAACCCCCCCCATTACGCGACTTCCTCGACGCCAGACTTCCGCCAGCGGCGTCCCAACCTGTCGAAATACAGGTAGATCACCGGCGTGGTGAACAGCGTCAACACCTGGCTCACCAGCAGCCCGCCGACCATCACCAGGCCCAGGGGCTGGCGCAATTCCGCACCGGAGCCGCTGGCCAGCATCAACGGTACCGCCCCGAACAAGGCCGCCAGGGTGGTCATCAGGATGGGCCGGAAGCGCAGCAGCGCCGCCTGGTAGATGGCGGTCTGCGGGTCCAGGCCCTGGTTGCGCTCGGCGTCGAGGGCGAAGTCGATCATCATGATCGCGTTCTTCTTGACGATGCCGATCAGCAGGATGATGCCGATGATCGCGATCATGCCCAGGTCATTGCCGCTGAGCAGCAAGGCCAGCAAGGCGCCCACCGCCGCCGACGGCAAGGTCGAGAGAATGGTGATCGGGTGGATATAACTCTCGTACAGCACGCCGAGCACGATGTACATGGTGACCACCGCCGCCAGGATCAGCAGCAAGGTGCTCGACAGGGAGGCCTCGAACGCCTGGGCCGCGCCCTGGAACTGGGTCTGCACGCCGACCGGCATGCCGATGTCCTTCTGGGTCTGGTTGATCAGCTCTACGCCCTTGCCCAGCGCCACCCCGGGAGCCAGGTTGAACGACATCATCACCGCCGGGAACTGGCCGATATGGGCAATCGCCAACTGTGCCTGACGCTGCTCCACATGGGCCAGGCTCGACAGCCGTACCTGGCCGCCATCGGTGGTCTTCACATGGATCTGGTTGAGCGCGGCCGGGCCGAGGGTTTCGCCGGACTGGGCCTGCAAGACCACGCGGTACTGGCTGGCCTGGGTGTAGATGGTGGAAATCTGCCGCTGGCCGAAGGCATCGTACAGCGCGTCGGTGATGGTCGAGACGCTGACGCCCAGGCGCGAGGCGGCGTCGCGGTCGATCACCAGGTACACCTGCAGGCCTTTGTCCTGCAGGTCGCTGGCCACGTCGGTGAGTTCCGGCAACTGGCCGAGGGCGTGCACCAGCTTGTCGCTCCACAGCGCGAGCAACTCGGCGTCCGGTGAGGACATGCTGAATTGGTACTGGGTACGGCTGACGCGGTCTTCGATGGTCAGGTCCTGCACCGGCTGCATGAACAGGCGGATGCCTACCAGCTTGTCGATTTGCGGTTGCAAGCGAGCGATCACCTGCACCGCGCTCAAGTCGCGCAGGCCGTGGGCCTTGAGGTTGATCAGCAAGCGACCGCTGTTGAGGGTGGCGTTATCACCGTCCACGCCAATATAGGACGACAGGCTTTCCACCGCCGGATCGGCCAGGATAATCTTCGCCAGCGCCTGCTGGCGCTGGCTCATCGCGGCAAATGAAATCGACTGCGGCGCCTCGGAAATCCCCTGGATCACCCCGGTATCCTGCACCGGGAAAAAGCCCTTGGGCACCACCAGGTACAGCACCACCGTGAGGCCCAGGGTGGCGATGGCCACCAGCAGGGTCAGCGGCTGGTGCCTGAGCACCCATTGCAGCTTGCGCCCGTAGGCGTCGATCAGCCAATCGATCCAGGCGCCGCTGGCCTTGTAGAAACGCCCCTGTTCTTCTTCCTTCGGCTCACGCTTGAGCAAGCGCGCGCACATCATCGGCGTGAGCGTGAGGGACACCACCAGGGAAATCAGGATCGCCACCGCCAGGGTAATGGCAAATTCGCGAAACAGGCGCCCGACCACATCGGCCATGAACAGCAGCGGGATCAGCACGGCGATCAGCGACAGGGTCAGGGAGATCAGGGTGAAACCGATCTGTTTGGCGCCCTTGAGCGCGGCGGCCATGGGCGTCTCGCCTTCCTCGATATAGCGGGAGATGTTCTCCAGCATCACGATGGCGTCGTCCACCACAAAGCCGGTGGCAATGGTCAGGGCCATCAACGTCAGGTTGTTGACCGAGAACCCCGCCAGGTACATCACGCCAAAGGTGCCGACCAGCGACAGCGGTACGGCGATGGACGGAATGATCGTGGCGCTGACCCGGCGCAGGAACAGGAACGTCACCATCACCACCAGGGCAATAGCGATCAGCAATTCGTGTTGCACGTCCTTGACCGACGCGCGGATCGTCTGGGTGCGATCGGTGAGCACCGTCACGTCCAGGCCCGCCGGCAGGTTGTCGGTGATGCTCGGCAGCAGGGCCTTGATACGGTCCACCACCTCGATCACGTTGGCGCCCGGCTGACGCTGGATATTGAGCAGCACGGCCTGGTTTTCGTTGGCCCAGGCGGCAAGGCGCTCGTTTTCAGCGCCGTCGACAATCTGCGCCACGTCCTTGAGGCGCAATGGTGCACCGTTGTTGTAGGCCAGGATCAGTTCGGCATATTGCTCGGGGGATACCAACTGGTCGTTGGCATCGAGCATCGACACCCGCGTGGGCCCGTCGAAGTTGCCCTTGGGCTGGTTGACGTTGGACGCGGCGATCAAGGTGCGCACGTCCGACAGGTTCAAGCCGTTGGCCGCCAGGGCCTCGGGGTTGACCTTGATGCGCACCGCCTGGCGCTGACCACCGGCGATGCTGACCATGCCGACGCCGCTGATCTGCGCGATCTTCTGCGCCATGCGCGTATCGACCAGGTCATTGAGCTTGGGCAGCAGCATGGTCTTGGAAGTAATCGCCAGGGTCAGCACCGGGGTGTCCGCCGGGTTGACCTTGTTGTACACCGGCGGTGCCGGCAAATCCTTGGGCAACAGGTTGGTGGCGGCGTTGATCGCGGCCTGCACCTGCTGCTCGGCGACATCCATATTGATGTCGAGGTTGAAGCGCAGGGTCAGCACCGAGGCACCGCCCGAGCTGGTGGAGGCCATCTGGGTCAGGCCGGGCATCTGCCCGAACTGGCGCTCCAGCGGCGCGGTGACCGCGCTGGTCATCACGTCGGGGCTGGCACCGGGGTACAGCGTCATCACCCGAATGGTCGGGTAATCCACCTGGGGCAAGGCCGAAACCGGCAACAGGCGATAAGCGATCAGGCCGGCCAGCACGATGGCGAGCATGCTCAGCGTGGTGGCAACCGGGCGCAGGATAAACAGGCGCGACAGGTTCATGCGCCGACCTTTTGCGCCTTGCCGGCGTCAGTGCCGGTCTCCCCTTTCGCCGCGGGCTTGCCTTGCAGGTGTTCGGTCGGCGTGGTCGGCACTTCGCTGCTGTCATTGACCACTTCGATTTCACTGCCGTCCTTGAGACGGTCAGTGCCTTCCATGACCACCCGATCACCCGCCGCCAGGCCTTGCTTGATCACGGTGTTGTCGCCATCGCTATCGCCCACCACCAGCGGCTGGACCTTGACCTTCTTGTCGCCGTCGAGCTTGTAGACAAAGGTGCCGTTGTTACCGAACTGGATCGCGGCGGAGGGTGCCAGCACTACGTTGTGCAAGGTATCGGCGAGCAAGTGCACATTGACGAACTGATTGGGAAACAGCGCCTGATCCTTGTTATCGAAGCGCGCCTTGAATTTGAGGGTGCCGGTGGTCACGTCGATCTGGTTGTCCAGGCTCTGCAGCACGCCCACCGCCTGCTTTTTCGTGTCGCCACGGTCCCAGGCCTCCACCGGCAGCTTGTTGCCGGCGTGATAACGGGTGAGGACGGTGTCCAGGGTGTTTTCCGGCAGGGTGAAGGCCACGCTGATCGGTTGGGTCTGGGTGATCACCGCCAGGGCGGTGGTGTCGTTGGCGGCCACCAGGTTGCCGACGTCGAGCTGACGCAAACCGACGCGACCGGCAATCGGCGCACGGATTTTGGTGAATTCAAGGTTGAGCTTGGCATCGTCGACCGCACCCTGGTTGGTCTTGACCGTGCCCTGGTATTGCAGGACCAGCGCTTCGGCGGTGTCCAGGGTCTGCTTGGCGATGCTGTCCTGGGCGTACAGGCCGCGATACCGCTCGACATCGACCTGGGCGTTTTTCAACTGCGCCTGGTTCTGCAGCAACGTACCCTGGGCCTGGAGCAAGGCATTCTGGTAGCTGCGCGGGTCGATCTCGGCGAGCAAGTCGCCCGCCTTGACCATTTGCCCCTCTTCAAAGGCGATCTTCACCAGCTCACCGCCCACCCGGCTGCGCACGTTGATCGTGTTGAGCGCGGTCACCGTGCCCAAGGCCTTGTAGTACACCGGGAACTCCCCCACTACCGCCGGCGCCACGCGCACCGGCACCGGGCCGGTGGAGCCGCCGAACCCTGGGCGCGCCATGCCGGTCTTGCCGGTGTGCCCGGCCGGGGCGTCCTTATGGGCCGCGCCGCCGGGCCAGAATTTCCAGCACAGGCCGGCGATAACCAGCAGCACAAGCAGGCCAAACAGCCAGCGGCGGGAGTTGCGGGGGGAGGATTGCATGGAGTGATCAACCATTGGGCGCGAGAGCTTCTTCTTTGGGAGGCTGAAAGATAAGCACTGGAGCGCATTTAGAAAAGCGCCTTTACCGGCTATTTACCTTGAGCTTACAACTTTCAAAATTCGGATCCTGGTCTGCGGGCTGTTTCGCTAAGCTGCTGACACCCAAATAAAAACGGCCTGGACTAGGCCAGGCCGCAATCGTGCATCATACGTGTTACTGCCTCACGACAGTCATGCGCAGAAACAGTTACTTCAAAACAGCCAGGGCCGCTTCGTAGTTTGGCTCTTCAGCGATTTCCTTGACCAGTTCGCTGTGCAGCACGTTGTCGTTTTCGTCCAGCACCACCACAGCGCGAGCGGTCAGGCCCTTGAGCGGGCCGTCGGCAATCGACACACCGTAGTCAACGGCGAAATCCGAGTCGCGGAAATCCGACAGGTTCTTCACGTTTTCCAGGCCTTCGGAGCCGCAGAAACGCGCCTGGGCGAATGGCAGGTCGGTGGAGATGCACAACACCACGGTGTTTTCCACGTCGTTGGCCTGGGCGTTGAACTTGCGCACGGAAGTGGCGCAGGTTGGGGTGTCAACGCTGGGGAAGATATTCAGCACTTTGCGCTTGCCGGCAAAGGTGGCCAGGGTAGCGTTGGACAGATCGCCGGCGGTCAGGGTGAAGTCTGCAGCTTTGGCGCCGACTTTCGGCAATTCGCCTTCAACCTGGACCGGGTTGCCTTTAAGGGTGACTTGAGCCATGAACGGAATCCTTATGCTGGGTTTTGGTTAAACGAATTCGAGAGGCCGAAGTTAACCACAAAGTGCCGACGCTACCTACCGCCAGATACAAATTGTCATGGCGCCGAGCATGGTCCATATTGGCGTAGTTTGGAGTCGAGCCTGAACAAGCGCTTCACTCCCGCAGGAGCGCTGATGCAGATTCAGTTCGGTAGACTGAGCACCGCACCTGATCCCAAGTACGGTGCTGCTGGGGCGTTGATTAGATTGCAGCGGTATGTCTAGCCTCCGCCTTGGGATCGGTGCCAGACGTATCAAACACGAATTCTGATGTGAATTTCACCAGATGTGCACCGTTTTTAAGCGGTAGGTCTCGCTCATTTTTCCAGTCATGCCAGATATTGTCCTGCCTCCTGTCATCCGGTGAACGCCAACTAAATTGTTGATTCGTGGTGGTTACCAGGACAGAAAAATTGATGTTGGCTTGGTTACGTGAGCCATCGCCGGTGATTCTGTATCGCTCGGTCCTCACCGTCAGCCAAGCGCCCTCCCGCTTCCAGCGAATTTCCAGGAAACCGGTATGGCCACCGGCACCGTTTGTCAGTGTGTGACTATGCCAGTCTGCATCCGCTGCACTGGCTTCACTCGCGTGTTCGTTGATATCCATGGATATATCTCCCTATTGCGTTTTGAAGACTTTCGGCCCCCCATACCCAAAGAGCTGTAGTGAAATTAACACCCTGCACAATCCGCGATAACTGTGAAAGTTGACAGGTCGCAAGATCACTTAACAATTACACCCCACGTTAATCAGCGTTACGTTGCATAGCGTGCTGCAAAAGAAAAATGTGATTTAATCGCCCGTTTTTTCAGAGCTTGCCTACGGGCTAAGGACTCATTTATGAATCAGCCCGCCACCAAAGTCCTGGTCATTGGTTACGTCTGGCCGGAGCCGCGCTCCTCAGCTGCAGGCGGGCATATGATGCAGATTCTCGAGAGCTTTCTTACACAAGGTTGGGCCGTTACCTTCAGCAGCCCGGCGACCATTGGCGAACACAAGGCTGACTTGCCCGCCCTCGGCATCGCGGAATGCGCCATTGAACTGAATAACAGCAGCTTCGATGATTTTGTTCGCGAACTGGCCCCGGATATCGTGCTGTTCGACCGTTTCATGATGGAAGAGCAATTCGGCTGGCGCGTCGAAAAATGCTGCCCCGACGCCCTGCGCGTATTGGAGACCTCCGACCTGCAAAGCCTGCGCGACGCCCGCCACCAGCGTTTCAAGGAGCACGTAAAGGCCAACCCCGAGAGCGACGACTTCAGTGCCCTGTTCGCGCCGGCGCTGGAGGACGAGTACCAACGCATGGCCGACACCGACCTGGCCAAACGCGAAATCGCCGCGATTTACCGCTGCGACATCAGCCTGATGATCTCCGACGTGGAAATCCGCCTGCTCACCGAACAGTTCAAGGTGCCGGCCGCCCTGCTCCACTGGTGCCCGTTGATGCTGCAGCCGCCCAAGGCCGCGTTTGCGCGGTTTGAAGAGCGTGCGCACTTTCTCAGCATCGGCAACTTCCGCCATGCGCCCAACTGGGACGCCGTGCTATGGATGAAGCACAGCCTGTGGCCGCTGATCCGCCAGCAATTGCCGGGCGCGCAGTTGCATATCTACGGCGCCTATACGCCGCCCAAGGCCACTGCCCTGCACAACCCGGCCCAGGGTTTTCATGTAATGAACTGGGCCGAAGACGCGCTGCAAGTGATGAGCGCCGCGCGCATCTGCCTGGCGCCGTTGCGCTTTGGTGCGGGTATCAAGGGCAAGTTGATCGACGCCATGCTGTGCGGCACGCCTAATGTCACCACCCCTATCGGCGCCGAGGCCATGGGCGACGACCAGCCCTGGCCCGGCATGATCGCCCACGACGCCCCGGCCCTGGCCGCCGCTGCCGTGGCCCTCTACCAGGACCGCGAGCGCTGGACCCAAGCCCAGGAACACGGGCGCCAGCTGCTGGCCCGGCGTTATGACCAGGCGCTGCATGGGCCAGCCCTGGTCGAGTGCCTGGAGCAATGCCGCCGCCACCTCGCTGCCCATCGCCGGGACAACTTCACCGGCAGCATGCTGCGCCATCATGCGCACAAGAGTACCCAGTACATGTCCCAGTGGATCGAGGCGAAAAACCGCAGCCTATAGCGCTGCCGCTGGCGAGGTCGCGCGCGACGGGGCATTATCCTACGCAGCGACCACAATAAAGCGACGGCAACATGACCCGAGCAACGCGCATCACCGACCCTTCCTACGAGTTGATGGACGATCACAACGGTCTGTCCATCATCTATCGCCAGCACGGCTTCCCCTGCCCGCTGGTGCGCTGGCATTTCCACAAGGAGTACGAGCTGCACCTGATCGTCGCCAGCTCGGGCAAGGTGTTCATCGGTGACTACATCGGCAATTTCTACCCGGAAAGCCTGTTCCTCACCGGCCCCAACCTGCCCCACAACTGGATCAGCCAGGTGGAGGAAGACGAAGTGGTGCCCAAGCGCGACATGCTGGTGAACTTCACCGACGAGTTGTTCGAACACGGCAGCCATATATTCGCCGAACTCAAGAGCCTGGCGCCGTTGCTCGAGCGCGCCCAATACGGCATCCAATTCCGCTGCAAAAAGACCATCGCCCAGGCCATGACCCTGATGCAGCAGATCGAGGACGCCCACGGCATGGCGCGCCTGGGGCACTTCTTTATCTTGCTGGAAGTGTTAAGCGCCTGTGAGGACTATCAACTACTGTCCGGCGTGACCACCCCGCAGCAAGCCGACGAACACAGCATCGACCGCACCAACCGCGCGGTGGACTACATTTTCGCCCACTATGCCCGCGAGCTGCCGCTGGAGGAAGTCGCGGAGTATCTGGGGATGAAGCCGACGTACTTTTCCAGGGTATTCAAGCAGGCCACCGGGCGGACGTTCATTGAATTCGTCAATCGACTGCGCATCAGCAAGTCCTGCGAATTGCTGGCCGATGGCGACAAGGCTGTAACGGATGTGTGCTTTGAGTCGGGGTTCAACAATATTTCCAACTTCAATCGGCGTTTTCAGCAGCTTAAAGGGATGACGCCGTCCCACTATCGGCGGTTGGCGGTGCAGCGGTTGACGGAGCAGAATTTGGCTTGAACGCCATCACTAGATGCCTGATCCAACGCTCAATTGTCACGAGGCCCATCAATGCCACATGTATTTTTGATTGACATCGTGTATCTGAGAAAGAGCGATCTCTGTTCTTGGCCACATGGAAAATTATGGAGGGCTTGCTTGAGCGAACAGCTAATTGCCACTGGCGATCATGTTAGCAATTCGACGTTCTATAGTTATAGCAAGCCCCTGTGGGAGATCAATCGTGTCCGGAATCAATCAAGGAGAAACTGATATTGTTAACTCTAAGATTTCCCAGATAGCTGAGAGTTATCATCACGTTGGGATGTGCCTTTTGGTCCAAGTAATATATGTCCGCTCCGCCCCGCACACCCAATCCACCTGGCAGTTTTACGGAGGGCTTGGATTTAGTGGGCACACCTAAAACCTCACGTACGTATCGCTGATCCATACCTAACCTGAACGGCTGAGGTAATTGCCCGGTATAGACAGGCTGCCCGACTGTTTGAATCAGGATGATCATTACTTGCTCCAGCCGTTTTGTTTCTGCCCAGAACCATAATTTCACGCCGGGTTCTGGATTTTGAATCAGCTCCTCGTTATCAGACGTATCAAATAGCCGCTTGAGCAGTAATTCCTGAATGAGTCCTTCGCTCACCAATTTGTGATAAGGGAAACCGAGCCCCCCTACTAAATGACTGATCGTAACGGCGTCCATCAGTACCACCCCTGTGTTTCATTTATTTTGTGCATTTTAACGCGAGCGTCTTGAAGATCTGATTCGGTGAATCCCTGCTCCAGCATATGAAGGCATAAAGGGAACGCATTTGTTTCGGCTTAAATAAATGCGTGCCCCTTTTTCAGTATTCAAAGTTTTTCCACGTTAAAGATAAATTTTTCTGCTGCACTAAGGGTGCCCTCGGTTGATTAACGAAAAAACCAACGTTTTAATCTGCATTGTGGATGTGTACTGAAAGGACACTTTCAGATTTGGGAAGCTAATCTGATCCAGCGAATAAGTATCGAAGCCACCCAATACGGTATCCAAAGGCAGCTTCGTCAGGCCTTGTGATTCCATGGGCATACCGAAAGCTGCTCGCACCTCTGACTTGGATGCTAGTAACGCAAAAGGCTTGGGAAGCTCACCCTTGTACTCTGTTGTACCTTCAACAGTAGAGCGCAGGGTGATAAAGAGTCGCTCGTACCTCCTCGTCTCCGCCCAGAAACTTAACTCCAGGCCGTCAGCTGGTTTTTTCAGCGATAACCAATCACGCCCGCTATAGAGCTCAGTGAGTGGCAGGCCTGGAATAATTCTGTGGGAAATTAAATCCTCATAGAGCCATCCTAGATGTTTGATCCAACTTTCAATTGTCACGGCGTCCATCAATACCACCCCTGGGCTTGGTTGATGTCATGTAATTGTTGACGGGCGACCTCGATATCGAACTCAGCGAACCCCTCTTCGAGCAGCCCTCTCTTAATCGCATCCACGTTACTGTTCACCGCTGCTCGAAGGTCTTCAGCATCTTTACTCTGTCTGTATTTGGTATTTCGGCCGCCATAAGTCTCACTGTGATTCTGATGCACTCTGACTGGTATAGCGATGCTGGCGCCACGACGAAGAAAGCTCTGAACCTCCTCATCCGTCAAATCCGCCATACGATGCCTTAACGCCAGTTCCAGCGCCTTTTGCGCAGGAATATGGTCAATATCCAGCCCATCCTTACGGCTACGACTCATCAAATTAGCTGCCTGCCCAACCTCCAATGGCCTGACCGCCGGCTTGGCAAACACCAGATACACGGCGGCACACCCGAATCAGCCGGAAACGAAATGATCGTATCCTGCCAGGTGATGTTTTCTGCATCCCGTCCTGGATAGTGACTGATTGCCGAATCTTGCCCCACCGCAACTGGATGAACAAACACGTTATCCAAGCGTTCCGGTGTACCGGGATACGGGCTCGGCACGCTGACAACCGGGCCGTGGTTCGGCGTCCAGGTGATGCTGATGCCATCCAGCACCGCGACCATCGCGCTGTGATCCTCATTCCACCGGGCTTGCGCAACGGGTACGCGGTCAGCGCCACTGCCAGGTTGGGTATGTAGGCCGTAAACACGCAGTTCACCGGACTCATCCTGGCGAAACTGGAAACGCACCCGCGTACTGGCCGAACGCATCCCCTCCAACTGCTCCGGGGTGTATAGCGTTGAATCACCGATATCCCGTGGCCAAAAGGCCAGCAGCACAAGGTTGAGGGCCGAACTGGCTCCGGCCAAGCCTCGTACAGCCCAGGCACCGAGGTCGCTGCCGAGTGTGCCTGCTACCCTGCCGACGGCGCCCGTCTTACCGGTTGAGGCCATGACGGCCGTGGCGCCAAAGTTTCTGGCGTTTTCCGGGCCGGTTCCCGCGGCTGTAGAACCGGCGGGTACCGAAACGCATGATTTGGCGAAAACGCAGGTATCAGCGGCACGATTTGGCGCAGCGGGCGCGGCTACGTTGGAAGGTGTCGCGGCGGACGCGGTCGGCCCCATTCCAACGGTGGTGAATCGTTGAGGCTGGGGACCGAACTCCTGGCATTTGAAGCGCTGATTGGCAATCAACTCCGGCGGCGGATCGCATTTGCAGATACACAGATCCCCCTCAAGTGCCGCTTGTTTGCCGTTCCACTCTTCGTGCAGATGAGGACCGACGAGCGCGATGAAGCCTTCAGTGCCGCAAGCCGGGCAAGCGACCCGGTCACCCTCCCTTGAGATTAATTCGCCGTTGAAACTGGTGCGCTCACAACCACCGGTCACTTTGCCACCCGCTGTGGTGGTTGAACCCGTGGTGATGTTGTAGCGCCTCACATCTGACTCTCCCCGTGATATCCAGGCTTTAGAAGGCCAGGAATACCATCGCCGTCCGCGTACTCCACCACCTGAGCCAGGTTTTGCAGGCTGCCCGTCACGGTGTCGCCGTTGTCGGTAGCGCTGCCGACAATGGCGATGGGCAGACCTTTGTAGGTGGCTGCGAAACCTGCTCCCGAGACAATTTCGCTCTCTTTGCCATCGGGTTAGCGCACTCGGTCGCCGACGCACGCGATGCGCAAGTCATGGATCTCGAGGCTGGTGCTTGCAGTAATGATTTGTCCACCCATACGCGTTCTCGAGCCGAGTGTCGCGTAGTCGTAGATGGCTTTGATTGGGCGAGTTGATTGTTGGATTTCAGTATCGGTGTCTTTCATGTTTCGTCCTTTTTTAGCGTGCGGGGGTGCTCAAAGGCGATCATGGCGTTGATGTATGCAAAGGGAATAGCGCCGAACTGGCGCAAGAAAGATGTTGCTGGCTGGCGCTAAGCCAAACAACTGTCCGTTCGGCTAGGTATTGGGAAAAACAGAAACGTCTTACAAGGCGTTGAGGTTGTCCCTAGGACACTCAATCTCTAGTCTTCGTACACCGCTACACAATCAGCGGTCGGGCGTCGCGGCCCGTATTTCTTCAGACGCAAAAGCGTCATCGTGTCCTTTTAGTTGGCGCTTTTTTGTCGTCTACTGTGCGGCGCTATGGCGGCTGTGCGTGGGATACCTTCGGGTATGCCGATGTTCTGGAGAGTCGGTCCGCGAACCTGCGTACAGCTGCCACCCCCATCGCGTCGCGGCGATCAATGGCAGCTCCTTTAATATCTCCGGAGTTTCACCATGATCAAACCCACCCCAAATCCCCCACTCGATTCAACACCCAGCGTGCTGTTCACCGTTAAAGACGGCATCTGCACCCAAGACCTGCTGGTCAACCTCAGCGAATCACTCGCCTCTGCCCACGCCCTGACCTGCGATTTCGCCTTTGACCTCGACGGCTCACGCCGCGAGGGCGCGCTGGGTATTGCGCAGTTGATCGAGGTGTCTCGGTTGTTGGCTGAGCGTGTGCTGGCTGATATCGAGGGTTAGGCACTGCACTGATCATTCCCACGCGGAGCGTGGGAGCGATCATGCCGAGTGCAAAAAAGTATCAGTCCCAGTGCTCCCAAGGATTTGTCACAACCGCATTTGAAGGCTGTAATCAACGCACACTCTTCCTGCCACCTTGATGGGAAGACACAACAACAATAACTGTCCTTCCGTAGCCCCTGGGCGCGGAAATGGAGTGCGCGATGAAGTTCACAGCAAAAGTACTGCTTGCCTCTACCTGCATGACTGCATGCATGACCCTCAGCGCCGTCAGCTTTGGCGCGCAAACCCTGACCATTGCCACCGTCAATAACAGCGACATGATCCGCATGCAGAAGCTCTCGAAAACCTTCGAAGCCGAGCATCCGGAGATCAAGCTGAACTGGGTGGTGCTTGAAGAAAACGTGCTACGCCAACGCCTGACCACCGACATCGCCACCCAGGGCGGGCAGTTCGATGTATTGACCATCGGCATGTACGAAGCCGCACTCTGGGGTGCCAAGGGTTGGTTGGAGCCCATGAAGGACCTGCCGGCGTCCTACGACCTGGATGACGTATTCCCTTCGGTACGTGACGGGTTGTCCGTCAAAGGCTCGCTGTACGCCCTGCCGTTCTACGCCGAAAGCTCGATCACCTATTACCGCACCGACCTGTTCAAGGACGCCGGGCTGAGCATGCCCGAGCACCCGACCTGGAGCCAGATCGGCGAATTCGCGGCCAAACTCACCGACAAAACCAAAGAGCAATACGGCCTGTGCCTGCGCGGCAAAGCCGGTTGGGGCGAGAACATGGCGCTCATCACCACTCTGGCCAATGGCTATGGTGCGCGCTGGTTCGATGAGAAGTGGCAACCTGAATTCAACGGCCCCGAGTGGAAGGACGCGCTGACGTTCTACGTCGACAACATGAAAAAATCCGGTCCGCCGGGCGCTTCCAGCAACGGCTTCAACGAAAACCTGGCGCTGTTCAACAGCGGCAAGTGCGCGATCTGGGTGGACGCCAGCGTGGCCGGCTCGTTTGTCACCGACAAAACCCAGAGCAAGGTGTCCGAACACGTCGGCTTTACCTTCGCCCCCCACGAGAAGACCGACAAGGGCACCTCGTGGCTGTACTCCTGGAGCCTGGCGATCCCCACCAGTTCCAAGGCCAAGGACGCCGCCAAGGTGTTCACCAGTTGGGCCACCTCCAAGGAATATGGCGCATTGGTCGCCAAGACCGACGGCGTCGCCAACGTCCCGCCAGGCACGCGCAAGTCCACCTACAGCGATGAGTACATGAAGGCCGCACCGTTTGCCAAGGTGACCCTGGAATCGCTGAAAGTGGCGGACCCGACCAAGCCTACCGAGAAGCCGGTGCCGTACATCGGTATCCAGTTGGTGACCATTCCCGAATTCCAGGCGATTGGTACCCAGGTCGGCAAGTTCTTCTCCGGTGCGCTGACCGGTCAGCAGACCGTCGATGCTGCATTGACCGCCGCGCAGACTACAACCGAGCGGGAAATGAAGCGGGCCGGTTACCCCAAGTAATCTCAGCCCTCACCACAGTCAAATGTGGGAGGGGGCTTGCCCCCGATAGCAGTGGATCAGCCAACTGATTCATCAACTGATACACCGCTATCGGGGGCAAGCCCCCTCCCACACTGACCGCGTTTGCATGTACCTGACTGGTTCTGATCACCATGAATACAACGCCCAAAAACCGCCTGGCCAACCCCGGCTGGTTCCTTGTCAGCCCCTCGGTGGCCCTGTTGCTGCTGTGGATGATCGTGCCGCTGGGCATGACCCTGTACTTTTCGCTGATCCGCTACAACCTGCTCTACCCCGGCGAAAACCAGTTCGTGGGGCTGGAAAACTTCACCTATTTCGTCACCGACTCGGGCTTTCTGCCCGGCGCAACCAACACCCTGTTGCTGGTAGGCAGCGTGCTGTTGATCAGCGTGGTGTTCGGCGTGTTGATCAGTGCGCTGCTGGAGGCCAGTGAATTCTTTGGCCGCGGCCTGGTACGGGTGTTGTTGATTTCACCGTTCTTCATCATGCCCACCGTCGGTGCGTTGATCTGGAAGAACCTGATTTTCCACCCGGTGTCGGGGATTCTCGCCGCCGTGTGGAAGTTCTTCGGCGCAGAGCCCGTGGACTGGCTGGCGCACTACCCGCTGCTGTCGATCATCATCATTGTGTCGTGGCAGTGGCTGCCCTTCGCGATCCTGCTGCTGATGACCGCCATGCAGTCCCTGGACCAGGAACAAAAGGAAGCCGCACGCCTGGACGGGGCCGGCGCCATTGCGATCTTCTGGCACCTGACCCTGCCCCACCTGGCCCGCCCGATTGCGGTGGTGGTGATGATCGAGACGATCTTTCTGCTCTCGGTGTTCGCCGAAATCTTCACCACCACCAACGGTGGCCCGGGCTACGCCTCGACCAACCTCGCCTACCTGATCTACAACCAGGCGCTGGTGCAGTTCGACGTGGGCATGGCTTCGGCCGGCGGCTTGATCGCCGTGGTCATCGCCAATATCGCGGCGATCATCCTGGTGCGGATGATCGGCAAAAACCTGACTGACAAGCCTTGAGGGCCGCGCCATGACGCTTCAACAATCCCGCCGCCTGCAAAGCCTGTTGCTCGGCACCCTGGCCTGGGCCATCGCGATCCTGATCTTCTTCCCGATCTTCTGGATGGTGCTGACCAGCTTCAAGACCGAAATCGACGCCTTCGCCACGCCGCCGCAGTTCATCTTCACGCCGACGCTGGAGAACTACCTGCACATCAACGAGCGCAGCAACTATTTTGCCTACGCGTGGAACTCGGTACTGATTTCCTTCAGCGCCACCGCCTTGTGCCTGCTGATCTCGGTGCCGGCCGCCTACTCCATGGCGTTCTATGAGACCCAGCGTACCAAGGGCACGCTGCTGTGGATGCTGTCGACCAAGATGCTGCCGCCGGTGGGCGTGCTGATGCCGATCTACCTGCTGGCCAAGAGCTTTGGCCTGCTGGATACGCGCATTGCGCTGATCATCATCTACACCCTGATCAACCTGCCGATCGTGGTGTGGATGGTGTACACCTACTTCAAGGACATTCCCAAGGACATCCTCGAAGCCGCCCGCCTGGATGGCGCCACGCTGTGGCAGGAAATGGTCCGCGTGCTGCTGCCGATCGCCAAGGGCGGCCTGGCGTCGACCGTGCTGCTGTCGCTGATCCTGTGCTGGAACGAGGCCTTCTGGTCACTGAACCTGACGTCCTCCAGCGCCGCGCCGCTGACGGCGCTGATCGCCTCCTATTCCAGCCCTGAAGGTTTGTTCTGGGCCAAATTGTCCGCCGTGTCGACCCTGGCCTGCGCGCCCATCCTGATCTTTGGCTGGATCAGCCAGAAGCAGTTGGTGCGCGGCCTGTCCTTTGGCGCGGTCAAATAATAATTTCAAGCGGAGGGCCCATCATGGCCAACCTGAAAATCAAGAATCTGCAAAAAGGCTTCGAAGGTTTTTCCATCATCAAGGGCATCGACCTGGAAGTGAACGACAAGGAATTCGTGGTGTTCGTCGGCCCGTCGGGCTGCGGCAAATCCACCCTGCTGCGCTTGATCGCCGGCCTGGAAGAAGTGACTGAGGGCACCCTCGAACTCGATGGCCGCGACATCACCGAAGTGACCCCGGCCAAGCGTGACCTGGCGATGGTGTTCCAGACCTACGCCCTGTACCCGCACATGAGCGTGCGCAAGAACATGTCGTTCGCCCTGGACCTGGCCGGCGTCGACAAGACAATCGTCGAGAGCAAGGTCAATGAAGCGGCGCGCATCCTGGAGTTGGGCCCGCTGCTGGAGCGCAAGCCCAAGCAGCTCTCCGGCGGCCAGCGCCAGCGCGTGGCGATTGGCCGGGCGATTGTGCGCAACCCGAAGATCTTCCTGTTCGACGAACCGCTGTCCAACCTCGACGCCGCCCTGCGCGTGCAGATGCGCCTGGAACTGGCACGCCTGCATAAAGAGCTGCAGGCGACCATGATCTACGTGACCCACGACCAGGTCGAAGCCATGACCCTGGCCGACAAAGTGGTGGTGCTCAACAGCGGTCGCATCGAACAGGTCGGCTCGCCGCTGGAGCTGTACCACCAGCCGGCCAACCTGTTCGTGGCGGGCTTTCTCGGCACGCCGAAGATGGGTTTCCTCAAGGGCAAAGTCACGCGTGTCGACGGCCAGGGCTGTGACGTGCAACTCGACGCCGGCACCCTGATCAGCCTGCCGCTCAGCGGCGCCAGCTTGAGCGTGGGCAGCGCGGTGACCCTGGGTATTCGCCCCGAGCATCTGGAAATCGCCACGCCGGGCCAGACCACCCTGACCGTCACCGCCGACGTCGGCGAGCGCCTGGGCAGCGACACCTTCTGCCACGTCATCACCGCCAACGGCGAGCCGCTGACCATGCGCATCCGTGGCGACATGGCCAGCCAGTATGGCGAGACGTTGCACCTGCACCTGGACCCGGCGCACTGCCATCTGTTCGACACCGATGGCGTGGCCGTCACCCGCCCCCTGCGCGCCGCCGCCTGATTTCGCGAGTATTACGCCATGAAGCTGAATAAACACACCCTCACCCAGTTGGCACCCGAAGTGCAGCGGCCAGCCTACGCCATCGCCAGCACATCGCAGGGCATTGCGCATATCGGCGTCGGCGGTTTCCATCGGGCGCACCAGGCGTTTTACACCGATGCCTTGATGAACACCGGCGAAGGCCTGGACTGGAGCATCTGCGGCGTGGGCCTGCGGGCCGAAGACCGCAAGGCCCGCGACGACCTGGCGGGCCAGGATTATCTGTTCACCCTGTATGAACTGGGCGACACCGACGACACCGACGTGCGCGTGATCGGCTCGATCAGCGACATGCTGCTGGCCGAGGACGGTGCCCGGGCGCTGATCGATAAACTGGCCGAGCCGGCCATCCGGATCGTGTCACTGACCATCACCGAAGGCGGCTACTGCATCGACGACAGCAACGGCGAATTCATGGCCCACCTGCCACAGATCCAGCATGACCTGGCGCACCCGAGCGCACCGAAAACCGTGTTCGGTTTTCTCTGCGCCGCCCTGACCCAACGCCGCGCCGCCGGCACCCCGGCGTTCACGGTGATGTCCTGCGATAACCTGCCGCACAACGGCGCTGTCACGCGCAAGGCCCTGCTGGCGTTTGCCGCGCTGCACAATGCCGAGCTGCATGACTGGATCCAGGCCACTGTGAGCTTCCCGAATGCCATGGTCGACCGCATCACGCCGATGACCAGCACCGCCCACCGCCTGCAGTTGCATGATGAACACGGCATTGACGACGCCTGGCCGGTGGTGTGCGAGCCTTTTGTGCAATGGGTGCTGGAAGATAAGTTCGTCAACGGACGCCCGGCCTGGGAAAAGGTCGGCGTGCAGTTCACCGATGACGTAACGCCTTACGAGGAAATGAAGATCGGCCTGCTCAACGGCAGCCACCTGGCCCTGACGTACCTGGGGTTCCTCAAGGGCTACCGGTTCGTCCACGAAACCATGAACGACCCGCTGTTTGTCGCCTACATGCGCGCCTACATGGACCTGGACGTCACGCCGAACCTGGCGCCAGTGCCGGGCATCGACTTGACGGACTACAAACAGACCTTGGTGGACCGCTTCTCCAACCAGGCAATCGCCGACCAGCTGGAACGGGTGTGCTCGGATGGCTCGTCGAAGTTTCCCAAATTCACCGTGCCGACCATCAACCGCTTGATTGCCGATGGGCGCGAGACCGAGCGCGCGGCGCTGGTGGTGGCCGCCTGGGCCTTGTATTTGAAGGGTGTCGACGAAAATGGCGTGGCCTACACGATTCCCGATCCTCGTGCCGCGTTCTGCCAAGCGCTGGTGAGTGATGACGCGTTGATCAGCCAGCGCTTGCTGGGGGTTGAAGAGATTTTCGGCACGGCTATTCCCAACTCGCCTGCATTTGTGGCAGCGTTCGAGCGGTGTTATGCAAGCTTGCGCGATCACGGCGTCACTGAAACGCTGGAGCATCTTCTGAAGAGACCGGCTTGAAACTGTGGGAGGGGGCTTGCCCCCGATGAGGGTGTGTCAGTTAATAAATCTTTCACTGACCCACTGCTATCGGGGGCAAGCCCCCTCCCACATTGACCGCATTGACAACTCCAACAATAAGACTGCTGAGCACTCCATCATGACCCAGCCAAACCTGTTCCTCGGCATCGACTGCGGCACCCAGGGCACCAAGGCCATCGTCCTCGACGCGTCCAGCGGCAAGGTGCTGGGCCTGGGCGCCGCCGCGCACACACTGCTCAGCGGCGCCAACGGCCGGCGTGAGCAACACACCCAGGAATGGCTGGATGCCTTTACCGAAGCCACCCACCGCGCCCTGCAACAGGCCGGGGTGGACGGCCAGGACATTCTCGGTATCGGCGTGTCCGGCCAGCAACACGGCCTGGTCTTGCTCGACGCCCAGGGCCAGGTGCTGCGCCCGGCCAAGCTGTGGTGCGACACCGAAACCGCAGCCGAAAACGAGCGCCTGTTGCAGCACCTGGGCGGTGAAAGCGGCTCGCTGGAGCGTCTGGGCGTGGTCATTGCGCCGGGCTACACCGTGTCAAAACTGCTGTGGACCCGTGAACAGCACCCGGACCTGTTTGCGCGCATCGCCCATATCCTGTTGCCCCATGACTACCTCAACTACTGGCTCACCGGCCGCGCCGTCGCCGAATACGGCGATGCTTCAGGCACCGGCTATTTCGACGTGCGCCGCCGTGAATGGGACGTGGCGCTGCTGCAGCACATCGACCCCAGTGGTCGTCTGCAAGCAGCGCTGCCCGAGCTGATCGCAGCCGACCAGGCGGTGGGCACGATCCTGCCGGCCATCGCCGAGCGCCTGGGCATCAACCCCAACGCCATCGTCGCCAGTGGCGGCGGCGACAACATGATGGGCGCCATCGGCACCGGCAATATCGCCCCCGGCGTCATCACCATGAGCCTGGGCTCATCAGGCACCGTCTACGCGTTCGCCGACCAGCCCAACGTGAGCCCGCAGGCGTCGGTCGCCACCTTCTGCTCATCCAGCGGCGGCTGGTTGCCGTTGATCTGCACCATGAACCTGACCAACGCCACCGGCGTGGTGCGCGAGCTGTTCGAGCTGGACCTGAACGCCTTCAACACCCTGGTCGAACAGGCCCCCATTGGCGCAGACGGGGTGAGCATGTTGCCGTTTCTCAACGGCGAACGGGTGCCCGCCCTGCCCCAGGCCACCGGCAGCCTGCACGGCCTGACCATGACCAACCTGACCCGCGCCAACCTGTGCCGCGCGGTGGTCGAAGGCACCACCTTCGGCTTGCGCTACGGCCTGGACCTGCTGCGCCAGACCGGTCTGCAAAGCCTGGGCATCCGCTTGATCGGCGGCGGTTCGAAAAGCCCGCTGTGGCGGCAGATGGTCGCCGATATCATGAACACCGAAGTGGTGTGTACCGAACAAAGCGAGGCCGCTGCCCTGGGCGCGGCGATCCAGGCGGCGTGGTGCCAGTCCGGCGAATCCCTGGCCAGCCTGTGCGACAAATGCGTGAGCCTTGACCCGGCCAGCCGCACCTTGCCGGTGCCGGCCAATGTCAGGGCCTATCAACAGGCCTACGAGCGCTATCAACAGCGTGTGGCAACCCTTTAAGAGCGAGCGACTATGTATCTGGTGTGCGGTGAAGCGCTGTTTGATTTTTTCAGCGAGGAGGATGCCAGCGGGCTTGCGTCCAAGGTCAACTACACGTCTATTGCCGGCGGGTCGCCGTTCAACGTGGCCGTGGGCTTGCGCCGCCTGGGCATCGAGGCCGGGCTGTTCGGCGGGGTGTCCACCGACTTCCTCGGCCGGCGCCTGGTGCAGGTGCTCAAGGATGAAGGCGTGAGCCGGCAGTTTCTCGTGGAGTTCGCCGCACCGACCACGCTGGCGATGGTTGCCGTGGGTGCCAATGGCTCGCCGCACTACAGCTTTCGCGGCGAAGGTTGCGCCGACCGGCAACTGCAGGTCGCGCATCTGCCGGTGCTGGGCGATGAGATTCGCGGGCTGCATGTCGGCTCGTTCTCGCTGGTGGTGCAACCGATCGGCGACACGCTGCTGGCCCTCGTCCAGCGTGAAAGCGGCAAGCGCCTGATCAGCCTCGACCCCAATGTGCGCCTTAATCCGCAACCGGACATCCAACTGTGGCGCGACCGTATCGCCGAGCTGGTCAAGCATGCCGACCTGATCAAGGTCAGCGATGAAGACCTGCACCTGCTGTACCCCGAGCAATCACCTGAAAGCGTGCTGCAAGGCTGGCTGCAACACCGCTGCCAGTTGGTATTCCTCACCCGTGGCGGTGATGGCGCCAGTGTGTTCAGCCGTAGGCATGGCACCTGGTCGCAACCGGCCGTCGACATCGTGATGGCCGATACAGTCGGCGCCGGCGATACCTTCCAGGCGGCGTTGATTGCCTGGTTGACCGAGCAGCAATTGGACTCGATTGAAGGGCTGCAACAGCTCAGCCGCGAACAGATCGACGCCATGCTCGGCTTTGCCATCCGCGCTGCGGCGCTGACCTGCACCCGCACCGGACCGGACTTGCCTCACCGTAGCCAATTAGGCTGATAGCCCACCGGCCGTGCCCTGCGCGGCCTTTACGTTTTATCCAAAAACCTTGCCATGCAGCGAACCTGTGCTACACCGAAGAACAGCAGTAATTAAAACAATACGTAGGACGCGTCATGACCAAGGCATCTGGTTTTCCAACCCGAGCCGTTATTGCTGTCGGCATTCTTTCACTGCAGTACTTCACTCCCCAGCCCGCGCATGCCGCGTGCGCTTTCAGCCCCGGTCCCGGTGACGACACGTTCGTCTGCGACAGCGGCACCAGCACCGCCGGGCTCACCGATCTTCTGGGCAACAATCGTCTGACGCTGCCCGCCGGTGGTACGGGAACCGTCAACGGCCCTGTCACGTTCGGCGCGGGCCAAGATCGAATCCTGATCGATGCCGGCAGTATCCTGGGCGCTGTGCAACAAGGCACCGGCATCGATGACTTTGTCATGAACGGCGGGCGGATTGTTTCCCTGGCGCAGGGCGATGGCCGCGATACCTTCCTGATGACCGGCGGTGTCATCGAAAGGGAATTCGTCGACGGTGACGTGGCGCGACAAACCGCCGGCACGATTGGCCGGGTCGACCTGAGGCTGGACGATAACGAATACGAGATGACCGGCGGCGAGATCCTCGGCAACCTGGTCGCCGGGTTCGGCAAGGACAGGGTCGACATCTCGGGAACAGCCAGCGTAGGCGGCAATATCAGCACCAGTGGCGGCGATGACATCATCCGGGTGAGCGGCGGCGTGATCAAAGGTGAAATCCGCGCCAGTTTTGGCAACGACACATTCACCTGGAGCAATGGCGGTGAGGTCCAGTCTTCAGTCTTGATGGGCGATGGTGACGATAACGCCCTGCTCAGCGGTCTTACTGAAAGCCGGCTGGCCGCCACGCCGTCGATTGACGGCGGCCTGGGCAATGATCAACTGACCTTCGATAACACCACCTCCAGTACCGCCGCGCGTTATGTCGGCTGGGAGACGGTCAATCTCAACAACGCCTCGCGCGTTGATCTGGTCGGGGACTTTTTCCTCGGTGACAGTGCGAGCAACACCGGTACGTTCAACATCGATGGCAGCAGTATCCTGGCGGTGAGCCAGGGCGCAATCCGCCCTTACACGGCGGGCCAATTGGCGACGCTGAACAACGCCGGCACCCTTGACATGACCACCGACAACCGCGCGAACAGTTCATTGACGGTGCACGGCAACTATGTGGGCAATAACGGCCAGCTGTGGCTGCAAAGCGTCCTCGGTGATGACAACTCCGCTACCGACAAGCTGGTGGTGTCCGACGGCATTATCAGCGGTCACACGCAACTGGGCGTCACCAATCTTGGCGGTGCAGGCGGGCTGACTCAACACAGTGGCATCGAGGTGGTCCAGGCCCTCAACGGCGCGACCAGCAGCGCAGATGCCTTTGCGTTGAAGGGCTCGGTGTCGGCCGGTGCCTATGAATATCAGCTGTTCAAAGGCGGCGTGACCGCCGGCACGGAAAACAACTGGTACCTGCGCTCTTCGGTGGTGGCCGTGCAGCCACCTCCCGTCCCGCCGGTAACGCCCACCCCGCCGGTGGTGGTACCTGTTGCACCGATTACGCCGACGCCTCCTGTCGTCGACCCCGATGAACCACCGGTGGAGCCGCCGACCGCGCAACCGGTCGCGCCGATCGAGACCCCGGCGCCCCCGCCGAGCCAGGTCGCGGCAGCCAATTCACCGCAACCCGCCGCCAGCAGCCCGGCGCTGCCAACAGCCGTGGTCGGTGCCGCACCCATCCCGCTGTATCGCCTGGAAGTGCCGGTGTATTCGGTGGTGGTCCCGGCCGCGCACATAATGACCCGGATGGCCCTGGGCACGTTTCATGAACGCCAGGGCGAGCAAAGCCTGCTCACTGAAACGGGAGCAGTTGCGGCCGGTTGGGCGCGTGCCTATGGCGGCGATTTCAACAAGCACTGGTCGGGCACCGTGTCGCCAAGCTTAGACGGCAGCGTCAAGGGCTATCAGGTGGGGCATGACCTTTACGCTGCGCAAACCAGCGGCGGGCAACTGCAACGCTTCGGCCTGTTCATCGGGCAGAGTCGCTTGCGCGGCGACGTGAAAGGTTTTGCCGAAGGCTTTCAGGACCGGCGCTCCGGGCGGATCAAACTCGACGGTGATAACTTCGGCGCCTACTGGACCCTCACCGACCCCAAAGGCTGGTACATCGACCTGGTCGCCATGGGCACACGCCTGGACGGTGACAACAAGTCCGACCGTGGCGTAAAGGCGGACACCAAGGGCCGTGCCCTGGCGCTCTCCGCCGAAGCGGGTTATCCAGTCACCGTTTCCGAACATTGGGTGCTGGAACCGCAGTTCCAGGTGATCCGCCAGACCCTTGACCTGGACAACCAGAACGACGGTATATCCAAGGTATCGTTCGACTCCCAGGCGTACTGGACCGGCCGTCTGGGTGCCCGCGTCAAGGGCCGCTACCGGGTGGGCACCACGCCTGTCGAACCGTATGCGCGCGCCAACGCCTGGCGCACCTTCGGCGGCAGCGACACGGTGACCTACGACGATGTGGACCGCATCAAGAGCGATCACGCGTCGTCCACCGCCGATGTCGGCGTCGGGGTTATCGCCCACTTGTCGCCGGCGGTGAGTGTTTACCTGGCGGCGGACTACTCCACCAATCTGGACGGCAACGCCCAGGAGGGTGTGGGCGGCACCGCCGGGGTGCGCATGAGCTGGTGAACAGCACGAGGCTCAGGGGGCCTGGTCACTGCCAGGCCTCCAAGTCAACGCGCAGCCAGGCGCGCTCTTAAAATCCACGCCCTCCTGCTCGCTGCTGGGCAGGCGTGTGAGCATGCTTGAGGTCTTCACGCAGCCCGGCGATCAGGTTACAAATGGCGCGACTGCTGTCGAGTCTGTCCGCGCTGATACCTTTGACCTCCAACTCCACGCGATCACGGTCGCGGTCGTCGTACACCTTGATCGTCAGCGAAGCATCTTCGGCTTTGGTGCACTCACACCGCTTAGGCAGGAAACTTCCTTCAATAATACTGCGAAGCTCTAATTCCGAAAGCATGGCTAACCTCTCCTTGTTTGAGACTGCCAACAGTTTTTATGGGGTCCGGCAGGCACTTGCCTGCCACGTCTTGCCGGCCTTGGAAGACGCCTTCAACAAAGAAGCCTACTCGCCAAATCCACTGCTGTTGTAACCTTTCTTCATAAGCTCAGCGCTTGCTTATATGAGGTAAATTTCGCCGCACCCATCATCGCCGAACCGCGCCGATTAAACGTTTAACCGCCCGTCTCACATCAGGCGCATTTGAAGTAGCCGATTTTTTGGCAACATGTGGTAATCAATCAACGGGTCAACCAAGCGTCGAGCGGGGCTTTCGCAAAACATACGAAACATATACGCTTCGTATATTGAATTCTCACAGTGAAGCGTATGGGCATCGTCAAAATCACCGACCAATTGCACGAACAACTACGCCTGGCCAGCGCCGCGATGGACCGTTCCATCAACGCCCAGGCCGAGTTCTGGATCAAGATCGGCCTGCTTGCCGAGCTCAATCCTCAGTTGCCCTACAACGACCTGATCAACAAACTGTTGCTGGACAAACCCGACCTGATCAGGGGGCGCAGCCAATGATCAAAACGCCACAACAGCTTGCGCTGATGCGCGAGTCCGGGCGCCTGCTGGCCCAGGTGTTCAGCATGCTCGACGGCTTCGTCGCCGCCGGCCGCTCCACCCTGGAACTGGACAGCGCCGTCGAAACCTTCATCCGCCAGGAATTGCAGGCCCGCCCGGCCAGCCTCGGGCAATATGACTACCCCTTCAGCATCAATACATCGATCAATGAAGTGGTGTGTCACGGCATGCCCAGCGCGAAGCAAATCCTTAAAGATGGCGACATCATCAACATCGACATCACCCTGGAAAAAGGCGGCTTTATCGCCGACTCCAGCAAGATGTACATGATCGGCACGGTGACGCCCAAGGCGCGGCGCCTGGTAGAAATGACCTTCGAAGCCATGTGGGCCGGCATCCGTCAGGTCAAGCCTGGGGCGCGCCTGGGAGATATCGGCCATGCGATCCAACACCATGCGCAGGCCAACGGCTACAGCGTGGTGCGTGAATACTGCGGCCATGGCATCGGCCGGGAAATGCACGAAGAGCCGCAAATCCTGCACTTCGGCCGTCCCGGCACCGGGCTGGAACTGCGCGAAGGCATGGTGTTTACCATCGAGCCGATGCTCAACCAGGGCAGCGCCAAAGTGCGCAGTCTCAAGGATGGCTGGACGGTGGTGACCAAAGACAACAGCCTGTCGGCGCAGTGGGAACATACGGTGGCGGTGACGGCGGATGGGTTTGAGGTGTTGACCCTGCAACCGACAGCCTGAACTGCACAGAACCGGTGTACGACCGTCCCACGCTCGGCGTGGGAACGATCAATCGGGTCAGGCCACCTGCTTGACGAGGGCCTTGGCCTCCAGTTCACGCACCAGCGGCAACACGCGCTTGCCGAAGTACTCCACCTCCTCCTGAAAATGCAGGAAGCCGGCCAGCACCAGGTCCACGCCCACCGCCTTGAGCGCGACGATGCGCTCGGCAATCTGCTGCGGGGTGCCGATAAGGTTGGTCTTGAAGCCGTCGTTGTATTGCACCAGGTCCTCGAAACTGGACTTGGCCCAGTTGCCCTCGCCTTCCGGTGACGCCTTGCCCGCTTGTCTGGCGGCATCACCGAAGGCGTTGACCGCTTCCGGGTCGGCTTTGTCGATGATGTCCGCCAGCACGGCGCGCGCCTCTTCTTCGGTATCGCGAGCGATCACAAAAGCGTTGACGCCGATCTTTACCGAATGGTTATTGGCCGCAGCCTTGGCGCGGATATCGTCGACCTGGGCCTTGATGCCTTCGGGGGTGTTGCCGTTGGTGAAGTACCAGTCCGATACCCGCGCCGCCATGTCGCGCGCCGCCCTTGAACTGCCGCCCTGGAACACTTCGGGCTGTCCCAGGGGCTTGGGCTTGAGGGTGTAATTGTTGAAACGGTAAAAGTCACCCTTGAAGGTGAAATCGTCCTGGGTCCAGATGCCTTTCAAGGCGCGAATGAATTCTTCGGAACGACGATAGCGCTCATCGTGCTCCAGCCACGGTTCGCCGATGGCCTGGAACTCGCCCTTGAACCAGCCGCTGACGATATTCACCGCGATGCGGCCGTTGGTGAGCTGGTCGATGGTCGCCAACTGCTTGGCCGCCAGCGCCGGCTGCCACGGGCCCGGCAGGATCGCCGCAATCACCTTGAGGGTGGTGGTGGCCGCCAGCAACGCGTGGCTGAACGCCACCGACTCGTGCTGATTCTCGGCGCCGTAGCCGGCGGTGAAACGAATCTGGGTCAGGCCATATTCAAAGCCGGCGGCTTCGGCCAGTTGCGCCAGTTTACGGTTGTAGTCGATGCCCCAGTGGGTGCGCTGCTCGATCTTGCTGACCACCAGCCCACCGCTGACGTTGGGCACCCAATAGGCAAATTTCACGGCGTGTTGACTCATTGGGGGTACCTCGCACAAAGGAATGTAGGAGGGCTTGAGCAGCAAGCGTGCCAGCCACGCGCAAAGGCCCTGGCCTTGCGGTCTGCGGCGCACAACCTGGGCGTTGCGCGGAGCGCCGCGACTGTCATGAATCGCAGCGTTTTGTGCAAACGCTGTTGCGGGCGCAACAGTATTTGGCGTCCTCGCGCCGTAAACACGGGCCACGGTGCCCGGCACGGACTGTGCAAACACCCAGGGACTTGATCACTGCCCAGGAGCCGCCCCCCATGACCGAGCAACACGTCATCAACCCGCTGTCCGTTGGCGTCGACTACCCCGCCCTGGCCGAGCGCTTCCGTCCCATCTTCGAGCGCATCGCCGCGGGCGCGGTGGAACGCGAACACAGCCGCACCCTGCCCCATGAGCCGATCCGCTGGTTGAAGGAAGCCGGTTTCGGCGCGGTGCGCGTGCCGGTGGAATATGGCGGTGGCGGCGCGTCGCTGCCGCAGCTGTTCGAACTGTTGATCGAACTCGCCGCCGCCGACTCCAATGTGCCCCAGGCCCTGCGCGGGCATTTTGCGTTTGCCGAAGACCGCCTGAATGCGCCGCCGGGCGCGGCGCGCGAGGTGTGGTTCAAGCGCTTTGTCGACGGCGACATCGTCGGCTGCGCCTGGACCGAAATCGGCAATGTCGCGATCGGCGACGTCGTCACCCAGGTCAGCCCCAACGGGAACGACTGGACACTCAACGGTGAAAAGTTCTACAGCACCGGCAGCCTGTTTTCCGACTGGATCGATGTATACGCCCAACGCAGCGACACCGGCGCCGACGTCATCGCCGCCACCCGCACGCGCCAGCCTGGGGTGGTGCAAAGCGATGACTGGGACGGCTTTGGCCAACGCACCACCGGCAGCGGCACCACGCGCTTTACCGATGCCGTGGTCGAAGCGCAAAACGTGATCGACTTCGCCACCCGCTTCAAATACCAGACCGCGTTTTATCAACTGGTGCTGCTCGCCACCCTGGCCGGCATCGGCCATGCGGCACTCAACGACGTGGCCCATCAGGTGCGCACGCGCAAACGCATCTACAGCCACGGCAACGCCCCGCACGTCAGCCAGGACGCGCAGGTGCAACAGGTGGTGGGCGAAGTCGCCGCGCTCGTCTACGCAGCCCGTGCCAGCGCATTGCAGGCCGCGCTGCCGGCGCAACGGGCCTATCTGGCCCGCTTCGGTGGCGATGACGTGGCCGAACGCGAAGCCAACGTAGCCGCCGAGATCGAATCGGCGACGGCCCAGGTGGTCGTGTCGGAATTGATCCAGCGGGCCACCAGCCAACTGTTCAACGCCCTGGGGGCCTCCGATGTGCGTCAGGGCAAAGCCCTGGACCGGCACTGGCGCAATGCGCGAACAGTGTCATCGCACAATCCGCTGATCTACAAGGCGCGGATCGTCGGCGACTGGGTGATCAATGGCACCGAGCCGCCGTTTGTCTGGCAGATCGGCAATGGCCCGGCGAAGGCTTAATACCAGTCAGTTAGGCGTTTTGTAGGAGCGAGCTTGCTCGCGAAAAACTCACAGGCACCGCGTTCATTCAGGAAACACGCGTTATCGTTGACATTTTTCGCGAGCAAGCTCGCTCCTACAGAGGGCAGCGTACGCTTAATTGACTGGCATTAGGCCAAGGCCTAAGCCGTTCTAACGCAATGTGGAAGAAGTGAAGCAAAGGTGTCATAACGCTCTAACACCCAACACTAACCACAATGCGAAGCGAGTCGCTCTTGATCTTGATCTGGCTTTTGATCTTGATCTTAGGCGCCCCGTTAAACCACGCTGGCCGCAATTCGACATTGATGTGGGGGGTAAACCGGCAGGGATGCCGGTTTAGCCGCCCCGCGCCATGGATGGCGCGTGGCGGCGGCCCCCCACATCAATGTCGGATTGCGGGCACACCGAGCCTAAGCGAGGTGCCGAGTGGTGGGGCAAGAGCCTTTTTGGTTACTTTTGGGGCTCTTTTCCAAAAGTGACCCGCTGTAAAAGCGGAACCGATAGCAGCCGTTACCGCAGAAACGGATATGTACTCGTTCCAATCCAACATCCTGGTCGGCCCAGAGGCCGCCATCGGGGGCAAGCCCCCTCCCACATTTGGATGGTGGAGCATCAGTCAGATAGTTTCAGACCGTCGGCCGCCCTCGGGAGCAGGCCCCCTCCCGCATTTGGATGGTGGAGCATCAGTCAGATAGTTTCAGACCGTCGGCCGCCATCGGGAGCAAGCCCCCTCCCACACTGGACCGCGCCCACCCTAGAACGCCAGTTTGTAACCCACCGCCATCAACATCACCGCCAGACACGGACGCAGCACACCATCCGGAATCCTGCCAGTCATATGACTGCCCAGATAAATCCCCGGCAGCGAGCCCATCAGCAAAAACCCCAACAGATGCCAATCCATATTGCCCATGCTCGCATGGCCCAGCCCCGCCACCAGGGTCAGCGGCACAGCATGGGCGATCTCGGTGCCGACCAGACGACGCGTGGCGAGAAACGGATACAGAATAAACAGCGCCACCGTCCCCAGCGCGCCGGCGCCGATGGACGTCAGCGCCACCATGGTACCCAGCACCGCGCCCGTCACCACCGTCAGCGCATTCAGATTGCGCGGGCGCATAGAATAGTCGTCACCGGCATGGCGCTGGGCGAACGCCAGCAAGCTTTTCTTGAACAGGATCGCCAGGGCCGTCAACAGCAACACCACGCCCAGCGCCTGTTTGATCACCGCGTTCATGGCGCTGGGGTCGGTATGCAGGCTGGCGAGGAACCACAGGGTCAGCAACACCGCCGGCACGCTGCCCAGGGTGAGCCAGCCGGTAATGGTCCAGTCGATGTTCCTGTTCTTGCTGTGCACCAGCACCCCACCGGACTTGGTGATGGCGGCATACAACAGGTCAGTGCCCACGGCGGTGGCCGGATTGATCCCGAACCACAACAGGATCGGCGTCATCAACGAGCCCCCGCCCACGCCCGTCATGCCCACGATAAAACCTACGATCAGGCCGGCAACCACGAAACCCACATTACCTACATCCATTACAGCTACCTGCGGCCTTATAAATTTCTGGCGGCAGGATAGCGATTTTTCTTATAACGACTTATACCAATATGATCTGACTTTATGCCTTTTCAACCAGGCACGACAATCCGGGCGATCGGCCGCGCGATCAAGCTGCCTCGATCAATCGACGTTGGGCAACCACACGCGAAACCGCGCCCCACCGAGCGGTGAGGCCTCGGCGGTCAAGGTGCCGCCCTGGGCTTCCAGGGCCCGCCGGCTGATGGCCAGGCCCAGGCCAAAGCCCCCGGTGGCGCGGTCACGGCTGCGGTCCAGGCGATAGAACGGCTCAAAGATGCGTTCACGCTGGTCCGGCGGAATGCCGATGCCGTCATCATCCACACGGATTTCACAGCCTTTGGGGCAAACCTTGACGCCGACCTGGATGCGCTTGTCGCAGTAACGCGTGGCGTTGCGCAGCAGGTTCTGCAGAGCGCGGGCGGTGAGGCGCGGATCGAGGCTGAAGCGCTCCACAGCGCAGTCGAGCACCACCTCGATGACGATGTCGGGGTTTTCCAGCTCATCGTCGACACTGCCCAACACGCTGTCGATGAATTCATCCAGCACCACCTCCACGCGCTCGGGCAACTGCGCCGGGTTCTGCAGACGGCTGTAGGAGAGCAATTCCAGCACCAGCTCATCCAGTTCACGAATATGCGCCACCAGGCTTTGCAGGCGTTCCCGGCCGGCCGCGGGCAAGTCTTCCGAGAGCGCCAGGGCCAGGCCGAAATCCAGCCGGGTCAGCGGAGTGCGCAGCTCGTGGGACACCGCGTTAAGCAGGTCGCGCTGCTGGTTCAACAGATGCTCGATGTCATTGGCCATGGTGTCGAACACCGCCGCCAGGCTGCCGATGCTGGAACTCGGCGGAATCTGCGTGCGTTCGCCCAGGTTGCCCTTGCCCAACTGCGCGGCGGTGCTTTTCAGCCGCTCCAGGTCGCGCCAGTGGGGGCGCAACCACACCAGCAGACAGGCCAGCAGCGCGGCGCCGACCAGTACGTTCATCGACCAGTACAGCAGGTTCATGTCCAGCGGGTCCGGCGGGATGATCAGCTTGACCGCGAACTGCTCGTTGATCGGCGAGCTGACTTCTTCCATCCAGCCCCACTCGCCCAGGCGGATCACCGGTTTGCCCTGCTCCAGCAATTGCTCCTCGGCAGGCGTGTAGCGCGCGTCCTGGCGCAATAGCAATTGCACTTTCAACGGCGCAAAGTCACGGCTCAGTTGCTCGGTAACCTGCGACCAGCGTTCCACCGGCGCGCGCAGGTATTGCTTGACGATGAGCGTTTGCAGGCCACGGGACTGTTCGACGTTATAGTCCATGTACCGGTGTTCGAACAGCTGGATCACCAGCTTGGGGATCAGGAAAATCGCCGCGCTGTAGGTGACGATGGTGATCAGGTAGAGACGCAGCAGGACACGAAACATGGCTCAGCATTCCCACTCGGAACGGCTGAACAGGTAGCCCTTGCCCCACACCGTCTTGATCTTGCGCGCCTCACCGGCGTGGTCGTCGAACTTGCGCCGCAGCTTGGAGATGGCCACGTCCACCGAACGGTCGGTGCCGTTGAACTCGATACCGCGCAGGCGCTGCAGGATCTGGTCGCGGCTGAGTACTTCACCGGCATGCCGCGCCAGGACCACCAGCAGGTTGTATTCGCCACTGGACAGCTCCACCGCCTGCTCGCGCCAGGTCACGGTGCGCTCGGACAGGTCGATGCACAGGTTGCCCATGATGATGCGGTCGCTGGCCACCTGCGGTTCCGACAGGCTGCTGCGGCGCAGCAAGGTGCGCACCCGGGCAAGCAGCACGCGGGGCTCACAGGGTTTGGTCACGTAATCGTCGGCGCCCATTTCCAGGCCCAGGACCTGATCATGGCTGTCGTCACGGGCAGTGAGCATCAGGATCGGCAGGCCCGCCGAGTCCGCGCGCAGCAGACGGCAGACCTGCAGGCCGTCGAGGCCGGGCAGCATCAGGTCGAGGATCACCAGATCCGGCGGGTTCAGCCGCGCCTGCTCACGTACCAGGTCGCCCCGGCTGAGCACGCTGACGTGGTAGCCATTGCGCTCCAGGTAGCTGGCAATCAACTCGGAGAGTGCGGCGTCGTCTTCCACCAGGAGGATATTGGGCATGGAGGTGTTTCCAGAAAATACAGTGAGGTGTCGTACACAAATCCAATGTGGGAGGGGGCTTGCCCCCGATGACAGGGTGCCGGTCGACTGTTGATTAGCTGACACACCGCTATCGGGGGCAAGCTCCCTCCCACATTTGATCTTCATTGCAAGCAAGGTTGTGCAAGGATATACGCCCTCAGCGCCCCGCGCGCCGCCCCTTACAGTTCTTCACACACGACCTACACAGCTTCACAGCACCACAGCGCAGGTGACCTTAGGATGCGCCAGTCAATATTGGGATAAGAGCATGTCGAAGAATCTGTTTGCGCCGTTTTGCCTGTTGGCCCTCACACTGGCGCTGAGCGCGTGTGACAAGTCCACAGCCGAGGCGCCCCAAATGCCCCTGGCCAAAGTGCGCATCGAGACGCTGCAGGCCAAGCCCCTGTCCATCACCAGCGAATTGAGCGGGCGCATCGCCGCGCCGCGCATTGCCGAGGTGCGCGCCCGGGTCGCCGGGGTGGTGATGCAACGGGTGTTCAATGAGGGCCATGACGTGAAACGCGGCGACGTGCTGTTTCGCATCGACCCGGCGCCGTTCAAGGCCGACCTCGACAGCGCCCAGGCCAACCTCAGCAAGGCCGAGGCCAACGCATTCCAGGCGCGCCTGCAGGAGCAGCGCTACAGCCAGTTGGTGGAAGGCAACGCCATCAGCGGCCAGGAATACGACAACGCCCGCGCCGCCCTGCGCCAGGCCAACGCCGAAATCGCCGCCAACAAGGCCGCCGTCGAGCGCGCCAGGTTGAACCTGGGCTACGCCACCGTGACCGCGCCGATTTCCGGGCGCATCGGCCGGGCCCTGGTGACCGAAGGCGCGCTGGTCGGACAGAACGAGGCCACGCCGCTGGCGATCATCCAGCAACTGGACCCGATCCATGCCGACCTGACCCAGTCCACCCGCGAGCTCAACGACCTGCGTCGTGCCTTTCGTGCCGGCAGCCTGAAGCAGGTCGGCCAGGACCAGGCCAAGGCCACTCTGATCCAGGACGACGGTAGCCTGTACCCGTTGCCGGGCAAGCTGCTGTTCGCCGACATCAGCGTCGACCCGGGCACCGGGCAGATCATCCTGCGCAGCGAGTTTCCCAACCCGGACCTCGACCTGCTGCCCGGCAGCTTTGTGCGGGTACGCCTGGAACAGGCAGTCGACAGGCAAGGCCTGAGCGTGCCGCAACGCGCCATCACCCGCGACAGCGCCGGCATCCCCATGGTGCTGTTGCTGGACGACGAGCAGACCGTGCGCCAGCAGCCGGTGGAGTTGGGCGCGGTGATCGAGGATCGCTGGATCGTCAGCAGCGTCCTCAAACCCGGCGACCGCATCATCGTCGAGGGCCTGCAACGCGCGCGCCCCGGTGAAAAAGTAGAAGTGGACGACAGCCCGCTCGTAAAGGAATAACCCGCCATGCCGCAGTTCTTCATCGACCGCCCGATTTTCGCCTGGGTGGTGGCCTTGTTCATTTTGCTGGCCGGCTTCCTGGCGATCCCGCAATTGCCGGTGGCCCAATACCCCAACGTCGCACCGCCCAAGGTGGAAATCTACGCGGTGTACCCTGGCGCTTCGGCCCAGACCCTGGATGAAAGCGTGGTCAGCCTGATCGAGCAGGAGCTCAACGGCGCCGATCACCTGCTGTATTTCGAGTCCCAGAGCAGCCTGGGCTCGGCGACCATTACCGCCACGTTCCAACCGGGCACCAACCCGGAGATGGCTCAGGTGGACGTGCAAAACCGGCTAAAGGCGGTGGAGCCTCGCCTGCCGCAAGCCGTGACGCAACAAGGCTTGCAGGTGGAGAAAGTCTCGGCCGGCTTCCTGCTGCTGGTGACGCTGACGTCCAATGACGGCAAGCTCGATGACGTGGCGCTCAGCGATTACCTGGCGCGCAACGTGATGAACGAACTCAAGCGCCTGGACGGGGTGGGCAAGGCCCAGCTGTATGGCGCCGAGCGCGCCATGCGCATCTGGATCGACCCGCAGAAGCTGATTGGCTTCAACCTCACGCCGGCCGACGTGAATGCCGCCATCAGCGCGCAGAACGCCCAGGTTTCGGCGGGCAGCATCGGCGACTTGCCGGGCACCCCCACCCAGGAAATCACCGCTGCCATTCTGGTCAAGGGCCAATTGTCGACGCCGGCGGAGTTCGCCGATATCGTGCTCAAGGCCAACCCTGACGGCTCTACCGTGCGCATCGGTGATGTGGCGCGGGTGGAAGTCGGCAGCCAGGAATACCAGTTCTCCACGCGCCTGAACGGCAAGCCGTCCACCGCCGTCAGCGTGCAGCTGTCGCCAGGCGCCAACGCGCTGAACACCGCGACCCTGGTGCGGGCGAAGATGGACGAGCTGTCGCGCTATTTCCCGGCCAATGTGGAATACAAGATCCCCTATGACACCTCGCCGTTCGTCAAGGTCTCGATCACCAAGGTGGTCTACACCTTGCTCGAGGCGATGGCGCTGGTGTTTGCGGTGATGTTCCTGTTCCTGCAGAACGTGCGCTACACCCTGATCCCCACGCTGGTGGTGCCGATTGCGCTGATGGGCACCTTCGCCACCATGCTGTTGCTGGGCTTTTCGATCAACGTGCTGACCATGTTCGGCATGGTGCTGGCGATCGGTATCCTGGTGGACGATGCGATTGTGGTGGTGGAGAACGTCGAGCGGATCATGGCCACTGAAGGCCTGTCGCCCAAGGAGGCAACGAAAAAGGCCATGGGTCAGATTACCGGCGCCATCGTTGGTATCACGCTGGTGCTGGTCGCGGTATTCCTGCCGATGGCGTTCATGCCAGGCTCGGTGGGGGTGATCTACCAGCAGTTCTCGCTGTCGATGGCCACCTCGATCCTGTTCTCGGCGTTTCTGGCCCTGACCTTGACCCCGGCGCTGTGCGCCACCTTGCTCAAACCGATTGCCCAGGGCGAACACCACGCCAAGGGCGGCTTCTTCGGGTGGTTCAACACGCGCTTCGCACAGCTCACCGACCGTTACGAAAGCTGGGTGGCCTATGCCCTCAAGCGCAGCGGCCGCTACCTGCTGATCTATCTGGTGCTGCTGGTGGGCCTGGGGCTGCTGTTCAGTCGCCTGCCCTCCTCGTTCCTGCCGGTGGAAGACCAGGGCTACACCATCACCGATATCCAGTTGCCGCCGGGCGCGAGCAAGAACCGCACGGTGCAGGTGGCCGAGCAGATCGAGGCACACAACGCCACGGAACCGGGCGTGGGTGATACCACCATGATCATGGGCTTCAGTTTCTCCGGCTCCGGGCAGAATGCGGCGCTGGCGTTTACCACGCTCAAGGACTGGTCGGAGCGCGGCAGCGATGATTCGGCCGCGTCGATTGCCGACCGCGCCAACATGGCCTTCAGCGAGCTCAAGGATGCGATTGCCTATGCGATCCTGCCACCCCCGGTAGACGGCCTCGGCACCTCCAGCGGTTTCGAGTTCCGCCTGCAGGACCGTGGCGGCGTCGGCCACGCGGGGCTGATGGCTGCACGTACCGAGTTGCTGGAAGCGGCCGCGAAAAGCCCGATCCTGGCCAACGTGCGCGAAAGCGCCCTGGCCGAAGCCCCGCAGGTACAGCTGGAAGTGGACCGCAAGCAGGCCAATGCGCTGGGCGTGTCGTTTGCCGACGTCGGCAATATATTGTCGTCGGCCATCGGCTCGGCCTACATCAACGACTTCCCCAACCAGGGTCGCATGCAGCGCGTGGTGGTGCAGGCCGAGGGTGACCAGCGCAGCCAGGTGGCGGACTTGATGAAGATCAACGTGCGCAACAACGCCGGGAAAATGGTGCCGCTGTCGGCGTTTGTCGAAGCCAAGTGGACCCAGGGCCCGACGCAACTGACGCGCTACAACGGCTACCCCGCCATCGCCATCAGCGGCGAAGCGGCGCCAGGGCACAGCACCGGCGAGGCGATGGACGAAATCCAGCGCCTGGTCAGCCAACTGCCCGCCGGTTTGGGCCAGGAATGGACCGGGCTGTCCTTGCAGGAACGCCTGTCCGGGTCCCAGGCGCCGATCCTGTTGGGCTTGTCGCTGCTGATCGTGTTCCTGTGCCTGGCCGCCTTGTACGAGAGCTGGTCGATCCCGACCTCGGTATTGCTGGTGGTGCCGCTGGGCGTGCTCGGGGCGGTGCTGGCGGTGAGCTTGCGCGGCATGCCCAACGATGTGTTCTTCAAAGTCGGCCTGATCACCATCATCGGCCTGTCGGCGAAAAACGCGATCCTGATCATCGAGTTCGCCAAGGACCTGTATGAACAGGGCGAGGACTTGATCGACGCCACCTTGAAAGCCGCGCGCCTGCGCCTGCGCCCGATCATCATGACCTCGCTGGCATTCATCCTCGGCGTGGTGCCGCTGGCGATCGCCACCGGGGCCAGTTCGGCGAGCCAGCAGGCGATCGGCACCGGCGTGATTGGCGGGATGATCACGGCGACCTTGGCGGTGGTATTCGTGCCGGTGTTCTTTGTGGTGGTGATGAAGCTGGTGCGCAAGCGTCACAAAGCCGCTTAGTCGAGCCAGGCACGGTAAAAAATGTGGGAGGCGCCTTGCTCCCGATGACGGTGTGTCAGTCATGTGTTTGTGACTGATCCACCGTCATCAAGAGGCATCTACGTAGCGCTCAACCCTAACCACGATGCGAAGCGAGTCGCTCTTGATCTTGATCTGGCTATTGATCTTGATCTGGCTATTGATCTTGATCTCAGGCGCCCCGTTAAACCACGCTGGCCGAACGCAGGCTTGAATCCGTGGGCAACCCGGCAGGACGCCGGGTTAGCCGCACTGGGCCAGGGATGGCCCATTGCGGCGGCCCACGGATTCAAGCCTGCGTTCGGGCACACCGAGCATTAGCGAGGTGCCGAGTGGTGGGGCAAGTGTACGGGTCAACCACATGGGTTACAAAAAAGTGCACTCACATAGGTGACACTTTGATTGAGACATAACCGTTCTTTGCATCTCTCGCATTCAC
>NZ_QGAJ01000010.1:0-192429 GCF_005233615.1 Pseudomonas sp. CFBP13528
CGGCTAACCCGGCGTCCTGCCGGGTTGCCCACGGATTCAAGCCTGCGTTCGGCCAGCGTGGTTTAACGGGGCGCCTGAGATCAAGATCAAAAGCGCGGCGGCCTTAGAGCCGACCGGTATTTTGTGTCGATCCCGTTCCAAATGTGGGAGGGGGCTTGCCCCCGATGGCGGTGTATCAGTCACTGATGCACTCACTGACTCTTCCTCATCGGGGGCAAATCGAATCGTCGCACCGCCGCTCCCACATTTTCTACAGCCCCCTCAGGTATCAGGCCTTGGCGGCCATTGCGGTGACTTCAACCCGCATGCCTTTGACGGCCAGTTCGGCAACGCCTACTGCCGCGCGTACCGGCCAGGGTTTGGCGAAAAAGCGCTTGTACACTTCGTTGAACGCGGCACGGTCAGCCATGTCGGTGAGGTAGATGGTCAGGTGCATCACCCGGTCCATGGAGCTCCCGGCTTTTTCCAGGGCGACTTTCAGCGCTTGCAGGGTGCATTCGCTTTGCCGCGTGATATCGCCCAGTTCCAGGCTGCCGTCGGCGTGGGTTGGAATCTGGGTGGAAACCAGGATGCCGTTGAAGCCGATCACGTCGCAGGAGATGGACTCCGCATCCGGATCAGGGGTGAACTGTAGATCGTGGTTTGCCATGAAAACCTCTCGCGTTGGCGTAAACGTTGCCGGGCAGTCTAACCATTGAGGCCCTGCGGGTCACGATGGCGCCCAGTAGTTTTTCTGACGTCAAAAAAGAAAACTCCATCCCGGGTAAAGTCGCTTAAAGCCGCGCCGATAGCGTGTTAGAGACCGATTCTCCGCATGGCTGAGGGCGACATCATGTTCAACGCGAAACTCAAACAAGAACTGGCGGCCAGGACGGTCGAAGTCGATGAGTACAAAGGACTGATTGCTGCACTCGAACGCTCCATGGCCGTCGTCGAATTCGACCTCAACGGCAAGGTGCTGCGTGCCAACGATAATTTTCTGAATACCCTGGGCTACAGCCGCGAGCAATTGGCCGGCAAGACCCATCGCGATTTTTGCTCCCCCGCCCTCATCGGCAGCCCGGCCTACGCTCAATTATGGAGCGACCTGCGCGCCGGCAAGTTTGTGTCCGGCACCTTCAAGCGTGTGCATAGCAGCGGCGCGACCATTTGGCTGGAGGCCAGCTATAACCCGCTGCTGGATGAGCGTGGGCAGGTGCTGAAGGTGGTCAAGTACGCGCTGGATGTCACCGCCAAGGTCGAGCAGGAAGCCGCCACCCGCAGCAAACTCGCCGCACTGGACCGGGCGATGGCGGTGATCGAGTTCGATTTGAGCGGCCAGGTGCTGGACGCCAATGCCAACTTTCAACACGTCATGGGGTATTCGCTGGCGGAACTCAAAGGTAAGCATCACCGTTTGTTTTGCGAGCCGAGCCTGATCAACAGCAGTGAATACGCTGATTTCTGGCGACGTTTGAACAACGGTGAGTTTTTCACCGGTCAGTTCAAGCGACTCGGCAAACACGGCCGGGTCCTGTGGCTGGAGGCCAGTTACAACCCGGTCTACGACGGCGACGGCAAGTTGGTCAAGATCGTCAAGTTCGCCAGCGATATCACCGAGCGCGTCGAGAAGTTCGAGGAGGACTCGCGCGGGGCGTCGCGGGCTTATCATATTTCATCGGAAACCGAACGCTTTGCCGAGCACGGCACTCAGGTCATTCAGGATACCGCCACCGAGATGCGCCGCATTGCCGACAATATCGGCGCATCGGCGCGGCTGGTGGGGCAGTTGGGCGATCGCTCGGAACAGATCACGGCGATCGTCAATACCATTCGCGGGATTGCCGACCAGACCAACCTGTTGGCGCTCAACGCCGCCATTGAGGCTGCACGCGCCGGTGATCAGGGACGCGGCTTTGCGGTGGTGGCCGATGAGGTCAGGCAACTGGCGGGGCGTACCAGCCGCTCCACTGCGGAAATCGCTGAGATGATCGGCATGATCCTGACCGAAACCCGGGATGCCGTGAGCAGCATGAACGCTACCCAGGAAGGTGCGCAGCGCGGGGTGAGCCTGGCCGATCAGGCCGGATCGGTGATTTTGCAGATCCGCACCAGCACCAGCGATGCGGTGCAGGCGGTGAGCATGTTTGCGTCCAAGCTGGACGAGTCGGAAGTTATTCCAAAGGCCGCAGTGGGCTGGGTGGGTTGATGCTGATCCACTGAAAGCGCGCGCCGGTACTGATCGCCAGGACCAGCACCGGCGCGGTCTTTACTCTTTCACATCCATGAACTCTTCAGCCCACGCCACATAGCTTTCCGGCAATGTGTAGGTGTGGGTCAACTCCGTGGCGCTGAGGTTCGAGGTGCTGTGGGTGAGCTGGCGTTGCGCACGCAGGCTGTCGTAAGTGGCCTTGATCGCGGCAAAGTAGGCGCCATGCCCGGCCACCACAATACGCACGCCCAGGCTGGCCAGGCGCTCGCTGTCATGCAGCTGCGGGTTGCCGTAGGTCACCAGCATCAGCGGTACCGTGAGCTTTTCGGCGATTTTTTCCAGGTGCTCGAAGTCTTTGACGCCGACCATGCAGATCCCGTCGGCGCCGGCCTTTTCGTAGGCCTGGGTGCGGGCGATCACGTCTTCGGTGGGCAATACGCCGGCGTTGGTGCGGGCAATGATCGACAGTTCTGGGTCGACACGCGCTTCGAGGGCCGCCTTGACCTTGCCGATGCCTTCCTCGACGGAGATCAAATCCGTGGATTTACGCCCGAATTGCGCAGGCAACAGGGTGTCTTCGATGGTCAACGCCGCAACGCCGGCGCGTTCCAATTCTTCAACCGTACGCATCACATTGAGGGCGTTGCCGTAGCCGTGGTCGGCGTCGGCAATGAACGGCAACTGCGCGACACGGCCGATACGGGTGGCTTGCTCGACGAACTCACTCAGGGTAATCAACGCAAAATCGGGTGCCGCCAGTACCTGCAGGGAGGCGACGGAGCCGCCGAGGATACCGACCTCAAAGCCCAGGTCAGCCGCGATACGCGCGGACATGGGGTCGAAAACCGAGGCGGTTTCGACACAGATTGGCTTGGCAAGCAGTTCGCGGAAGTTGCGGCGCAGCGCTGAGTGAGAAATCTTGGGCATGGTCTTTCCTGGCTTTGGTCATCGTCAAGTGACGATCAATGTCTATTCGTGGTGGCGCGAGATTACCACGGCGACGGGCAGGGGTTTATGACGTTTGAGCGTTTAGCAGAGAGGGAAGGGGCAACCGAGATAGATCGTTAAAATGCAATGCCTGCATTTTTACAGCATTAGGTTATGCACTAAAGATATTTTACAAGGCATTCTTACAACCTCATCGTAGCCCCCACAACGACCCCCGAGACCGCACGCGCGGATCGACCTGAAGTGCCTCACACGGCATCTGGAGACGAACGTGCGTTACCTGACAACACTGGCGGCCGCACTGGCCACCGCATTGATCTGCCTGGGCGCGCATGCGCAAACGCTGGTAGTAGGCGACCAGAGCTACAACGCCCAGGCCGCGATGGAAGCGGCAGGGGTGCTCGATGACTTGCCGTACACCCTTGAGTGGAAACAATTCACTGCCGGATCGCCGGTGGCCGAAGCGCTCAATGTCGGCAGCCTGGATATAGGCCTGCTCGGCGACGCGCCCGTGTTGTTCCTGGGCGCATTGGGCGCGCCGATCAAGGTGATTGCCGTCAGCCGGCAAAACCTGGCGGGCGTGGCCATTCTGGTGAAACAGGATTCGCCAATCCACAGCCTGGCGGACCTTGCAGGCAAACGCGCCGCCATCTGGAAAGGCTCCTGGAGTCAGCAACTGCTGCTGAGCGCATTGGATAAAGCCGGTGTTGCCCGGGACGCCCTGGAGCTGCGCTACCTCAGTGCACTGGATGCCTCCCATGCGCTGGAAGGCGGTGCGGTCGACGTCATCGCTACCTGGGAACCCTATGTCACCCAACAGGAACGTCAAGGTGCGCGCGTACTGGCGACGGCAGAAGGGTTGATCCCGGCGCAGAGTTTTATCGCCGCCAACGCCACGGCGGTCGAAAGCAAGCGTGCGCCCATCAGCGACTTTCTCCAGCGCCTGAAAAAAGCCCGCGACTGGGCACGCCAAAGTCCGGCCAACACCAATGCCTACGCCGACGCCTGGTCCAGACGCACCCGCGCCGACGCTGATATTGCACGCGTCTGGTTTGCCCGGGCGCGCACCACCGTCGAGCCGCTGAACGCCCAGGCGCCCATTGAAGCGCAGAAGACCGTGGACTTTTTCGCCAGCCAGGGCCTGGTCAAATCGTTCCCGGCCGCCAGCCTGTTCGACCCCTCATTCAGCGCGGCCCTGCAGCCGGCCGTCGCACAAACACAGCCCTGAATACCCCAAGGATTGCCTCTGACATGACCACACGACAGCTCAAACTGGGCGCCTTGACCATGGGCAGCGGTGGCCCGGGCCGCCACAACCTGTGGCTCGATCCGCAATTGCCTGCCGACGCCAGCGTCAACATCGACTGGTATATCGATATCGCACGCCAGGCCGAGGCGGCGCTGTTCGACTTGATGTTCATCGTCGACAGCCAATTCATCACCCCGGGCTCGCCGTCCCATTACCTCAATCGACTGGAGCCGCTGACATTGTTGTCGGCACTGGCCGTCAGCACGCGGCATATCGGCCTGGTCGGTACGCTGACGACTTCATACAACGCGCCCTATAACGTTGCGCGGCGCCTGGCCTCCCTGGACTTGATCAGCAAAGGCCGCGCCGGCTGGAACGTGGTGACCAGTGGCGACGCCGGCACTGCCGGCAATTACAGCCGTGACGAGCATTACGACTACACCACGCGCTACAGCCGCGCGGCCGAACACGTGCAGGTGGTGCAGGGGCTGTGGAACTCCTACGAGGACGACGCCTTTGTGCGCGACCGTGCCACCGGGCAATTTCTGGACCCGAGCAAACTGCACAGCCTCAATCACCAGGGCGAACACTTTTCAGTGGTCGGCCCATTGAATATCCAGCGCTCACCCCAGGGCCAGCCGGTGATATTCCAGGCTGGGGATTCCGAGCAAGGTCGCGACCTGGGCGCCGCGACAGCCGATGTGATCTTCACCCATGCCGCCAGCATCGAGCAGGGCCAGGCGTTCTACCGGGATATAAAGGGCAGGGCGCTGACCTCGGGCCGTGACCCCGAGCAACTGCTGATCATGCCGGGGGCCGAGGTGTATGTGGGCGACACCGATGCGCACGCCCGCGACATCGAGCAGCATTATCATCAGGTCGACCATAGTTTCGAGCTGGCACTCAAAGAGTTCGGACGTCATTTCGGCTGGCATGACTTCAGCCAGTACGACCTCGATGCCCCCTTTCCTCAAGAGAGCCTGGAGGCTGCGCGCAGCAGCTTTTTCACCGCCGCCCAGCGCATTGCCGATCAGGCCCGCGAGAACGGCTTCACGCTGCGCCAGGCGGTGGAGTTTGGTCGGCAACTGCGTCCGGGCGCGTTCACAGGCACGGCCGACACGGTCGCGCAGAAAATGGCGGACTGGCTGCAGGCCCGTGCCGTGGACGGTTTCAACATCTACATCGGGCACCCGGAGCAATTTGCTCGATTTACCCGGGAGGTCATTCCGTTACTGCAGGAGCGGGGCGTTTACCGCACCGCGTATGAAGGGACGACATTGCGCGAGAGCCTGGGGCTGGACATTGCGCCGTTTGCGCGGCGTTAAGTCAGGTGCCGTGAACGCTGAACAGTCACCGCCCCATTTGGCATAACTGCTGTGCGGATCAAGGGATTAATCGGCAGACGCGTCGTGCCTATAGTTCACTCACCCACGCAGCGCATTCAACCGCGCTGCGCAACCAGCCCCGGACTGAGGTGAGCCTGATGAACCGTGAATTCGATCCCGCCCTGAGCGCTATCAACCAAGTGGACGCCGAGTACTTCGAGTACAGCAAGGCGGCCAACCCTATCAGTGCCAATCTCATCCCGCGCATTCCCTATCACAGCTTTCCCGCCTCGCTGTACGACAGCGGCCCTTCGCGCGTGGTACCGCTGGACCTCAGCGACGCCCTGGGCTGTGAAGGCCCGGCGACCGGTCCGGGCTTGTGCGCGAACTTCATGCGGCTTAATCGCGGCGATACGCTCACCTTGCACCCCAACGCCACTTCGCAGGTGTTCTATGTGATCGCGGGAGAGGGCCGTGCGGTTCAGGGTGAGTTCGTGATTGAATGGTCAACGGGCTGCTTTATCGCGCTGCCCGGCCTGCAGGAGGCGCAATTTTGCGCCAGCCAGGATGCGCGTCTCTACTATGTGCACGACGAACCCTTGTTGCGTTACCTGGGGGTGACCGCCAGCGCCGAGCGTTTTACCCCCACCTTGTACCCGGCGGCACTGGCCAACGCGAAGCTGCGTGAAGCAGCCGACGATCCGCGTGCCCAGGACCGCAGCCGCATCAGCATCCTGCTGGGCAACCGCAATTTCCCCCAAACCCGCACCGTGACGCATGTGCTGTGGGCGATGTATGGAATTCTGCCGGCCGGCTCGGTGCAAAAGCCCCACCGCCATCAGTCGATCGCCCTGGATTTCATCATTGACTGCCCGCCCGGTTGCTACTCCCTGGTGGGAACCGAGCTGGAGGCGGACGGGCAGATTCGCAACCCGGTGCGGGTCGACTGGGCGCCTGGCCTGGCCTTCGTGACGCCGCCGGGGTATTGGCATGCGCACTTCAACGAAGCCGACACCGAGGCGTTCCTGATCCCGATTCAGGACGCGGGGCTGCAAACCTACCTGCGTGCCTTGGATATTCGCTTCAGCTGAGTCAGTTCCAGTCCGGTGTCTCGCCCAGGCGCTCAACGATAAAGTCGATAAAACACCGGACCTTGGAAGACACGATGCGCTTGGGCGGGTAGACGAACCACACGGCAAATGCCCGCTCGGCGCCCTGGACGCGCCATTGCGGCAGCCACACCACCAACTCGCCGGCCTTGAGGCTGCGGGCCACCAGCCAGTCCGGCAACAGCGCGAACCCCAAGCCCTGGCGCGCGGCGATCAATTGCGCGTCCAGGTCATTGATCCGGATGCAGTCGCCATGCACCAACGACGCTACCCGGCTGTCGGCGACGAAGGTGATATCGCTCGCGGCCTGTGTGCCCAGTATTGCGGGCACACTGGCAAGATCGGTGGGCGTCGAGGGCGGCGGGTGCTGCATGGCGAATGCCGGACTCACCACCAGGCGGTAGTGGCCGTCGCAGAGTTTGCGCGCTTTGAGCGTGGAATCGGCCAGCGCGCCAATGCGGATGGCGAGATCGACACCGGCATGAATCAGGTTGACCTGGGCGTTATCCAGCACCAGCTCGACGCTGATCTGTGGGTAGCGCAGGCGAAAGTCGCTCAAGGCCGGAAGGATATGATGACGGGCAAAGGCCGGCGGCAGGTTGAGCTTCAACACCCCGCGCGGGTGTTGATTCAACGCCGACGTCGCCGCCTTGGCGTGTTCCAGTTCGTCGAGCACTCTGCGGGCGTGCATCAGGAACGTCTGGCCACCTTCGGTCAGGTGCAGGGTACGTGTGGAACGGTTGAACAGCGCGATGCCCAGGTCCTGCTCAAGGTCCTTCACGTAGCGTGAAACAGTGGAGGCCTTGATGCCCAGGCGCTCGGCTGCGCGGGAGAAGTTATTGCCTTCAGCGGCTTCGACGAAGGCGGTCAGGGCGGCGAAATAATCCACGGGTGGCCTCGGGGCAGGGCGGGCAGAGGTGCAGGTTGTGGATGTTTGCCTCGTGCTGTCAACTCGAACAGCCAAGCTGGCTGTGGCGGTAATCTGGCTGTGGGAGGGGGCTTGCTCCCGATGAGGGAGTCTCAGTCAATGCATCTTTGACTGGCCCACCGCTATCGGGAGCAAGCCCCCTCCCACATTGCAAGTATTGAAGCTTACCGACGGCAAGGGCGTGGACCTGCTTCTTGAAGTCGCCGGTGGCGAAGGTATCAACGACTCCGTCCAGGCAACCAGAGTGGGTGGCCGCATTGCGCAGATTGGCTTCCTGACCGGGCAAACGGCTAACCTGAAGTTGATGCCGCTGATCTTCCGCCAAACCACCCTGCGTGGCATTGCGGTTGCCCCACGCGCGTCATTCGATCGGATGAACGAGTGCCTCAACACCCATCACATCCGTCCGGTGATCGATCACGTCTACCCCTTCGAACAGGCGCGTGAGGCCTACGAGCACCTGGCGCGCGGCCCATTCGGCAAGGTCGTTATCAAGGTCAGCTAAAATAGAGTTACCAGCGGGGCTCATCATTGATCCTGATCAGGTGTCCTTGCTGGCCCGCTCTGTACCATCAGGCCTCCATCGAAGACCAGGGACGGTTCAACGTGCGTCTCTGGTCGCGCATCTCAAGGACGAGTCAGCCATGCGATCAGTGAAGATCCTTTTATTATCATCGGCATTCAACGGTTTGACCCAGCGGGCCTGGCTGGATTTGCGCCAGGCGGGTCATGATCCCAGTGTTGTCGTGTTCACGGACGAAACCTCCGTGTGTCAGCAGATCGAGGACTCAGGCGCGGACCTGGTGATCTGCCCTTTTTTGAAGGACCGTGTGCCCCGGCAACTGTGGAGCCACCCGCAGCGCCCGGTGGTGATCATCCATCCAGGCATTGTCGGCGACCGTGGCGCCAGTGCGCTGGACTGGGCCATCACCCGGCAGCTCGGCCGCTGGGGCGTCACGGCGCTGCAGGCGGTCGAGGAAATGGATGCCGGGCCGATCTGGTCGACCTGTGAGTTCGACATGCCCGCCAATGTGCGCAAATCCGAGTTGTACAATGGCCCGGTGAGTGACGCCGCGATGGTGTGCATCCGCGACGTGGTGGAAAAATTCGCCAAGGGCTTCGTCCCGGTCCCCCTCGACTACACGCAACCCAGTGTTATCGGGCGTTTGCAGCCGAACATGACCCAGGCTGACCGGACCTTCAGTTGGTTCGATTGCGCAGCTTTCATCAAGCGCAGTATCGACGCCGCCGATGGCCAGCCCGGTGTGTTGGCCAGCCTCCAGGGCGGCCAGTATTACCTGTACGACGCGCACCTGGATTCACGCCAGGGGACGCCGGGAGAAATCCTTGCGGTACAGGACGACGCCGTGCTGGTGGCGACCGGGGATCACAGCGTCTGGATCGGCTCGCTCAAACGCAAGGCCCAGCCAGGGGAAGAAACCTTCAAGCGGCCGGCGCGGCATGTGCTGGCCGAGGGCCTGGCCGGTATTGCGGTGCTTGATAGCGCCATCGCCCGCCAGACGTTCAATCGGCAGGCCTATCAACCGATCCGCTACCGGGAGTTCGGTCACGTCGGCGAACTGACGTTTGAGTTCTACAACGGTGCCATGAGCACTGAACAATGCCAGCGGCTGGTGGCTGCGTTGCGCTGGGCCAAGGGGCGAGACACCCAGGTGTTGTTGATCAAGGGCGGTCGCGGCAGCTTTTCCAATGGGGTTCACCTTAACGTCATCCAGGCGGCCGAGGTGCCGGGGCTGGAAGCCTGGGCCAACATTCAAGCCATTGACGATGTCTGCCATGAGCTTCTGACGGCCAGGCAACTGGTGATCAGTGGCCTGACCGGCAGTGCGGGCGCAGGCGGCGTCATGCTCGCGCTGGCCGCCGATATCGTATTGGCACGCGAAGGCGTGGTGCTGAACCCTCATTACAAAAGTATGGGGCTGTACGGTTCCGAATACTGGACCTACAGCCTGCCACGGGCCGTCGGCAGTGAAGTCGCGCACAGGCTCACCGAAGCATGCCTGCCCATCAGTGCTCTTCAGGCCCGGCACTATGGAATGATCCAGGACATCGGCCCCCGTTGCCCGCACGCATTCGGCCTGTGGCTCGCGCAACAAGCCGGCAGCGCGCTGAACGATGAGCGATACCTGCTCGCACGCACCCGTAAAGCCACGCTGGATATCGAACAGGTTGAGCGCTGTCGCGAACGGGAGCTGGCACAAATGCAGTTGGACATGGTGCAAGACCGCCAACAGTTTGCGCAAAAGTGCCGCAACTTCGTACTCAAGCGCAAAACCTGCCAGACCCCGCAGCGTCTGATTGCGGCATGGGCGTTGGGGTTTGAGACCGGGTTGCCGGAAAGCCAGAGAGGGATGGTCGGTTAAGCCAGTTGCGATGCTATGCTTGGCGTTTGGCAACAGGATGGCAAGGGAGCTATGAGTCGCCCGCTGTTCATTTCGCTGGACGGGCCCAAGGGCACCGGCAAGACCACGCTGCTGGAGGCGGTGACGACAGCCCTGAGGGCCAATCATAAAAAGGTCATCAGGCTGTGCGAAAAAAACAGCGATCCCCACCGGGGTGAAACCATGGGGCTGGTCAACCAGCTCGTCCGACATCCCGACCCGGCACTGGAGTGGGCGGTGTGTGAGCGGTTCGCCGATAGCCGTGGCTGGATTTCCAGGCACGTACTGCCTGAACAGCCTTCTGACAGCATCATCCTGATTGACCGCTGGTATCCGTCCGACGCGGCCTTTCGCCGGCTGATTCCGTTTGCGCAGATTCTGCAACTGAACCTCGACCGTCACGTGCAGGTGCCGGACCTGCATGTCGGGGTTGTCACCCACGCGCACACCTCATGGGCGAGGGCAGCGGCACGCCGGCGTGGGCTGAACAGTACGGTGCTGCACACGCTGGAAGAACATGCCGCCTGCACCCATGCGTTCGAACGCGCGGTTGCCGATCACGGTTGGGTTTTATGCCGCAATGAGGGATCGATCGAGGAGGCGACGAGGCAGGTGGTTTGCGCGATAGATAACGTGCTGAGCGGGCGCTAGTGCGGCGCCCGCCAAGGTGACGCTGGCATCGTGTTCCAGTAGCGGTGAGAAATAGTCACCCAAGGTTTCGTCGCGAATTAACGCAAGGACGAACCAGCCAATGGCGCTATTTATTCAGAATCCGATAGAGATGACCTCGCCGGACGCTTACAAAGAATTGAGGATACAGGATGAAAGAAGGCTACCACTCAGTACCTGATGGCATGCTTGCTACAGTGGTCACGTCGCTGTCGATGACGTCGCGCCCTGATTTGAGGCCGGAAACAGCCACACCCGCTTGGGATTTCGAGCGTGTGTTGAATCCTCAACCCGACGCCTACCGTGCGATTTATAAGAATGTTGGAGAAGATTGGCTGTGGTTCAGCCGCTTGGCCATGACCGATGACGGCTTGAACGAAATTACTCATTCGCCTGACGTGGAAATCTACCACCTGCGTGGGCACAACGGCGGCGAAGGGCTGCTGGAGTTAGACTTTCGTCAGCCAGGCTCGTGCGAGCTGGCTTTTTTTGGTCTATCGAGTCCGTTGATTGGAGGGCCAGTTGGGCGTTGGCTGATGAACCGTGCTATCGAGCGCGCCTGGGCACGGCCTATCGAACGGTTCTGGGTTCATACCTGTACATTTGATCACCCCGCCGCGTTGGATTTTTATCGCCGATCAGGCTTCGAACCATTTTCCCGACAAGTTGAAATTTTCCAGGATCCCCGGTTGACTGGGTTGGTCAACGCAAAAGCGGCGCAGCATGTGCCGCTGATACGCGGCGCTACAAGCCTTGACGAGCCGCTACCTTGCGCTTGACAGGCCTTGCGGCAAAAGCCTCTCTGCGGCTCGCAAGGTGTATGTGCCTAGCTCAAATCATGCAGATCTCGCCCGAGAGGCTGGGTTAAAGACCATTCAGAAAACCTTACCCTCAAACCCTGGCGCTGCGGTGTGCAGCACATGGGGCCAACGGTATAGATTTTCGCCTCTGGGAAGGGCGCAAGCCTGAGCAATGGCCAAGTCACACCATCGGTTGAATACTGCAAGCGCAGCACACCCCCGGAAACGGTTATGCGAAGCCAAAAATCGTCCGGGTTGCCGGGGAAGCAGCCAGGCGCCCAGTCCGACTGACCTTGGGTCAGCACGCTGCTGATCATAGGGGTTCCGTCATTGATTTCTATGCCTGCCTTGAGCCAAGTCTTCTCATCGAGCCTGACCATCATTCCTGCCTGATCGTACAGCTCGCGCAAGTCAGCGTTGACTCTGACCTGAGCCGTAAAGGCGCCTGACGTCGCAAATCCCAGGAAGTGTCCGTTATCGCGTATGAACCCGTAGTGCGTTTCACGCCAAAAGTCGGTTTGGGAGTCGGTAACCACCTCCAGGGAACCGTCAGTGAAGGCTTGGCAACGGTTCGGTTTATTCAGCCAATCAGCGGTTCGCCAAATTGACGTTTCAACGTCCTGACAGACCTCTGCGGTTTGAGTTGTATCCACTCTGCTGCCTCCAGAATTCATTAGCCGGACCTGCGTTGCAAACCAGGCCTTTCACTGCGCCGGTTCGAAGCTTACCGATGGGTCATTTGGAACGACCGACTCTGCCGATCAGTCTACCTGTATCTACTCATGGCTAAGGTACAGCGCAATGGATAAGACAATCACCGCCGATAAACTGGCTACCACCGACCTTGAGTCAATCAACGAAATATGGCTCGGCGGGACGCATACCCAGCTGTGCCTGTGGCGTGGCAAACAAGCCTTCACCCACGAAATGATGAGCGAGGGCACCCACGATCAGAATATCCGACGCCTGTGCTTGCAGTTGGTCAACCCTGACGATCAAGCCGCCGTCGCCAGCATTGAGGCAATTGTGCGCGAACGCCTGAAAAAAATCGGCAAGGAGGGCGAGTTTTATCCGGCTGAGGAAGCGGACACTCATCAATAAAAAAGGGGCGACCATTCATGGGGCGCGCATCGCCCTCGGCGGATACGGGCGGCGAGAACGATCAAGGTTTATTCCTGGAACGAAACGCCGCCACCTTCATCCGGTTGCCGCAGGTCGCCATGCTGCACCAGCGGCGGCGGTGTGATTTGCTCAGGTCATGGAACAGCAGCACGCAGTCGTGGGCCTCGCACTGCCGGACGTATTCAAACTTATCGTGAGTGACCAAGCCCACCAGCGCCTCGGTCACCGGCCCAAGCAGGCTGGCCGGACTGCTGTCCCGAGGATAAGTGGCAGCTCGAAATGCCTTCTTCTCCTGTTCCCATTCCAGCCGGCTCACCGGCTGCCCCGCTTCAAGCACCTGGTTGATCACCGCAAGATCGACGGCAACGCCTGTCATTGCGGCATTCACAACCGCCCTTGAACTCGCGCGAAGCGTGCGAGCGAGCGCCAGCAGCCCACTCGGAGCCTGCAGCTCAGCGTGCTCGGGCAACAGCCCCGCTTGCGCCAGCCAACTCATGACGCTGTGATCATCGACGAAGCAGTCATGGCGCTGATCACCCACCCCGTACTCGGAGTTGATGAAATCGAGGGCAAGGTTGTCAGCCAGAAAAAGTGCGCCTGAAGCAGTGCTGTTCGGATTCATGGGGCGGCCTGTAACCAATAAATTATGTTTGACAGGTTACCAAATCCGGGAATAACCTTCAAACACCAACTTTAACGGTTACACAGGAAGCCACATCATGACTACGTCCAACGCCTCCATGGCCGCTGCCCGGCTCGCCGCCTCCTTGCTGATGAGCAGCGCTGTCGCCGACAACACAGTGCATTACCGTTATGAGCAGGTCGGTGACGTAAAGGTGTTCTACCGCGAGGCCGGCGACCCCAGCGCGCCGACCGTGTTGCTGCTGCACGGCTTCGCCGGTTCATCCTTCATGTTCCGCGAACTCATGCCCGAGCTTGCCGACCGCTATCACGTCATCGCGCCAGACCTACCGGCATTTGGCTTCACCCAAGCCCCTGCACGCGGCGAATACGCCTACACCTTCAGCCAACTGGCCAAGACCATCGGCCAGTTCACCGAACAGCTCAAACTCGATAAATACGCGCTGATGGTCCACGACTATGGCGCCCCCGTGGGCTGGCGCATGGCCAGCGCCCATCCGGAGCGGGTGACCGCGATCATTTCCCAAAACGGCAACGCGTACGAAGAAGGCCTGGGCAAAGGATGGGCGCCTATCCAACGCTACTGGCACGCCCCGACCCAAGAAAACCGTGAGGCCCTGCGCGACTTCCCAACCCCCGCCTCGATCAAGTGGCAGTACCTGGAAGGCGTGGCCGACAAAAGCTCGGTTTCACCCGATGGCTACACGCTGGAAGGGCTGCAAGTCTCCCGGCCGGGCAATGCCGACATCCAGCTCGACCTGTTGCTGGACTACGCCTCGAACGTAGCGATGTACCCGGCCTTCCAGGCGTACTTCCGCCAGTACCAGCCACCGCTGCTCGCGGTCTGGGGAAAGAACGACCCATTCTTCCTGCCGGCCGGCGCCGAGGCGTGGAAGCGCGATATTCCCAAGGCGGATATTCGTTTTTATGACACCGGGCACTTTGCGCTGGAAACCCATGGCAAGGAGATCATCCCAGTGATACGGGCGTTCCTGGACACGAACCTGCGGTGACCAACGCGAACCCTTTGTAGGCGCGAACTTGCTCGCGAAGAACGTCAACGGTAACGACGCGACGCGGGTCTCACGCGTTACGGCCTCGCTCACGCGTTCGGCTGGAATCGCTGGCATTGGCCTGCGCGGCATTGGTTGCCGCAGGAGACGCGTTGACAAGCACCGTTACACGAGCGAAATACCTTCAGATCGCCAGCGTCTGGTGCGATCACGAACGCTGGGCACTTCTGGCCGATTGATGCCTGCCGTGAGAGGCAACAAACGGCCTGGCGTCTCAGGAACGGCTTAGGGTATCAAGCGTGTCTCGCGTAGTTTGTCGAACACGTCGAAAAATGCCTGATCGCTCGCCTGGTAGGCGGTGAAGCCCATGGCACGGCTTTTCGACATGTCCGTGACCACTTCGATGGGTCGACCCAGGTCTGCATCGGTATGCCATGGGGATATCAGCCGACCGATATCGGCTTCTTTCAGCCCGAATTGCGCGACCATTTGCGTCCATACGGCTTGGTCGTCAGCCATCTGCCTGGCAAGGGGGGAGGGTGAAGCGGGATAATCGGCGGCTGGCACGTCGAAGTATTCGGCGATTCGGCTCCACATCCATTTCCAACGAAAGACATCGCCATTCGTGACGTTGAATGCCTGATTGGCCGCAGCCGGCGTAGTGGCCGCCCACAATTGTTGTTTCGCCAACTGCCGGGCATCCGTCATGTCGGTGAGGCTGTCCCACTGCACGCGTGACCCGGGAAACACAAAGGGGCGATGAGTGTGTTTGCAAATCGAGGCATAGACGGCGAGGGTGGTGGCCATGTTCATCGCGTTGCCTACGGCAACCCCGGTTACGGTATGCGGGCGGTGAACGCTCCAGGTGAAGCCGTCCTTTTCAGCAGCGGCGAAAAGTTCGTCTTCCTGGGCGTAGTAGAAGTTTTCGATGTCCAGACGGCCCTGGTCCTCGCGGAACGGTGTTTGCGGAAGGCTGCCGTTACCATAGGCTTCGAATGGGCCGAGGTAGTGTTTCAGGCCAGTAACCAACGCTACGTGCTCGACGCTCTTGGCCGGCCGGATGGCGGCCAGCACGTTGCGTACCATGGCGGCATTGACACGAATGTTCTCGGCCTCCGTGGCTTGCCGTGACCAGGTAGTAATGAACACATGCGTAGGCTTCAAACCCGCAAGCGCCTGTTCCAGCGAAGCAGGATCCTGAAGGTCTGCCGCCACGGGGATCACGCCTTGCGCTTGCGACGGGTGCCTGGACAGCGCGGCGACCTGCCAGTTGTTGTCGATTAATAACTGAGTGATGGCGCTGCCGACGATGCCGCTGGCGCCGACGACCAAAGCTGTTTGGCTCATATGTTTCTCCTGGATTTAGATTTGGGAGTCCGCCTGAGTGACAGAGGTTCAACCTGAATCTGATCCGTCCAGCCTGGCGCATGGACTTGAATGCACGGGCCTTTCGATGCTTTAGCCGGCGTTTTCCATACTTCGCTGCGGATAAAGCGCTCGCCAATGTGAAATTTGCTGTTGGATGTTCCAATAAATGATGTGCACGTAGAGTTTTTCCACAAAATCCACATCGAATCCAGTGTCGACGGCCCACGCGCGGCGGTCCTGCAGCATCGCCGCCACCCGTTCCGGCGCAGGGATCGCTTGTTCGTTGGCCTTGAAGCGCACGGCGGCCTTCACGTAACCCAAACGTTGTTGCAGTGACTCCAGGATCTGACGGTCGAAAAAGTCGATGCCCGCGCGGATGTCGATGAGGCTTTCGCACGCCTCGGGTGTTTTCAGTGACGACATAGTGTTTGTCTCTAATAAAGGGTTCGGTTTCAGATGACGTCGAAACGTGGGCACGCCAGCCGGGCAGCGGCGGGGGGCTGTTCATGGGCACCTTGATGAGCACGGGCGGCGCCCGTGCGCCAGGCATCGGTGTCACGCTCGGCGATGACCTCATCAATCAAGGCATCGATCATGCATTTGTCATGATGATGGGGCGTGGTGATCAAGTGCGCGGTGCCACCGGAGATGGCCAGGCAATACTTTTTCGCGATGCATTCCGACGGGCAGGGAAACACCACGGTGATGGAGTTCTCGTTGCGCCATGCATCGATGCCGGCGGCCTGGAAGCGATCCACGGCATATTGCGCCTGGTCCAGACAGTGGCGGACACGCTGGCGCCAGTCGGCGAACGAGTGGCTGCGCAGTGCCGCCCACATCATCAGCGGCGTGTGGCCATTGCGTGAGCCGCTGATGGTTTTGTCATGGGCCAGGATGTAGTCGACTTCCACGCAGATGCGCGCCACGTTCTTGTGCTTGGCGACCACGATGCCGCACGGGATCGGCGAACCGATCATCTTGTGCCCGGACACGCAGATCGAATCGATGCCGTCGGCAAACGTGAAGGGTTGCGGGTGGTCGACGAAGGGCAGGATCATCCCGCTCAGCGCCGCGTCGGCATGCAGGTAGTAGTCACGCCGGGCGATACCCGCCAGTTGCAGCCGTTGCTGGATGGTCGCGATGTTGTCCACCGCGCCACGCATCGTCGTGCCGATATTGGCGAAGATGATCGGGTGACGTTCCTGGTCGGCGGCGATCTTGAGCATCAGGTCGTCGTAGTCGATCTCGCCGTTGGGCAGGGATTCGACGGCACGGCATTTGATGCGCAGCAGCTTGACGATCTTGGCCACCGAGTAGTGGGTGTCCCTGGAGTAATACAGGGTGCCGTCAGGGAACAGTTCGCGGGCCAGGTAGCAGCCGAACATATTGCCTTCGGTGCCGCCATTGGTGACGTAGCCCCAGCTGTCTTCGAGCGCAATGTCGAACAGCTCGGAGAAGTACGTCATCACGTCCTTTTCAAAGTCGAACGAGTTCAGCACATAGTTGCTGTACTCGTTCCAGTCCCCGCAATTGTTGATCGAAAACTGCAGGAAACGGTGCAACTGGGAGTAATCGAAATCGGCGGATTCGGGGTAGCCGATGTTGAAGTACTGATGGGTCACGCAGTGCTGCCAGAAGTGTTCAAGCCTTTTTTGGTCGGCCTTGGATAACGTCATCTCTAATTCCTTTTAAATCGACTGGGCGAAGCGGCCCGGTCAGGCCGCTTTTTGCCGCGTGTCCACCAGCGACCACCAACTGGCGAGCGTGGGCGAGTCGGCCAGCTCTTCAAAGGTGACGGCGATTCCACGCTCCTTGAGTTCGGCGGCGAGTTTCATCACTTGCAGGGAGTCGAGGCCGTAGAAAATCAGGTTTTCCTCGGGGTCCAGTTCTTCGCCGTCTTCGATCAATTGCAACACGCGGGTTTTCAGCCAGGCGCGGGTGGTTTGCGCCGCCAGCAGCTGGCGCAGCTGTTTCTTGTCGATCTTGCCCACGGCGGTGAGCGGCATGGTGTCGATCAGCCGGATGCGGTCGGGCAGTTTGTATTCGGCGATGCCCAGTTCCATCAGGTGGCGACGCAGGGCGGGCGGCTTGAGGTTGGGATTGCACGAGACGACGAAGGCGCAGCTCTTTTCCCCCAGTGCGGCGTCGGGCATGGCGACCAGACCGGCGTGGGTGACGTCGGGGTGCAACACCATGAGGTTTTCGATCTCTTCGGAAGCGACTTTTTCGCCACCCCGGTTGATCTGGTCCTTGACCCGGCCGACGACGCGCAGGTCACCGCTGGGTGTCATTTGCACCAGGTCACCGGAATAGTAGTAACCCTCGTTATCGAAGGCCTGGGCGTTCTGTTCGGGGCTATTGTAGTAGCCGCAGAAGGTGTAGGGACCGCGGGTAGCCAACAGGCCGGGCTCGCCGTGCGCTACGGGCACACCGTGTTCATCGACGATTTTGATTTCGTCCCCCGGGCTGATCGGGCGGCCTTGGGTCGTAAAGATTTGCTCGTCGGTGTCATCCAGGCGGGTGTAGTTGATCAGGCCCTCGGCCATGCCGAACACCTGCTGCAGTTTGCAGCCGAGCACCCCGGGCACCTGGCGGGCCAGCGAGTCGGCGAACACGGCGCCGCCGACCTGGAGGAATTCAAGCGATTGCAGTTGCTCGGTGTGCTGCGGCGCGGCCTGCAGCCATAACGCGACGGCACTGGGCACCAGGGCGACGGTGTTGACTTCGTGGCGCTGGATTATTGCGAAGCAGCTCTGCGGCTCCGGGCTCGGCGCCATGATGACGGTACCGCCCGCGTACAACACGCCCAGGGCACCCGGCGAACTGAGCAGGAAATTATGCGCTGCCGGCAGGGCGCACAGGAAGCGTGTTTGCGCGGTCAGGCCGCACACCTCGGCACTGGTGCGGGCGTTGTAGTGGTAGTCATTGTGGGTGCGTGGAATGAGCTTGGGTGTACCGGTGCTGCCGCCGGACAACTGGAAGAGGGCCACTTCATCCGGTGCGCTGGGGGAGAAATCCACGCGCCTGTCGCTCGGGTTTTCGATCCAGGCAGCCAGGTTGTTGGGGGCGTGCTGTTCGCCGAGGAACAGCGTGACTTCAGGGCTTGCGCCGACTTCGTTGAGGTCGGCGAGGTAGCCGTCATCACGAAACACTTCATGCTCACGGGAGGCGATCAACAGCTTTGGCGTGATTTGCTTGGCGTAGCTTTTGAGCTCCAGTTTGCGATGGCTGTAGAGCGCGTTGAGCGGCACGATGCCGGCCTTGAGCAGCGCGAACAGCACAATGTAGAACTCGGCGATGTTGGGCAGTTGCACCAGCGCGGTGTCGCCGTGGCCAAGCCCGTTGGCGGCCAGGCGTGAGGCCAGGTTGGAGGACAGTTGGTCCAGCTCGCTATAACTGAAGCGACGCTCGCCGCAAATGATCGCGCAAGCCTGGGGCTGTGCCTGGCTGCGGGCCTGGAGCAGGTGGGTGAGGGGTTGATTGATCCAGTAGCCGTTTTCCCGATAGCGTTGTGCTCTTTCGAGGGGCCAGTGCGTGAATTCTAGGGTCATGAGGGTCACTGCTGAAAAATGGGGAAATTAGTGGGCCAGGCCGCATGCGCGCAGCATGGTGCCGAGCTTGGTCTGGACTTCTGTCCATTCGGAGTCGGGGCTTGAGGCTTCGACGATGCCGGCGCCGGCGAACAGGCGGACCTTGTTGCGCTTGATGGTGCCGCAGCGGATGGTCACGACCCATTCGCCGTTACCTTGGGCGTCGCACCAGCCGACCATGCCGGTGAACAGGCCTCGCTCGACGTGCTCGACGAAGCGGATCAGGTGCCGGGCGCGCTCGGTAGGGAAGCCACAGACCGCAGGGGTTGGGTGCAGGCGGCACGCCAACTGCAAGGCCGAAATGCCGGGATCGGCCAGGGTGCCTTCGATACGGGTGGAGAGGTGCCACAGCGCAGGCGTGCTGATCAGGCTAGGGCGCTGCGGCACGTCCAGTCGTGCGCACAATTGGCCGAGCTGGGAGGCGATGTCTTCGGTCACCAGGCGGTGTTCGTAGTGGTCTTTTTCCGAGGCGGCCAGCCAGTCGGCGTTGCGCCGGTCGGCTTCGGGGTCAGCCATACGCTTGGCCGAGCCGGCGAGGGGATTGGACACGAAATCCAGACCGTCCTTGTGCACCAGCAATTCGGGGCTGACGCCGATCAGGGTGGCGCCGTCCGGCATGGGCACGCGGAAGTGGTAGCCGCTGGGATTCTGGGCACGCAGATTGTTCTGCATGGCGCTCACGTCCACATCCTGGGCAAACAGCAATTCACGCTGCACCGAGAGCACGGCCTTGCGCACGTCGCTGTGGCGGAAGTTGACGATGGCGTGTTCGACCGTGCGCTTGAAGCCTTGCTCGTCCGGTATGTTTTTTTGTTCAAGCAGTTCCGGCATCGAGGCCGCACCGGTGTGCACGGCACCGCTGCGGGCGCGCCACTCGGCGTGTTCGGGGATGTAAAGGCAGGACGCTTCAGCGGGATCGAAGGGGATGGCGCCGACGATCATCGGGTTGGCCTGGCCCGCTTTGCGCGCTTGTTCAAAGGCGTGCGAGACGGTTTTTTGAAACAGGCTGCTGGCGTTTTCACCTGCAATGGCCGGCGTTTCGATACGTTGCAGCATGCCGCTGACCGCCAACTCACGATCGCCGGACGTGAATGAAAAACGCCGAGTCTCGTCAAGCTGTTGCACCTCATCCATGTCGCTCGTCCTAAGGGTGCCCGTTCTCATGTGCAGAAAGCCTCCGTGGCTTGTGGTCAAAAAATTATACCTTGAAATATAATCATTATCGTTTCTAATAGGTGACGCTAATCATTTAGATTTGTCAATCACATGAGTGGACCATGAGAGAGTTAACTTCGATGCAAGCCGCCTGTTGGATCGGGCGTACTGCACATGCCTTTTTAGGGAGAGTTTCGGCTCATCTTTATGCCGAGTTCGATGGCCAGTGCATTGAGCTGGACCGGTTACGCAAAGCGCTTGAACGGGCCAGCCTGCTGCATCCGATGCTGCGAATGCGGGTGGATGCGCAAGGGCTGCAATCCATCGCTTCCATGGACCAATCGCCTCGGTTGGAAGTCGAAGACCTGCGTGCCATGACCGAACCGCAGGCCGCCCGTCACCTGCTGGCCAAACGGGAGGCGTGGACACATCAGCAACTGGACTTGCGCCATGAGCCGGGCGCCCGGTTTGCAGTGAGCCTGATCGCGCAGGACAGGTTTCGCCTGCATGTCGATACCGACATGATCGCCATCGATCCCTCCAGTTTCCGCACGCTGATGGAAGACCTGGCCCGGCTTTACGAGCAGCCCGATGACACGCTGCCGAACACACCATCCTTCTTCGATTGGTACGACAAGGTGCGTGTCGACCCGGCGCTCAAGGCCGCCCGGGATCGCGACCGTGCCTGGTGGCGTGAACGCCTGGCGCAGATTGCTCCGGCCCCCGCCTTGCCATTGCTTGAACGCCCGCCGGAGCAAGCGCAAAGCCACCGACTCCATACCTGGCTGGGCCCCGTCGAGCGTCAGGCATTGGAACACGTGGCACGGGAACGCAGGATCACCCTGTCGACCTTGATGATGGGGCTGTTTGCGGCGGTGCTCGGGGAGCAGACCGGCGACCGTAGCTTTCGTCTCAATGTACCGACGTTCTGGCGCCAGCCGTTGGTGGATCATGTCGAGCGCGTGGTGGGTGACTTTGCCAATGTGTTGATTCTGGATGTGGACATCGAGTCCGCCGCCACGCCGGCCGCGCTGTGTGCGCAACTGGCGAAAAAAATGGTCGGCCTGCTTGAGCATTGCGCCTATCCGGGCGTGAATGTGATGCGCGATCTGTCCCGCCATCACGGCTCGCCACAGCTGGCGCCGGTGGTCTTTACTGCCGCGCTGGACATGCCCGGTGGCGACTTGCTTTCGCCGCGCGTGCGGCGTGTATTCGGCCCGATGAATTGGGTCATCTCCCAAGGGCCTCAAGTGGCTCTTGATGCACAGATCGCCTGCGCCGATGGCGGTATCCTGATCAATTGGGATATCCGTCTTGATGCGTTGCCACTGCCGTGGGTGACGACGTTCTTTGAGCGCTTTGTGGCGATCACGCAGGAAGTGGCGGCCGATTCGCGCGCGTTGGATCAAGCGCTCAATGTCGGTGTTTCGCGCACACTCGAAAAATCACTGTCAGCGCTGCAGCAGGCGTACTTATTGGGCCGTGGCACGCAGGTGCCTCTTGGCGGCGTAGCCATGCAGGAGTTTCGTGAATACCACGGGGCCATGGACCCGACGCTGCTGCGCAGTCGCCTGGCGGCGATGGTGCAGCGCCATGACAGCCTGCGCACACGGGTGGATGCGCTCAAGCTGGTAAGTTATGTCAGCGATGAAGCCCGCATCAATCTGGACGAAGTCGACCTCACGTCAATGTCGGCGCAAGCAGCGTCGGCGTACATCGATGGGCGCCGCGAGGCTTACGCCCACGCCATCTTCGAGCTGGACCGTGCGCCTTGGAATGTCACGCTTTTCCACCTGCCCGACGACCAGTTGACCGTATTCGTGCGCCTGGATGCGTTGATCCTCGACGGCCGCTCCATTGCTGCGTTGTTGGTCGAACTGTTCGACGGACTGCCCGGCGATGCGCCCGCTGCCGAGGCTGCGCCTGCCCCGGAGGATCAGGCCCGTCAACGCAAGGCCGACGCGGTTTACTGGAAGACCAAGCTCGCCGACGTGACGGGCGCACCACGCCTGCCGTGGCGCGTGCCGCTTGATCAAGTTCGGGCCTCGCGCTACGAGCGCCAAAGCCGACAAGTGCCCAAGGCGGTATTCAACGGTTTCTGCAAATTGGGCGCCCGGCAGCGGCTATTCAAGAACTCCGCCCTGATGGCGCTGGTGATGGAGGTGCTGTCCCACTGGCTCGATGAAGGCGACTTGTGTGTGGCGGTGCCCGTTGCGCCGCAAACGGGCGGTGCATTTGCCAACCGTTCCAGCTTTATCGCGATCAACCGAAGCGAGGCGCCCGGCACCTTTACGGAGCGTGCGGCGAAGCTGCAAGTGGACGTGCTGGAAGGGCTGCAACACCTGGCCTATTCGGGCGTTGACCTTGCCAGGTTGCTGTTCGAATCCCACGGCCCTGGCCCTGTGCTGCCGGTGGTAATTACCAATGGTTTTTCCTGGCCGGTGTCGGCGGCGAACAGTCCCATGCAGTTGCAAGGCGGCCTGACCCAGACGCCTCAGGTGGTCATGGACATTCGCTTCTGGGCTAACGCCGAGGGCGCGCTGGTGCTGGATATCGACTATGCGCGGGAAGTCCTGGACCCAGCGGTGGTTCACGACATCATGGATGCGCTGGAAAAGGCCATCAGCCAGATCAGCGCCAGCGGTGAGTTCGCCATGGACGCCAGCGCGATCATCGACACGTCTCACTATTGCCTCAATAGCGCGACGACCGAGGCCCGTGCCGAAGGGTTCCTGGCGCAAATCGCCAGGCACCTGTTCGACCCCGCCAACCAACGGATCGCCCTGATCAGCGGCGAGCGGCGGATCAGCTACGCCGAACTGGGTGCGGATGTGTCGCGTGTCATTGCGGCGTTCAAGGCCCGTGGCATCGGCCCGGGCCAAGTGGTCGCCATCTGTCTGCCACGCAGCCCGGAGCACACCACGCTGACCTTGGCCTGTGCACTGACGGGCGTGATCTGGGTGCCTATCGACGCCTCGGCGCCGGACGAGCGTCGGCAGTATCTGTTGGAAAACTGCCGCCCCGATCTGGTGATCATCAGCTCGGGCGAGACGGTCGAGCAGGCCCACGCCACGCCGAACGAGTTGCTGGCCGGGCCGCAAGCCAGTGCGCCAAGGCTGGATGATCGCTCGATGAGCGAAGCGTCGGCGTATTACCTCTACACCTCGGGCACCACCGGCAAGCCCAAGTGCGTAGTGCTGTGCAACCGCGCCACGGCCAATGTCATCGGCAGCACCTTGTCACACTGGCGCGTACGCCGCAGCGACGTGTTCATGTCGGTAACCCCGCTGCACCACGACATGTCGGTATTCGATGTGCTCGGCTGCCTGACGGCCGGCGCCACGCTGGTACTGCCTGGCGTCGGCGAGGAAAAGGATGCGCTGCGCTGGAATCAGTTGATCGCCAGGCACCGTGTGACGCTGTGGTGTTCCGTGCCGGCCATCCTGGAAATGCTGCTGTCGTGCCGAGGTGACTATGACTTGGCCAGCCTGCGCCTGATCGCCCAGGGCGGCGACTACATCAAGCCGGGCGTGATCGCCGAGTTGCGCGGGCTGCTGCCATCGTCGCGCCTGATTTCCCTGGGGGGGCCGACAGAGACCACGATCTGGAGTATCTGGCACGACATCACTGCCGATGACCCACTGCAAATTCCCTATGGGCGACCGTTGCCGGGCAACCGCTATCTGGTGCTCGACGCCCACGGAGCGCATTGCCCCGCAGGCGTTGTCGGCCGCATTCATACGGCAGGCGTCAACCTGGCCCTGGGCTACCTGGAAGACGGCGCGCTGGCACAAACCGAATTCATCAGCGTGATCGATGAGCACGGCCAGGCCGTACGTGCATTTCGTACCGGTGACTGCGGGCGCTATCGCCGTGACGGCACGTTGATGTTCGACAGCCGCGTGAATGGCTACGTAAAGGTGCGCGGCGTGCGCGTGTCGTTGCCCGACATCGAAATCGAGCTGATCAAGCATCCTGCGGTCAGGCACGTGCTGGTGGTGGACTACGGCGAACAGCGCCAGGGCGAGGTCAACATCGGTGCGCTGTACGTGAGCGCCGAAGACGCCGAACCCTTGACCGCCGCCGCGTTGCGCCAGTTCGCCCGCGAGCACTTGCCGCAATCCCACGTGCCCACGCGATTCCTGGCGGTGCAGGCGCTGCCGTTGTCGCAAAACGGCAAACCTGATCGCCCGCATGCCCGCAGCTTGTTGCTGGAGCCGGCCGAGGAGGTGGTTGAAAGCCAATGCAGCCAGGTCTTGGCGATCTACCTGAGTGTGCTGGGCAGGCCCCCGCAGGACGGCGCCAATGCCTCGGTCGACTTCATCAGTCTGGGCCTGCGGCCCCAGCATTTGAAAGCCATCGCTGCGCGGTTCCAGGCGGAACTGGCGGTGACGCTTTCCCCCGGGCAATTACTGCGTTGCCGTAACGCACAAGATGTCGAGCGATTGCTCGCCTGCGCATAACCCCATAGCACTACCCAGGGAGACAGATTGGATGACGGATTTACCCACTGTAGATATCGCCGGTGTTGGCATCGGGCCCTTTAACCTCGGGTTGGCCGCTTTATTGTCCAAACATTGCGACGTGACCAGTCTTTTCCTGGATCGCAAAGCCGAATTTCGTTGGCATGAAGGGTTGCTCTTACCGGGCACCACGTTGCAGGTGCCGTTTCTGGCGGATCTGGTGACGATGGCCGACCCGACCCACGAGCTGAGCTACCTCAATTACCTGCACCAGCACGATCGCCTGTACCCGTTCTATTACTACGATAACTTCCAGGTGCCGCGCCGGGAGTACGACCATTATTGCCGTTGGGCTTCGCAGCAGTTGCCGACGTGCCACTTCGGCGAGGATATCTGTGATGTGACTTACGACGCGGGAGTCGGCAAGTTCCTGATTGAAAGCCAGCCCGTGTCGGGCTTCAAACGCTGCTATTCCAGTCGAAACCTGGCGGTAGGCATCGGCACTACGCCGATAGTGCCGCAATGGGCTCAGGTGAAAAGCGCGGCACCCATCCTGCATTCGGCGGAGTTTGGCAAGCGCCAGGCGCAGTTGTCGGAATGTCGGCGTGTCACCGTGATTGGCTCCGGGCAGAGCGCCGCCGAGTGCGTGCTCGCGTTGTTCAATGAGCTGACCCCCGAGCGGATCGCCGCAGGCGCCTCGATCCGCTGGATCACCCGTTCAGCGGGTTTCCACCCCATGGAATACTCCAAGCTGGGGCAGGAGTGCTTTACGCCGTCCTACATGGCGTACTTCCACAGCCTCCCGCGTGAACGCCGTCGTGAGGTCGTGGCCAAGCAGGGCCTGTTGTACAAAGGCATCAGTTTTTCCACGATTGCCGCTATCTACGACTTGATCTATGAGCGCTCCATCGGCGGCAGTGACCCTGGCCTGACGTTGCTGTCGAACTGTGAAGTCGAGAAGGTAGAGGACGTCGCTGGTACGCTGCGTATTGCCTATCGGCATCGTGAGCTGGACCAGACCAGCAGCCTGGAGGCCGACGCGATTGTGGCCGCGACGGGCTACGGGCATGCCTGGCCGCAGTGGTTTGAGCGGCTCAAGGGCACAGTACTGGAGACCGATGAGCACGGTGACTGCCTTGTGGAGGATGACTTCACTGCACGTCGCTGTGATGACGGGGCAGGGCGTATCTTTGTGCAGAATGCCGAGATCTTCCAGCATGGTGTGGGTTCGCCGGACCTGGGCATTGCCGCGATTCGTAACGCGAGCATTGCCAATCAACTGCTCGGCCGCCCGCACTACCGCCTGCCCAAACGCTCGTCGTTCCAGCGTTATGGCATGCATGAGGTTTAGTGCGTGAAAGACAGGGCCTTGGTGTTACCAAGGCCCTGTTGAAGGTCAGACGCGGATGTGGTCCAGGGTGAGGCCATCGGCGCCAGGTGTCGCAAACAGCGCGAACATCTGCTCAATCGTGGCGCTCATGCGAGCCATCTGATCTGCACTGTAACGGTCCGAACGGTAGGTCACCACCAGGCGCAATACGCGCTTGCCGTCCAGCGTGTTTTCCATGATCTCGAATTGAATACCGAACATCGACTGGTTCTTGTCCGGGTCAATCTGGCGGTAGCGGATCGCGCCGTTATCCGGCGTGCGCAGGGCGCCGTTCAAAGCGTTGTTGGCGTGAATCTGGATGTACACGTCGAACAGCAGTCCATCCGCCGGCGTCATGCCCAGGGCCTGTTGAATCTGCTCCATCGGCACATCGGCGTAGGCCATCGAGTCATTGATCAAGCGACTGACGTTTTCAATCAGGGTGCCGACGGCTTGCCGAGCATCGAATTGCACGCGGTGCGCGACCATGGTGGTGAAGTAGCCGACCGTGTCGTAATACGCCGGATCTGTGCGACCGGACGCCGACGTGCCCACTACCAGGTCTTTCAAATCGCCGAGCTTGTGCAGGGAGAGCACGATTGCCGAATAGACCACGCCGAACAGTGAAGCGTTGTTCTGTCGGGCGAAGGCGTACAGGTGGTCGGTCATGCCTTGGGTGGGCTTGATCTCGAACCACTGGGCCTTGGTCGATACCTGTGCCGGCGGTGCCTCGGAGGAGGGCAGCGTCAGGCCACGGGTGGCATCGCGCAGCATGCCGGTCCAGTAGTCGAGGTGCTTCTGGTTGATCCCGGCGGCTTGCTGGCGCACGGCGAATTCATGGAAGGACGGTGCCGGGCTTTTCCAGACGGGCGCTTTGTCGGCCGCTCGGGCCAGGTAGGCCTGGGCCAGTTCTTCCATCATCACGTTGAGCGACCATTCATCAATGGCCATGTGATGGACGAGCAGCGATAAGGTTTGGCGTTGATGCTGCGTGTCCTGGATGAAGCGCACCCGCAGGGGCAGCTCGCGGGTCAGATCGAACTGATAGGTGGCTTCGCTTTGCAGGGTGGCACCCTGGCTTTCGCGGCTGGGCCAGAACCACTTGAACTGCGCTAGCTGCGAGGTCGGCACGATTTGCTGGTATGCCTCGCCACGCTCAAAGTGGAAGGTGCTGCGCAGGCTGGCATGGCGCTCAAGCAGGTCATGGAACGCCTGCTCGAACAGCGCTTCGTCCACCGGGTCGAGAAACTCCATGGCAAACGGCAGGTTGAAGATCGTGCCGAATTCGAAGGCGGCGTAAGCGCGTCCCAGGGATGCCTGGGCCAGTGCAAACGGCGCTTTTTGTACATCGTGCGACGAGCCGGTGGAGGTCGTTGGTGCAGCGTTTTTCGCGTTGACCCGGGCGCGTGCCGCCAAGGTGCTTGCCGAGGGTGCGCTGAAGAAATCGTTGAACTGGACTTCGATGCCATGGCCGCTCGACAGCTTGCCGATGATGCGGGTGGCCAGCAGTGAGTGGCCGCCAAAGTCGAAGAAGTCATCCGTCGCCAGCATGCCCGGTTCCGCCAGGGCTTCGCGGAACTCGGCGAGGATAATGGCTGCAACGTCAGGTGTTTCGGTGTGTGCGGCGTTTTCGCCGATGTCCGCCTGGCGGTGCAGCCACGGCAGTGGCGTATCAGCGGTGTGCATGATCTTGCGGTACAGGTCGTTCGCCTGGCAGGTCTGGTCAAGAATCGGGTGAAGGACCAGCGCCAGGATGGGCGCATCCGGCGTTTGCATAATCAGCGCCTTGAACGGCGGCTGGTGCTCGGCGTCCCACGGCGTGGACTGTTCGCGGAGCAGGTAGTGGCTGGCGTCACCGGTCACCTGAATGCGCTCGATGCACGCTTGCCAGTCGCGCGCCTGGACCTTGTCGACGTCGCCGTCATCGTTGAACTGATAGCGGGCATTGAGCTCCGGGATTGATTCGATCACCGCCTGGAGTGCCGACTCCAGCCCTGCGGGGTCGGCATTCGCGTCGAGTTTCCAGGCACTCAGGTGCTTGGAAATGCGTTCGGGGTATTGCTGCTGCAAGAGCCAGATATGCGCTTCGTAATCGCTGGCAGATCGTTTTGAACACGTATCTGGAGTGAGTTCCATCATGGAAGTTTCCCGCCTTATCAAACTGAACAGTAAGAAGTAGAGAGGGCACCAAGTGCCGACAGACCCATCCTCGGTCTGGTGTACCGCTTGGGAACCCGGGCGTCAGAGGACGTGCAATCCGGTTGCGTTGCAGGGGCTTTATGAACACCGTATGATCGCAAATAATAATCATACATATTCGCATTAGTCAAAATCTGATCGCGGGTGGATTCGTCTCAGGAGAGGTGTTGTGAACAACGGAGCGTTTGCGTCCAAACGGCAATTCGAAAAGTTGTACATCGACCATCACCGCTGGTTATGCAGCCTGCTGCGGCGCAAGTTGGGCAATTCGTTGGATGCTGCGGATCTGGCCCACGATATCTATCTCAACCTCATCAAGAAGGGCTGCGTGCCTTCGATCGAAGACTCGCGCTGCCATTTGACCCAGATCGCCAAAGGCATGGTGATTGACCTCTATCGCCGCCGTCACCGCGAAGCCCGCCACCTGGAATCCCTGATGCAGCAAGCCGAACCGCTGGTGCCGTCCGAAGAGGAGCGGGCGCTGGCCGCCGAGGCGCTGGTGCAAATCGATGACGCGCTGCAGGCCAAACCGTCCAAGGCCCGCGAAGCACTGTTGCTGTGCAAGCTGCATGGCATGGGCCATCGGGACATTGCTGCCGAATTGAACGTGTCGGTGTCCTCTGTCGAAAAATACATCGCGGCGGGCCTGCGGGCCTGCCATCCCTTCGCCTCGACGGCCGAACTGTGAACAGTTGAATCCGCAGCGCCATTGAGGGTTTTGTCGCGTCGTTCGAAATACACGGTATGCACTGTGCAAAACGCTCCAACGCAAAAGGACGCCAGGTACGCCACACGGTGGCCGGCAGTGGTTATCAAGGAGAGCTCATGAGCGTTAAAGACACACCCGTCGGTTCGGTATCCCAGGTATTACGCCCCATTCGTGGGCGGCTGATATGTGCTGCGGTACTGGCCGCCCTAGGGACCATGCTGACCATGGTGCCCCTGGCTGGCATCGCCCACATTGCGCGACTGGCCATGGGTGACGCAGCCAGTTGGGCCCAGTTGCAAGGCCCGGTCTGGCAAGTGGTGGGTGTCAGCCTGGCCTGCCTGTTCCTGGGCATGACCTTGATTTCGCTGGGGGAGATGGTCGCGCACCTGGCCGACAACCACATCACCGGCCACCTGCGCCAGGCCATCACCCGTCGATTGGCCAGGGTGCCGCTGGGCTGGTTCACCAGTCGTGCTTCGGGTGAGGTCAAGCAGGCGATGCAGGATGACATCGGCACCTTGCACAGTTTGACGGCGCATTTTTTCACCACCCTCGGCCGTACGCTTGGGGCTGTGATCATCGCTATCCTCTACCTGTTTGCCATGGACTGGCGCATGGCGATTGTCTCGCTGCTGCCATTCCCGCTGTTTTTCCTGTTTTTCACCCGCGCCACCAAGGCCAGTGGCGCGAACATGCAAGCGTTCGGCGCCGGCATGATGCGCATCAACAATGCCGTGATCGAGTTCGTCAACGGCATTCCCGTGGTCAAGGCATTTGGCGCCGAGGGCAAGGCCCATGGCAGTTACCGGAGTGCGGTGGATGCTTTTGCCGCTGCGTTTACCGACTTCACCCGGCCACTGGTCAGTGCGATGGCCAACGCCCACGCCATGATCACGCCCGTGGCGGTACTCGGTGTGGTGCTGGCGGCCGGTACGCTGGGGGTGAGCCAGGGCTGGCTGGCTCCAGTGGACATCCTGCCGTTTGCCCTGGTCGCCCCAGGCATCTGCGCGCCGCTGTTGCTGCTGAGCTATATCACCCACGACCTGAACAACGCGACCGCCGCCGCCCAGCGCGTGCAAACCCTGCTGCAAACCCCCGTGCTCGAAACCCTGCCAGGCACGTCAGCACAATCGCCGGCAAACGCTGAAATTCGCGTCGAACACCTGAGCTACCAGTATAACGACGACGCCCCGGTGCTCCAGGACCTGAACTTCACCCTCAAGCCGGGCACCGTGACCGCCATCGTCGGCGCATCAGGTTCCGGCAAGTCGACCCTGGCGCGCCTGCTGCTGCGTTTTTTCGACCCTACCGAAGGGCGTATCACCCTGGGCGGTGTCGACCTGCGCCACATCGAGAGCACCCAGTTGTACCGGCGTATCGGTTTCGTGTTGCAGGAAGTACGCCTGATTCACGCCAGCCTGCGCGACAACATTGCCCTGGGCCGTCCCTCGGCCAGCCAGCAGGAAATCGAGGCCGCCGCGCGTATTGCGAACATCCACGAACGCATCCTGGACCTGCCACGGGGCTATGACTCGGTGATCGGTGAAGATGTACAGCTTTCCGGCGGTGAGTTGCAGCGCGTCAGCATCGCCCGCGCCGTATTGCTCGACCCACCCGTGCTGGTACTGGATGAAGCCACGGCGGCAGCCGATGCCGAGAATGAGGTCAAGCTGCAACAAGCCCTGTCGCGATTCGCCCAGGGTCGCACGCTCATGGTGATCGCTCACCGGCTCGACACGGTGATGCATGCCGACCAGATCATCCTGATCGACAACGGCACCCTCTGCGAGCAAGGCACCCACACCGAGTTGCTCGCGCGCAAAGGTCGCTACGCCCGGCTGTGGGCGTTGGGCGGTTATGAACAAGCCAAGGAACAGGCGGTGTCGTCATGCTGAAAACCTTTATTCAACTGCTCGGCGAAGACGCTTCGGTGCTGCGCCGCTATCTGGCGATGGCCCTGGTCTATGGCCTGCTCTGCGGGGTGACGATTGTCATGCTGGTGCCGATCCTCACCCACCTGTTGGCGGGGGATACCCACACCGCCGCGCAATGGCTGATCGCGCTGGTCATCGGTGTGGTGGCGTGCTGGGCGCTGCGACGCAGCGTCGAAAAAGCCGGCATCCGCGTCGGCATCGCCGTGCTCCAGCGCGGGCGCCACCGCCTTGGCGACCATGTGGCGCAGTTGCCCGTCGGCTGGTTCAGTGCGCACAACACGGCGCGGCTCAGCCATCTGGCGACCTCGGGCATGATGGAAATGGCGCAGTTGCCTGCACACGTGTTCACGCCACTGTTGACCGGTGTGGTCACGCCGCTGGTGATTCTCATCGCGCTGTTCACCCTGCACTGGCCAATGGGCCTGGTTGCCCTGGCGACCCTGCCGGTGCTGCTGGGCGTGTTCGTGTTGACGGCGCGGTTGGGGCAGCGAGCCGATCACGACTTCCATCACAACGCCGCCCTGACCAGCCAGCGCATGGTCGAGTTCGCCCAGGCGCAGTCGGTACTGCGTGCCTTCAATGGCGAGGACGGCGGTACCCAGTTCCTTGAACAGGCCATCGGTCGCCAGCAGCAGGCTGCCAGGCATCTGATCCACGTATCGGCGATGTCGGTGGTGTTCAATGCGTGGGCGGTGCAGGCCGGTTTTGCTGCGCTGCTGGTGGCTGCCACCCTGTGGCTGGGCGACCTGCTGGGCGCCGGCCTGGAAGCAGGCTCGGTCATCGCCGTGATGATTACGCTATTGCTGGTCAGCCGCTTCATCGACCCGCTGCTGGAAGTGGCCGGCTACAGCGAAGTGCTGCGCGGTGCCCGTGGCCAATTGAGCGCGGTGCGCGAGATTTTTGCAGTCAAGCCACTGCCGCAGCCACAGGCCCCCGAGGCGCCTGTCGATAGCAGCGTCGAACTGTGCAACGTCAGCTTCACCTATGCCGAGGGCCAGCCCGACGTGCTGCGCGATGTCAGCCTGCGCATCGAACCGGGCAGCATGACCGCACTGGTGGGTGCGTCCGGCTCGGGCAAGACCACATTGGTGCGCTTGATTGCACGCTTCTTCGATGTGACCCAGGGCCAAGTGATCGTCGGCGGCGTGGATGTGCGCCAGATGTCCGGTGAGCAACTGGCCGGCCAGATCAGCCAGATCTTCCAGGATGCCTACCTGTTCCAGGGCAGCATTGCCGACAACATCCGTATCGGCAAACCAGCGGCCGGCGATGCCGAGGTGATGGAAGCGGCGCGACAAGCCGGCGTGCTGGAAATCATCGAGCGACTGCCCCAGGGCCTGGACACACCGGTGGGCGAGGGCGGGGCACGGTTGTCCGGTGGCGAACGCCAACGGATCTCCATCGCCCGTGCGCTGATCAAGGATGCACCGATCCTGCTGGTCGACGAAGCCACCGCGGCCCTTGATGCCGAGAACCAGGCCGCCATCGCCGAAGCGCTGGCGCGGCTGCGCGGCAAACGCACGCTGATCGTTATCGCCCACCAGCTGTCGACCGTGGTCATGGCCGACCAGATCCTGGTGCTCGATCAAGGCCGGCTCAGCGAACACGGTTCCCATGCTCAATTGAGCGCCAAACCTGGGCTGTATGCCCACTTTCTCGCCCAGCGCAGGGCGGCAAAAGGCTGGCGGATCGCGGGTGAGGACGCTTCTTGAGTCGTACAGCATTAGTCGTCCTGTTTGTGGTGCTGTGCGGCCTGTCGCTGATGGTGGGGGTCAAGCAGGTGTCGTGGGTCGAGCTGCTGAGCTTTTCCGACGACGCCTGGCTGACCCTCACCGCCAGCCGGCTGCCACGCCTGGCCGCGCTGATCCTTACCGGGGTCGGGTTGGCCGTGTGCGGCGTGATCCTGCAGCAGATCGTGCGTAACCGCTTCGTCGAGCCGGGTACCAGCGGTGGGTTGGATGCCGCCAAGCTGGGCATCCTGATTTCCCTGACGGTCGCGCCGGGTGCCGGGGCCGCCGGCAGAATGCTGTTCGCCCTGGCCTTTTGCTTTGCCGCCAGCCTGATCTATGTCGCGATCATCCGGCGCATCCAGTTCAAGAACACCGTGATGGTGCCGGTGATCGGCCTGATGTACGGCAGCGTGCTGAGCGCCGTCGCCGAGTTCTACGCCTACCGCCATAACATCCTGCAGAGCATGCAGGGTTGGATGCTCGGGGATTTCTCGAAGATCGTTCAGGGCAATTACGAGATCATCTACCTGATCCTGCCCATTGTCGTGCTGACCTACCTGTATGCCCATCGTTTCACCGTACTGGGCATGGGGGAGGGCATGGCCAGCAGCCTGGGCCTGAACTACGCCGTCAACGCGGCGCTGGGCTTGATGTTGGTGGCCGTCACCGTCTCCGCCACGGTGATTACCGTGGGCGCGATTCCCTTCGTCGGGCTGGTGATTCCCAACCTGGTGGCCCTGCACTACGGTGAAAACCTGGAGCGCACGCTGCCCATCGTCGCTCTGTGCGGTGCCTCGTTGCTGTTGATTTGCGACATCCTCGGCCGCCTGCTGATCTACCCCTTCGAAGTGCCGATCGGCCTGACTGCCGGCTGCATTGGCGGTGTGGTGTTCCTGGTGCTGCTGATCCGGAAGTACATATGAGACACATGGCTACCCGTTATGGCCTTTGGCTGCTGGTCCTGTTGCTGGCCGTTGGGTTCCTGTTGCTGGGCTCGGGCCTGGATTTCGATTACGTCATTCCCAAGCGGCTTACCCGCCTGGCCGCAATCGGCATTGCCGGCGTGTGCATTGCGTATTCGTCGGTGATTTTCCAGACCATCGCCGGCAACCGCATCCTCACGCCGGCCATCATGGGCTACGAGGCAATCTACCTGTTGTTCCAGGCGTTGCTGATTCTGCTGCTGGGCACCCAGAGCCTGCTGCTGGGGCGTGACGGCAACGTGCTGTTATCGGTGCTGTTGATGCTCGGCTATTCGTGGCTCATCCATCGTTGGCTGTTGCGCAACGGCAGTCACAACGTGTACCTGCTGTTGCTGCTGGGGTTGGTGTTGAGCATGGTGATGGGCACCTTCACCCAATTCATCCAGTTGAAGATCAGCCCCGGGGAGTTCTCGATTTTCCAGGGATTCAACTACGCCTCCTTCAACAAGGCGCAACCGGGGCAGGTGATCTATTCGGGCGTATGGGTGGCGGCGGTTTGCTTCATCGCCCAGCGCACGTTGCCGGTGCTCGATGTCCTGGCCCTGGGACGTGACCAGGCGATTTCCCTGGGGGTCGACTACCCACGCAGCGTGCGCCTGCAACTGGCGCTGATCGCGATTCTGGTGGCGGTGTCCACCAGCCTGGTGGGGCCGACCGCGTTCATGGGTGTGTTCGTCGCCAACATCGCCTACGCCCTGGCCGGCACCACGCGGCACCGGGTCACCTTGCCCCTGGGCTGTGCGATTGCTATTGGCATTTTCATCATCGCTCAGTATCTGGTGGAGCAATGGTTCAACTACAACACCTCCGTGAGCATTCTCATCAACCTGGTGTGCGGTGTGTATCTGCTCGCGCTGATGATCCGAACCCGAGGCACGGCATGATCTCTCTCCAACACGTCTACAAAGCCTATGGCACCAAGCATGTGCTGAGTGACGTCAGCGTGCAGTTCCCACCGGGGCAAGTGACCTCATTGATCGGCCCCAACGGGGCGGGCAAATCCACCTTATTGATGTTGATCGCCCGTCTGTTGACGCCAACCCGTGGCGATGTACTGATGGGCGGGCGCAGCATCGCCGACGTACCGGTTCGCGATTATGCCAAGCGCGTCGCCACCTTGCGTCAGGCGCCGGATTTCAACCTGCGCCTGACCGTCGAAGAGCTGGTGGCTTTCGGACGTTTCCCCTACAGCCGAGGCGCACTCACCGCCCAGGACCGGGTGGTGATCGACGAGGCCATCGAGTTCCTTTCACTGCAACCGCTGCGCCTTTGCTACATCGACGAACTCAGCGGCGGGCAGCGGCAGATGGCGTTCCTGGCAATGACCATCGCCCAGCAAACCGATTACCTGTTGCTGGATGAGCCGCTCAATAACCTCGACATGAAGCACGCTGTTCACATCATGCGCGCCTTGCGCCGCCTGTGTGATGAGCAAGGGCGCACGGTGATCCTGGTGGTGCATGACATCAATTTCGCGGCCAATTATTCCGACCATATCGTGGCGATGAAGGGCGGCGCCATCCACCGTCACGGCCCGGTCGACCAGGTAGTGACCGAGGCCAACCTGCGTGAGCTGTTCGACCTGGATTTCGAGATTCTGCACAGCCAACAAGGCTTCGTTTGCAACTACTTCAATCCATCACCTTCAAGGGAACTGACATGAGCACTGATCACACGAACAGAATGCGCGCGCTGCTGCTGACGATGGCCGTAGCGGCCGGGCTGCAGGGGTGTGACAAACCGGCGCCAGAAGCCAAGGCCCCGGTCGCGGCGCAAGCGGCCTACGCGCCGATCACCATTGAGCATCCGCTGGGCACCACCGTGGTCACTCAGTTGCCCCAGCGGGTAGTGGCCTTCGACATGAGCGAACTCGACACCCTGGATCAACTCGGTGCCCCGGTGGTCGGTATCGCCAAGGACTACGTCGCCAGCTTCCTCACTCGCTACCGTGACGACACGAATGTCGCGGATGTTGGCACGACCATCCAGCCCAACCTGGAGCGCCTGCATGCACTCAAGCCCGACCTGATCCTGATCTCTCCACTGCAGGCCCAGAGCTATAAGGAACTCAGCCAGATCGCGCCAACCGTCTACGACGACGTGGACCTGACCAACAGAAACGGCAATTTCATCGAGACCGCCAAGGCCCACTTGACCCTGCTGGGGCGCATCCTCGACAAGCCGGAACTCGCCCGCCAGAAAGTGGCGCAAATGGAGGCCAAGGTCGAGCAGACCCGCCAAGTCACGGCCGGTCGCCCCGAGCGGGCCTTGATCGTGCTGCATAACAACGGTGCCTTTACCTCCTACGGCGTGAAATCGCGCTACGGTTTTGTGTTCGACACCCTGGGCGTTAAACCGGCCAGCCCCGACATCGAGGCCGGCCTGCATGGCCAGCCGATTTCCAATGAGTTCATTCAGCAGGCCGACCCGGACATTCTGTACGTCATCGACCGCACGGCAGTGATGGAGCACCGCCCGGCCCTCGACCTCAAGAGCCTGGACAACCCACTGTTGCGCAAGACCAAGGCATGGAACAACGGCCGGGTGATCTTCGTCGACGCTCAGACCTGGTACCTGTGCACGGCCAGTGTGACCTGCCTCAACCGCATGGCGGACGAGGTGGTGGAAGGCTACAAAGGCTGATCCAGACACGCGTTCGTGTACCCAAAGGCGCTGCCATTCAGGTTGCGGGTTTTTTTGCGAATATTTATCATTTAGATTGAGGGTTTGTGGTTCTGGTACGGAATCCTAGTGAATGCACTTCAATACTTCGCATCGAAAGGAATCCAGCATGTCGGAACACGGCCGCCCAACTCGCGCCCACCCTGATTTATCCCAGGCCACACCGCGTACTTTCCCGTTTACCTTGAACCGCACGTTCTGCGCCGTGCAGATGGCCTTGCTGCTCGGGTTGAGCGGCGGCTCGCTGGCAGCGTCGGCGGCGCCTGAACCGGAGCCGGCCACCGAGGTCCGGCCCGAAGCGGAAAAGAACCGCCTGGTGCTGTCGGAAACCACCATCGAGGGCGAGCGGCTCGCCACCGACGACTTGCCACCTGCGTACGCGGGTGGGCAGGTCGCCACGGGCGGTCGTATCGGGCTGCTGGGCAACAAGGACTTCATGGAAACGCCGTTCAACGCCATCAGCTACACCGATGAATTCGTGCGCAACCACCAGGCCAAGGACATCGGCTCGGTGATTGGTGCCACTGACCCGTCGGTCAACGTGCCGTCCAAGCGGTCCATCCTCGAAACCTTCTTCATCCGCGGCTTCAACACCAGCGCCAACGACGTCACCTTCAACGGCCTGGCCGGCATGGCGCCGAACCTGCGCGGCTCGACCGAACTGGCCGAGCGCATCGAAGTGCTCAAGGGCCCGTCTGCGCTGCTCAACGGCATGCCGCCCGATGGCAGCGTCGCCGGCAGCATCAACATGGTGCCCAAGCGCGCCGCCGACGAACCGCTGACACGGATCACCACCAGTTACGAATCCAAGGGGCTGTATGGCGCCCACGCTGACGTGGGTCGACGCTTTGGCGAGCAGAACCAGTTCGGTATCCGCTACAACGGCGTATACCGCGATGGCGACACCAGCGTGGACGACCAGCAGCAAAAGATGCAACTCAACGCCCTGGGCCTGGACTGGCGCACTGAGCGAGTACGCCTGTCCCTGGACGCTTACAAGCAGCGTGAGCGCCTGGATGGCGCCACCTATTTCGGCATCGGCATCTCGCCGGCGGTCAATAAAGTGCCCAGCCCGAGGAAGGGCAACCACTCCCTGGCACCGGACTGGGCCTACACCATCAACGACACCGAAACCGTGCTGATCCGTGGCGAGGTCGACCTCAATGACTCGCTCACCGCCTTTGCCGCCTATGGCCAGCGCGACGGTGGCCGCAATGCCTTGATGACCCGTGACACGCTGATCAACAACACCGGGGACATCAACGTGCTGGCTTATCGCTCGGACGGGCAGGGCACGCAGAAGTCCGGTGAAGCCGGCTTCAAGGGCATGTTCGACACCGGCCCGGTAGGCCACGCCTGGTCGTTGGCAGCCACCCAGTACAAAACGCAGATGAGCTACAAAGACTTGATGATCCCCAACTATGTGGTCACCAACTACGACAACCTCGACTTCGGCCCAACACCGCCTCTGGGCAAATACGGCGCCGTTACCTCCCGCAGCGAAGCCAAGCTGAGAAGCTTTGCGTTCCTCGACACCCTGTCGTTCCTCGATGGCCGCGTGCAATGGACCGTGGGCTGGCGCAACCAGACCGTGGAAAGCGCCGGCCTGACGCCGGCCCGCGTCAAGACGTCCCGCTACAGCGACAGCAAGGTGTCGCCCGCGACGGCGTTGCTGGTCAAGGTCACCGACGAAGTTTCGCTCTATGCCAACTACATCGAAGGGCTGTCCCAAGGGGGCACGGCACCCACCAGCGCCGCCAACTCGGGGGAAATCCTCAGCCCTTACCAGACCAAGCAATATGAGGCCGGCGCCAAGTTCGACCTGGGCACCTTCGCCACCACCCTGGCCGTGTTTCAGATTGAAAAACCCAGCGCCTACACCGACCCTGTCACCACTATCTACGCCACCAACGGCGAGCAGCGTAACCGTGGCGTGGAATGGAGTTTCTTCGGTGAAGCACAACCCGGCCTGCGCCTGATGGGCGGCGCGTCCTATACCCAGGCTGAGCTGACCAAGGCGTTGGTCAAATCCAACGAAGGCAACCAAGTGACCGGCGTACCGAAGATCATCGCCAAACTGGGCGCCGAATACGACCTGGAAAGGGTGCCGGGCCTGACCCTGACCGCCAACACCAACTACGTTGGCCGCCGCTACGTCACCGACGACCATCGTATGGAACTGCCGTCCTACACCGTATTTGACGTGGGCGGCCGCTACACCACCAAGGTCATGTCCAAGCCCGTGACCTTGCGCGCCAATGTCGAGAACGTGGCCAACCGCGCCTACTGGATCGGTTCGTACAGCGGCGGCGACGGCAGCGGATTGTCCGGTGGCCTGGGTACGCCGCGTACGCTGCAACTGTCGGCGTCGGTGGACTTCTAACCTTCAAGCCGAGCGTGGAGGCGTCCAGGGATGCCGCCATGCTCGGTTGTTTCTACGCTTGCGCCAATGTGCCGTTGGCTAACGCGGCGTGCGCGCTGAAATTCGGGGGCAGGGCGATGTCAGATGTTCATAAGAAGCTCATAAGCCTGAAATTACTGGCTATCTACTCTAGAAATTAACGTGCCTGTTTATCGATCTCATGGTTTGCCGTTACGTAAAGGGCGCCGTTCGCTCTGGGTAGAGACCTCGTAGACCTCAAATAACTGTGCGGAGCCCGTTGAGAGCGTGGACGTCAGAAGCGGGTTTTTCGAATCAGTGGTTTGAAACGCTCATGAACCTATCTGACATAGCACATGATTGAACAAGTGGGCGATGTCAAATGTTCATGAATCGCTCATCGGGAGAACGCCCCTGGCTTAATGCTCCAGAAATGAATGCGGCTGTTCATCGATTGATGTTCATAGACCTAGTTTTCTGCTCCCTCCTTAGCCTCGTCGCCCCGACCTCTGAACTGCCGCGAAATACATCCAGCGTTTGCCGACCTTGATGTACGTAACATCGCCACACCACACCTGGTGATCGCCGTGACATCAAACTTGCGCTTGAGCAGATTATGACTACCTCGTTGATATGCTCGGCCACCCAGAGGTGCTCCCTGCGGGCTAACGAGCTCTAGCGGCTCTTCGAGCTAATCGTATGAATGCCCGTTTCAAACATCCGCTATGCCTTCTGGATGCCTCAAAGGCGGCGGGCGGCTTTGGTAGCTTTGGCGTGACCTGAAGATCGTGTAGCGACTGCAGGTCAGTATCAAGACAATCGATCTCTATCGCGTTCGGGTGATGACGCGCATGAAAGCTGAAAGCTGGCCGGCTCTGGTAGGGGATGGCCATTGCTGCTGCCAGGTTGCTCACCGAGCCCGGGCAGCACATTCGAAGTGCCTTAAAAATGCCAGAGAGCATAAAGTTAGAGGCTAGGTGCGCCTAGTCGACGTGGCCATGACGCCGACTCACTCGCACGGTGGCATCGCTTCTGCAATCCTGCCGGAGCTCAATCTTCCTCATGGATCTGGAGTAGGTATGCGAAGGGATCAGATCACAGATGAGCTGACTCAGCTCGCTTTCGAGTTCTTTTATGGCTTTTCTCGGTTCGAGTTTTGTTTGAAAGAAAACGGTTTTCTGGGAAATGACAAGCCTGGTAACGCCGCTGAGCCAGGATGGAATGCATTTGTAGAGCGGTATTCAGGAACCTATACGCTGTCCCCTGAGGCCGGAGATCTGCTCGCGGCTCCTCCCAGCAAACAGGTTGTTGGAGAGAGTCGGGCTTTAGAGTGGCGCGGTCTCAGATTCGGTGAGGGAGAATCGGATTTGGCAAAAGTGGTTCGCGTAGTTAAGACCGTTCGCAACAATCTTTTTCACGGCGGAAAGCATGGTGACGCGGGATGGGACAATCCAGAGCGCACGCGGGCGCTTATCACGAACAGTCAGGCCGTACTGGGCACTTTAGTCGAGCTTGGAGATTTTCAAGAGGACTATGAGCGCCGGTACTGAGATTTGGACACCTTCAGGGTAAGCGTCCGGCGAACTCGCCTTCCGAACTCCAGCATTAAGGGCGATGGTGTCCGCGTATTTTTAAGCGGACGCGATCACCCTTACCGCCAGGATTTTCATGCGCCAACGAAGCTCTTACCCCAATCCGTTCAAGGCCCAGGTCGTTCAGGACTGCCTGCAACCTGGCGCAACCGTGTCCAGTGTCGCCATCAGACACGGCATCAACGCCAACGTCATCCGCAAATGGCTGCCGCTCTATCGAGACCAATCCGCAGCAACCTCACTACCGGCATTTGTCCCGCTGAAGGCTGCACCTAAACGGCCCGCCGAAACGTTAGTGACAATTGAATTGCCCATGGTCGGGCAAGTGATCATGGTGAAATGGCCAGCCTCAGATCCTGAGGGCTGCGCGCAATTTATCCGGGCTGTCGCTCAATGATCCGCATTGATGCCATCTGGCTGGCCACCGAGCCGATGGACATGCGCGCCGGTACCGAAACCGCCTTGGCGCGAGTGATCGCGGTGTTCGGTGCGGCGAAGCCGCACTGCGCTTATCTGTTCGCTAATCGCCGGGCTAATCGGATGAAAGTGCTGGTAAACGATGGTGTCGGCGTCTGGCTTGCCGCGCGTCGACTGAACCAAGGCAAGTTCCACTGGCCCGGCATTCGCCATGGCTGCGAGGTCGATCTCGATAACGACCTACGTAGCGGTAAGCGGGCGGATGCAATCATGAGCCTGATCCAGTCGGCGCGTATGAATGGACATGATCCGTATGCCTATCTCGAGGATGTGCTGACGCGGCTACCGACGCAACGGGCCAGTGAGATAGGGCAACTGCTGCCGCATCAGTGGATGCCGGCCTGACTTACGCAAGGTGAGTTGGGCGGACGCTTACCCTTCAGGCGCGTGAGGACAAACTCCGCTCCATCGTTTTGTAATGTCCAATCTAGCAAGGGGGGTACGGATGTGCTCTTTGTGGCTCGGGATAGGCAGATCTGAGCTATTCGGGGGATCACTACAGCTATGTTAATGTGCCATCATCCGGCTTGTGAGGGTAGGACGTAGGAGGGGAGCCTTTCCTTCTCAAGCTCTGCAGTCAGCACTCGAAGTGGAAGGAAGTGTTCTGTTAAGCCGAGAGTCTGGGGTATTGGTTACTGATTAATGTGATGTGGGATGGATTCTGAAAATGCCGATAAATCAAAAAACAGTCGCTTCCAGTGAGTGCGAATTCTCTGAGTGGGAAATTGATCCTTTAAAAGAAGACAATCTCGTAGAAATCGTTGCCTATTTGTATCTGAGGCAAGAAGAGAATGCTCAACGAGTAATTAGTCAGGTTGCAACGCAAAGGGTTGAGCCCTTTGGTAATGTTGTTGCAAATGTGATAAGGAAACTTGGGGTTCTCAGTCCGACAGACCCTTCAAATACTGCAGATCAGATAAAAAACTCGATAATTCACCGAGATGGACTCTTGTTTCAGCATATATCCTGGGTTGTTACAAGGATTTCAATTCCAAGTGGTGTCATGACTTCGCCGCATGTGCGACAAGCTGACAAGGGGTTTGACGGCTTTGTACTTGAGCTTGATGAAAAAAAAGAAAAAGTCGATAGCATTATCATATCCGAAGATAAGGCCTCGGCTAAACCCAGGAACCTGATCACGTCTAAAGTTTGGCCAGAGTTAAAGCAGATAATTAATGGTGAGCGTGATGACGAAATTTTGGCTGAGCTGGTTGCTTTGCTCAAGGGGGTCGAGGGTGTAAATAAAGAGGGCGCGATAGGGCGAGTAGTGTGGGAGGAGGCGAGACGGTTTAGAGTTTGTATAGCTACTGGGGAAAATATTAGAGATACTGTTTCTGGCAGCTTTGAGAAGCTTATGAATGGTTTTTCAGGCACAGTTAGCGGAGCGATGAGTTCACGCACGGGTGGGGTTCTGGCATTTAAAAATGTTCGCGATGGTTTAGATAAGTTTGCTCTCGCAGTCATCGAAAAAGTGAAGGAGATTTATCGTGTTTGACTCCAGTTCTCGTGCGCTCCTGAAAAGTGCTCCAGACCTTCCCGAATTCGACCCGGATACCATCGATACTCTACTGACAGAGGCTCATGTAGAAATTGCGACAGCACGCCTGGCTATTCAGCGGGGTGCTGATTCGGACAGATCGACTCTGACCAAGGTTAGGCGACTGGCTTCAACATTTGAAGCATATGTTGTACTTGATATACAACCTGAGAAAAAGAGAGCTGCCGCATTCGTCGCCGGTGTTGCTCACCAAGTAATCTCGATGGCACGAAATGCGGAGAATAGTAAGCGCACGCTTCTTAGTGCTGAAGCTATTGACTCTACAATCTCAACGACGCTGCTGTTTCTCATTGCGGATCGTTCGGCAGATGCCGCTGAAGCTGCCAGTCGTCTCACGGTAGTTAATGCTACTTCGTCAATGCGAAGCGCGTTAATATTATCTATTAAAGATCTGGCTATGGGGCGGCTTGACTCTCTTCTGACGAGAGAATATCCCGTAGATGCGATGTACTCAGAGGTAAATGTTGGGCGCGATAGTCGTGAGTTTGCTGCAGATCTGCTTTTTCATGAATGTGCCACAGCTATCAAAGGTCTTGCAGCTGAGGCGCATGGCGCTGATTACGAATTTGACGTAAGGGATGCTCTAGACAAAGTATTGGATTTATCAAGGGCGACTACTGAAAATTTACCTGGCCTATCAGGTATGGTTAATTATCAATATGCTGGCCCGCATCATTTGGCTAGCCTTTTACTTGCTATGATCGAAGGCGTCAGATCATCGATGCTTGCCCGCCTGGCGACTCCGGAAGGGGCCAATGTTGGAGAATGGGATAAATGGACAATCAGCCAGTCTAAATTGCGACCGTTTTTATGGGTAAACCATCAAAAGGCAATCCAGAGCGGCTATTTGAACCGTGGAAATTCCATGGTGATGACATCGCCGACTGGCTCAGGTAAGACCACGCTTTCCATGCTGAAAATTGCAGCGGTTCGTTGTTCTGGGAGGTCAGTTGTTTATCTGGCACCGACGCATGCATTAGTAGATCAAGTCGAGAACGACTTCGCCCACCATTTAGCGGATATTGAGGCAGTGAGCGTTGAAGACAAGGCACTCGAAGAGCTTGGTGATGCGCTTCCCCCATTCGCAGTTATGACGCCTGAGCGATTGCTAGCTCTCTTAGGTTTCGCTCCGGAACTATTTGGAAACGTCGGGCTTATCGTGTTTGATGAGTTTCACCTCATCGGTATGGATATAGATCCCAAGAGTGTTAAGGTGGGTTCGAGGTCAGTTGACGCTATGCTGTCACTCCTCGGGTTTACTCGCCTATGTCCAACTGCTGATCTATTACTCATGTCTGCAATGGTCAAAAATGCCAATGAGATTGCTAGTTGGCTTAGCCATGTTTTAGGCCGAGGAGTGCATGTCTTTGACGATCCATGGAAGCCAACCCGTCAGTTAAGGACATGCGTCGTATATGACGAGAAAGCACTTGATGCAGCCGTCGAGGTCGCTGCTCAAGGGGAAACAAAAAAAGAGCGCAGTCGAGTGTCCTCCGAACCTCTTGGCCTTTTTTCATTAGTCGCAGGCTGGCACCCGACGCAAACAGAAACATTTGCGATTAGAAGGCTTAGTGATGCCAATCCATTTTTAAATATTAATGATAAAGGTTATCTGACGGCTAATCGCAATGAGTTGGCTGCCACGCTTGCCGCAGATTTTGCACATCTAGGCAAGAGGGTAGTGGTTTTTTGTAGCGACGTGAGGGTGTGTAGTTCGGTTGCTGATAGCGTCAACAAGCTATTGCCCCCGCCTTCTATAGTTCTTGATGAGAATCAAAGGCTAATCCGTGAAACAATCATTGAAGATGTTGGTGATGTTTCTGCTATTTTCGAGGTAGACTCCAGGCGTGCAGGTGTCCACCATAGCGACCTTCTTCCATTGGAAAGACGGTTGGTTGAGGCAGCTTTTCGTAGTAAAAGAGGAAAGCAAGAGTTGGGGCTTGATGTTCTGGCTGCTACCTCCACTATCGCCCAAGGATTGAATCTACCTTGTGATGTCGTAATTTTGGCAGGAACAGATCGTAGCGCCGCTGACGACCCAACTGGAAATCCTCGAACTGACTTGCGCCCGCATGAGATTTTGAACGCTCTCGGTAGAGCTGGCCGAGCCGCATACGCTGCTACTGGGCTTTCTGTGGTCATCCCCGCAAAGCCCATTATTATTGAGCTAGACGAAGCTATCACTTCAAACAATGAAGATCTGTATACGACATTTGCTCAGCAAGATGCATGCGAAATAATATACGATCCTATTGACTACCTGCTTGACCGAATTGAGGTTTCTTCTGCGAATGATCTGAGAGTGCAGGCTTTGATTCGAAGGCTGAATGCAGTCACTCCCGAGGGTAGCAGTGGTCTCGATGGAATTGTCAGGCGCTCACTCGGGTATTTCCAGCGGAGCTCTCGAGACGCCAGCAGTGCGGAAACTTGGCTCGAAGGCCGACGAGTTGTTTTGAAAGCTGCAGAACAGGAGTTAGATGATCCGGAAGCTGACGACTGGCAGAAGGAACTAGCCATTCGCAATGGAGTTAACCCGCGTATTATTTCCAGCTTTGCTGATGCCCTAATAAAGTTGCCGGCTGAACTACGGTCAACCTCGGATTGGGTTGGGTGGGCGCTTGACATAATTTCGAAAAATCCTACAGATCTGAATGGTTTCTTGCGCGAAAGTGCTCTTGAGTCTGTGTTTGCCAGGGCTCATAGACCCGGTAATGATGCGGCAATAAAAGTCCTCTCTGCGCTGAAAAAGCTAGTGGAGATGTGGTGCTCAGGACTGAATGTAGTGAACATTGAGACGTGGCTTCTCGCGTTCATTCGAGAAAATGAGGGTGAAGTATCTAGGCAGGCGACTAAGTCGAAAACTGCGCATCACGCAAGGCGATTCATTGTCAGGTTAACACCTGATATTGGCTTTCTCTGTGGGGTAATTGGTCAGGTTGCTGCCCATGTGTTCGCGGAGATTGAAAACTCTCCACTAGACTTCATCGAGTTGCTACCACAGATGATACGCGCTGGTGATTACAATCGGCACCAATTTGTGTTGCGTCAAAATATGGCTGGTAGCTCGAGAGTAGCTATTCATGAAGCATATCTTCGCCTCCAGGCAAGCTTTGACCTGAATCCGAACTCAAGCATAGATGCGGTGCGATCTGAGGTGAGAGATGCCTTATTTTTAGACTTGCTAAGGGGTTTTGACAGTTGACGCAGGATATTAACTTGCTAGGGCTGGTTGGCTATTAGGTATGCGGAATTAATTACGCGTCGCAAAAATATTATTGCGACGCCATTTTACACACTCCAAGGTAGCGCGGAGACTCCACAAAATCTAACATCCCAAGGCACGGCGATTGGGTTTCTCGGGATTCTGTACAGAGCCTAAACTCTGTTATTATTTTATGACGCAATTGAACTGTCGGCGGCATTGTCTTTTCAGTTGAAAAATGACGGCGCTTGGTACAATTTCTAGTCGGGCTGCTTTTTAATCACTACAGATAGGACTTGTTATGCTAATGCCTCCCGAGGGATATGAACTTCTTCTCAAGTATGAATTAGATAAGAGGATAATGCTGGGGCAGCGCGGAGAGTGTAGGTATTGCAGAAAGAAAGTTGGCGAAGTGAGCTTTAGAAAAACCGCACACTCTTTGCCCGAGCTAATTGGCAATAAATTTTTGTTTTCTAATGATGAGTGCGATGAATGCAATAGTTATTTTGATAAAACCCTGGAAAATAATCTTGCAAATTTCCTGGGGATTGCTAGGACTACAACAAAGGTTCAGGGGAAGAAAGGGGTTCCGAAAGTAAAAACAGTAAGCAATGAACGTGTAGAGATGCATGGGAATGATATGATGATTATTGAGGCTTACGACTCAGATATGGTGAGGCTCAGCGAAGACAAGACGGATCTCCTCATAACCACCACGACAAATTCGTATATTCCACTGCAAGTGTACAAGTGCTTCATGAAAATGGCTCTAGCAATACTCCCCGCGTCGGAGATTAAGAGCTACAAGCAATGCTTTGAATGGGTTCGCCACAATAAAAGGCCGGCAAGATTTAATGTCGATTTATTTAAGGTCGTCAGGGCCTTTATTCCGGGGCCGATGCCCTACACCAATGCCTGGATCTCCCTCTTCAAAAGAAAAGGATCATCAAAAAAAGACCCACATCTTAGCTGCGCTGTCGGGTTCAATAATTTTGTTTTCTATTTCTCTGTTCCATTTTGCTCAAAAGACAAATTCCTTGACTATAAGAAAATGAATCAACTCTCTATACCGCATGCGTTTGGTTTGGCCAGGCAACGTGGACGATCAGTCGCCGAAGAGGTCGATCTTTCATCCTCCATTGCTATTAGGGTGAAGGATCAATCCTCTATGAGAAGCGATGGAGCTTGGATTGAGGTTAAAGCAGAGGATTTGCCGGACAGTTTAAAAGAACGAATAAAAGAACTAAAATTTATTTTGCCGGGTGAAGATAACAGCCCTTCAGATCCAAGATAAATGCTTTCTAGTCAGTGCCGAATGTAGTGGTCAACTCATCCCGGACACGGTTTTGAGTTTTTCTTCAGCTTTCGCCGGAGCCAGTCCATCGTTGAACTGATGGGATCGGATCCAGTTGTAGTGGCCCATCAGGTACTGGCTAATGTCTCGTTGAGCTTGCTGCCCGGTCAGGTAGCCCGTGGTCGGTATCTTCTCTGATATCAAGCTGCGAAATACTCGCTCCATCGGCGCACTATCCCAGCAGTTGCCTCGGCGGCTCATGCTCTGGCGCATGCGGTAGCGCCACAGTCTCTGGCGGAACTGACGACTGCCATATTGCGATCCCTGGTCGGAGTGAAACAGTAGCCCTTGAGGCTTTCCGCGTTGTTCGTAAGCCACGTCCAGCTCTTTAACCACCAGGTCTGCGTTCGGCTTTTCTGATAACGCCCAGCCCACCACTCCGCGTGCATAGTGAATCGCCCCGGGTTTCGTTGACACCTCTTTGCCTTAAACTGAGGCCGTTTAGGAGGTGCCATGAGCAACCCGCGTTACCCCGAGGAATTCAAAATCCAAGCGGTCAATCAAGTGACCGGAAGAAGCTGCCTGTCGCTGATGTAGTGGCTCGTCTCGGCGTGTCGACGCATAGCCTCTATGCCTGGATAAAGCGCTACATCAAACCTCACGAAGAACGGCAGCAGGACGATGATCAGTACGCTGAACTGCGTCGCCTGCGAGTGGAACTCAAACGCGTCACTGAAGAGCGAGACATCTTAAATAGACCGCAGCGTACTTTGCCAAGGAGTGCGGCTGAAGTACGCCTTTGCTGCGCTCCCGAGTTCTTTCTGAAGCCGTCGCTATGATGCGAGTTGATGCAAAAGTGGAAAAAAAATTTTACTTCTGCCCCAAGGCCGAGGACTTCGGAAAACCATCGAGGACTTTGCCGATCTAGTCTAACTGGATATCAGGGTGGCCGTGTTCGACCCGGTGCTTTTCGTCTTTCTGAGTCGTCACCGCAACCACCCAATTTCGCGAGATCACGTGAAGCCCATTGCTCACCGCAAAGGCACTTGGGGAGAGCATGATGGCCAGCTAAATTTCAGGTTCATACTTGAAGCCTACGGCTTCCCAATCCCGCCAGTCAGGATTCGCGCTGTCAACCCATCGAACGTCTATGGCGGTCGGGTTGCTCAATGCTCCACTCCCTCCCTGATACCAGGCTCCGGTTACTTTCCCATTTGCTTCGACGGCCAAGGGCATAAAGTTTGAATGAAATGAAGGAGGGCGTGATTGTTTCCATCTAGGAACCAACAGATTTCTGACCCGCTCGTGCTCTTGGCGTTGGAGTTCATGGAGCACAGGGACCAGCTCGCTGAAGCCACATCGTACTGAGATCTCTGAGAACTTCTTGAAACCCACCGATTTCTGGGGCGCCTCCACATTGATGTCCAATGTTCTGCCGCTGCACAAGTAGAATTCAGCCTCGGAAAGGTTCAGGTGCGTCACGCTCACTTCAGGATCTTTTTCAACAACCGCGAGGATGTAGTATTGGGCGGGAAAGACTTTTTCGACCTTGTTCTTGTCTTTAGCCATATTCCATCTACACGTTTTATTGAGCCTCCAGTTTTCGCGATTGCTCGTACTTTTAATTTCAATCGTCACACCCCATGTCAGCTGCAAGTCAAAGACATCACCATGGGGTTGGTTGCTGTAAAAAGGTGCCAAGCTTTTAGCCAGCTGTCCTGGAAGCGGAACTTGGTGCGTCAAGTCCAGCACCCGGCCCAACACTATGTCGTCGACGTGATCTATCAGGTGTCGAGCCAGAATGAATTCGATCATGACACCGCGAATGACGGGAGTCGTGATGTTCGAAAATGCCCAATCCCAAAACTCCCCGACATCATAAGCGAGACGTTGATTGTCAAAAGAAAATTTCAGGTCTCTCGTTACTTTGGGGGACATGGTACACCGGTATTTGGAAGGGGCCGCATTGTAGCCATGGGTACTTGGCCAATCCAATCTGCGCGGAATTTTTAAACTGCTGGGAGTCGGCCAGCAATCTCCAGTGCGGTGTATTTCCGTGAATGCAATGTCGGAGCTGCAATTAAAGGACATTCGGGTGATCGGCCTGGAACACTTACTGTACCGGCTCCTGCCGCAGATCGAGAATGCAGCCCCCGCGCGGTAAGAGTAGTGGAGTCATCTGGGCATACCGTATGATGGCGACACCTTTGTCGCTCGGTGCCGCTTCGCAATGTCAATCGCTCCGCTTGATAGGCTCATATCTATATCATCAGGCCCTGACGAGTACAAAGACGCCCAGCGCCTAAGTGATCTGGCCGAGGCCCCCTATGTTGTTTTGTTGGGCGCGCCTGGCATGGGCAAGACTGTGGCGTTCGAGCATTTTGCGGAGCGAGCGGATGCGTCGTGCATTTCTGCCTTTTGGTTTCGCCGCAAAGATCTTTCCGATGTCACGACGGTGTTTATCGATGCTCTCGATGAAGTCCCCATGCAGAACGCCATTGAGATTGCAAAGTGCTTAGAAGAGCTACCGTCGATGCGATGGCGAGTGAGTTGTCGAGCGGAGGACTGGAACGAGGGTGGAAAGCTCAGCAAAGCGTTCGGTCAGGGGCTGGCAGCCCTTGACGAGGCCCCCGTCGTGGCTCAGTTGCAACCTCTCAGTGAGGAGGAAGCAGTCGCAGTGCTCACAGCGTTTGGCTGCTCAGAGCCCATCACGCTCCTCTCTACGCTGCAGACGCTGCGATCGACGCCCTTCGTGCTATCCCCGCTGGGGCTGAAGTTTCTCATGAGCGTAAAGCCCGAACGGTTGCCGTCGCTCACCCGTTTCGAACTGTACGAGTCCGGTGCACGCCATTTCGCTACCGAGCACAACCCCTCCAAGTCAGAAGACCGGCAACACGGCGAACCTGCGCCCGACGTCGTCCTAGACCATGCCGGGCGCGTCTTTCTGACTCTGCTCCTGACCGGAAAGCATGGCTTGCAGCGATCTGCTCCTGTCGCAGATACCATGCTGTCGGTGCATGACGCGGGGCTTGACCCGATCGCTCGCGAGACCGTCCTGGACACCGCGCTGTTCATGAAGAAGGGCGAAGACTTCCTGCCCTTTCATCGCAGCATCCAAGAGTTTCTGGCCGCCCGCTACCTGGCTCGCTTGGTGACAGGCGCCCTCGGGATCGCAAGACTACATATCGAACGCGCGGTTGCACTGTTGGTGTCGGTCGATGGGCTACCATCCGAAGGTCTGAAGGCGCTGTATGCCTGGTTCACCTGTCATCTGGTCAACGAGGGCGCGATACACCACGCCCAACGGCTGGTCCAGCGCGACCCGGAAACGCTGTTACTGCATGGCGATGCGGCCACACTTCCCGTTGCGTCCCGCGTCACCGTGCTGCAGGAGGTTGGGGCACGCGATCCGTTTTTTCGCTGGACTCCGGAGCAGTGGGGCCCAGCGCGGATCTGTTCCGTGGGACTTGTTACCCCGGACCTTGCGCCGCTGGTGATTGAGCTGCTGCAAACAGAGGCGTCCACGCACCGACTCAGCATGTTGCTGGAGGCGTTGTCGACCGGGCCGGCGCTGGCCTCCACCGCTGACGCCTGCTGGAGCGTCGCGTTACGCCAGAGTGACGTGCAATGGTGCCGAGAGCAGGCTATTGATGCTTGGCTACATAATGCTGTGACCTCAGCGGATGACATTTGGGGGCGGATCGACGAGCTCTGTTCCTCCGGGGAGACGTCGCGTGGTTACTTGCGCAGCATTGCACAACTTTTTTGCGCGATCCCTGCGCAACAGTTGGTGGTCGGCGACGTGGAGCGGGTTCTGGCTAGCCTGCAAAGAGCCAATAATGCACTTCTTCCGCGAGCTGCGCCGGAAGATGGACGCATGGAGAGCATCTACGCGATCAGGGATATCGCCTGTCATGTGGCAGCAGATTTGTGGCGCCCCCTGATTTTGGAACACCGAAGCGCTGGCGGCTACAGGCTGGTATGGGTGCCTTGGAGCACAAATTCGCCTCGGTGCTGTGCATCGCGGCCTTGTCGCACGATGGCGTTACCGCGAAAGAATTCGCGCATATGATGGTCGCTACCGGTGTGATCACTGGGGCCGAGTCAACCTTCAAGAAGGCTGCCGGAGAATGGTTGATCGCTCGATCCGCCTCCGAGGAGGTATTGCACGCGTTGCTTTTGATTGCGGACCAGGAGGTAGCCGATAGTGGGTCGCTTGCCCTCGGACTGCGAGCGCTTGGCTTGAAGCCTAGCGAGACGCTGGTGCGCCTGATGCTGAACTCCGACCCACTGATATCCAGCGTCGGTTCAGCATACGTCGGCAGACAGGTGGGTAACTGGGCACTGGAACGAGGAGAGCCCGTACCGGCCTGGCTGATTCCGGTACTCCACGAGAGCCCGGGTGCTGCCGCTGACGCCGCCCTGCAATACGTACGGCTACACGTTGAAGAAGAATCGGAGCGACAAGCGCACCAACGGGATAGCATCGAGCAGTGGCTAGTCCGTCAAATAGCCGAATGGCAGTTGCAGTTACCCTCCGTGGTCGCAGGTAAGGTCGACGGGGCCTTGTACTGGGGGGCAGAAGTCTATTGCGGTAGTCGCCCGATCACGGGTCGTCACGGAAGCGGGATAGAGGCGCTGCAGGAAGTGTTCGGTGAACCGCTGGCTCAGTCAATCCTTGAGGGGCTCGCCCGTGTGTGGTCGAAGGGCGAGTATGAAGATGAACGCGGGGCTAGCGGAGCCATCACAGCCGCGTCTGCTTCCATTCACCTGGCGGACGGACAGGATTTCTCCGCGGAATCTGCGGGACGAATTCTCAAGGTCCTTTTCGCCACAGTGACGATGCGAGATGCCTATCTCAAGGAACGCTTAGAGAGCTGCTGCATTGATCAACTCATTCGATCGTTCATAGACGATCCTGCTTACTTTTGTCAGCTCGCCCATAAGCGGGACGCCAATTGGAACGCGCTTTTGTACAAGCTGCGAGAGCATCCAGCGCGGTCCGCGTTACATGCATGGGCCGTCCAAGTAGCATTGGAGCAGCCTGATACGCTGAGTGGAAGTCTTCTAGACAGCGTGCTTCGGCTGGCTGAAACGAATGCTGAAGCGCCAGAACTGACGCCGCTATTGACTGATGTCCTGTCCCATTGGTCGAACAAGGGCGACGGTACTGATGCTTTGGTCACGGGTAGCGATCTGCGCTGCGCTGACCGCCTGCGCTGGGCATACTTTGCCGTCTGCCTGCAGTCGGATGTGTTCAGCAATGACTTCGTACATGCCCTTGACGAGGCAGAGGACGCTGTCATTCACCGGGTGATCTTCGACGGATACCCCAACTGTAGCTATTGGCAGACGCCGACGTCCACGCTGGCCGTCAGCCGCCTCCTGTTGCAGTTCCTGTTCCAGCGCACTCCATTGATGCAGGGGCACTTTGAGCGCGTTTGGCCGGACACAGTGAAAGTATTGAAAGCCGTTTCGTTGTCGGATGAGCCAGGCGTCGAGACGATCCTTTTGGATTTGCTCACGGACGCTGAAGGTACACGCTGGGTTGATACCATCAGGCACGAGCTTGAGCTCTACAGGCGAGATGTACGATCGCAAACACAGAAGCTACTCTCCCCGCCAGATCTGGCAAAGGTGCTCAGTGGCAGAGGCCCTATCAATGTGCAGGACCTGAAGGCCTTAGTGCTGTTGATCCTTGAGGAAGTCGCTGCCGAGTTGCAGCCTTCTCCACACAACCTGTGGAGACTTTTCTGGGACAACAACAAGCCCAAAGTCGAGAACGATTGCCGAGACGTGTTGGCCGGCAAGCTTAGGGACAAACTTGGTTTTTTCGGTAGCTTCGAGGTGTCCCCTGAAGCGGCGTCATCCGGCGGAACGCGGGCCGACCTGCTTGTTACACACGGCCCCTTGACGGTGCCGGTCGAAGCGAAACGGACGAGTCATACACATCTCTGGTATGGGCATAGCGGCCAGCTCCAGACCTATACATTGGCGAGCAGTACCGAAGGTCAGGGCATTTATGTGATCTTCTGGTTCGGCAAGGCGCTTAGCGTGACACAGTCTCCGGCAGGCATAAAACCAGAAAACCCTGAAGCGTTGAAGATGGCATTGGAAGGTCTGCTGCCAGCCGAACTGGCTGCCACAACGTCGGTTCTGGTACTGGATGTCTCCAATGCTGCGCAGGCAGCGAAAGTGCGTAAGAATAGAGAATTCGACAAGGCGAAAGCCGCCAAATCACGGGCGCCCAAAAAGCCAAAGAAAACGAAAGATGCGGCAGAACTACCCCACGGAAAGTGAAGGCAAGGTCACCTAAGAGATGCCCACCTACATCGCTGGTATAATGTCTGCATTTGATAAGGTCAGCGGAGGCTGGGAATGGACTGGGGCGCTTTGATCAAGATCGCCGCTTCGATTGGGGTGTCGATCGTAAAGGTTGCCACCGCCAGGCGTGCTATCGACAAACTCAAAAGGCACATTGCCGAATATCGAGAGATAACGGCCCCGCAGCCCGCGCAGCCTAATTTGCAACTCGGGTTTCAATGGGTGGGTGACCTGAGACTAAATATGATACATCCCCCGGAAATCGTTTTTCGTATCGGGAATCGTCAAAACAGAATCCTCTACCTCAACAAAATCCAGTGGAGCGCTCCTGCCTTCCGGTTGCACTGGGATGCCAAAGGCTCGGACGCTTCATGACAAACGATTCAACCGGGTCAAGGGCTTTCATTCAAGTTCGACCCTGAAGACACGCTTGAGCCCATCATCGAAAGCGGTTTCTGGACACGATATACGTCGCAGATACGCTTGATCTGCGGACTGCGGCTGAGCGTGCAACTGCAAAGCGAAGAGAAACTTAGTATTCCTGCTCCCAGGGTCTTGAAGCTTTATCTGGCCTACCTACACCACTTACCAACCTTGGCTCGGAACTACATCAGATTTCAATCATTCCTACGCCACTAGCCAATAAACAGACCCGCGGTGCTGGCGCCGAGTTATCGCGGGCTCGACCAGACGTCCATATCAGACGTTTCAACCTCTGCGGTGGCTCCATTGAAAATCGGCACAAGCTGACACTGAAACTCACCGCTGACGGTCAAGATTTGTGCAAGGATCCTGTCGCCAATGGCTCATCAATCTGGTGTCTCAAATTATGACTGAGTTTTACTCGAACGAATGAGTTGTTCGAAGCTTTGGACATCAGGTCGGGGTAGGACCAGTAGCCAATAGCAACCGAACCATTTAGGATCGTGACGACCCTAACTTAGAGGACGGGTACAGCCATGATGGTGAACCTCAGTGCTTTAGGTTCAAAGTTGTCGCGGTACCTCGTTCAGCACGCGCAGACTGTGGCGGAGGTGAGTGGGGCTACTCGTATCCCTGACCGGCCCTACACTGCTGATACAGGTTCCCAGTGTGATTGCCACATACCCAGCTATCTGTTCAACCCGCTACACATAGAGTCGACGAAGGCTACCTTAAGCAGCGAGACGTTCACGCTGGCTTAAAAAAATTCACTCTGGTTAGAGCAACAGCATGCAAGAAGCTCAGGAACATATTGATATCAGAACAAAACTCGATGAAGTTGATGAAAACTTCAAAGAGAGATTGGCAGTTTTCTTTGACAACAAAGTACACGGCACACCAGATCGAATCAGCAAAGCAGGTTGTATGGAGCTCGCCAAGATGGGGGCTGGCACATGGAATGCCTGGCGAGAAAAGTTCCCATCGGAGCTCTACGGGCACTTTGACTATGTAAACATTGCAGATTTCTCGGACACTGATTTCTGCGGTCTACAGTGGGATTTCGGCGGGGAAATCTATTTCGACGATTTCAAATTCGGGCCGGGTGCAAGTTTTAAAAATGCAAAATTCCCACGCCACACATCTTTTGACCGGGCAATCATTGGAAAATCTTCTGACTTTTCTAATGTCACAATTGATGCCCGCTCGAGTTTTAAGAACACTAAATTCTCAAGGTATACGAACCTAAAATCAATCTATCTTGAGGACTGGATTGATTTTGACTACGCCGAGTTTGAAGGAGACAATGACTTTTCAGGATCTTCATTTGGACACTGCACTCGATTCAACGGGGTAAAATTCGGTCCTGATATCAGCTTTGCCGATTGCACATTCAGACAAGCCGTATGCTTCGAATCTATCCAGGACAATACAAAAGAAGCAGTCGGCTGGACACCTTACGATCCCACCAGCAAGACATTCAATCGGATATCCTTTGAAAGGTGCACATTCAAAGATTCCGTGAGCTTCAAAAATCGGGAGTTTCGAGATACCGCCCTTTTTGACAATGCCACCTTCGAAAAACCGCCAGTTTTCTTTGGCTGCACACTACATCAGGACATGTCGTTCAAGTATGTAACGTTTCCTCCTGCAACGGGAAAGGATTTCCACATCAGAACCTACCGAAACCTGAGGCTTTCCTTCAGCCAGCTACAGGCACCTCAAGAAGAGCAGCATTTCTTCCAGTTGGAAATGGCAGAAATCGCCCATGGTCTCAAAGGAGCAAAACGCTGGCTTTTCTACATCTACGAGAAGCTTTCCAACTACGGTTCGAGCATCTCAAAGCCCTTGCTTGCGTATCTCATATCATTCGTCTTGTTTTCATGCGCATATGCGGCACTATCGTGGGCAACACACTGCCTGCCCGACAGCCAAAAATGCAGCTTCAACATGGCCGGTATCGAATTTTTCTTTCTGCAGGCCATCCCGTTGCCGGGACTTGAGAAAATGGCAGATCCGATCAGATCAGCAATCATTGCCAATAGTGGTCTTATCAGCCTTGTCGCAACAATACTCATAATCCTTCAAAAATCAATTTCCCTGCTGCTTATTTTTCTCGTCGGTCTCGCACTCAGGAATACATTCAGAATCAAGTGATCAATCAGGGAGCCTCTCCTGCGAGGCTCCTTTTTTTACGGGCTGTGTTAGATCTTCATGATGATTGTAGGCTGCTGATAAAATTAATTCTTTAAAGTTCATAAGCACAAGTTTCTCACCAAAACTTTCTCGTAAGTGGTGAGAGTCCACGCTATTTACTAGGCCTGATCAACCCTTGGCCATTGATGAAGATGAGGAGCGACTTGACGGCTCGACCGGCATTCTGCGCACTAGACCCGGGCTCGACGATCCGTACTTTTATGTTGCTTCTACTAATAGCCCTAGGGCTCTCATGCGTAAACGGACGGCAGTCTTGGAAGTGCCGAAATATTTGCTCAGCGCTGTGCAAACCCTATGGAACTGCGCCACGTTCTCCCGCTGGTTATCCAGGTACAAAGGGCCGTAACCGCGATTTCTGATCTCTAGGTGCTGAACCAGAAGTCCGAAAGCGGTGTGGAACTCTTCGTAGGGCATCAGAAGGCATGACGCGAATGTGTTCGCTTGCCACTCCAATCGCTCGACCTCACTTTTGGGGATGGTGATCTGTTGGCTTTGATCGATGTCCTGAGCGCGCACGCTCTCTCTCGTCATGTACCTGCCGTGGCTTAGAAAATGATGCCCCAGCTCATGGGCGAGTGTGAACCTTGCTACAGGTGATTGGCTTTCAGTCGCGAAAATTTTGATTTCTGTTGGGTAGAACGTGATGCTGCCGAGCACAGAGGGAGAATCATCATGAAAGATAACTGCGAGACCAATAACGATGTTCTCTTTTTCAACGAGCTTCGCGAGATCAACTGTCCCTCTACTATAGGAGATCGATTTTAAAGTCTGTTCTGCTAGACGCTCGATCTTCTCTTTCGAAATAAAGGTGACCCTGGGCGTCGCCGCGAGAGCCGGCTGACGGATCAGCTTCAGCTCGCTTTCGTCGAGTGTATTTTCCAGACCCAGACCTTTCCAAATACCCTCCCAACCATCTGCAAAACCAGCGGGCGTAACAGCATAGGCGCTGTAAACAGTCGGTCTAAAATCAGGTTGCGTAAGCGCATATTCAATTTCAGCTCTTTTTCGACTGCTGGCGCCACTTGCGCCAGTGAGGAGCGCGCGAGGGAGCTCCCATCGAAATTCAGACTGATCGAAATACCGCAGAAGGGCAAAGCCCTTATTTCTGGCGAAATTGAGCGTCCCGGCTTGGAATGCGCTGGTCGTGGCAAAAATGCCTTTTGCGTTAAACCCGGAGACTTGGCTGATCTTCGACCCGAATTCTTCAATATTGTCGACAGAGACGGTGCCGCTGTAATTTTTGCACTCGATGAGAACGAGCATCGACGGCTTGTCGGAGCCTGGCATGGAGACTTCGATGGCGATGTCGAAAATGATGTCGCTTTCTCGGGCAGAGGAAAAGTAACCCTTCTTCCGAAAAATTTGGCAGCAGTCAGACCTGAAATAGAAACGGTCGTGAGCGATTTCCTGGCTCAGAAAATCAAAGACCTGTTCCTCGAATTTGTCGCCTTTGGCGTAAGTACTCAATCGTTCTTCATCCAAATCGGGCTAAAGCGCAAAACTTTTTGTTGAATGACGCTTCATTTTTAAAGCGCCGGCGTTAGCGCTTTTTTTTCGCTACCGAAGTCGATAAGCCTACATCAATCTGTGGGCGCAAAGCCTCTGGTAAAAGCTGCACCACGGCTAGGCCTGCGCGGCAGTTATGCAGCCGCCTAACTAATCACTCAGCGGTTCAGTAGATCGATAGACCGCTCAGACAGGGCGCCGACCAGGCTCTTGAGCGCCGATTCCAGATGGCTGCCTTCCTTTACGTCGAATCGTTCGATGGTTTCCATCGAGCTTTTGAGTGCAGCGTTAGCATTCACGATAACCTCCTTACCTGCGATGATGGTTAGCAAATCTTCACACAGCTTCTGTCCCTGAGGCGTGATCCCCCGGTACAAAGTGATGCTGTGGTCATTGGTCTGCACGCGGATGAAGCGCACGTGCTCATCGAATCGGTGGAACCGCGGGTGGAACATCTCGGTGAAGTTGCTTGGCAACGGATAAGCTTTAAAGCCGTGTTTGTCCGGGGTTGCCCAATCAGCCTCCTTCTTAAGAGAATTGCAGTCCACGCAAGCGACGGACAGGTTCCAGAAGTGAAACGAGTACTGCTCGTAGGTTTTACGAGGCAATATGTGCTCAATGGGTTTGGAGTACCCGCTGTTACACAGCCAGCGTCGGCAGTAGCAGCATCGATTTTTCTGCGTTTTCTCGATATAGCTCCTGAACGCACCCTTGATGTCGCTGATGACTGGTTTAGCCTTACCTCGTTTGCGCTTGGCCTTCACCGTGGGCGCCGGCTCGCCAGTAGCAGCCGTCGCAACCGTCTTAGGTTTTTTCTTGCTCTTCGGATTCGAGAATTCGTTCCAGAGGTTGCAATCCTCAAGCGCTTCACCGGCCTGCCTCCTGTCGAAACGCTGGAGTGCAGTCGCGTGAAACCGTAGGAGATTAAACATGACGACTTTGTGGAATCGCTCCTCAGCGTGGCATAGGACTTTATAGTCATCGTACCTCGGCCTGAGTTCGGCTTCGTCTAGAACGAAATAATCAGTCATCTACACCCCCCACTTCACTGGCGGCGTCTACCACGCTTTGGTCTTGGAGGAGCAGCTGAACAGCAGTGGCGGCCTTTTTGATGAGGTCAATGTCTTCCTGTTGACCTGGCGGAACGTATGCGCCCTGCGAGAAACTCATTTTTTTAAGCATCTCGTCGAGCTCTGCCAACGGAGAGAACTGATCGGCTTGCCGGCTACCTTTCGATCCCATGGTCTTCGCCACGATACGCGCACAGGCCTCGTGCACTGCGCGGTTGTGCGGGGTATAGGTGCCAAAACCGCCCAAGATGATCGATTCGACCGAGTAGCGCTCTCTCGCGCTAAGCTCCGGCAGCTTCCCCAAGTCCAGCATAAAGCTGTGACTACCCCGATCGTTGGCGTTGCTGATCAGGGTAGGGGCGTGCGTGGCCACGACGAATGAACACTCGAACCGCTGAGACAGTAGATGGAAAACCCGTGGCAGCGTCTGCTGCCATTTCAGGTGCAGACTTATCTCTGGTTCGTCTACCAGGAAAACCGTGCCTCGCTCAGCTGTAGTAATGATGCTGAGCAGCAGCTGATTGATGTTCTGCTCACCCGAACTCAGTGAGGAATAAGAGACGATGCGCTCCCTTTGGTCTTCCGTTGCCGGGCGCACCACGCCGAACTCGTAATGTGTCAAAGGCTCAGGTACGTCGTTCTCTGCAGCGTTCTCCGACATTCTCATGAGTCGAATTTCTTTAGGGGCGTTATCGAGTGCCATCTCAGGCCTGAGCATGAAATAGAAGCGCGTTGCGAACCCCAAGCACTGCTGGCATTCCTTCAAGGCCTCGAGCATGCGTTGATCGACGAGCACTCGCGCCGCTAGGGAGGTGACATTTTTCGTTAGCTTGGACGGCGAGATTGAATCGGGGCTGGTACGAACACCCCTGTATTCAAAATGATTGGTCTGTTTTGTCCGTCCGAGCGGGAATCGGTCGTGTACGCCAGTCGAGATGCCGACCGTTCTTCGATCCATTTCGCCGATATGATCAATGAGCTCACAAAGCAGCCGCGTTTTTCCAGCACCATTATTACCGATGATGTAGACACACGCCGGCTCTAACGGGTCGCTTAGCAGTCTTAGAATGGCTTGAGGGTCTGCTGTGATGTTGAAGGTATTACCTTCCAATCGATTGTTGCGGATGAAATTTTTAGGTGAATAGATCTTCAAAAGTTTTCCATGATCAACTTCATCCTCAATGCATAACGTCTTGACATTATGATAGCCATCAGAAAACTGGGCATTGAGGATCGTTGCGACCTTTGTAGGAATACGTTTCCACCTTTCGTACAGGTCACGTGCTTCATGAATATTTACGATGTGTCCTGCCAGAATAGCTCGCTCTTGCAGATCCAAGTGCTCCAGCGATTTGTTTGACATTGATACATCAATATAAACGTGGGGATTCTTCATCAGGTTAATACCCTGACTGAAAATTAGAAGCACTTTGTCGTTGTTGGCGCCTCGCGCCTCACTGATGCTGAAGCAAATCGCCGCATCCAGCCTGAGCCGTGTTTTTAATGCGGGTGAGAGGCCCTGAACCAGGTTGCCAAGTTTTGCGTTGCTGGCCGGAATCACCAGCATAAAACGAGCGGCGTTGTGATGACTCAAGGCGAATTCACCAAAATCACTCATTCCTGTCGCTGTCGAAAGGTTGAATTGCTCGTGTGAATCCAAAAGAAAACTGGGTTGGTCGTCGAAATTTGCAGCTTGGATGCGACCGTCGATGAAGTAAGGATATATTTGGTTGATAATAAGCTTCAGAGAAATGAGGCTCCTCAATGCTCTGGAGGTTGGGTGAATCATCGGGAAGGAACTGTCGTCGATGCGCTCTTTGCCCATGGAGAGTTCCGCAGTGGTCGGAGCTATTTCGATAACATGTGAATGGAGAGTGGAATGTATGCTCCCAACTAAGGCGGCTACCGCCATTGGATGTCCGTACGGAATGTTGTACGAATCCATAATGAACAGATCGATAAGGTAAGTGGCTGTTTTAACTCGAACCTCTCGATCCATGGGGCTGGAGCTTAGGTCTTTCATTTGCTTCAGCTTTTCGTTGAATGCAGCTCTGATTTCAGTATCGTCGAAATCTTTCGAAGTCATTTCGATAACAACTGAGCATGCATCCTCGAAAATATCTTGGTATTGGCGCTGTAAGATTAGGCCTTTTGTAAGGTGAAGCGCCGCGAGAAGACGGAGTCTCTCTGGAGATATCTTGGGGAAGCTAGTTCCGACGCTGAGCATCTCTTCAGCGATCAGCCGAGTGATTTCTCGGCCTTCGTCGTATTCCATGTGACGTTCTCAATCCTGCTGCGTTGGTAGGTGTAGTAGCAAGATGGCATGATGTGCCAGTGTCAAAGAGTAGGCAAGGTACACAAAGCAACTGACGCTATACATAGGCCGGGCGGCGCAGAATGGCTGACTGTCGTTTGTTGGAGAAGTGAAGATTTGACTCGACGCTTAGAGTATTCCGGACAATGCGAGAGGTCGCATCCTCCATATGCATGGATGAGGTCAAGCTCAGGATCGAATTCAATTCGAGACGGCTCTTAAGCCTGATCATGTAGCCTCCTGAACCTATGACTGAGTGCAACCGCTAGAGCCGGGCGCCTGCAAGTGGGCTTGGTCTTTTCTCGACTGGAGAGCGTTTACGGAATGAACATGCCACTTTTCAAGGCTCGACTTCACAAGGCTTATGCCGCAGGTGTGCTGCGGCTGCACCAGGCCAAAATAAAGTTCGGTTTTTGGCGGTTGCGCCATGGCTTGAAGCTGGTGATTCTCACGGTGCTGGCCGCGGTGGTTGCGAGTGCTCTATCGGTGCCGTTTCTGCGACGCATGGTTGGAGGTTACTTCAACAGCCAGGAAAGCATAGGGGCACTCAGAACTCTTCTCGGTGGCACGGGGTCGGCCTTGATTGGAGCGGCTGCAATTGCGTTCTCGATCATCGTCTTCGCGATGCAAACTAATGTTGAGCGCATGCCGCATGGCTTGTTCAAGCAGCTCAGTTCCGATCGCAGGCTGCTCAGTTCTTTCCTCGGATCGTTTCTGACGGCGATCGCTATCGCTGGGACGTCGTTGATCCCGGACGGGAACTGGGCGATCCCGGCGATCCTCGTCGCGCTCTGGGGTATCGCCGGAATATTGCTGCTTTTTCTCTATGCATATCGCCGAGCGCTTCAGCTCATCAATCCGATTGAGCAGCTCAACATCATGTCGACAGTGGTTCGTCGGGACTTGCGGAAATGGAGTCGTCTAGCGGACAACGCTGCGATCCTTCTTCGGGAGGCACCGGCGCCGATGCTCCCTGAGGCTAACGCAGAATTTCAGTTCAATGCGCCAAAAGCCAAGTTTTACCAATCCAATGCTCACTGGAGCACCTCCACGCGACAAGCGATCGACTACAGCATTTCCTACGCGAAGCGCTTCGCGGGACAGGGCGATCACGAGGTCACGGACTCCGCATTCCACCATTTGATGCTGATCAATGCCGCTTACTGTGCGGCAAAACACGGCACTTTTGTCGGCAGCAACCCATTTTTCGACATGCCGGAGGTGAGCGACGACACGATCAACACTTCGCTTGAGCAGCTAAGGCAGACGATGCAGGACGCGCTGTCCAAGGGTGACGAAAAATTGGCGAAGAGCACATTACGTGCGTTCGGAGGACTCTATGGCGTGTACCTGGGGATAGAATACCCAGGTCGAGAGCGGAGTAAGCATCACGCGATGCTTGCATCAACGTACCTGGCTTCGGCGGTCGAATCTATCATTCCGCACAACATGCCTGATTTGATGATGCACGGGATTCGGATGATGGGCCGGGCGTCGCTATTAGCTCTAGAGCACACCAATTCGAACGTAATTGTCACCTTGGCAGAGAAGATTGGCGTACTCGCCTTTGTCGGGATGGTGAAAGCAAATCACCAACCCGTCACGCTGACCGCATTCGATCAGCTTACCGAATTGACTTTCAACCTGTTGGCAAAGGGTAAGCACGATATTGGCTACCCCGTCGGCCAATTGCGCTCGGCTGTGACTGCTGCAGCGAAAGGCTTTTTGGGGACTGTCGATACGGCTTTGGTTTCTACGCACTGCAGCACGCTTGGCCCGTATTTTTCAAGCACCAGTGAAACCTCACTCCGAGGACGGCTCACTTCTTTAGTGAATGAGCTACTGGAGGCACCTGCAGACCACGGACGGGCGAGCGAGATTATTGAAAATATCGAGACCTGGGCGCATCAGATGTACGCTCCTCACAAAGAACTCCTCCTGCTCGCCGTAGAGAAGCGATCCGCGTTTACACTGGACGCCATTAACTGGGCTATCGGGATTTCTGAACTCCTGAATGCTCTGTCGGATGCACCCGCTTGTCCGGAACACCTCGAATATGATTTGAAGCGGCATGCGGTTTGGCTTATCTCAACGCTCTCGTTCCTTCCGGATGACAGGGAGTCAGTGGCTTTTGTTGAAAACTGCTCCCTTACAAATGGCCTTTTTGAGGCGGCTCTGGATGGTTCGAGGCGCGGCAATATCGACTTCTTTAACGATTGCAAGAAGTTATTGCTAGGGTGGGGGAAGAAGGGTGGCAAGCATGAAACGGGTTGGGCAATTTTAGACTCCTCAGTAAAGGCGCTGGTCGCGTTGGCGATTGCCGAGGGTACCGAGGAAGCCGTGGTTACGCTCAAAGCCCAGTTCGGTGAGATGCTTGCAAGTAAGGGGGGCCCTTCTGCGGAAATACGTCAGCGAACTGCTGAGCGTCTGACAGCAGGTGCCCGTCAGTTCAGGAACATTCATCCGTTTCGCTCAATTGATCGTGTTCTCGGTCAGCAAGACAATGCCAAGGTGCGCGGATTGCTTCTTGAGATGGCACAGATGTTAGCTGGTGAACCCTTGGAGGAAGCGCATCAAAATCCTTAGCTCCGGACATGGTCTTCTACAGGAACAGACCTGAGAGATGGACGAGCTCGGGTTTCACTTGAGTCGAAAAAAAACAGGGCAATTTCGCAAAGCGAGTGACCGACTCTCGGCGCACCTGCAGGTCGACGTATAGATATACCTGGTGAAACGCTGGGCCAGGCACACGTCCAGCAGCCGAAAAGGGCGTGACAGATGGAGCCGGAAGAGAAGTCGATGTTGGGCGCCTGGGCAGAGCGCTTTTATCAGAGCCCTCGAACTGAGAAGCGTTGCAGCAGACCGAGCAGGATCAGAATTTCCTGTTGGCCTCCAATGATCGTGGAGCGGCTCTGGCGCTCTAGAGCTAAAGGAAAAGTTGAGTTGACCGATATCATTAGGTTGAAACCAGCAACACAGGGAGCGTCAAATGCTTGATATTATTCTGAAACTTTACAGCTTCATCTCACAGATATGGGCATCGCTCTCTCAAGAGCAAAAAGACTCGATATGCCAAGCCTTCGTTGATCTCATGGACAAGGCCTTCCGAGAATTCTTCAAGGCTAACGCGGGGGCTGCACAATGAAGTCTCTCGTGGATGTCGTTTACGGCAAGACTGATGCCAGCCAGCCTGTATCTGAATCACTGGCAGTTAGCACTCAGACGGGAGTTAAAGTCGCGGCGGTAGCCATCCTGGGTGCGACGCTGGGAGTATCCAAGGCATCGAAATTCGCTGAGGAGGCGGCAAACCTCGTGACTGACAAAGAGTTCTTGGGTGAGCTCGAGAGCGAAATCGGACTTCCGAAGTCCGGTGAGACAGAGGATGAATTCGTGGTCCGCGCCAAAGAAGCAATGTTCAAGATGCTGCAAGGCAAGCTCAAGTGACAAGGGGCCCCGCAAAGTGGGGCCTTTTTGAAACACATAATGGATGGCCGACGCTCGACTTATACGAATATTCTTGGCGTAGAGCTGCATAAAAACCGGACTAGGCCTCCGGCTTGAGTTCGTAAGATATGTGACCGGCCACTTACCCCCGACTTGTCGGGCTTTGTAGTCTTGACCAAGCAAAACCACCGGTCGCGCAGTGAACCATATGCCGTATTACCGGACGCTTACGGTCTTTTTGTGTTTGGCATCAGCCTGAAGGCAAGGTGGAATAGGGGCTATAGACTTTAGCTGGGTTCATCCTTACAGGACGCGTCCATCTTGCCACGCACCCACCGTGGGTACATCCAGTTTGCGATAAACCAGTCCTGCTGAAGACTACCGTCTTTGGCAAAAATATCTTTTCCTTCTGCTAGCTTGATATCGAATGTTTGTAGCTCTTTGCGATTTCCTGAGTACAGAGTTAGCTGAATTGCTGAGTCGGGGCCATAAAGCTTTAAAAAATTTTGATTCACTTCATCGACGAAGAAGTTTTCGGTGATCGTGAACGGCTCTTCAGGAGTCGGAACATGGATGTCATTGAGCACACCGCCTTCGAGCCACGCAGCCAAGCCAGGTAGATGAATGCTATCTGAAACGCTCAGCCAAACCGTGTCGCCAGGGGCGATTTTGAGGGGTGTATTCGAGTTGGGGTCGTCCGTAAGTACGCACTGACCAAACACACCGGGACGGCCAAGCGTAGCGGTGTCGCTTTTGACGATTTCGATCTTCGCCGACGTCAGGTACACAGGATCCTTCCCATAGTTTCTGAGTTGGAGCTGTACAAACACATCGTCTTGGCCTTCAGTGTTGCCAGGGCTGACTCGGTAAGGCTTGAGCCTCGCTCGAACAACGCTCAACGAGCTGGTGTCATCTCCCCGTAGTTGGCTGATGAATGAGATCACACTGGTACTGTCGCTGAGGAAGCCAACAACCGCTATCAGCACACCTACCGAGCAGAAGCTTTTTGCAGTCAAACTGTTTCTTATAGATCGCACTATGGATTTGAGTTTCTGAAGCAAAAGAATTTCCTTTCATTCTCTAGATTGTTGGTTCGTAAGCCTCCGGCGAAGTCACCTTGCGTGACTCAGGTCGACATCCACCGTGCGGCAGCAGTTGATCAATCTAGATTGCCAGCTGCGCCGGCAGACTTCGACGATTTGCTTCCAACTAATCACTGCACCTTCAGCGCTACGGCGGTCCTACTTTATCAGTACCGCGATGCCGCACCTGGGCGGCTATCCAACGCTCTTATCGCTTAGAGAGGGCCAGCAGATAGCTGTGGCCCTCTCAGTACTTAGACGCGGGTTAGAAAGGGGAGGGCTCTGAATCGCCTCGGATTCTCTAGACACCTTGCAAGCTCATTGCGTAACGCTTTTCAAACTCTACCGGTGACAGCTGATTGTTGAAACCATGGCGGCGTTTTGCGTTGTAGAACATTTCGATGTAATCAAATACATCACTACGAGCATCTTGCCGCGAGGTGTAGATTTTTCGCTAGATCCGTTCACGTTTCAGAAGCTGGAAAAAGCTCTCGGCCACGGCGTTGTCATGACAGTTGCCTCGGCGACTCATGCTGGCAACCAAATTGTTTGCCTTCAAAAAGCTGCGCCAATCGGAGCTGCTGTACTGGCTGCCTTGGTCGGAATGAACCATCACCTCTTGCTTCGGTTTACGTCTCCAAACCGCCATCAACAATGCATCAATAGCCAAATCACTGGTCATCTGCGACTTCATTGACCAGCCAACGACCTGACGAGAAAACAGATCCAGCACCACCGCCAAATACAACCAGCCTTCATACGTACGAATGTAGGTGATGTCGGTGACCCAAACATTGTTGGGTTCCACGACATCGAACTGGCGTTTCAACAAATTGGGTGAGGCGACCGCTGGCTTACCGCCGTACTTTCCAGGGCGGCGTCTATAACCTGTCTGAGACCGCAGCCCTTCAAGACGCATCAGCCTTGCCACACGATGGCGCCCGCAAACTTCACCGACCTCGCGCAGATCGTCATGGATTTTGCGATAGCCATAAACGCCGCCACTTTCCAGCCATGAATGCTTGATCAAGCCCAGCAGTCGCTGGTCGTCTTTGGCGCGTGCAGATTTGTGTGGGGCTGATAGGCCATGAACAAGTGACATTCAAACGATAGAGCCAGGGTTTCGGAATCACGCAAATGACTGACTGGAAGGCTAGCAACATCTGCTCCGTCAACTATTGGCCCCTGTAAAAGAAACCGCAACCGCAGTGGCCGAGGAAAAACTTAACGCAGTGTCCGGATGAGTTGACGACTACAGGAGCGACTTGAACCATTGGGTACAAGAGCAAACCAAGCGCTATGCTCACCTCTCTACACCCGGAGCCCTATAATGTCCGTAAAAACACCGTGGGAAGCTGCGATTGAGGTTGAGCCCAAAACCGAGTCCGAGCGCTATCTTAGCAAGCTAGCGCGCAAGGCTTTTCTCAGCATCTGGTGCTATGGAAACGTCCACACCGATGAAGGGAAAAAGTCTGCGTCAGGTGATGGCAAGGAGCTCTGCGATCTGTTCGTCGTATTCGGCGATCACATCCTGATTTTCTCCGACAAACATTGCGAATATCCCGCGCACTCAAACCCCTTGGTCTCATGGGGTCGGTGGTACAAACGGGCAATTCACGGATCAGTGGCGCAGCTGATCGGCGCTGAAAAATTCATCCGGGAGCATCCTGATCGGCTGTACCTGGACAAGCAATGCACTGTGCCTTTTCCATACCGTCTGCCTGATATGGATAAGGCTGTCTTCCATCGTATTGCCGTGACACGGGGATCCTTCGAGGCGGCGTTGTCCCACTGGGGTGGGAAAAGCAGCGGTAGTCTGATGATCGACTCTACGCTGACTGACAAGAAGCAGCACCTGGAAACGCCTTTCACTGTGGGATGGCCGGCGGGGAAAGATCGCTTCGTCCATGTGCTGGATGAATTGACCCTGGACGTACTCCTTTCGGAGCTGGACACAGTACCCGATCTGGTTGGCTATTTTTCTGAGAAAGAACGCTTCATCAGCAGTGCGGAGTATGTGAGCGTTGCGGGAGAGGAAGAGCTCATTACGCTCTACCAGACCAGCATGGACGGTGGAAGACATGTCCTGCCTCGTGATTTTCCCGAATCAAACATGATCATGCTCGCAGAGGGTGATTGGGAAAAATTCGATTCGAGCGGGCAACGGCGCGCCCGTAACGAAGCCAACCGTCTCAGTTACTTCTGGGACGAGATCATCGAGTTCCAGTCCAAATTTATCCGCTCTGATGAGGCCGTTGCGATCAATGGCGAGAACTACACGAACGATGAGAAAGAGCAGTTGGTCAGGGCTCTCGCTATGGAGACCCGTTTCGCGCGACGTGTGCTAGGGGACTCGCTTCACGATGTACTACGACGGCCTGTGCCCTCGGGAACTCAGTCGACCCGCATCATGCCGAGCCCGACGGTAGACGGGCGCTATTATGTATTCACTGTGGTACCCCGCGATCAGGCGGTTGATTACCAAGTCTACAGGGAGGATCGTGCTGAGTTCCTCGCCACGTATTGCCACGGTCTTAGACTTAAATATCCCGATATGATTGAAGCGGTCGGGCTTGCGTCCGAACCATTTTCATCCAAGGCCTCTTCGCAGGATGTGTTATACATGGCGTTCCCAGAGCCAGCCACTGTCGAAGAGCTTCACATCCTGCGTGAACAGTGCGATGAACTTGGCATTCTGCAGGAGCACTCGATGCTCCCTCACGCATTTCACGCCTTCGAATACCCACGAGATCCTGGCCAGTTTGGTGCTGACACGGGCTTCTCGGGAAATAGAGCCGACAGGAGAGCTCAGGCAAGCGCCCAGCGTAAGGCTAAAAAGAAGGCCAAGCGCAAAAAGTTGAACTAGGGCTCTCACATCACACTTGGCGCAGGCATGAAATGTGATCGGCCGTGAGATAACGATTCTGAATGCCTCATCACGCTACTGCGAAACCGCTCCCATATCCACCATGCTGCTGTCGCTATATCGGCGGCGATTGGCAACTGGACAACTGTCAGATCGATTAGTTGTAAACATCTGAAGGTAGAGAATCAGGCGCAATCAACAGCCGACCTTAGTTGCGTGCATTACCGCTCAGGTCTAGGGTGTGCTTTACCCGGCATACGGTATAGAGGATAAGCGTCCACTTGTTGACAGGGTCTGATCGGCTTACGATCAAGCGTAGGTCAGGAGGAGTTTCGATCATGGATAACTATCAGAATCCAAAGCCAGGAAAAACATATATCAGCCCCGCGCTTCCCTCCTTTGGTGATAAATCGCGGCTTATCCGTATCGCGTCCAAAGTGTTGCCGTCGGTAGACGGCTATGAGTACGGTCGCGAGCGTGACGAAGCTGTGCTCCGGCACAAACCGGAAGCGGCGACCTATATATCGGCAAAGTTTCTCGAGGACACTCGAAGGATTCAGGTTCTGACTGTTCAAAAATTCAGTTCGGAAAGCGGGCAGCCGTACGGCAGTGGTTTCTCGTTTGTCGGAGAGGAGATTGGTAGGTTCTGTGAGTTTCTTGCCAATATCCATGCGGTAACATTTGAAGGCGGGAGCCAAATCAATATTTCCGACTCAGAGCTGAGACGAATCGCTCTAACGTCTCTCCAAGCAAAACAACTAGTAACGGAAAACGAAGATTTGATTGCTGAGGTCGTGAAAAACTCACTAACAAAGCAGGACGTAGTCGCAATCGGATACCGAAAAAAGCAGCTTGAAGTCTTCAAGTCCCTATTAGAGGATGAAGACTACTTCCAAAAATTACAATCAAGGAAAGGCTGTACACCGGAAGCCCTATGGCAAAAATTCTTTGAAAAAAATCCTTGGATATTCGGCTATGGCCTTAGCTACATATATGCGTCCGGCCTCGATGGGAAGAAGCTAGAGCAAGCGGTCAGAGGTAATGATGTCGCTCAGCCAGGGAAGAGAGTGGATGCGCTTCTGAAAACAAAGGCTTGGGCGTCTAGCCTCTGTTTTGTCGAAATCAAAACTCACAAGACCCGCCTGTTAAAAAACAAGAGTTATCGTGAAGGTTGCTGGGCCCCCTCGGATGAGCTTGCAGGCGCGGTCGCTCAAGTGCAGGGAACTGTGGCCCTCGCAGCAGAAACTCTGAAGGAATCAGTGCGGCTTACTGACGACAATGGATATCCCACCGCTGAAGAGGTCTTCAACTATTCCCCGAGAGCATTTGTGGTGGTTGGTTCCCTAGAGCAGTTTGTTGGCGAGCACGGGGTTAATCGGGAGCATCTCAGGAGCTTCGAATTATTTCGTCGAAATACCATCCAACCCGAGATAGTGACTTACGATGAGCTTTTTGAACGAGCAAAACACATCATCGCAGCGAATGAAGCTTAGCGTTCGCATGCAAGGCAAAAGCCCGGTCGTTACCGGGCTTTGCAGATCCCTCTAGGGGAGATAAAGCTCAAGTGCCTCAAGGGCTACCAGCCAAACTCTACGAGCGGTTGGCGCGCATGTCAACGCTTTGCGTGTGGGACTAAGTAGTTAGTTACGTGTACCGTAATGTGTAGTCGTCAGAGCTGACGCAGTCCTGTCTAGCACTGTGGGCAGATTACCATGCCGCAATCTGTAGTCGATACGAAGACTACTAAGCTGATTTATTGGGTGTTTCTCAACGGCGCCATTACTGACTCTACGTCCAAACCGTTAATAAGGCAGTTGTGTGCTATTACTGACAGAGCCTCGAAAAGCTTGTCTCGCTGTATTGCCAACGCAGCGTTCTCCGCTTGAAGACTTGCAATACGCTCTTCGAGACTTCTGCGCCGGCGGGCACCATCCGGATCTCTCCCGCTTTCCCTCATTTGAACAATACGGGCGGCCTCAATTCTGTCTCCACGGTCACCTCCCAGCGTAGCTCGGCTTGTCAGGCCCAGGCGGCGCTGCACCTCCGGTCGGGAAATGGGAGCGAGCTCCACTCCTGAGCTAATCATCTGGGCGAGGAGAGCATCTATTGCTTCGTCAAGAATGCCCCCCCTCAATGTCTGTCGTCGCGCCATAGTTGCCCCTAGTCATCTGATACCGAACTGTGTCGTTTGTCCGAGTCCGCAACCGTGATTGGACGCCCATTTGGAAACACGCGTTGCACACCTGCATTGGTGTCGCGTGCTAGGACGGATTTTAGATTATTGAGTTTGTCCTCTTGGTCCGCCAGCCATACATCGCTGCCTGCCTCTCCGGCGCCGGCATCGCGCATGATAGTAATTGCGGTTGTAAGATTTTTGGCTTGTTTCTCAAGGTTGGTCCGTTCTGATGGAGTGCCCATCAGATGGAGATGCGAGCAGCCATTCCAGCACTGAAGATGCTTAGGGCAGGGCGCTTGGGAGAAGTCGTGAATGCAACCTCCAAAGGGTGTCACGTGCAGCGCCGCTGCGTGTACGGTGAGGAATGCTTCTGCCGTGATCGTGCCTTTATCTGATAGCAGCGCATGGTAACTGTCGGTCAAAGCGCCCCGAATGCGTTTGTCTCTTATGCCCGCATGTAGAAAGTCGATACGCTCGCGATGGCTATTGAACGCCAAGAACTCTTGATGGGTAGCGGTGTTTTCTTCAATGCTTGTGTGTTGGTAATAGACATTCTGGTCGAGGCGTTTTCGCCCCAGGGCCAGCGCCTGCTGAACATTGCTCATCCCAGTAAGATGGTAAATAGTATTTCGCCAATGGCGCGGTTGATGGCTAGTCAGCTTGATCGGTGTCCCATCAGCTTCAAATAATGAACGGCGCGAAAATATGGACGAGAATCGCGGATCCGCGCCGAGCGCTCGGTTTATGTCAACCAACATCACTCGTCGTGGGATGGCACGGAACACATTGGCCTCACGCCCCCCCAATCGGAATTGTCCATCAAATGCGATGGCAAGTGTTTCACTCGTTTTTAAGACAACACGAAGCTTACCGCTGACATTTTCGGTAAGCGCGGCATGACCGTGAAGTTTAGGGACTAGAAAACTCTCAATATCGCCAGCCAAGTACTGTCGCCTCCGCGCCTTGCTAGGATGGATTCCATTTCTTGAAAAGTACGCACTTAGGTTCCGAGACGCATCGCGATTCTGACTGAATCCAAGCCAGCTAAAAACTTCAGATTCTGACATTTCCTCCTTGGGCGAGTAGTCCCAGAGCCGCCCTGGATGATCTTCTTGCCATTTAGCTATTTCTCGCTGTTCCTGGGTCAGTAACTTAAGTCGCTTGACTGCACGCCTAGCTAGAGGGACATCGCTTTCCGCAACCCAATGAATACGAGATTGAAAATGCTTCTCCGCAAAGTATCTGATTCCACATTCGATCAGACGCTTGCCATTTGCATCTACAACTACCTCGCCTGTTGTCCCTTTGATTGGCCTTTCGACCCAACAGTCTAAAGGAATTACCGCTACCTCGTTCCCCCTTTGGCCTGTAGCGATCAGTAAATCAATAACTCGCAGCAAGATTTCTTCGCTGTCACTAAGTGGGTTATTCGAACAAAGGGCATAGGCTTCCATTGCCTCACGAGAGGGCAGCTTTTCATCAGATTTACGCTGTTTTACAGTGCGATCGGGATCATGCAGCGAAATATAGTCGTGACGGCGCTTTTCTGGTTTTGCATCATGCTCAAAGTGGATGGCGATCTCGGTTAATTGCAGGCTATCAATCGTCTCGGCTACTACTTGAAGGTGAGAGACCGCGTCATACAGATTCTTATAACCACTTTGGCGGAGAAAAACTACGACGCGATCAAAGTCGTCCCGTGTCAATTGTGTTGGATCGGATACGCCTCGCTCAAACAAGGGGTTGTATATTCGCCGAATAGCAATATTGTATGCAGCCACCATCGAAAACTTCAGGCTCCGGGTGCGTTGTAAATAGACAATCAGGGCCTTGTTAAAATCTTGGAACACGAGGGGGAGTGGGCCCTTCGCCGGAGAAGGATAGCCCGTTTTTTCGAGGGCTTGCCGGTGCGTCTCGAAGGTGAGCGTATTTTGCTTTCCCCGTTGTGGTAACCAGCCTCCGACGCCCCATAACGATGACGCCCACGGTGTTGAAATCGGTAACGAATGGAAAAGCGCTTGTTCCCGTGTAACAAAATCTCCGAGGCGTTGACTTGCTCTAGAGAGCGTCATCTGCAGCATCCCCAGCTTGTTGCCGGCAGCGCTCGATCGTAGCGCTTACCGCGAGAATGGTCGTCTGATGCTGGGCCAGAGGCCGGTTGTGAATGAGATCACCGGCTTGTTCTGCCATGTCGATGAACCGTTGCGCTTCCTTTTGCAGCGCCTCTTTCACCTGCTCATGACGGCCGTCAGCAAAGGGGTGGAACTTCTTGCAGGTGTAGCACGCGTATATAGGGTTGTAGGGACAGTGGGTATGAACGGGCAGGGCGCAGGCACCGATATCGCCTATGTATTGCGTATCAATGACGCCGCGGACGGCTGATTCAGGAGCCGTATCGCGGCGTTGAACGATTTTCCCAGTTAATAAGCTGCGCATAATGCGTTGATAGGCCGGGCTCTTACCCAGTGCTTTCTCTTTGATCCGGGCAATGTTGGGGGTGGCCGTTACGTAAGCACGCGCTGCAACCGTGCTGTTGTGTCCGAGCAGTTCGGCAATCATGTCTGCCGGAGTCCCCTGATCCGCCAAACCTTGTCCGAGGTGATGACGCAACAACATGGTTACCTGGTTCGGCTTGTCTACACCAGCTTCATGTAGCTCGTGTTTGAGGCCCACAATGATTTTGGTTACAGACAGGCGCTTTCCACGAGGGCCGACAAATAATGGTTCACAATCGTCACCAAATCGGCGTTGAATTTCTGAAATGTGCCGTGAGATTTTTTCACCCAACCGCGTGGTTATTTTGCGGGGGCGTCGCTCAGGTCTGCGCTGTCCGACCTTTTTGGCCATGGGTAACCACAGTGTGTAATACGTTTTATCCTCAGTGCTTTCGATGAACTCAAAATCCGCGATATCAAGCGAATGGAGTTGAATCGAGCGCGGGCCTAATTCAAAGCTTAAGTGGAGCATGATGTTGACTTGAGCCTCGTTCCAGTCTTTGACCTGGATATCGAGTTCAATTCGCTGCAGTAACCGGACCTCTTCATCAAGGGCTAAACCGGACTGGGATAGGAATATACGTTCGTACGGATCAAGGCGGCTCGTCTTAATCTCTTTAAGAGCTAGGTATGTTTGTTTATCAAAGCCCAATATCCCTCGATTTAGGGCCCAGCGATAAAACGTTCTAAAAAAAATAGTGTTCTCGCGAAATTTCGCCCAAGCACTTATGGTCGTGACTACCTCTTGTCGCGTCCAAGGAAATTTGGCTGAGATGTCGCTTTCAGCTAGTCGTCCGAACACCCCGGATGCTTTGAATGCCGTTATAGGTGCATACTTTTCCAGTGCATAGGCCACGAACGCTTTGGCGATTTGCATGAGGTCCGGATTCAAGTGGAGCGCATCCCAATCTATTTTCATAGCCGTTCCGCCGTCGTACCACCTCCAAACGCTCAATCGAGTATCGACATACCTTGGCTGGTCATTAGTGCGAGTTCGAATTGCAACGTAAGCGGGTCCCCTGAACACGTAAGCTGGCAAAGAGGAGGGTGGTGTTGCCTGTTTTTGGTCGGCTGATTTGGCCACGGCGAACCTCCTTAACTGTCAAGTCGGCTCCAGGCTGCCGAGGTGCGCTGGGCATTGTGGAGGTTGGCCGACTCCGCTAGATAACGACCTGCGTAACGGCGTGGCATCGTCGAGGTCTCAGACCAACCGCAGACTCGCCGCAGTTCGTCCGTGGCCCGTTCGAGGTCATGCCCACGCTTTTCGACCAGGTAAGCTAAAAATTGGTCTGCAAAGGTGTGGCGAAAGTCATGCGCAGAAAGTGTAGGCAACAATCCTGGATGAGCCAGCTCAATGGTCAGAAACAGCCGGTCAAGAACGTTAGACAACGCGCGGATCGACAGCGGGCGGCCACGATCCGAGATGAACAAATAGCGATACAGCAATTTCATCGGTTTGCCGTCACGCAAAGGGCGCCGGTCGCTCTGGATATAGCGCTCGTAGACCTCATACAACTGTGCGGAGATACCCACGGTCCGCCCATGTGTTTTGAGCGCCGGCTCTTCAACGCGCGGATCGCGGGGATCATGTTCTCGATCATTGATGCTGACATAGGCGTGCTGAGACCCTTTGTTGATATCCGTGGAGTAGAGCTTCAGAAGCTCTCCGCGACGGATGCCGGTCTCCAAGAGCAATTCGATCATTAGCCAATTACGCAGCTGCAAACGTTCCGGGAACGGATTCTCCACAGCGCTAGGGCGAATCAGTGTGCGAACGATCTGTAGTTGCGTATCTGTCAGGCTGCGGTAACGAGTGCGATCGGGACGAGCATTGATGATATGGCTCTCAAAGCGCCGCTCAATGACGTCGGCAACATCGGCAAATACCACGTTGATGTCAGCCTGTGTGGCTGAATTCTGACGGGCGCGCGGGATATAACGGGTGACACACCAAGACAGGTATTTCTTCAGCAGGCGCAGGTACTGGTCACGTGTTCGTGAACTGATCTGCTGAAAAAGTACAGTGCCAGCTTTGCCGATTCGGGCGATCAGATTATCGGCATGACGGCCACTTTGGAGCCAAATAGCGTAACCGTCCAGCAAAGCCAGAATCGCCTCAAAGTGGCAGGCCAAGATGGCCTCATCGATATCCAGATCTCGGCTTTTGGCATAGGCGTAGAAAGCCTGGATCGCACGCAGGTGCGCCGCAGCCGTGTTGTAAGCGCGGTGCCTGAGTTTGAGTTGGACGTAGATGAACGGAATCAGTATGGGCAACGGCGTCGCATCACCAGCTTGTACAAGCAGCGGTAGTCGTTGACCTGAAGAGAACCTGCACTGAATTAGTTTCATCGACAGCCACCTCATTCAAGGAATCGTCATGAACACTATGGACATGGCCCGTTGAGAGAGTTGTGAACGCTGGGAATTAACTAGACCGCGATAACTATCTGATTTGCAGTAATTTCGTCCAGTTGTTCAAAAAATTGAATGGACGGTTTTGATTTTTGTCCACTCATAATTCAGAAAAAGATTTTTTAATAAGATAAATGGACGAATACTCTTAGGCCGCTTTCAGTTTAAAACCAAGTGCAAGGAGTAAACGGGCGCGCTGTATGCCACTGCCTACTACGCACGGTTCGATTGGGGTCTGAGCTAGGCCAAGAGCATATCCTCAACCAGATCGTTTTTGCATAAAAATACGATGAAATCGATAAGTGCGCTATTAGGTGAGTGACGGAGCGGGAGAAGACACTATGTCTCGAAAATTGAATGCTAGCGCAACCAATTGATTTTAATCAATTAATATTAGAAAGATAAGCTGTGTCAATTCATAGATAATTAATGCGTAAAAGCTATCTCATAGCTTTTTTTAGACCGTTTTTGCATATGTATTTCGCTAGTTGTCAGAGTGCGTAATTAAAACATCAACACAAAAAAATCGCTCGAATATTGACAAGAAATTAACTCCCTGATTGCACTCAGAAAAAACATCTTGACTAGCAGCTGTCAATTCTTAACTAATTATAGTTTGAGATCTAGTTTGGATTACTTAGCCAATGAGCGACCAAAAGTGAACCTCGCTATCGCTTGATTCTTGTCAAAGGTCGTGTTGAATATATTAGATGACTCAAGAATTGGATTTCAAAATGAGCGACTCTGATCAAACGGCTCCAGCCGAAGAAAAATCAGAAACTGTTGATAGTCGAATTATAGAGAAGGCGCCTGTTGTACCAAACCCAATGGTAAGAGTCAGGGTGAGCGTGGATGATAAGCCAATCCTGCTCTATAAGGCTGAAGCCTCCACAGATGAGGAAGCTCTCGCGATCGATCGCCGAAAGATACTGAAACAGTATGATTCCGGTATAATATCCAAGAGGCGCGCCAAAGAACTCTTGCAAGTCAAAGAGTCGCGATTTTATACACTGCTAAGAGACTTCAAGCAGAGTACCGATTACCGAGGCATGGTTAGGCAGAAAAGAGGGCCAGTAATAGGTTCTACACGGACTTCGGCTGAGTTGTTAGAGATCTTTCAGGTTGCGTATGATAAAAAATATCGTGGTAAGCGTGCAGGTGTTGCGATAGTTTTAGATTATGCTAGAAGATTATGTCGGAAGAAAAATCTCGAACAGCCCACACGTCATGCCGTAAGTAAATTTTTAGCTACCAAGCCAGAGCGAGAAAAATTTTACCGCAAAAATGGTGAATCTAAGGCAGACCAAGCTTTCGATCAGCGAGACGATTTTCGCGATTTAGAGTCGCCGCTGGAATCGATCGTTATGGATCATACCCAGGTTGACATTTTACTTGTAGATACCGTGCATAGAGACGTTATCGTAGGGCGGCCTTGGCTTACAATTATTATCTGCGCCACGACTCGAGTAATTCTTGGATACTATCTGAGTTTGACTCATCCAAATGTAATTACGGTTCAGCTTGCCTTGATGTCTGCGATTCTCAGGAAAGACAGTCAGTATAACCCGATGAAAACTGACCCTGAAATATTTCCATTCTGCGGAATTCCAAAAGAAATTTATACTGACAATGCTATGGAATTCCTTAAGCAGGAGCTCATTGCTAAATGTGCAAGATATGGTATTGATTGGGCTCACCGGCCTATTGGGAAGAAATGGTATGGGGGTATCGTCGAACGTGTGATCGGTACATTCATGGTTCGAGGTGTGCATTTCTTACCAGGTGCAACTGGCAGCAACGTACAAGACCGGGAAGGTTTTGAAAGTGAGTTAAATGCTTGCCTGGATATTTTAGAATGCAGAGCGTGGTTTGGTGAAAAAGTCACTGAATACCATGGAAAAAAGCATTCTGCACTGAAATGCTCTCCTCGCGCTGCCTGGAATCATGCAATGGCGGTAGGGCGAGATGATTTGATATCAATGGTCGATGAAAGCGCCGAAAAGTCCTTCATGCTCGATTTCATGCCTTCTTCATACGATCATAAAATACATCCATATGGGATCAATTTCAAAACTCGACGTTACTCTGCGCCCGTTCTCGAAAAGTATATCAATGAAGAGTGCGAGCTTAGGTACAATCCATATAATTTACTGTCAGTTTGGGTTTTGCTTGAAGATAATTTTTATGAGATTCCTTGCGTCAGAGCCCGCAGTAACCTATCGGCGGACTTGGAGGTTTATAATAAATCATTATGGATTTCTAGGACTCATAAAGATTACAAAAATCTTCCAGACGGTGCTATCTGTGATGATTTCGCCTTTTATTCAATGGATGTTCAGGAAGACATTGTAGATGGTGCTGTTGCTAAAACTTCAGCTTACAAAGAACTCAAGCTGAATCCAGGCAGTACATCCAATCAAGAGACTCCGTGGCTTCTTCCACAGCCGATACCGACGCTCCCAAATGCCCTGATCGAGCATGACGCCGCGGAGGATCATCTAGCTGATGACCTAGACGATTATAAGCCTGTGATATTGATTGATACACTGGACGAGTGAGGTTGGTGTTATGAGTGACTATGATCATATCTTGCCGGAAAAGCGATTTCAAGCAGACCTTGGTGATAGAGATCGTCTCAAAATTTGCAAAAAAGATATTTGGATTCCTACAAAGCGGCTAGACCCATTGTTTGAGACAATCGAGTACGTTTTGATGAGTGAGGATCAGATTCAAGCGCCTGGCATGCTCATATATGGCGCTGGAGGTTACGGAAAGTCAGCAATCATCCAGCGACTGGAACAAATGTATGCTGTTGGAGATCAGCGGATCAAAGCGATTGGTGTGGGGGAGGACTTAGACAACAGTAAGCTGCGGGATCTCATATGCGATGCGTTTGGAATCAAGCTTTCCAATCGTCGTAACTCAAGAGAACGTACAGCTCGTTTGCTGCATATCCTCCAAACTGAGCATTTTTGTGCTCTTCTCATAGATGAGCTTCACGATACCGGTTTCAAAACCTTTTCCCAACAAACCAATTCACTATCGCTGATGAAGCATCTGGCAGGCCGTCCTCTTTTTCTTTGCTTGATCTGTTTTGGCGATGAACGGGCGAAGGAGGTGTTGGAAAAAGACGATCAAATTTCCCGTCGTTATATTTATTGGCCATTGGAGCTATGGAAAGACGATACTGATTACTGTGATTTTTTAGCAACCTACGAGACTCACCTGCCGTTAAGATTGCCTTCTGAATTGGCTGGTAAAGTACTGAGGAAGCGAATCCTCAAATACTCTCATGGGAATATGGATAACATCGTGAAGATCCTCAAGGCATGTTCGATGGATGCCATTATCTCCGGGCGTGAGCGCATTGAGATTGAGCAGATTACTGATGATATTTCTTTCCTATGCTTAAAATATGGTCTCAGTTTAGTGCCGTCGAAGTCTCCAATTCCTGCGAAGCGTGGTAAATAGCTATGGTTACAGTATTGCACCAACAGCAGAATAATGCCTGTGAACAACTGTTCAAGCATATGAATCTGTCAGATTGTCCGACATGCGCAGATGTTCTGGTGTTCTCAGGGAAGCATGGACTCGGTATGTCAACTTGCGTCCAGCATATAGCTTATGTACTTGGTCGAAAATGTGTAGTTCTGAGCAATCAGGCGGCGGAACTCAGCTTTTTTCCTTCGCAATGGCTAGCTGAGCATTTTGGACTATTCACCATTAAATGCTCAAGCACCCAATTGCCTCGGTCGTTAGTTGCCATGGCAAAGCTTGTCGAGCTGAAAGTTATCGTGATCGAAGATTTTCAGGATTTTAAAAGCATTCCCCCGCGACATATATCCACGATCATAGATGATCTGACAGCTCTTCGTCGAGCAGTTCCTGGATTGTGTATTATACTAACGGTGGCCGACAATTCGCTATCTTGGCTTAAATATGCAATATCTGATTTAGCACTGGTGTCTGCGGTAGTAACGATGAGGCCACTTTTGCGAGGTGCAGATTTTTCGAGCTTTATTAATGGGTATGTGTATGCGAAAAGAAGCGGTTACCTTGATGTTTTTTCCGTCCCGAAAGTTCTGGAGCTATTGTATAAACTGTTTGAACTGTCAATAGGTCGCTTTGTGCTTGCTATTGACATGGTCGTTAGGGCTGCGGTCGAGCTTCCTTATGAAGCTCTTTTGATTCGTGTGGAAGTCATCGTAAATGCATTGCAGGTGCAGCGTTGAAAAGTGCTCTCCTTCCATTTGATGGCGAGACATTTACGAGCTGGGGTTTACCGCTTGTCCGTGTATAATAAGTTACCAAGGATCGCAGTGGATACCCTCAGGGACTTATTTCTAGACGCATTGACCAAAGGTAGTTTTGATCCTGATTTTGACTCGTCGTGCCAATTCTCAATTACGTGCCGGGATGTCTGTGCTCTGCCGAGACACTTATATGAAGGGTTTTATTTGCATACGTCACAATGGATATTTCCCAGATACTACAGGCGCTCATACTGCTACCGATGCTTTTGTGAACAAATTCCAATAGTCGGACATCCAGCGGTATTGAAAGAGTGGGCTGTAGTGTATTGTACCATTTGCTCTAAGCATGGGGTGCTTTTGCAGGACGGGGCGTATGGTGCCTGCAAATTTTTAGCGGTTGGGTCTGAATTATTTAGCTTTCACAATGATGTACTGCATGGGAGAAATTTGGGGCGGCTGAGTCCCGAACAATATCGAGTAACCAATGCTGTCCAGCACATGATATCAAGCTCAGAACTTCATGCAGCTGAGAGCAATGAGCCTCTGATGGATTCGTTCTTCAGCTTTGTGAAATTGTTTATAGAGATAATGTTGTATCCTGATTTTGGCCCTTGTTCCCAACTATTCGCCAGAAATAAGTCATTGCCAAGTGATGTCGTAGTCTGGAAAAAACTCCTTTTAGGCCCTTTTTTGGCTTCGACTCCTCAGAGAAATGCAGCGATTTTGCTACTGGGATGGGTTATTGGCGTGGACGGCTCTAATTGCGAAATTTTGAATTCAGATTACATTCACACATTGTTCCAGCTTGGGCGGGTCTCAAACGTAGTCGGAAGCACTGAGCTGGAGAGAATATTACGTCTGCTGAGTGCAGATCTTCAATACGCTGGAATCCATGAGTTCGTAGAGGGTTACTGTAGTAAATCCAACTAGAGAGGTGAGACTATGATGTACGTTTCATGGATAAGTTTACCTTTGCAGATTGAGTTGGTGGACGTACAGCGCGCTTTTGCTCGATCAATTTTTGTGCAGCTGGCGATAACAAGTGTCGGTCAGATCGTAGCATACGACTTATTTCTCGATCAAAAACTTGAGGTGCACTTGCCAATAGCTAAGCATGCGAAATACCGAAAACTAGAATTCAGAAATAGGCCTGATTTTTCTTTCCGATGCTTATGTAAAAAATCTCGGATGGTCGAGGTTGACGATGCATTTATTTTTTTTAAGTATCATTTTTATGACTGGCCGATTTCTCTAATAGGATCTAGGCAAAGCATTCACGTGATTAGCACAAGCAATCTTGCTTGGCGCTTAGAGACTACAATCAACTTGGTTAATGCTAAGTACGCCAAGTTGCGGATACATCGCTAACCTTAGCGAGCCGTATTGCTATAGGCTAGGAATGTCCGCACCTAGAATAGCTCGGCGGCCTGGTAGTGGTGGTTTAAGTCTAACGAGATTCATTATGCTACAAATGTAGAAGTTTATTTAGGCGCGTGGCTGTACAGTTGTATTCTCTTAAGTTAGGCCGGATTCTTGATTGAACCAGCGAATGCAAATCCATTGTGTTTATCTCATGAGCAACCCAAACCCGACTACGGGCGAGGTGGTATAGACCGAAGGTATCAACCAAAAAAAGTCCGAGAATGGGAAAAACTGTGGTCGCCAAACAGTGGAGGTTCGCAGGTTGGAGTAGCGGGGCCGTCACCGGATCCGCTTAAGGGTTGGCCATTGAGGCTAACAACCTGTCGCTCATGGCACCTTGCCACAAATGTACTTAATCCTATTTTGGCCAGTATTCCCTGACCGACGACAAAGCGATTCCTAGCTTTTCAGCAACTTGGCGCTGAGTGAGGCCGTCTGCCTGCAGCTTAAGGACGGCTTTCTCGTTATCTAGATTTAACGGTTTGCCGCGTGTTCGCTTGACGAGCTCACCTGCAGCATCGAACTGCTCACCGAGAGCTTTCATACCGCCCTCATCTTGGAATTTCGATGAGTCTCCGATGGCACAGTGAAGCACCTCCAGAGGCGAGCGCCCATCTTTTTGAGCGATAGACAAAGCCAGCATCGTGACTGGGCTGATCCCAAGCGATTCCGCCAGTTCGACAAACTGATCCAGGGTGATGCTCGTCTGGGCGTTTTCCAGCGCGCTGACCTTGCGGCGGTGGGTGGCGTCCGAGATGTCGGCGTACCGGGCACGTCGTACTAGGCGGAGCGCACGAAGCACCCCTGCAAATGCGGTTCTTAATCCCATGACTTTCCCAAAAGTCAGGATATAGCCACAATTGACCTGTGCGAATAAACGTCAATATAGTGTATTATCCGCCAGGCATGGCGCTACGCTTGCGTCAGCCATCGAGGGATGTCGCGCCGGGCGCCTGCTGTCGATTTTCCCGCCCCCCCACATCGCCATAGCGGTGGATTCATCCGAGACAGCTGATGTTCAGAACAGACGACAACGATTTGGCAGGTATCCCAGGATTGTTCGGCGATGGGCTTGCGCACTGGCATGCGGTTTCCCGCATGCTCCGAAAGCACTGGTTCCACCTAACTGTAAAAATGGTTGTAAAGGGTAGGGCGCAAGAGTTTGAGCTGATGGTCAATGACGAGCCAAAGCTTCAGCAAGTGCTCCAGTCACAAGACGATGAAGTCTTCGTCAAAGAGATTCAGATTGTCACCCCAGCCAACATGAATGGTGGCGACGCTTGGCGGATGGAGAAGGTAGAGAGCTTGGCCCTGGGGCAAGATTCAGATGGTGACGCCGTCTGTGTAGTGACGGTTGAGGGTGGCTCGATTTACCACGACTCGTATCGTTCCGGCCTGGATGTGGCGACATTGACCAATATGCGAATCCTTTACGATCGCAGCGCTGGGCAAGGCGTGCACTGACTGGTCAAAGGAGCAGCGGAGATGGCTACCGCGGATGGTAACGAGTTGTTGAATGATGACCATACTTTTATAGACGGTGTATCGCTGAGCCTGAACGAGGCTTGTGCACTTGTGTCCGAGCGCTTTCCCATGAAAGCTTATTGCGTGGTCGAGCAATGGACTCTTTTCCAAGCAGACGTATCCGCTGATGATCTGGCCAAGATTCAGACCGCCGGGCATCTTCCATTGGTGGTCTTTGCCCATCGAGTCATAGAAGATAGCCGTGGTCGCTTTCAGCCTGGTGATTGGGTGCGGTCGAGTATGTGCACATCGTTCGACGGCAGCATCCTGGCTGAGACGAAGAGCACCGTGTATGTGTTGGTCGGCCCCGGTCGACGCCAAACGGCGAGCCTCAAAACGATTTTCTCTTTTTTCTGATCGCGTATAGCAGTGGTCAGTCCATCTGGTAAGGACACTTAATGCCCGGCTCCATCGATGTAGATTTTCACAGCAAACAGCATTCTGACTTTGATCTCCAGTGCATAGCCGGAGCCATTTCCCAAGGCTTCGCTGAACCGGTTACTGCATACCTCACTGAAGCGTTCATCAAGTCTCGGACATGTGTTGGAGTCGTATTCGGACATCAAGGGGACGACCCTCACGGAAGGTTAGAAGACGGCCGGGTTATCCAAACCGGTGTTGTGGTGATGGCTCAGAAGGAAGGGGGTTATTGGGTCTTATCAGATGAGGCGGGCAGCAGGTATGTGCTTGTCACATTCCGCCGAGATGGTGGGAGCGAGAGTCTGCTCAGTTATTTGCAAACGGCAGAACCGCTATCATAGCTACCTTGCTGAGTCCGACATGAGCGATATTCCTCCAAACGAAAAGGCTCTACCCGAAATCAAGATTGAAGAGTTCAGAGCGCGTTATCCGCAGCTTTTCTCGGATCCCAGAGTCGATGAGATCTACTGTGATCCAGGTTGGGGCGGTCTTCTCTTGGTTTTTTGCGTTACCTTGTAGTCGCATCTAACGCGGCATCCTGACGTCACGCCGGTGACTGTCGCCCAAATCAAATCTAAATTTGGCGAGCTTCATTTCTTTTTGCTGGTGGTGATGCGTACTGCCGTGGAGCAGTTGATTTGGCAGCGGGGCTTTTGCTGAAAACTTGTGAGAGGTGCGGTGCTCCTGGCAGCCTTGTCGGAGGGCAGTGGGTTAGCACGCTGTGTTCGACCCACGACGGTAGCAGTACTGAATAAAGCCGAAGGATCCGACTGATATAACTGGCGTGGCGTGCCGCTTTCGCGGACGGCTGTTGTAAACCGAGCCACTACGCGTCTCGGCCCTGCCGGGCTTCCATCCTCACGTCTTCGGCCGAAGGCCTACGCGCTCCGCTTGCGGGTAGATGAGCCACGCTCCGGTCAATGCTCCATGACGCGGAGTGCATTTTGATCAGACGGCTGAACCTCATTGGCCTGATCGACAGGTTTCGCCCTTGCTGACGACAGTATTCTGAATTCACGCGCGGACACGAACTCGGCTACGTGAACTCAGTGTCAATGGACGGTAGTGCTTTCAAAGGCGCCTCCACTGGGTAGCCACCGAGTAGTGAAGAACTTTGCAAACTCCACCGCTCCTTTGAAATTCAACTGAGATGACGCATAGGATTTCATGAGTAGTGAGCGGGGGAGCGTCCAATCCCATTTTTCCCTGATGAGATTCTCGACTCCTTCTAGTAAGGCTTCGATGTCGTCAGGGTCTAGCTCAGCGATCTTAGCGAGGGCGTCAGCGACATTTTTTTGTGACCCTCCGATGGACAACGCAAGGCCTGAGCTCTCACAACTCATTCCTACATGATTGAACATGAGTACCAGAGCGTCATTGGTTTGGTCACCACGCCAAGTCACTAGATGAGTTTTCGAGTCAGACCCATAGGTGAAGTTGTCTGCCAGTCCGAGTGATGAGAATGACTTTCGGGCTTCTCTGAGCAATTCCTGCGCTTTGCTATCAATGAACGGGCAGGGGGCTGTTTCGGTTAGCACCGCGCGCATTTCCCCTCTGACCTGGTCGTGCACCATAGCGCCCATTCCGTCGAACTGGGGTGGCTGGCCACCCTTCGCGGCAGTGACCACAATCACCTTTTTTTCGATATCAACATCCAGTACCCGCCAGCGGCGACCACCAAAGATAATCCGCTGGCCCTTCATCAAAGGTCGGCTTACCGGTATTGATCCAAGCGGCTTACCTTCTCGTACCAGTCTGAACTCTTCGTCGCTGGTGAAAGCACTGTAGAATTCGTAGTGGTTGATCAGCCGTTCCCCGAGTTCCCCTGGAAGCAACAAACCTGAGCTGTCTTGCACAATCAATTTCTTCTCGCCGAGACCTTTCAGTAGGGAGAAGAAATCAGTCTTGGAAATACTTTTGAATGTCCCGCTTCCAACAAGACCACCCCACAGTTGAGCAGCGCTGGCGCCTCCTTGCTGTGCAATCACTGACAGAATCTGTTGCACCAGAGTTGAAGCGTGTAAACCCTCAGCCCTAGGTGGCTCGAACCAGTTGCCAATCAGCAACCTGATCATCGCGATGGTTTGGACGAGGTTCTGGCGTAGCAGGTCTGACAACAGCGATTGGTCAGTTAGCTCTCGTTCCTGACAGTAGGCTCGGAGCGTGGCAGGTTCGTCGTTGCGGCGGCCTGACCTTCCCAGGCGTTGGCGCAGGCTTGCAACCGATGGAGGCGAACCTATCTGGACAACTGTCTTGATGTTGCCGATGTCTATGCCAAGCTCCAGGGTGGTGGTGCACACGGCGGTTGCTGGCGGTGTGCCTGCTTTGAGCGCACGCTCCGTGTCTTCTCGAAGGTCTTTCGAAAGGCTGCCGTGATGAGGCAGGAATTCGTTGGGCATACCGCTGACTTCACACAGGCGACGCAGGCGGTCTGCGTACCACTCCACCTCCTGCCGACTGTTTGGGAAAACCAAGTTGTTACTGCCGCGCAGCACCTTGTACATGTGTGCGGCGATGGCATGCCTGGAGCCGGACTCGTCTTCTTTCTCTTCTTCGTCAGGGTTCTGGTCAGGGTCGTGATTTGGTACTTCGACAGCACGCAACTTTTGCATCGGCGGCATCATATAGCCGCGCACTTGCACCTGAAGATTCTGGCCAGATGATTTCGACTCAATCACCTGCACCCGTTCTGGATGCCCGGGCCTGAGAAACTCGCTCGCCAGCGACATGTCTCCCAGCGTGGCGGACAAGCCGACTCTCGGCAGGGTTTTTCCGGCTACAAGCTCGACTCGCTGCATTAATGACTGGAGCTGCTTGCCACGCTCGCTGCCAATGAAGGCATGCAGCTCGTCGATGACGATGTAACGCAGGTACTGGAACAGCCCCATCAGGCTTGAACCTCTGTTGACGAACAGCGCCTCTAGCGACTCTGGGGTGATCAGCAACACACCCTTAGGAGACTTGAGAAACTTGTGTTTTTTGCTGGCAGACACATCCCCGTGCCAGGCGACGACGGGAAGATCCAGTTGCTCGCAGAGTTGGCCAAGCCTATCCCATTGATCGTTGATGAGTGCCTTTAGTGGGCTGATATAGAGGACGGCCCCAGCTGGGTCTTGGTGCTCCATCAGGTTAGTGAGGATAGGCAGGAATGCGGCCTCAGTTTTCCCGGCAGCTGTTGAGGCGGCGATAATCACATCCCGATCAGCATCGACCAGCGCGGAAATTGCCCATTCCTGAGCGTCCCTCAATGCTGTCCATCCCTGGGCCCAGACCCACTGCTGAACGTCGGGGTGCAGGCGCTCGAAAGACGAGGATTCAGAGTTTGAAACTTGTGAGCTCATCGTCCGCCTCGATGCTTAAATCATGCTTGCCACCATCATCCTGGGCAACCTGAACGGCGCCTACCAATGCACGCCAGTCCGCTCCAGGGTTCTGCTCCAGCACTGCGAGCAGATTGATGAAGGCCGTGATGGTTGTGCGTGGAGTGCGGAAGTAGGCTTCACCCAACCGTTGGTTACAGTGCGCCATGAACGCAGGGATTGCCTCATCAGGCATCAGGTATTTGCCCGGGTCACCGTAGGCATAAACGTTACGCAGCTTTTGAAGCAGTACGTAGAAGTCTTCTGGAGTCAGGCTGCTTAAGCGGATGACCGGCCCCGACAGGTCGATCAATCCAGATTTGGCAAATGTGTTTTCGGCAAGCCGAGATTGCAACGCGGGGTAGCTGTACAGTCCGCGCCGGGTGTCCATCAGAAACTCAGGCGTACCGCCTAGGACAAAACCAAGGCCCTCGGTCGAGCCTTGCAAGGAGTCATTCAGAATCCGCAAGATCTGCTCGTAGTTGGCGTTGCGTGCTTGAGTGTTAGCGAGCTTGTATAGATTCACGAGCTCGTCCAGGCAAATCATGAGGCCGCTAAACCCCGCCAGGCGTACAAACCGCGACAGCAACTTCAACTGATCGTAGACCGATGCGTCATCAATGATGGTTCGGACACCGAGCGCCGCACGTGCATCTGTCCTGGTAGTGAACTCGCCTCGAAGCCATCGGATGGCGTCCGCCTTGAGCTGCTCGTTGCCTTGTTCAAACCCTTGGCAATACTTGGCAATGACGTCAGCAAAGTCGTAGCCGTTCACCATCTCAGTGAGATCGGCCAAGAATTCCTGAATGACGACTTCACTCTCGACGGCCCGAGTTTTCGCTTCCGATTTTGCCTGAGAAATGAATTTTTCAACGATACCCTGCAGCGCGCCACCATCCGGTTTCGTCCGGGTGGACGTGTTTTTAGCAAGCTCTGCATAGAGGGAGCGTGCTTGTCCGCCTGAGGCATGCAGCCGGCGGTCTGGGTTTAAATCGGCGTGCATCGTGACCAGCTTTCGCTCCATCGCAATGCCCCGCACAAGGTTGAGGAAAAAGGTTTTCCCAGCCCCATATTCGCCTACAACGATCCTGAAGGCGGAGCCGCCGTCAGCGAGTCGATCTATATCTTTGAGAAGGGCGTCGAGCTCACCCGCTCGACCCACCTGGATAAGATGCTGGCCCGCACGAGGGACTACACCGGCTCGCAACGACTGAATGACCGCATCGCGATCCTTTGGGCGTATCGCGCTCATAGGGCTAACTCTTCCAGGATATCCGGGTTGATCTCGATGGGGTCATCCCCCTCAGAGACGGGCATGTCGAACCGCTCAAACGCCATGTCGTTGATGTGCTCAAGCGCGCCGTCGAGCATGAGCTCCATATCTGTGGCAACATCTTCCAGCTCTTGGCGGCTCCATTCTCGGCGTGACACGATCATTCGTAGAAACGCTGAGTGTTCTGTGTCGAGCCCATGTACCGTAGCCGCATGATCAGTTGGCTGATCCCGGATACTCACTTTTACGATAGGTGGTTCAGGAGACTCATCATTGAACACCTCTGCCAGCAGTGCTGACACCGCTGCCGTTTCGCGTTGAAGCTGCGCAATTTTGTCCATGTCCAAATTGAAGCCTCGGGAAGCGTCATTAATGCTTGGCGTACCACCGGCCTGGTTAGGACTAGATTCGGCACCAAGTGCGGGCGTAGAGGACAAGTCCCTAGGAGGGTTGATGGCCGCGCCGTGTAAGTCCCCGTAAAGCATCTGTGGATCCAGCTCAAGTGTTTTATATACACGTTCCAGCAGCCTGACTTCCTGAGGCGAAACGTGTCCGTCAGCTTGAGCGAGATGAACGAGGAATCCAGCTATGGTGCGTTTGGCATCGGCATTCAGAGGGCTTAACTTTTTCTTTAGACTCGCCAGAGTAGGCGGCTGCAGAGTTTGGATTTGCAGGTGGGCTTTGAGCCGTTTCCGATGAGATACGCAAAGATGACTCCAGGAATCGATATGCCGCCCTAGCTGGGTCATCTCATCGCTTGAGCTTTCACCATCTATGGCCGCAACAGCGCTTGCCAAATCCAGTGTTACCACAGCAGCGTGATAGTCCGAAGTTGTCCGCAGGCTTCCATCATCGTCACCCGTCGCGAACAAAACGATCGTGTCCGAATTTTTGGGAGTACGGCTACCGGATAGTACATCTGGCTCAAAGCCGATATTCAAAGATTCGAGGGCTCTTGCCAAGGCTACGGTTGTTCCGCGAGGCAAAGCTCCTGAAGATCCAAAGCGCCCTGCCAGATCCCCGAAAGTCATGACCAACTGCTCATCACCGACTTGGAGTTGCAATTCAGCGATTACATCCTTCGCCGCTGCCGGCCATAGGGCAACCGGCAGTTGCAGAATACCCTCCAGATTTGAGGCTCCCTCAGGGTTTCGACCCAGGTATCTGCTGTATGGGTCGAGCACTATCGTGCATTCATCCACTATAGCTTGCAGCTTGTTGCGCGTTGCTGACGTAGCGGAAACATCCGGTATATCACCCAACGCAATTTCGGGAGCGCTTAAGCGGGAAGAGGCGGAACGATAGGCGATCTTTAGTAGAGTCTTATTTTGGGTAAGCACAAGGCCGTTCGGATAGCGGGCGGAATATTGGGCCGCGAACAGTGAAGCAAACTGATCCGCGCATCTGCTCACGGCAGTGCGGCGGCTGATGTTAGGGTCTGAATGTACCCATGCCATTGCCCACGCCGCGTTCAAGGGATGTTTGTCCAGAGCCATTTGGCCTAATGCCAGTCGTAGCGCAATCGGCAGTTCAAAGCCATTCGACTCAAATCGAGGCGGTGCATTCAAGTACATCTGCGGTTCCACATCCATGAGCTGTATGTGGTTGAGCAGATTCGACGCGTAGTTTCGAAACGATGAGTTGTCCCCGTAGAGGTTTTTGAGACGCCCAATCTCATCAGCGATGGTCGGCAGTTCCGAGCGCGCGGCCTCATCTGTAATTGAATCAACGATTACCCGACGCTCGAGGCCGTAAAAGAAGATGAAGACATACCCTATATCCACACTGGGGGCACAGCGGCCCTCGGACAGCCATTGCAGGTACCCACGTCGTGCTGCAGGAGAAATTCCGCTGTAACTCGGCCAGTAGCCGGTGAGCTTTTCAGTAAGATCCACGTGCGTAATTTGCACGGGCAGTTGCCCGTCAATCAGCGAGGGCTCATGGTTGAATGTGCGATCTGTTTTCTCAGCAAAATAGACCATGCGAACCGTCAGAGCCTTACCACCGACATTGATGGTTTCGTCATTTCCAATCCATCGCGCTTTCGAGGATAGATTTTTAGGCTTGGGGATCGTGAATTGCTGCTCAGGCGAGCCAGCCCTGATCGTATGGAAATCTGAGTCAGAGCAGTGTCCGCTGATCACATCAAGGCTGATTTCAGATTTTTGCTCGTGATTTGACAAGGAGGCGGTCTGACCTATTGAGTCGGCAAGGATATTCGTTTTCAAGCGAGTAGGGCGCTTCAGTGACTCTACGGAAGACTTCTTGATCAGCCAGATGATGCCAGCGATCCCGACCAAAAAAGCAACCGTGAACCGCAGATTAGATGGAGCAGCTGCGATGGCCACGACCAATATCAGTATCAAGGTCACGACGGTCGAAATGCCAAGGCTGCTTTTTTGCTTCCGTGCCATCAAGTGCTCCATGAGGTTCGGCTGGCTTATTGGCAGTATCTGCATTTTTTCGATTGGCGCCAAGCGTGGCATACGCTGTCAGATCGCGCCGACGGAGGTTGAATTCCTCGGGCTACGGGCGTTTTCTGCCTCTCATGATGGGGCAAAGACTGCCAGTCCGAGATCCACCAAGACCTTTTCATCTCATTGGGTTTAGCTAGAAGCTCTCCGTGCTGATATTCCGACTAGCTTCTCCAACGAGCGATGCTTTCAATTTGCGGCTGACTGTTTCCGTTCTTGGGGCTGCCCGCAACGGCTGCTCATAACTGTAAGCAGCGGTCACGATATCCCGCTGTGCATATGAGCGTAAGCTTTTGCCAGCCTGCTACCTAGCCTTGACCGTCCACAACTGATCTACCTTCGTCGTGTAGCTTTGGCTCATTAGGTCTCGACGCATCGCCCATTCAGGCGCCGCAGGCACGCTAGCCAACCGGACGACTCCCTTTCCCCACCGGCCATTGATCTCATCCAGGACGCTCATGACCTTGTCCGCCATCACGGGCTGGGACTGCGCAAACAGGTCATCAGTGAATTCGCCAGGCTGTCGCAAATCCATCAGCAAAACCTCTGCCTTGCTGTATTTAAAGCCCGGTTGGAAGAGGCGATTGACGGCTTCGGTCGCAGCCTTGGTCATGAGTCGAACGTCGTTTGTCGGGTAAGGGAGTTCGACGAGTGCGCCGTTCGCGTACTTCGCTTCTTCGGGATTGAACATGCCCGTCCTGATACTCACGCGGATCTTCTTGCACAGCGAGTTTTGCGCTCTGAGCTTTTCCGCCGCGCGTTGCGTGTAGGTGGCGACGGCCTCCTTGATCGGCTCGATCTGCGTCAACCGGGTGCCGAACATCCTGCTACAGCAAATCTCTTGCTTGGGTGGGTCAGCTTCACCCAGTTCCAGACAGGAGGTGCCGGCAAGCTCGCGAGCAGTTTTCTCGATCACCACACTGAATTTCTGCCGAAGCATCCACGGATCGGCTTTTGCCAAGTCCATTGCGGTCTTGATGCCCATCGTTTCCAGGTGTGCCTTCATGCGCCTACCGATGCCCCAAACCTCGCCGACATCGGTGTTGCGCAGCGTCCAGTCGCGTTTGAACGGATCGCAGAGATCGACCACACCACCGGTGATATCTAACAGGCGCTTGGCGGTATGATTTGCGAGCTTCGCTAGGGTCTTGGTGCGGGCAATACCCACCCCGACTGGAATTCCCGTGCGCTTGAGCAGGGTGGTGCGCACGTGCCGTCCAAAAGCAGACACATCACCTGGGAGGCCCGTGAGATCGGCGAACGCCTCATCAATGCTGTAAACCTCTAACGCTGGCACCATCGATTCGATGATCGTCATGACGCGCTCACTCATGTCGCCATAGAGCGCGTAATTACTGCTGAAGGCCACGATTCCATGCCGGCGTAGATGGTCTTTGATCTGGAAGTATGGCTGGCCCATTTTCGCAAAAGGTTTGGCGTCGTAGCTGCGCGCAATCACACAGCCGTCGTTGTTGGACAGCACCACGATGGGTGTCTTGGCTAGGTCGGGTCTGAACACTCGCTCGCAGCTCGCATAGAACGAGTTGCAGTCAATCAGGGCAAATACAGGTTCACGTGTTGTCATGATCGCGCACGCTGTATTTCACCACACCCCAGATCACCAGCTCATCGCCCTCCATGACATGCCTTGCCGGATATTTTGGGTTCTCCGATACAAGCATCACGGCGTTCTCACGCAGAAGCAGGCGCTTGCAGAATGGCTCCGAGTTCAGCGCTGCGATGACTATGTCGCCGCTGACCGCATCGATGCTCCGATCAACGACCACCAGATCCCCTGAATAGATTCCTGCGCCCTGCATGCTATCCCCATCGATTCTCACCAGGTACACGTGCGGGGCTCGAATATCGAACAGCTCATCAAGGGAGATGTGCTTTTCGATGTGATCAGCCGCAGGGGAGGGGAAGCCCGCTGGCACCTTGGATGAATAAAGGGGCAGCTTCTTACCGCCAGTAGCGAGTGGGCCGAGGATGGTGATGCTCATGATGCAAGCCTTAAAGTTTTAGACTGTACGTATATACAGTTAACGATTTGCTTCGCTTGCGGTCAATCTCATAAGCATCACTATTCGACGGGTGACAGCATGTGCGGACGCTACTCGATCTACGAATCGATGGATCATTATCTGAAGGAGCTCGCGCCAGAGCAGCTTGTGATCAACGGCTACGATCTTTGGCCAGTGGAGCGATAGAACGTCGCACCCTCAACCCGCGTGGAAATTATTCGGCCCGTAGATGAAAAGCTGAGCATTGATAAGGTGAAATGGGGATGGTCGCCATTTTGGGCGAAAGGAAAGCGCCCTGATCCGATAAACGCCAGGGTTGAAACAGTCATGAGCGGGAAATTCTTCAGTCATCTCTGGCCAAACGGTCGCGTCCTTGCACCGGCAAACGGGTGGTTTGAGTGGGTCAAAGATCCGGCTGATCCAAAGAAGAAGCAGCCTTACTTCATAACCCTGAAAGAGCAGGCTCCGATGTTCTTAGCTGGTTTAGCTGAGGTTCACCAGGGCCTGGAGCCAGATCCTTGCGACGGCTTCGTCATCATCACCGCCTCCAGTGATCAAGGGATGGTAGATATCCATGATCGGAAACCGCTGGTTTTGGCTCCTGAGCACGCCCGCGAATGGATCGCCTCAGATACTTCCCCTGAACGCGCGCGGGAAATCGCGATGGAACACTGCCGGCCTGCTACCGATTTTCATTGGTATAAGGTGAGCAAGGCTGTGGGTAGTGTTCGTAATCAGGGCCCAGAATTAGTCGAGCCGCTCGCAGGGGCGTCAGACGTCGATGAATGATCAACCTGAGTCGTACATCCCATTGGCTGTAGATGTTGATGGACGGCAACTGGAGCGTTGTCCTGCCTGCCCATGGGTAGTTCTTGTCAGCTTTAATCAAGAACGGACATCGCTTAGATCAACCACCAGTTTTTACACCCGGCATACCTGCGACCGCCCAGGTAGCGGCTCGTACCGTGGGAGTCATATGGTGGAATTATTCGCCCCGAAGAGTTGGACACCATTCGGGTGGCCTGACATAAATTAAGGACAAAATATGTTCAGCAAATCTCAGATCATTACCATCCCAGTCATGATCTCATCGGTATTTTTACTCACCGGCTGCCCGCCACCAGCGTCTTTCACCCAATGGAAACGCGCTTCTACCTCCGTCGAGGGCGTTAAAGCCGCAATGGCAGAATGTGGTGACCCTGTGGCAGGGCCACTAAACCGTTTCCCAATAAACGAAGAGATAATTCACTTTCAGTGCATGCAACGTCTCGGTTTTGCCCGTAAAGACGGCTTTGAATACTGTGAAATAATGAAGAACATGCCTGCCTGCGTTGAGGAAAGGCAGGGCCGTCCGCTCAGTTTGTCGCAGCTCGAAGCGTTGCCGTTTGTAGAGGACGAAGCCTTCCATCCAATAAAACCAAATTCAGGCCGGGATGAACGTATGCAGGTCTCATGGCGTAAAGCGGGAGCATCACTCCATTTCTCAGTCCAGGTAGCAAATGATAGTGAAGCCTTGCCGGTGATGTATGCGTGCGGCTATGGTGCTTTCCGATGGACGAGTCCGTTGAGGATGAATGCACAGTCCGACCTTGTGTTGAGGAAGTAGGCTTGGCGATGATCGTGCGAGCCGAATTTTGCGATGCCGATGGCACTCGCTATCTGGGGTACGTGCACTGGAGTCTGGTTGAACATATTGGCCATCGACAACCCACGCTGTTCCTCAATGACGGCACAGCTGTCTCGTTCTGGGGAGGAATTGTTAAACCCTCCTGTGATGAAGCCTCAGATGAAGCGAAACGGATTTCTTTCCCTATCACATTTAAGTCTGAACCATTGCTCGGGCTCACGCCGATGGTTGGCGTCCTAGAAGGGATGTATTACTTAGATAGCAATGACCAGATTTTTTGCCTTTCGATAGGTTAAAGGTGAGGACAATGGCTACCCCAATCTGACTAACACCAGTGCTTGAAAGCGGCAAAAAAGCCAGAGCGAGTCGACCAGTTTTGGCCGATTGAAGCCTTTCAGAAGCTTCCTAAAGTTGATCTGTCTCAAGCGCCAGTACCCAGCGGTTGAACGGCGCTGAGCCCGCCAAACCCAGCACGTCAAAGAACACCCATTTCCGATTCTTTACCGAAAAAGACTGAACGGCTTGTCCGGGGGTAACCCTCTGTGCATTGCTGGTCGATAGACCTCACCAGACGCGCTTCCAATGTAAGGCGAGTTTCTGGGGTCAAGCATACCGACTTGCAACGTCCCGCAAGCGTCCGGAAGTTTCAAAGATAATGTTTCACCCGTTTCCAGGCGGCCCACGAACGTTCCATCAAACAAAACTGCCAGCGGGATAGCCTGGCCATAGGCGCTGCCAAATATTCCTTTCTTGCGCTGAATGGTGATGTCCATGTGCTGTCCTTTAAGGTGCTCACTACACAGAGTGTAGTCGCACGTTTACGACGCACTGCGAGCGCGCGCCGAAGTCTGAAACGCCCTAATTTGGCAGGCAGGTGGAATGACCGCTTCTGGCCCAGAGTGTGTAAAAACGCGCTAATGCACTGTCGGCGGGCAGTGCCGAAGGTTGTTAGCCGAGTAATTGCTCAGAACAAGTCCTACGGATCATAACGAGGGCCTGGGTGCCCTTAGCGCCGCTGGGTGGCCAAAATACAGACCTCTTCAGGCCGACAGCGCCTTCATTAAACCGCTGGTACCGAGAATTTTCATGACTCGCTTAAAGTTGTAGGCGAGGACGTTCAAGCTCATCTCCGCACTTACCCCGGCCAGCTTTCTGGTCAGGAAATGTGTGGCGCCCATCCATTGTTTGAGTGTCCCGAAGGGATGCTCGACCGTACGCTTGAGGACTCGCATCATGTCCGGCGCGTTGCTCAGCCTGTTCTGCATTTCCTCCAATACGGCTTCATGCTCCCATCGCCGAACTCGTCGTTGCTTGCTCGGTGTGCACTTCGATTTCAGCACGCATCCCTGGCAGTTAGAACTCCAGTAACGGTGCAACTTCAGGCTTTTTTCAACGCTGGAAAAGCGCCAGATCAACGCCTCCCCAGCGGGACAAATGTATTCGTTTTTTGCCGTGTCATAGAGGAAGGCATCGTTATTGAAACGCCCTTCAGCCTTGGCTCCAGAGGTCATCGGCTTGGGCACATAGGCGGTGATACCTGCATCGTGACAAGCCAGGATTTGTTCGCCTTTGAAGTAACCTCGGTCAGCCACTACCGACAGGGTATCTGACGCCATAGCCTCGCGGGCCTGCTTGGCCATCGAGCTGAGTTGATCGCGGTCGGAACCGACGTTGGTAACCTCATGGGCAACGATCAAATGGTGCTGGGTATCGACCGCTGTCTGCACGTTGTAACCGACGATTCCAGTGCCGCGCGTTATCATTGAGCGGGCGTCTGGATCGGTCAGTGAGACCTGTTTATCCGGTGATTCGTTGAGCTGAGTTTCAATTGCTTTAAGCTCTTTCATTTGCGTCTTCAGTTTGGCGATTTTCTCTTCCAACCGCACGGCGCTGGGTTCGGAGGCTGTGGATTCTTGTCGATCAACAGCATCAAGCGCGGTCAGGTAGCGGCTGATGCTCGATTCAATTTCTTCCATTCGCCGCTTTAGTTTGGCGCTAGTGAAGTTGCGGTCACGATTGTTGACGGCCTTGAATTTACTTCCGTCGATGGCAACCAGGTTTTCTCCGAACAATCCGAGCTGCTGACAGAGCACGACGAACTGACGACAGACGCCTCGGATGGCCTTGCTGTTGTCTTTTCGGAAGTTGGCGATGGTCTTGAAGTCCGGCATCAAACGCCCGGTTAGCCACATCAATTCGACGTTGCGCTGGGCTTCTCGCTCCAAGCGCCGGCTCGACTGAATTCGGTTGAGATAGCCGTAGATGTAGATCTTCAGCAAGATCGCAGGGTGATAACCAGGTCGGCCTGTATCAGCAGGAATAGCGCGATCAAACCTCAAATTGACCAAGTCGAGTTCGTCGACAAATACGTCGACTACGCGAACCGGATTGGTATCACTGACGTAGTCGTCAAGGCTTTCGGGAAGCAGAGTGCTTTGTCCGCGATGGTCACCTTGGATGAAACGTTTCATAGGCAATCCTGCGTTATCACTTTGGGCAATCGTAGCAACGTTGGACGGCTCTTGATGTACTCTGATGCAAGAAAGAAATGCTAGTAACTTTGGAGTTTAAGGACTTGCCCATGGATGTGATTTCAGCGCACCTATTTTCTACAAATCACCGAACTCAAATTGAAGCAAGCGATCACTGTGGCTGTTTTTACTGCTTAGGTGTGTTTTCGCCCTCAGAAATCACTGAGTGGGTTGATCTAGATAACACCGCTCTGTGTCCGAAGTGCGGGATAGACTCGGTGATCGGTTCAGCATGCAGTCTGCCGATTACCCCTGAATTTCTTTCGAAAATGCACGAACACTGGTTCTAGAAGATCCTGTCATTCGACGGCATCCGTTCGGTTTGAGATTTACAGACTAGCTTTACCTCAGTACCGCACGCTCCTGCTAAGTATTTACACACTCTGGGCCGATAGCTGTCAGTCGTTCCATAGGCAGCACGCCATCGTGAACTGTGCCGGAATGCGTCTGAAGCCAGTGCTTTTCTTCCGTGCTGTGCTGATTATTGAGCTGGCAGTATTGGACAGGGGAGGGTGGGTTAAGGTTTATCCAAGCGCGGCCACCCACGATCAGAATGTCCGACGTCTTTGCGTAAAGGTGGTCAACCTTGGCGATCACGCTGCTGTGGCCAACGTTGAGTTGATGGTGCGCGAACGGCTGGAAAAGATGGGGAAGGAAGGCGAGTTTTATCCGGCTGAGGAGACGGACACTCATCGATAGCACCCAGCAGCTCTGGTAAAAAATAGGGTCTCGGCTAGTCGTGAGTGCCTCAGTACGCCATTTGAGCATGTGTTGCGATTTCCGCTTTATGGGCAAATTGCACTAGCTCTGTGATTTGGCGCTCCTGCACTGTTCGTTCCACCAGATGACAAGTTCAGCATGTTGCTCGTGAGTGATCCATGCAAAATTTGTTTTGTCCGCCGGGTCGCCCCCAAAGACTAAGGGCTTCGTATACCACTTGATCTTGCCAGCGAAACGCTCGTCCGGCTCAAGGGAAATCTGCTGGGGAAGGGCAAACGGCGCGGCATAGGACGCATCGAGTGGCAGCGTCGGAATGGTAAACATTACTCCGGAAGAGTTGATGACGATAAAGTCGTCCCACCCTCTTAGACCTAATAGCGTGTACCCCGGAAGATGATGATCAAATCCGTAGGCCTTCATGGCAGCTAAGCTCTCATCCTCCGTGAAGATGATGAAATAGTCGTCGTTTTGCCAACCTTCGTTCATGAGGGGGGGACTCACTTTTGGCAGATAGGGAGGTACTCGGTGTGCTATCAGCGTCTCGTGGCCGACAGAGAGCAACGGTTGCTTACAGTCGGATGATTGTCTGATCACATAAGGGCTGCATTGTTTTGGTACAGGCGCAAATCACTGGGAGCGTAGACGTTGCCATTCATTCCAGCAGTCCTCCGCGACGATGTCTGGATAACCACGATCTTCTTCCACTGCCAAGGCTGCGCTAAAAGGCAAAGCGATGCAGGTGGATCTGTCTCGGATTTCACACACCTCAATCTCGGTAAGCGGCTGGCCCTTTTTATCCTCGGCGGCTTGCAGCACTGCCGCCAGAGCCGGCACAAAGACTAGACATAACGGATCTGTAGTCATCAGTTCTTCCCTGAGTCGATTAGAAATTGCATGGTAGGCCAGTTTCGGACATCAACATTACCTCGAAGTGCGAACGTCAAAGTTAGCGTAGCGCGCTGCTATGTGATGGCAGGAAGACTTATTGTCGCTTGGCGGCAGACCTTCAATGATGATCCTGAAACGCTTAGGATTACTCACTCAATTCAGTACCAAAATGGAGCAGGCCACGGTTTATGGATATCGAATTTCGCGGTAACGGCAAGCGTGATAATCCGTCTGTAGGTACATGCGATGAGTACGGCGTGAGCGGGATTACCAGCTTTGACGATCTGACCGAAGCTCGTCGTAAGATTGCTGAGGCGCATCCAGGCTTTAAACCTCTGTTCTCGCTCGATGATCTGCACCAAGCCCGCTACACCTCGGGACATGTGCGCAATAATTTAGGGATGGACGATGCATCGGAGCAGGACATAGCGGGCTTGCCTCCAGAGTGCTTTGAGAATGGTGAATACATAGGCTATCCGACTACAAAAGAGGAGTTCGCAATCTGTCTTCGCAATTTCATGACCCTGGTTGCAGCCACGTCTTTCGAGGATGCTTGTACTCATGGTTTGACGCTAGATCAGCAGGCCCTCCAGGAGTGGATCGGTTACCAGAACAACCCTATCTCTCTTCTAGAGCAGCCTCTTTCAGCGCTCCTGGTACCCGTTCAGCAGTCCTGCCAGGCACTCGCGGCTTTTCCGAATGGCTATTTCACTTCGGATCTGGATCCCGCGAAAAACTTTGCCGTTGCGCGTCATTTTTCAGAAGCGCATGGCTATGAGTTGATGGGCGTAGGTGCTTCTTACATCGGCTTCATTCGTGCTGAACCGCCTGATACATCACTTGCTAACGTCGTAGCCAAAGACTTCTGTGCGCTCTATAACACTAGCGATGAAAACCTACAGGGACGTGTTTCCAAAGTTGCGCAGGCGATCTCCGGTCGGACGCATCTTTGGCTCCGTTACGTGGAGTGAGCTTCGTCGCATCCAAAGTCCGGCTGAATAGTTAACAAAGCTTGTGAGAGGTCTGGAGCTTTTTGCCGCCTCGTAGGAGGGCAGTATCCACACATCCACTACAATCAGGCACATGATTGGCGCTGCTCGTTTTCCGCTACGTAACGTCAATTTCGTCTGATAGCTGTCGATATGGAGAGCAGCCGTCCCAAGCGCTGAACAAGTTTAAGCCTGCCCAATTCCCGCTGTTTACAATTGCCTGCTGACAAAAAGGATTCTGTACATGCTTTTTTCCCTGCTCGACAAATTTTTCAATCGACCGCTAACTGATGAAGCATTTGCCAAAAAATTTATGGATTCGACTCGTAAAGCTGGATTCAGCGAGAATCTGAATTTTGAGAAAAACGAGTTCCGCATCCGCCATGGGGATGGATCGTACTTCAATCTCCATAATGCCTTTCGCGACTATCAAAATGCAGACAAAGCACAGAAATCCGCCGTTCTTACCGGATACGTATCGACGCTGTTAGAGGTGGGTAGAAAAACCGAGACTGTGTTTGATAATGTCAAAGCACAGCTGCGTCCGGTGATTCGCAACCTTGCCATGCTTGAAGAAATTCGACTGGAACACGCCCGTAAAAATGGCGACAAGCAGTACGATTATGTTTCACAGCCTTTGGGCCGAGACTGCGTTATTCTGCTTGCTGTCGATTCGCCCGAGTCCACTGCCGCCCTTACCAATGGCCCCGAAGCACATTGGGGTGTGACGATGGAAGAGGCGGTAAAGATCTCCATCGAGAACCTGCGTGATACGACAAACGAAGCCTTCGGGGAGATTATTCCAGGCCTATACGCTGGGGAGTGGGCGGATGGGTACGACACCAGCAGGGTGTTGTTGCCAGATGTCCTTCAGCGCGTGCCAGTTAAAGGTCGGCCAGTGTTCATGGTGCCCAGTTGAGACGTCCTGATGGTCACTGGAGACAAGGACGAACAGGGAATTCGTCAGATGGTAGAGCTTGCTTTCCAGGCTCTTGAAAGGGGGCGTGCTGTCTCTACCGATATTTACACCTACGAAGGTCGCGATATCATACCGTTTAACTGTGATGATGAAGGGGTCAGCAGTCGGTTGGTTACACTGGAGCATTTGCTGCTGCAGAGTAATTATGCCAATCAGAAAGAGTTGCTCGACAAGCTCAATCTGGAAAAGGGCATCGACATCTTCGTCGCCTCCTACAACCTCTTCCAAATGGCTGACCAACCAAACCAGACGGTATCGATGAGCGCCTGGACAAAAGGTGTGCTGACGCTGTTGCCCAAGACAGATCGCGTCGCGTTGGTTGAACCTGTTGAGGGTGGGGAAGCGACAGTCAAAACCGTCTCCTGGAGTGAACTTGAATCCGAGCTTGGCGATCTGCTGGCTACAGAAGCGGGCTATCCACGTCGCTATCGGACACTGGGATTTCCTTCGGTTGAGCAGCTTAATCGCCTGACTACCTTGTGATCAGTGCTCTACTACTCTGGCGCACTGCAATGGAGGTATCGCTGAGCTGGCAAAGCAGCAGTCGCAATTTATCATTACGATACACTCCCCATTTTGATTGCTTATCCTGGTGGGAAAATTTGGGAGTTTACCGATGTGGGGTTGGTGGCTTCTCTAGCGCTACTGAGTCGGGCCGCAAGATCTGACTGACTTACTTCAGTTGGCGAGTCGCTGTGCGCGGGCAGGCTGTGGCGAACCGAGCTCCCGCGTCCCGCCGTATCTCGGCCCTGCGGGCGTCCATCCTTCACGCCTTCGGCTGTGCCAGCCTGCGCGCTCCGCTTGCGTTGGTTACTCAGTGCGATATGGTCGATACGCCAAGCAGCTTCTCATTTCTCCGATGGGGAAACCACATCTTGCCAGCCATCAATCAACTCCATATTTTGCGCAACGAGCTGGCAGGGCTTGCCAGTTGCCTTGCGACAATTGCTAAGCGCCTGCTTTCGTGCTGTCTTGAGTGAGCGCGCGCCGTAGTACCAGTAAATGCTGCTACTTTCCTTGGACATGGCCATGGCTTTCTCGGTAACGCTCTGAAGATAAGCCTCAGCGCTCGCACGGTCTTCGGGCGCCAGCTTCGAAAGCAGCAGCATTAATGCGCTGTCGTCCATGGCAGGAAGCCGGTTGCTCCTGAGAAAATCTTCGATATGAGGCTTTAAAAGGGTATTGGCCTCTTGTTTGTAGAGCGAGTGCCCATCCCTACCGAATGGGGGTAGCAGCGCCAGTTCAGCATTACCTCCCGCCGAGCGGTAGCCCGCGATCATCCGACCTACAAGATCTGGGCTGAAAAACGGATCATTCTCGGCGTAAATCCAGAGCGTTGGCGTTGGGTTGCCTTTGCCAAATTTCGTGAGGTTTCGCACAAGATCAGTTTGATATAACGAGCAATTAGAGTCCGCAGAGCCCACATTTGTGTAGTGGTAAACGCCGCCAGAGATGTTAACTACCGCCGTCAATGGGTGACTTGGTTGAGCCGCGAGGTCTAGCATTGACGCTCCGCCGATAGAGATACCAACACCTACTGCCAAGGATGGATCTACATCTGGACGCTCACGCACAGCCGCCAATGCGGCGCCAAGCTCTCTGCCATGCGCATCGAGAAATCGTGCCACGTTGGGATTGGTGCAAGTTCCCCCTTCATTCATGAAGTTTCCGGTCGAACGACCATAGCCGGGCCATACAATAGATGCGGCAAGCCAGCCACGGTGCGCAAAGTCGTGAGCGATATGAGCAAGCCAATCGGCATGTGCGGCGGACGGAGATGTTGCCGCCGAGCCGTTAACAATCAGTGCAATGGGGTACTTACCCTCCTTTACGGGACGAACGATTAATGCTTCGATTTTCTCAATATGTGAGTCAACCTGGATGGGCAGTAAGAGTTGTTCTTCGCTTACCAGTGAGTCTGCACGGGGTTGGCTTGCAAAAAGCATCAGACCAAACGTGATAGTCCTGAAGCGTAGTATTGATTGCATTTAGAACGCTCGCTGATACGTTAGAAGCCAAGCTTAAACTGGTGCGACAATAGCTGATCGTAAGGTTCTGTCCAACACGTCTTGTGGTTAGCCCGGGATGTCTCATCGCGTATCACTCAATCCAGCACCGTTGGGAAATAGGTGATGTGGAATTAACCTGCTGACACGTGGTGACTTACGCCATTAGTTCTGGAGTTCGGAGGGGCTGTTTCCGGAACTCTTTAGTTGTGTCTGCATATGTTCCGATTAGCAGCTAATCCAACAGGAATTCGTCCTGTTGAGTTATCTGCAAAGCAGTCTTCTCCAAACGCAGTAAAAATTCTTTTCGGGGCTGTCCTCCGCCATATCCGGCGAGTGCTCCATTCGTCGCTATGACACGGTGACAGGGAACGATAATGGATAAGCGATTGTGTCCATTTGCATTGCCCACTGCTTGGCTTGCACCTGGCTTACCGATGGCCCCAGCGATGGCACCGTAGGTTGAAATGGTTCCATAGTCGATTTTTAAAAGCTCTGCCCACACAAGCCTGTCAAAAGAACTGCCTGGCATATGGAGCGGTACTGAAAATTTCTTTAGCTTTCCCTCAAAATAAAGTTTTAGTTGCACTTCGATTTGCTTGATGTGGAGATGCTCGCCAGGCGCAATTGAATACCCATGACGCCCACGCAGTTCGTTTAATTCAGCGGTTAGCGCTGGACGGTCAAGAAATTCGAGGAGTACCAAACCTCGTTCCTCTGCCATGGCAATCATTGGGCCCAACGGTGTAGTCAGATGGCGATAAAGCAGGAGGGACGTTTCAGTTGCCTTACCGGGGGGCATTTGAAATGTTTTTTTGAAAGCATCCCTAAAGCCACTCAATGACTCGTATCCTAAGTCAAATGCTGTGTTATCCAGGGTTTCGCCCGAAGAAATCCGGCCTAGGGCGACACCGAGCCTTCTAGAGCGCATCCATGCATGAAAAGTCATGCCAAAATTTTGTTTGAACCACCTGCGTAAGCGTAACGGATCGATACCACGCGTAGTTAGTTCAGCATCACTCCAGCGAGCGTCAGGTGATGCAGATACAGAGGCCAGTAGCCCCTTGACCCAATCTGGCGCGGAAGCCGCGAGATCTAATGGCTTGCATCGTAAGCAAGGCCGATAACCTGCAGCCATCGCTTCGTTGGCCTGCGAAAAGAACTCTACATTCTCGGGCTTTGGCTTACGTGCACCACATGTAGGGCGGCAAAAAATACCTGTAGTTTTGACAGCAGTGAAAAAAACGCCTTCATAGGCGGTGTCGCTGCATAGCATCGCATTTACCATCTCGCTTCTGGGCGGAAGAGCGGGATTGTAAGATCTCATTAGAGCGTAGCCTCGTCTTCGAATGGGTGTGAAAATCGCTTTCGAGGTGCGGAAAACAGCGGCGATTTTCATGCGGATTACAGATTAATAGGGCGAAGATAACTTTTCGCTTAGGTGTTTTTTTTGCTGCCATAAGGTTATTCAGGTCGCTGTAGGTATATGCGTCCAATGGATACTCGAAAAGCTTTCCCGTTCGCAGGAAGCTCTTGGCGAACGCCTTGTTGGCGCCGCATAAGAATTCAGCAATGCTGGAACCAGCGCTTAGCCGTTTGACGCCTAGACTCGTTAATTCATCCATGCCGGGTTGGCCGTTCCAGGCAAGCAGGTTGACGGGTAGCCGCGTTGCCTCGCACAGTGTAGCAATGTCGTTTTCCTCAACCATTCCAGCCGCAAAGATGCCGTCTGCACCTGCTTGCTCGAACAGCGATGCACGGAAGAGGGTCTCTGGCAATTGTCGCGCTGGCTCTACCAAACATCTCAGATAAACGTCAGTTCGTACGTTCACGAACAAGTCTATTCCATGCTTGTTTGCTACCTTCTTTGCCACTTCGATTTTTCGCAAAATCAGATCAGTGCTGCCTGTTCCGTCCTCAATGTTGATTCCAACGGCTCCAGCCCTAACTACGCAGTCAATAACTTTAGCAACCGACTCAAGGTCGTCGGAATAGCCCCCTTCGACATCGACCGTGAGGGGGACTGTAAGCACTCGAACCATTGACTCAACTGTAGTAGTCAGCAGTTTTAGGGGAAGTTGATTGCCATCCTGGTATCCATGCGCCCAAGCAACGGCGGCGCTGCTGGTCGCGACTGCCTTACTCCCTACGCTCTCGACAATACGTGCGCTGCCAGCATCGCTCACGTTGGCGAGTACCAACAAATTATCTTGGTGAAGGTTGCGGAAAACCGCACTTAGTGGCGTCATTCAGTGGTGCCCCGGAGAGAGAAGACTGATGCAGATCGCGCTATCGTAAGCTGACTACACAGACGTCTCCACCGAGAAATCGACAGTGATTTAAGAGCTAGCGAATATAGTTTCTGCGGGCTAGGAATGGGTGAATACCTACTCAAAAGCCTGCTGAAAGACGTTGCCGTACACATCCAGTCATTGCAGGGATCGGATAGATGATTACGATCTTCTTCCATCGCCAACGCTGCACTGAAAGGCAAAGCGATGCAGGTGCATCAGTCTCGCTGGAATAAACCCAGCGATCTTTAAGGATGCATGCGGCAGGCACGTGGATCTTCATCACTCGTGCAGAGGACACGTTAGCGCTGCAGCATGAGAAGGATAAACTGAGCTCACTGGCTAGAACGACCACGCGGTAGGCTTATCGAGTAGGAATCTTTGGCTTAGTGGCAGGTTCTGCACTCTCGAGAAAGCCTCGCGCCAACTGCTGATACAACTCAGGGCCCATTCTTGAACTGACAGCCTTGGCGATCAGGGCTACCGCCATGAGACTGATCACCATGCTGTGGCTATTAATCACCCCATCACAATGATTGCGGAGGTGATTGGCGACTGAGTAACGGCAGCCAGAAATCCGACCATGCAGAGTGCAATAGTGGGCTGCGCGGCCAGATGGAATAGCTCTGCGGTATTGGCGCCGACTGCGGCCCCTACAGCGAGCGAGGGGGCGAAAATACCTCCTGGAATACCAGAGAAGTAGGTCACTACGGTCGCTAAGAAGCGAGTAATGGGGGCGTGCCATGGCAGGACTACATCGGATGCGATGACCTGAGAAGTAATGCCGTACCCACTACCGAACGACACTCCGCCGCTCAACCAACCTAAGATGGCGACGACCAATCCACAGATGCCGGCAAACCACACCGGGTGCAGGCGCCGCCATTGCCAGATGATGAAGTGTGGATGCCGCTGCGGCCATAACAACATTCGACTAAACAAACCACCCAATAGCCCGCATCCAATTCCTATGACTAATGCCGGGACGACAATGTCGAGGTTTATGTCCTGAATGCCGAAGTGACCGAAATAGTTGTAGTTTCCCTGCAAGGCAATGGCAACCATCCCAGAGAGGATAATGGTGCTGAGAAGAACCCCGCTGGTACGGGTCTCCAGCTTGCGTCCAAGTTCTTCTACCGCGAATGCGATCCCTGCCAAGGGCGTGTTGAATGCTGCCGCAATACCCGCTGCACCTCCCGCCAGAATGAGATCCTCGCTGCGCACGATTCGCGCATTGGGCAGGAAGCGGTGAAAGAATTGCATGATGGATGCGGCAACTTGCACTGAGGGGCCTTCACGCCCCGCCGAAAAGCCGCCCGTCAGCGCCAGAGTTCCAAGGCTTATCTTGGCGAAAGCAATGCGCAATGAAACCAGTCTGTTAATGGGCTTACCTTGACGCGCAAGTCGTGTTGCTGCGATTACCTGAGGAATTCCGCTACCTTGGGCGCCCACAAAAAAGCGCGTTGTCAGCCAGACTACGAGCATGCCGATCATTGGGGTGTAAACAAGCGGAAGCCACGCTCGCTCAGCGGTCTGTTGAGCAAACTGCGCCAAGGCCATGTCTGCCAGACTAGCGAAAGCCACCACCAGCAGCCCAGCAATGGTTGCTGCAATCCATAGCGATACCCTGGTGCGCCAGCGTATGGAGGCGAAGCCTCGGCGTAACAGCATTATCGGCTTGATCACCCGAGGAGCTCCTCTTGAAGTCGCTGTATTGACCGCAAGACTAACCAAATAAGCAGCTCGTTCCAAACAGCTTTGGCGGAGTCGCTCGACAGGCTTTTTTCGCGCCCATGGGTATTCACCTATTCATTGATAGGACTAATACCTCCAAAAAACCGGTTTTACGAGTACCAGGACGGTGAGTATCTCCAGCCGTCCCAGCAGCATGCCAATGGTAAGCAACCATTTTGCAGCGTCAGGTAATGACGAGAAGTTACCAGGGGGCCGATGATTGTGCCTAAGCCTGAGCAGGGTCGAGGATTCGCGGTGGTCGCCGACGAGGTCAGAACTCTGGCCTCGCGCACACAAAACTCCACTGAAGAGATCCGCCGGATTATCCAAGAGCTGCAACTGGCAACAGGCGACGCCGTCGAGCAAATGAAAACGGGAAAACTGCGCGCGCAGGAGTGCATCGAATCCGCTGATCAGGCCTCTACCAGCCTGGATGCAATCAATGACGGCGTTGAGCAAATCGTAGGAATGAACACCCAGATAGCCAGCGCGGCGGTTCAGCAGCACGCCGTCTCGGAGGATATAAATCGCAATGTGACCGAGATTCGTAACGGTAGCCTTGCATTGATGGAGGGGATAGAGGACAACGCTGTGACTGCGGAAGAACTCTCGCTGCTGGCTGGGCAACTGCGTACTGTCGTTTCGCGTTTCAAGCTGTAACGCGACAGAAGGGGAGCTCAACTTGTTGCCTCCCTCCAGCTTTTGCTTACGCTCCTACCGATAGCGCGTTAACACCCAGCATTTTATAGGGGTCTAAGAGTTGAGTCTTCTCCTTCCTGCGAGTGTCTATTCTCTCGTAACGTGACAATACTAATTACTCAGGAAACTCCCATGTCCAAACTCGCAGAATTCCGCCAGCTAGAAAAACACCTCGCCGAACAGCTCCAAGCTCTCGAAGCCCTCAAGGGGGATGCAGGCCTCAAGAAAGAAATCGAATTCGAAACGAAGCTGCGCGATTTGCTCGCAAAATACGGCTACAGCCTCAAGGACGTGATCAACCTGCTTGATCCGCAAGCCGGTCAACGGGCTCCAGTAGCCGAGTCCAAAGTGGGCAGTCGCAAGCCTCGCCAGTTGAAGGTTTATAAAAACCCTCACACTGGTGAAGTCGTCGAAACCAAGGGTGGTAACCACAAAACGCTTAAAGATTGGAAATCCAAGCACGGCGCCGCGACAGTTGAGTCTTGGCTGAGCAAGTAATCACCTTCTGCAAGGAGGCCCTTATGGGGCCTTCTTGCTCACAATTTTACTGTGCGGGATCAGCTATAACGCTCGTTGACGAGTAATATCAGCAGTCTGATGGTCAGACCGTACATTCATATGGTTGACTTAAATCTTTGGCGATACTCACTTGGAGTTACGCCAAAAAACTTCCAAAATTTCCTTATCAAACTTGCCTCATGTCCCAGTCCCGTCAAGTGTGCGATTTCCTTGAGAGGGCACTCGGTGCTCACCAGCAAGTGACGTACGGCATCAACTCTTAGTTTTTCGACCATCTTGCTCGGGGTCTGCCCTGTTGTTGTCCTGTACCTTCTTATGAAGGTACGCTCGCTCATATGCATTCGCTTGGCAAGCGCCGCGATAGACAAGTCTTCTACAAGGTTTTCATTTACCCATGCATGCAGATCAGAAAAAGTGCAACTTCTGGTTTGCAAATCTAAGCTAGAGCTAAACTGACTCTGGTCACCAGGCCTCTTTAAGAATACGACTAAGTGCTTCGCGACTTTCAAAGCTAAAGCGTGCCCTAAATCAGCTTCAACAAGTGCTAAGGCTAAGTCAATACCTGAGGTGACACCAGCTGACGTCCAAATGCGTCCATCGTTGACAAATATAGGCCCACGACGAAGTAAAACATCTGGATGAGTTTTCTCAAGTTCATCATACGCAGACCAGTGGGTTGTAACTTTGCAGCCTGAGAGCGCTCCGGCTGCGCCTAGTCCAAACACTCCTGTACAAACGGAGACCAGACGCGTCACTTTCTCAACGTGAGCCTTAAATACAGCGCTAAATTGGGGATGTTTACAGAATTCGTATATGCCTAACCCACCAGGAACGATTAGCGTATGTGGGGCTAGTGAGCTCTCATCTAGAAGGGCGGTGTGGATATAGGTATCAGGAAGCAAAGCGGCTACGCTATCAAGCGAAACCATCGATAGATGGTAGGGCGGAGCTTTCGGATCTGAAAAATAGTTGGCTGTTGAAAATACTTCTAGAGGGCCGGCCAGGTCGATCAAATTAGCTTGGGCAAAAGCGATGAACTGAATCGTTTTAGTTAGCATTCAGCGGATTCCTGCGCACCTATGTAGTGCGCATGAATCCATTTTTGGCGTGAATCGTCAACCTGTTGTCATTTTTTTCGGACGAAATGATAGCGTATTATGATCACATCGCCACCTTCCTTGAGCCAACGTTAGATTGCAAAAACGGATTCTTTTAACAGTGTTATCGGTTTTAGACACGCATATGATCTGGATTGCGCGTAAATACATCTTCAAAGCGAGGGATAGTTAGCCATAAAATTTTGGTTCAGCTTCAGCGCGCTCGTCGTCATGGAAGACAAGAAAATAATAATTTCATGATAGTCAACGAACTCTGCTGGTTTCCTATAATGCCTAAATTAAAAAAATATATAGAAGCAACACAAAAATGCGAAGAACTTACCATGCAGATGGTAGAAGATGTAGGTGGGATTGTTTTTTCAGTGCGGGCGCTTGAGCATACCTTTTTGCTCGCTAATCTTGAGGTGGAAAAAGCTGCGCAACTCGACGTAAGTGATACCAATAAAACTACCTCGTTGCCTTCCTATATGCTTGCTAGAGAGTTGAAGAAACTGAATTTTTCACTTGAAGCATTGAAAACGTCTATTAAGCGTAACATCGGCGAAAGCCTTAGTTATCTCAATTCACTTACAGCCAATCTCGAAATGGAGATTCCGGATGACCCGGATGATCCGCTTTGGGAGGCATTTCGTGACTATAAGAAAGTGTTGATTAAAAGTGTCCGAACCTTGAAGAAGCTTGATGATGAATTATTTAATGCGGAAATTAGTCTTGTCGACGAATCGTGACGAAGCGCACTAGCATGCGAGCTACTTCCGTATCGCAGTAAAATTAGTTAAGGTTATTGCCTAGCGCAATAATATGCATTATTTCTATTAAAATACTTGTCCAGGCTAGCTAGCTTGTGATGAAAGACGACTGTCGGAGTCGCTATGAATTTCAAGAATTTAGGTATTTCAACTAAAGCTACTTTATGTTTCGGAAGTATCACTGCCATTCTCATTTTCTTAGGTGTTTTCGCTTACGTGCAGCTATCTCACTTAAGGGCCGCCGGACAACAGTTAGCAGAAAATGCTTTGCCGAGTACGCAGACTATCGATGATATCCAAATCTCCTTGCTTAACGCCCGGCTAGAAAGCATCAGGATGCTTGCTAACTCAACAAATGTGGCGGGGAAAAGCGCCGCCGAAGCTAAAGTCCAACATTCGGTGCAAATATTAGAAGAGCGTAGCGATTACTATCGTAAGAACCTCATGGCTGGTGAGAAGGATCGGGAGCAATTCGAGGCTGCAGATCAAGCAATGAAGATTTATATTGCAGGGCTTGCGCAATTGTCAAAGCTTGACTTGTCTGAGCATGAGCAGGCCTTGATATTTGCTAATTCTACCCAAGCGGATAATGCCAGCTCATTTCAGGAAAAACTTAATGTTATTAGGCAGTTCAATGCCGAACAAGCAAAAGCTTTGGGGGTCGAGGCGGACGTTGTTTATAATGAAAGCGTGAATGTACTTGTTACTATTGTTGTCGTTTCTCTTTTGCTTACTATTGTTTTAGCTATAGCATTGACGCGCAGTATAGTAAAGCCTGTGGGGGACTCGCTCAGGCTTGCTGAGGAAATTGCGTCGGGGGATCTTACGCGGCGTCTTGAAATTACGGGCACAGATGAGGTTTCTAGGCTAATGGTTGCCCTCAATCTTATGTCTAAGAATCTCCAGGACACAGTTTTAGAAATTTCTGAAGCGTCCATCCAGCTGAGTTCAGCTGCAGTCGAAATGACCTCCATAACTGAGGCTGCGGATCGGCATCTTCAGCAACAGAATAGCGAAATTGAACAAGCTGCCACTGCTGTAACAGAAATGACTTCCGCAGTTGAAGAAGTTGCTCGTAACGCAACCTCTACCTCCCAAGCAGCCCAGGAGTCTAGTGAGGCGGCTAAGCTCGGTAATCTCCGTGTTTCCGAAACTTTGTCTGCCGTAGAGACTTTGACAGAGCTCGTGGAAAGCTCCGCCTCTCAGGTGACAGAATTGGCGGGACAGGCGGAAGATATAAGCCAAGTCGTAGGCGTAATCAGAAGTATAGCGGAGCAAACCAACCTGTTGGCTTTAAACGCCGCAATTGAAGCCGCACGCGCAGGCGAACAAGGGAGGGGGTTCGCTGTTGTTGCTGATGAAGTGAGAGCGCTCGCGCATCGAACTCAAATTTCCACCTTGGAAATAGAGAAAATGATAACAGCAATTCAGAGTGGATCCTCAACAACAGTCGATTCAATACGTCGAAGCACTGAAGAAGTTTATAATACTAAAAGGACAGCTGAGGGGGCGGGTCAATCATTGCGGCAGATCACGGATTCCGTTCTTCAAATCAACGAGCGTAACCTACAGATCGCAGTCGCATCGGAGCAACAAGCACACGTCGCTAGAGACGTTGACAGGAGCTTGTTGAGCATTAGATCTTTAGCGATCCAAAGCAGCGAGGGTGCAAATCAAACAATTAAGGCCAGCAATGAACTCAGTCGGCTAGCGGTTAACTTGAACCATCTCGTTCAAAAGTTTAAAGTTTGATATTGGTGCATTTGAAAATACTTTAAGAGCTGCTTTATTGGAATGCGCGTACCAGGCGCGGTACCCTAGGTGAGCCCGCAGCAAAGCCCAGGAGCCGCCGCTGCGTGCTCGCTGATCTTCCAGCCGCCACCAATCACCTCTCTCAACTTGCTCGCACCTAATAAACCCGTGTGTGTCACGATTTCTTACGAAGAGAGGGCTGTCCTATGAACGAAGGATGAATGAAATATTTAAGACTGTAGTATTTGCAAAAGGATTGATAATTGGTGAAGCCACACGCGTATGCAATTTCTTTTGGAGTGAGGGAGTTATCCTCCATGTTTAACATACGCCTCGCTTTTTCCAGTCTCTGCTCTCGCAAAAAGACGATAGGCGTAGTGTTCTTAAATTTCTTAAACCCCATTTGCAGAGAGCGAACGCTAAGGCCTGCATGGGTGGCGACTTCGCACACGGTTAAGTGTGGGTCTACACTGGATGCCATGTATTCTGCAGCCATGTTGATTAAGTGAGGCGTAAGCGTCATGGATCTTTTGGGGCCCAGGATACTCAAAGTGTAATTGTTACGAAAGTTGCAGAGAAAAAAACCTATCAAGCTTTCTTTTAGGCTGTCAGCAACTCTTTTTACAAATATTGGTGATTTTTCCGAAAAATCTAAAATGGTTTCTACGAGTCTTTGGATAGAATTAATCTGCCATCGTTCGCTTGTTCTTTGGTCGAAAAAAATTCTCGATTTAGGGGAGTAGCCTAAGATCAAGGTAAGTTGTTTTGCCATGTCAGCGTTGGAAATATATATCGTTGTGTAGTTTATTCCCTCGGCATAATTCGCGAGAAATATTTCTCTCTGGTCAGCGATTACGAGAGCTCCTCGCTCGACCCTGTGTATTCCATTATGGTTGCGCCATTGCATAAAGCCAGAATGTGGAACTGTAATAGAGAAACCATCCAGTTCGTTCGACGTTCTATATCCCCATCCAGACTGGCTATAAGAAAGACTTACGAATGACGTGCCCATAACACAAATCCTTTTTTCATAGTCTAGCGTCCCGTTCAAACCCGGAGTTATCGACATGAAATTATCGTAGCTTTGGAAGTGCTCTGACGCATCCCCTATGTCATGAAAATGTAGTTTGTTAGCGCCGTAGATATCCATCATTCATTCGTGGTCACAGAAAATTCTATTATAGCTTTTGCCCCGCCCTGCATTCAATTCCGTTTTTATTGCATTTGAATTGATAATCAAAGAAAAGCGCAATACTAAAGAAAAGCGCAGAATTATTTTTGCTTGTTGCTGGTGTTTATAAAAAGTCATATTTATCCTGGTCGCGAGTTGACGGTAGCCCTCTATTTTTAGCCCAATGGCTAGTTGATATTTAGGTGTGGATTGAGCTTGAGGGGTAGAGAGTTATCCATTAGGTTTTGCGCAATAACTATTCATTTCGTTATCATTTACTAAGGGCTGATCATGTTTAATAAAGCACTGAAAAGAAAACTATCCGATTTGGAAGCTAAAAGCAGCGAGCTTAACGAATTGTTTGTGGCTCTTGATCGGTCAACGGCTATCATTGAATTTAATGCAGAGGGAAATGTGGCAAGTGCGAATAATAATTTTTTGCGCTTGTTTGGTTATCATGCTGACGAGATTTTGTGCAAAACGCACAAAGACTTTTGCCTGGCGAGCTTTGGCCGAAGCCCTGAATATCCTTCTTTTTGGCAGAGGCTGCAGTTAGGAGAGTCATTGTCTGGCACCTTTCCTCGGATTACGAAGATTGGTGAAGTTATTTGGATTGAAGCCACTTATAGCCCACTGTTGGGCGCATCTGGGAAAGTCGAAAAAATAATAAAATTCGCCTTTGATGTAACGGAGCAAGTCGCTCGAGATTCAGAATTGCGCGCGAAATTGAATGCGATTGACAGGGCGATGGCAATTATTGAATTTGACACATGTGGAAATATAATATGTGCAAATCAGAACTTTTTAAATGTTGTGGGTTATGATGTGTCCGGATTAAAAGGGAAGCATCATAGTTTGTTTTGTGAGCCGGAGTTGACTCGCACAGAAGGATACATTGATTTTTGGCGACGCCTGAATGCGGGCGATTTTTTTAGCGGCCAATTCAAAAGAATAGCCAAGAGCGGCAAAACGGTCTGGCTGGAGGCAAGTTATAATCCTGTTTACGATCGTGATGGGAAGTTAATCAAGATTATAAAATTTGCTAGCGACATTACCGCTCGCATTGAGAAAATTGGCGAAGATGCCCAAGGTGCATCACGTGCGTACCATATTTCCGCTGAAACTGAGCGAGTTGCAAAACAAGGAGCGCAGGTCATTCACGAGACAGCGATTGAGATGCGCTCAATAGCTGAGAGCATTGGAATATCTGCGCGATTGGTTGGAGAGTTGGGGGATAGATCGGAGCAAATAACGGCTATCGTCAACACTATACGGGGTATCGCTGAACAGACCAACCTACTTGCGCTGAATGCTGCAATCGAGGCAGCACGTGCCGGTGACCAAGGTCGTGGATTTGCGGTAGTGGCGGATGAAGTCAGACAGCTGGCGGGACGTACAAGCCGCTCTACAGCGGAAATTGCAGAAATGATCGGTAGAATTCTTACTGAGACACGCGACGCGGTGGCGAGCATGGTTTCTACGCGCGAACGTGCACAGCGCGGCGTGATGCTGGCTGATCAAGCGGGAGAGGTTATATCCCAAATCCAAAGGGGAACAAGCGATGCGGTTGAGGCGGTGAGCATGTTTGCTTCTGAATGTGACTGAAAGCAATCTATTATAGGTTGAGTTTAGTAGACCCTCTGATAGGGCGTCTCCGGGTGTCAAAAATACTAGCAGGAATTTCTGCGCTTCAGTTGCGAAAGGCTCTCGAGTCGGCTTTTCGACCACTTTCGTGCGATTGTACATTGAGCGCAGATGGCACCCTTACTATCAAACTTTACGAACCTTGTTCTGGTCGTGTGGATCTTCTTGTTACCGCTGTCCGTGGTGATATCCTTGCGTCCAGTTCCGCACTTTCGTCGCTGATCGAAGAGCTGAGCTTTGAGATCGACGCTTGCCGACGTTCGTTCTCTCAGATCGGTAGGAGATAAGTCTTTTTCCATACCCCGACATTCTTTCCGCTCGTGTGCCTTCATCCTGCTCACGGTAAAATATTCATACCGATTTACCCGGAGCGACCGAAATTGTTTGCTAAAAGGCGATAAAGTCGGGTGGGTGACATCCCGTGCTATACTTATGCGTGCCCACCGTGTGTTTGGCACCCATTACTTTCGAGTGAAGTGATTAGATGAGAATGACCTCGTTTGGTAAACTCTAACTTGCATTAATGGACTGATTGAATGCCTCACATATGTTTTTCCAGACTCGAAGGGTCGGGCACGCCAAGCAAGTCCACATCACGTTTTATTTCTGTGCAAAGATCGGATTGCCGCGACGCGCAGCTTCGATCCGATAGCGTTTTTTTGAAACGTACCCAGACGAATACTGCTTTAGCGTCGTGACTCATCACTTTGATGGGCAGCTTTCATCGCTTGCCATCCATGGGTAATCCCTCCACCCGCTCGAAGCGCTGTCGCTAACATGATCGCCTCGGCTACATCTTGCTTCGACGCCCCCGCGCTGATGGCTCGCTTCGCATGGTCGGTAATGCAAGAAGAACACTGTGTAGTCACTGCTACGCCAACAGCGATTAATTCCCGCGTGGCTAAATTCAGGCTACCGACATCCTTGTTGAATACAGCTTTGTCAAAGTTGAAAAATGCCGCGACCATTTCGGGGGCAGCCTCTTGGAGATCTCGCATGAAGTTAGCATCAGCCTGATGGTTGTGCATTTTTGTATACCTTTAAATTCATTATTGGAGCGTGGAATTTGATGCTTGGTGCTGCTTGATTGAGTTCACGGTCATGCGGTGGCCAGACTCAAATACATTAAGCCCACGCTGTGTCAGCTTCCTACCGACCGGCGATGGCGGCTCGTATGCAGCGAGAAAGGCCAGACGCTCAGCCGCACGTTGTGTAAGCCAGTTGGCTGACAATCGCTTTTTCCGCATTTTTCCCAAGTCGGAATTAAGTGCTCTGATAATTCGTCGCTGCAGCCATGTGGCCTTGGGCGGCCCTAACAGATCAAACCCTGCGTACAGCAAGCCGAGGCCCGCTGCGATTCCCAGTCCCGTGGACAGGCATTGATCGACTGCAAATGTCATGTAGTTGCTCGGCTGAACAAGCACAGCCAAGGTGAGGCAGAAACCAAGCCCGTAGGGGGCGAGTGTCGGTGACGTCATGCTCATCAGCCCCAGAAAAAGAGGCGCAGAAAGCACCAGGATCAACATCTCGAAATCGCCCGAACCCTGCGCAAGCGAACTGAGTACAAACAGGATAGCGACAGGGATGGCGATCAAGGCTCCCCCAGTAACTTGGCGGTTGCCACGCGTGGCACTGGGTGTGAGGAGAATGCCTGGGAGAGCAAGACAGGTAGCACGATCATCATGATGAGTGCGGCTTGTTCTCCTGACAGAGTCCATACCCCGATAGCGCTCAGGAAAACAAGTGAGCCCAGGCGGTAGATCTGCCTCGCTCAACGGTGCAGCGCATCGTAGGAGCGCTGGAAGAGCAGGTAATGATTCGGAGTGAAGGAGCCGGAGGAATCAGTCTCGGGGCGGGTTTGTTAAGGCTTGTCGCGAATGCCCATGTCGACCGCATGACTGTCGTTCGCCCTTGGCTGCATAAGCTGAGCGAGGTGGTTCAAGAGACGGTTGTATTTTCGAGGCCTGCCGGCATCCAACTGATCGTTGAAGACCGTGTTGTTGCTGATCGTGAGTTACAGGTGGTGCCACGTCTTGGCCAGTTGGATACCCCGTTGTATGGGACATCTGCTGGACGGGCGCTCTTGGCTCTAGACAAAAATGAGGACTTAAGGCTCTGTTTGCAGCTGAAATCGCTACGAAGCAGGAGACGGCGGTATTGCTGACGCTGCTGAAACAGTTGGACAATATTCGCAAAATCGGGATTTCAAGCGATCACGGTGAACTCATCGAGGGCATCACCACGACAGCTGTCGCGCTGGATACAGTGTTAGGCCGTTTTGCAATCTCAATGCCAATCCCTACATTTCGTTTCGAAAGGGCTCGCGATACCTACATTGAGGAGTTATTGCGTTCCAAGGCTGGAGTGTTCAAAGAGATCGGTATAGTCGGCTAGCGCACAAGCGGGACGATCCTGACAAGGTATAGTCCGTCTGAATCTGAGGCGATGAATGCTTAACTCGTTGCCGGCGCCATCAAATTGCTAGTGCGTTGATGATGAAGGCAAGGGCCCCATGGGGCCCCGCAAAGTCAAGTCGTCGCGCGGTTAGGCCGACAGGTACTCGTCCACCGATTTGACAGTGGCGTAGCCGAACTCAAAGGCTGCCATCATCGTTGCATGTGCATGAGCGGCTGGAACGTTTACACCACCAAATTTGAGATCCAGGGTCGCGCAGGCATCGTGCAGCACAGTAACCGGATAACCCATATCCGCTGCCGCACGTACTACGGCGTCTATGCACATGTGGCTCATCGCGCCTATGACCACGATTTCCTGTACGCCTGAGCCATCCAGCTGCTGCTTTAGATCAGTTTCTCTGAAGGCGTTGATGTGTTTTTTTACGATTACAGTTTCATTACCTTGGGGAGCTACATCTGGTTGAATTTCCGCACCTGTGGATCCCTTTGCAAAGATCGGAGCGCCTTCAGCGGACTCATGCCGTATGTGGAAAACAGGAAATCCCGTATCACGGGCGTGGCTGATCACTCGGATAGCATTCTCGACAGCGGTGTCGATCCCGGTCAAAGGTAGCTTGCCAGTGGGTAGGTATTCGTTTTGCAGATCAACTACTACAAGGCCACGTTTCATGAACGATCTCCGGTCAATTTATCCGAGCTTAGGGAATGGGTGGCGAAGGCTCAGATCGGCAGGTATAGCACCTGCCTTATTCCGAACCCAAAAGGTTTGAGTCAGAACTCCAGTGAAGCGCCATCTTCCGGAATATCGACCCGGCTCTCGATACCTTGCTTTTTGACGTATGTGCGCAGCTCTTCACGAGTCAGGGACATGTGGTTAATTGCGTCCATGTGCACTGCGACGATTTTCGCGTCCTTCGCAGCCTTTGAGGCGCGTAAAACGTCTTCCTCGCCCATGATGATCGATCCCTTATAGCCGGTCATCATTGCTTTCCCGGCATTCAGTACGATGACTTCGGGATGATATTTCTCAATGGTCTGGTCGACCTCTTTACGCCAGACAGTGTCACCGGCCAGGTAAAGGGTCTTGTAGCCTGGAGCTTGAAAAACAACGCCCATTGCTTCGCCAAGAGGCTTCGCTAAAGCGGGTACTGCATACATTTCGTCGGTGCCATGCTGACCACCGGTCTTGGTGATTTTGACGCCGCCGAATTTAGCTTCGTCAGTCAGTACGCGCACATTCTTGAAGCCTTGGGAGCGAATCAACTTCGCATCGTCCTCATGCTGCGTGAACAGAGGGATGTCTTTCGGCAGTGCTTTTTGTGCGGCATCGTCCCAGTGGTCAAGATGCGTATGAGTGACGATGACAGCGTCTACACCAGAGATCACTTTTTCGGGCGACTCAGTCAGATCAACCAAGGGATTGCGCAGGTCACTACGGTAGGTATTTTCAAATCCTGGGTAGGTACCCTTTTTGGACAGCATCGGGTCGATCAGAAAGGTCGTGCCGCCGTAGGAGATTTTTACCGTTGCGTTCCGAACTTGCTGCAAGTCGACTTTATGGGCCGCGTCCGGGGAATTGAGAGTCTCGGAGCTCGCAAATGCCGATGAGGTTGCGGCAGTGCAGGCAAGGCCAAGGGCGATTGGAAGTGTTTTAAAGTTCATCTCGTTAATCCTGTTATTGCATCAGTGACTCCATTCTTGCCCAATACTCTGGGACTCAACAGTGGCCTGAATGACAGATTGCGATATAATCGGGCCATAAAACCTGCGCTGTTCTCGAATGTGAGGCTGACTGATGCAATCCACACGCGTTGCTGTTCTGGCTTTTGACGGAGTCAGCCTGTTTCATCTTTCCGTCCCTGGAATGGTGCTTGGAACAGCTCAATCTGCACCCGGTGAACCTCATTACGAGGTCAGTTACTGTGCAGAGGCTCCGGGAATGGTGATAAGCGACCAGGGCATAGGCTTAGCGGTCGATCATGGCCTGGAACTGATGGAGGCATCCGACGTAATTGTCATTCCGGCGTGGGGTGATCATTCGGTCGCAGCGTCTGCAAAGCTTGTGCAAGCCTTACAACGTGCAAATTTCCAGGAAAAGCTCATCGTCGGGCTATGTCTGGGAGCATTCGTGCTCGGCGATGCCGGGCTTCTTGATGGCAAAGAAGCAACCACTCACTGGGCAGTCAGAGACGAGTTTGGGCGACGGTTCCCAGAAGTTCGTTTCAGGCCTGAAGTGCTCTATGTCAGTGATGGCAACATCATTACCTCTGCAGGAACCGTTGCGGCAATAGATTGTTGCCTTCACTTGGTACGGCAGCGGCTCGGCGCCGATGTAGCGAATCGCACCGCAAAAATGCTGGTGACACCGCCGCACAGGCAGGGCGGCCAAGCTCAATACGTTGAGCATCCTGTGCCGCAGCTATCCAGCGAGACTCACTTGTCTGATGTGCTGGTATGGGCTCGTATGAATTTGGCCAGTGATCTGTCGCTCGACGTAATGGCGGACATGGCGAAAATGAGTAGGCGCACCTTCACTCGTCGATTCAGGGAATCGACTGGCAGTACCGTCTCAAAGTGGTTGAATGCTCAACGCGTTGTCAGAGCGCAGGAGCTGTTAGAAACGACTGACCTGCCTATCGAATGTGTAGCCGGTGAGGCAGGATTTGGAACGCCTTTATCGTTGAGGCAGCAATTCGCTGTGCACCTCGGCACGTCGCCTTCTGAGTATCGGCGAATGTTTTTCCGTGAAAAAAAATTGGAAGAAAAAAATAGCGAACTAGATGTTTTTCCAAGAATCAAGCTCGATATTACGCTTAATATATAAATACTAAGTTAGTATAGTATTCAGTCCGCCGCTTAATGTGAAAAACCTTTCAGAGAAGCGGCTTAAACCGCTCTCGATATTCCTTGGGCGTGACGGAGTATTTTTTTGTAAAGTTACGAATAAACGTTGACTCGTCACCTAGCCCACACTTATTGGCGATTGCTTTGAGTGGCGAGTTTGACGTCACAAGTAAGTGGCAAGCCGTTTCTAGGCGAATCTGCTCGACCATTTTACTCGGCGTGCTACCTGTGACTTCACTATATTTACGTGCAAAAGTTCTTTCACTCATGTTCATAAAATTTGCTAGTGAAGATATCGATAAATCGCTATTAAGATTGCTATTTAGCCAAGCGTGAAGATCTGAGAATTGACTGCTTTTTGACTGTAACGTCAAAGATGAGCTGAACTGATCTTGATCTCCTGGCCGTTTTAAAAAAACAACCAGATGTCGTGCTACTTCGAGTGCAGCAGAATGCCCCAAGTCGGCTTCAACCATTGATAACGCCAAATCGATCCCGGAAGTAACACCCGCTGAAGTCCATAAGTCCCCGTCATTAATAAATATAGGGCCGCGCCTTACGTTTACAAATGGAAAGTCTGTTTCCAATTTGTCATAGGCAGACCAATGAGTAGTAACGTGTCGCCCGTTTAGTTTTCCAGCTCTCGCTAGCGCAAATACCCCCGTGCAAACGGAAACTAGACGCTTTGCATTTTCAGCATGTCTTACAAAATGTGTAAAAAACTTTGGATGATCACAAAATTTGTGGATGCCAGGCCCGCCTGGGACGATCAGCGTGTGCGCTCCCGGTGTTTCCGCTCCCAAAACCGCAGCGTTTAATGAGAAATTAGAGAAAATCTCAGTGGTTCCACTTAAAGAAAGGATCGATAAGGAGTAGGGGGGATGATCCGGGTCTGCAAAGTGGTTAGCCGCAATAAAAACATCCAAAGGGCCTGCTAAGTCGAGAAGGCTAACTTCGGGATAAGTCATGAACTGAACAGATCTTACAAGCATTTGTGTTACACCTTCCGGGAGAGCACCTTGTGGGTTCTGGTGATTTTGGCAGAAATCATCAATTTTTTGTCATGTTTTTAACTTATTTTCGTCTATCGTAACTTTAACCTAGAACGCTGCAGCATAGCCCAATCTCACCTAGGGATAAATTTAGTAACTTGAACATCCTTGTGCGGTGTATTGGTAATTCGCACGGCCTAATTATTTTTTCGATTTGGAGATTGGTTTTATGTCGGGGCTTATGAAGAGCGCTATGGGGTTCGAAGTGAACATGGATGATGAATTTGCAGATAAGATTTGTAATATTCTTGGGCTGTTGGAGATTGGTTCTTCAGGTGTTGCAGGATGTGAGTTGAGGAAGGTCGCCGAATCGAATAGTTGGATAATCGAATTTTTTTGGCGCGACGAACAATCTATGCATGCTCATTTTCGATCATGTCAACTGCAAGAACTGATTAAGCTGTTGGCTTCTAGATCGCGTAAGATTGTATTCGAATGCGACAGTGAATGAGCCTAATACATATAGATTTCTCAGCCGATTAGTTACCAACCAGCTTTCTCTTAGTTAATCGGATTGCGGTGAGGAAGACGCGCATTCCTTGGAGCTGATGAGGCCTAATAGGCCTCAACAGAATTCCTCCTCAGAAGTCCAAAGTCACTCCGGTGTAAAGCGCACGGCCATCACCCGGGGAATGTAGGGATGCCTGGGCACCGTCCGGGTCATACCAAGCATATTCATAATAACGATTTGTAAGGTTTTTCAGCTGTAAGTCGACACTAACTGATCGTGTCACTTTGTATGTTGCGCCGAGGTTCATCAGCACGTAACCGCCATACGTCCCTTTTTTATTCTCCCGTTCTAGGTAGTAATTGGTCTGGCCGTTCATCCAGGCCGTCAGATGTAATGCTGGTGTCGCGTCGTAGCTGATTCCCGCGTTGTAGAGGTGATGCGGGATGTGGTCGATTTCCTGACCTTTGCTGTTAGGCAACGTGGCACTCGGCTGGAGTATTTTCGAATATTGCCAAGAGTAGGCCATCCAGATATTGGTGCGTTCGTTCGGATACAGGTTCATCTGCAAGTCGTAACCCCAGCGCCGTGTTTCACCAACATTATCGGATTCGCCGCTTGGGTCGTTCAGCCTTCGACTAACTTCCCCCGAGGCCTCTTGCTGCCAATAAGCAACGCGCCCGTCTACCCAGTCATCCGGCGTGAACTTGATTCCGGTTTCCCAGCCCTCGTTGATCGAGGGTGCCAGATCGGTATCCCGGGGAGGTATCTTGTAAGCCGCCGCCCCGGTGCCCACTTGAAAGGTACGTCCCCAGTTCGCATAGAAGCTGGCAACGTCCCAGGGAGAATAGACAACGCTGATCTTCGGCTGCTTGATCAGCCCGTAGTCGTTGATGTCGTAATCTGTGCCGGTCATTTCATTAGTGAAGTCGCCCTGGATCTTGTCGACCCTGTAGGCGGGTACGATCTTCAGAGACTCGAAAGGTTTGATCTCTGCCTGGACATAAGCGCCGTAGGTGTCGAAGTCGAACTGTTGGTCGCGGGTGGTAGCTAGACGTGTGCGGTCTCTAGTGCGATAGCGCTCACTTTTATTTTGCTGCTGCTGTACGTCTGCGCCTCCTTCCAAGGCGAAGTCGTAAAGCCAGCTGACTTGCGGTCGCCAGGTCACGGAGGTTAGCGCGCCATATTGCGTCTCGTAAGCGTCGCGTTCCTGTTGAGCGCTGGTGCTCCAGTATTGCGTCCAACGCCTGTCATCGAAGGTGTTGACGTAGGTCTTCGCTGACCAAGCGAGGTTATCAGCCAGGTCTGTATCAAAATGCAGACTGACTTGGTTCATGCGACGCGTACCCTTGTCAGTAGCGTTGAAGCTGTTGGTCATTTCCGGGTGATGACGTGCATCGTCTTCTCTTAGATAACCTGGCTCCTGAGCTTCAGTTTCGTAGTGACGAGCAATAAGGCCGATACGGTAGCTGTCATCGTCCGGCGTGTAGAACCATTTGCCAGACATTGAAAACTTGTCGGCTTCGGCATGATCCCGGTAGCCATCAGATTTTTGATAGGCGAAAAAGTAATTCTGAGTCCAGTTGCTGCTCTCAATTCCCTTGGCCAGCTGTGCTTCTTGGGTATTGAAGCTTCCATAACGCAGCCGCGCCTTGTTGTAGTCGCCACCTGTGCGGGTGAGCATGTTGACGTTGCCGGCAATGTTGTTCAGACCATAACGCGCATCGCTGGTGCCACGCACCACCTCAATGCTGTCCAGCTCCATGGGGAAAATCATGTCCATGAACGGCATATTGCCGTCGTTGCTGTTGCTCGGAATGCCGTCGATCAAAAGCTTTACGGCATTCACTTCGCCTTCACCGTTAAAGCCACGGAAGGAAATTTTCCCTGAGGTCGTGCCTTGGTTGAATTCAGTGAGCATGACACCCGGTGCGCGACTGAACAGTTCCCAGCTGTAATTTACTGGCATTTTTTCGAGGATGTCTCCTCCGAGAATATCCACCGAGCTGAGAACGTTGCTGGTACTCAAAGGGCCGCTTGCCGAGCCCTGAATGCTGACCGCACCTAGGGTCAGGGTTGAATTTTCGATTCTGCTGGCTTCAGCTAATGCCACTGACAGCGGGCTCAACGCGAGCACGCCTATTGAAAGCAGGGGCCAAAGGGGGCGGGACACAGACAATGCCTTTGCAGGGCGCAAAGTGGTTGAAGCAGGCATAGCACGCACTTCCTGATGATCAAGAAACTTTAAGGGCGTTCAGCGTCCATCGCAGGCCGCTAGAAGGATTTAAAGAGAGCAGCACCGCATGAGGTCAGCGGTGTTGTGATCAGGCGAAAGGGGATGCGCGTGGACTTAGGCTTGGCCAACGAACTCTCGGATGTAGCGTGGGCAACTCAGGATTTTCGAGGGCGGTATTGGGGGTGTACGGCGGTAGGTAGTGCCGGTAGTAGTTGGACGGTAACGCTGCAAGTCCCGCATGACCACAACAGCAGTCGCCGTGCTGCATGACAGGTTTCGATTGCGGCAGCTGCAGGGCATCAATTACTTTGCCGAGGTCTGCAGGAAGGGCGCTCAAGTTCCCACCTGAACAAAAACCACCCCAAAGCATCAGGCGCACGTCTGGTGCCTGTATCGCACGACTCATCGGCATAGCGAACAGATTGAGCAGGACAGCCAGACAGGCAATCCAGGGACGGATACGTTTCAACGAGCTCATAAATGAAATCGCCGCGAAGGGGCAACTATTTAGCCCGCTTTAAAGAGTGAAGTAAATTTTTCCTGGGTGCGCTATTTCGCCACAGGTCATATTGGATCGCAGGGAAGATCTCTGCGTCCAAACAAGACGCCTGCACCAACTGGTAAGCTCGCTCATCAACTTGTTGGATGATGGCTATGTCTCTACGCGCACTTCGAACACTGCTTGCTATTGCCCAACACGGTTCTTTCGTCAGAGCAGCGGACGCCGTTCATCTCACCCAGTCAGCGGTCAGCCTTCATGTTCGGTCGTTGGAGGAGGATTTCAACGCGCTCCTGTTTGACCGTTCACGACGGTTGCCGGTACTGACGGATGCGGGCCATATCGCCGTGGAGCGCGCGAGAGAAATTCTAGCCTTGTATGACGGCATCTCCTCTGAGCTTGGCGGCGACAGCGAGTTACGGGGCAGGCTTAGAATCGGCGCCATCCAAACAGCACTGGCAGGCGTTTTGCCCCTCGCACTGTCTGCATTGCGCGCCCTGCATCCGCACCTGCGCATCACTGTTGCGTCGGGCATGTCTGCTGAGTTGGCCACGCGCGTAGAAGCGGGCGAACTAGATGTTGCGATCACCACAGAGCCGGTGAAACCACACCCTTATGGCCTGGTGAGCACGGTGCTTTACGAGGAAGGTTTCTGGATCATCGCGCCTGTGTCACTCGCGCATGAGGACTTGCAGCTTCTTCTCAAAAGTCAGCCGTTTATTCGCTTTGATCGTCGTGCCTGGGCGGGTCGAACCATTGAGCGGGAGCTTCGCACTATGCGGATGCGGGTGCAGACCAGCATGGAGCTTGATAGCCAAGATGCGATTATCCAGATGGTTTCAAGCGGACTTGGAGTATCCATCATTCCTCTCGCTCAGCAACAAGTCGAAAGCCTGACCACACTCGCCTTTGAGCCGTTCGGCACGCCTCAAAAAACCAGGCGCGTTGTATTACTGGAGCGCGAAGAGCGTCCGCTTAGGCGATTGGCTTCAGCCCTGGCGAACGCCGTGAAAGCTTATTCTCCGCACACCGACCCATGAGTGATACTTGTTGTTTGCTGAATTTTAAATCGTTTTTATTTTAGAGTCCGACTTCTTATCGTGGTGCCCATCCAGACGCATTCTTGAGGGCGACATGAGCACTCCACCTACCGCAGACAATATCCTGCAGTCTCCTATCCTGATCATGGCAAAGCGAGCGGCGTTGATGCGAGCGCAGGGCAGGGATGTCATCGACCTGACATTGGGCGAGCCAGACTTCAACGCGCCGCCACACGTTCTTGAAGCTGCGCACGCTGCGCTCAGCGGTCGCCTGACCTACTCACCGTCTAACGGTATTGAACCACTTCGTCGCGCGATCCGAATGCGCATGAAAGAAATTCGAAACCTCGATTACGCCGATGATCAAGTGGCCGTCGGCTGTGGCGCCAAACAAATCATCTACAACGCTTTTCAAGCGACCCTCAAAAGTGGCGACGAGGTGATCGTGCCCGCGCCCTATTGGGCGAGTTATCCCGCCATGATCAAGATGTGCGGCGCGCGACCGCTGATTGTTTCGACTACAAGAGAACAAGGTTTTCGCCTCACTGCAGAGCATTTGGATGCAGCGCTTAGCCGGGCAACGTCGCCCAAGTGGATCGTCTTGAATGCGCCGGGCAACCCGTCAGGAGCGCTCTACTCACGTGAGCAACTGTTGGCCATCGCCGAAGTGCTGCGTCGATATCCAGGGGTGATGGTGCTATCAGATGACATTTATTCAGAAATTCGTTACACGGATGATCCCTACCAAACGTTGGCGGCGGTGGCGCCTGATTTGAGAGACCGTATCCTGATCGTGGATGGCGTATCTAAAGTTTACGCAATGACCGGCTGGCGAGTGGGGTGGGGGTGTGGGCCAACGTCATTGATCACGACGATCAGCTCGGTTCAATCACAGAACTGTACTCAGACCAGCACCCTGAGCCAGTTGGCGGCGGTTTCCGCATTGACTGGGCCTCAAGCGTTGGTGGGCGAGCGAAATGCAATTTATCGACAGCGACGTGATGCCGCGCTCCAAATCCTGCGGGCCTGCGAAGCTATTGATGTCGCATGTCCAGAAGGCGCGTTTTATCTTATTCCTAGGATCAAAACGATCAATGATGATCAGGCCTTCGCGCTCAAGCTCCTTGAGGCGGGCATAGCAACTGTTCCAGGTAGCGCTTTTGGGATGCCAGGACATCTCAGGCTTTCCTTTGCTACCGATGAGTCCATCCTGACCGCGGGCTGTGAACGTTTGGTGCAAAAAATCAAGGCGGGCGCATGACCCTTTCTTTGTTGATTGCCTTGTTACCCATCGCTTTTTTGATCGCGCTGGGCGCATGGCTCAAGCATCGTCAATTTCTAGCGGATACCTTCTGGGCGCAGGCAGAGCGCTTGGCATATTACGTATTGCTTCCTTCACTTTTCTTTCACGGACTGGCGACCGCCAAGCTTGATGGAGTGCCCATTCAAAGCATGGTCTCGGTGCTTATATTGTCGACTGTAGTCGTGTCGCTAATGCTATTGGGAGCAAGAGCGTTGATCACTCGGGACAATGCGACATTCACGTCAGTTTTTCAGGGTGGCATACGCTTCAACAATTACGTTGGCGTTTCTGCCGCGGCGGGTTTGTTTGGTGTGCAAGGCGTAGCGCTGGCAGCCGTCGCGAACGCTGCGATAGTGCCTACAGTTAACATCCTGTGCGTACTTGTTTTCGCAAGGTTCGGATCTAGCGGCAGAATGACATTTAGCAAAGTGCTCAAGCAGTTGGCACTGAACCCACTTGTACTCGCTTGCTTCGCCGGCGGGTTGATCCAGGTCTTAGGCTGGGGGCTACCAGTTGGTATCGAGCCGATGCTCAAAGCCTTGGGTCAAGCGTCACTGCCGCTCGGTTTACTCTGCGTGGGTGCCGCGCTTGAGTTCGGGAGCATTAAGCAATGGCTACGCCCGGTCGGCTATTCGTCTCTGGTGAAGTTCTTAGTCATGCCGCTCGTCACGCTTGGAGCTTGTCATCTGTTCAGGCTTGAAGGGAAAGCTGCCATTGCAGCACTCCTGTTCCAGGCGCTGCCGACCGCTTCATCCTCCTACATCATGGCTCGTCAGTTGGGCGGAGATGCGCCACTAATGGCTGGGATCATCGCTTGCCAAACCCTTCTCGCAGGCGTCGCTCTTCCCATTGTCATAGTGGTAATGACCCAATGGATTGACTTCTAGGCATTTACGAAAAGCGTTCAACGATGCCGTCCTGATGCGGGATGTTTCGCGCACCACTTTTGAGCCGTATCCGTTTTTTTCTTCTATTACGCCGAGATTGTGGCAGTAGTACGAATTCAGATTCTATCTCGAGCTTGGAGTCATCCGGGTCGCCGAGGGGGCTTCAGGATCATGTCCGCGATAGGTCGATGCTGATCCGCCTCCAACCGCCTACGCCATCTCCCGAACTCAGCCACATGGCGCATATCGAGATTAAAGAGGTTGACTGTCCTCCTGACCTCTAGAGAAAAAACCTCCGATAACCCCTATTTACAGGCAATTCTAGCGTCTTCTAAATCCCCAGAAAGGAATCGATCAGATCAAAGGATGACTGATTGCCTAGGCCTGTCTGTACAAGTATGTATTTGCGCGCTAGAGTCGACCATGTGTCTCGACACGTTTGTCCGCAACCTGGGGGCTGTGTGTTCAGCGTAATGCCACACGCGCTCCATAACTGTACTCGTGCGCCCCAAGCGCTTCTGTTGGTTATTAGGAATAAAAACAATGAAAAAATCTATTTTGACCTTATCAGTATTGGCTCTGTGCGCGGCGGCTGGTATTGCCGTTGCCAAGGAGTACAAGGAGTTGCGCTTTGGAGTCGACCCATCCTATGCACCCTTCGAATCCAAGGCCGCCGACGGCAGCCTTGTGGGCTTTGATATTGATCTGGGTAACGCGATTTGCGCTGAACTGAAGGTCAAGTGCAAATGGGTAGAAAGTGATTTCGACGGGATGATTCCTGGCCTCAGGGCCAATAAATTCGACGGCGTGATTTCTGCCATGACCGTGACTTCTTCGCGGGAAAAAGTCATCGATTTCTCCAACGAATTGTTCTCGGTGCCAACATCCTTCGTCTTTAAGAAAGGCTCGGCCTTGAGCGAAGACATCACGACGCTGGCTGGCAAAACCGTTGGCTATGAACAAGGCACCACCGAGGAGGCCTACGCCAAGGCCGTGCTGAACAAGGCCGGGGTAAAAACCCAGGCCTACGCCAACCAGGATCAGGTTTATGCTGACCTGGTCACGGGTCGCCTCGATGCCTCGATTCAGAACATGCTGCAAGCTGAAATGGGTTTCCTGAAGTCCCCGCAAGGCGCTGACTTTGAAGTGAGCAAGCCAGTCCATCACGAACTGCTGCCAGCAAAAACGGCGATCGGTCTGCTCAAAGGCAATGCCGAGCTTAAAGCCCTAGTGAACAAAGGCATACAGGCGCTCCACGACGACGGCACCTACGTGGCCATCCAAAAGAAACACTTCGGTGATCAGAATATTTACAGCGGCAAATAACGACGCTGCGCCCATTCACGGATGGGCGTTTTCCTGATTGACGAAGGGCTTCCCCATGTTAGAAAACCTATTGCAGATGCTGGGGCTGTCGGGCTTCAGCCTCAAGGGCTTTGGCCCACTTTTGCTGCAAGGCACCTGGATGACGGTCAAGTTATCCTTCCTTTGCTTGCTGCTAAGCGTGATTTTCGGCCTGATCGGTGCCAGTGCCAAGCTTTCAACGTCGGCGCTGTTGCGCGTCCCTGCACAGGCCTACACCACGCTGATTCGTGGAGTGCCGGATCTGGTTCTGATGCTGCTGATCTTCTACAGCTTACAGACCTGGCTCACCCAGCTGACCTCAGCCTTAGGGTGGGATTACATCGAGATCAATCCATTCAGTGCCGGCGTGATCACGCTGGGCTTTATCTATGGTGCGTATTTCACTGAGACTTTCCGAGGCGCCATCCTCGCCGTGCCGCGTGGCCAGATGGAAGCGGCCACTGCTTACGGCCTTACCCGCGCGCAGCGTTTCCGCTACGTACTGTTCCCGCAGATGATGCGTTTTGCCTTACCGGGTATCGGCAACAACTGGATGGTCATCCTCAAAGCCACCGCGTTGGTCTCGATTATTGGGTTGGCCGACCTGGTGAAAGTGGCTCAAGACGCCGGCAAGACCACCTATCAACTGTTCTTTTTCCTGGTGCTGGCGGCCTTGATCTATCTGGTCATCACCACTGCATCGAACTACGTCTTGCGCCGGCTGGAAATCCTCTATGCCGCAGGCACCCGGGAGGCCGTGCGATGATCGAACTTCTGCAGGAATACTGGAAGCCTTTCCTCTACAGCGATGGCTATCACATCACCGGGTTAGCGATGACCCTGTGGCTACTAAGTGCTTCGCTTTTCCTGGGCTTTTTGATGGCACTCCCGCTGTCGATTGCCAGGGTCTCAAGCAACGTATGGGTGCGCTGGCCGGTACAGTTCTACACTTATCTGTTTCGCGGTACGCCACTGTATATACAGCTACTGATCTGCTACACCGGTATCTACAGCCTTGCAGCGGTGCGCGCGCAACCCATGCTCGACGCATTCTTCCGCGATGCAATCAACTGCACCATTCTTGCCTTCGCTTTGAGCACTTGCGCCTACACCACGGAAATTTTCGCCGGGGCGATCCGTAACATGAATCACGGCGAGGTCGAAGCGGCCAAGGCATTCGGACTGCGCGGCTGGAAGTTGTATGCCTACATCATCATGCCATCTGCGCTGCGCCGATCGCTGCCGAACTACAGCAACGAAGTCATACTGATGCTGCACTCGACCACAGTCGCGTTCACTGCGACTGTGCCGGACATTCTCAAGGTCGCCCGGGATGCCAATTCGGCAACGTTCCTGACATTCCAGTCGTTCGGTATCGCCGCCGCGATTTACCTCGCAGTCACTTTCTCTCTGGTTGGCCTGTTCCGTCTGGCTGAACGCCGCTGGCTGTCTTTCCTCGGCCCGGCTCATTAATTCAGGGTGTTTGAACATGTACAAATTGACCGTTGAAAACCTGCATAAAAGCTATGGCAGCCACGAAGTACTCAAAGGCGTTTCCCTAAACGCCAAGACCGGCGATGTGATTAGCCTGATTGGCGCCAGCGGGTCGGGCAAGAGCACCTTCTTGCGTTGTATCAACTTTTTGGAAACGCCCAACGACGGCGCCATGGGCCTGGATAACCAGCCGATTCGCATGATGCATGACCGCCACGGCATGCATGTGGCCGACGCTTCTGAACTGCAGCGGCTGCGCACACGGCTTGCGATGGTGTTCCAGCACTTCAACCTCTGGAGCCACATGACCGTGCTCGACAACATCACGATGGCTCCACGCCGCGTCCTGGGTATCAGCAAGAAAGATGCTGAGGAGCGTGCTCGGCGGTATCTGGACAAGGTAGGTTTGCCGTCTCGCGTTGCCGACCAGTATCCGGCTTTTCTCTCTGGCGGGCAGCAGCAGCGGGTCGCTATCGCTCGGGCTTTGGCCATGGAGCCTGAGATCATGTTGTTCGACGAGCCGACTTCGGCGCTTGATCCAGAATTGGTCGGCGAGGTGCTCAAGGTTATCCAGGGTCTGGCCGAAGAAGGTCGAACCATGATCATGGTGACTCATGAGATGAGCTTCGCGCGCAAGGTGTCGAGTCAGGTGTTGTTCCTCCACCAAGGACTCGTGGAAGAGCAGGGCTTACCTAAAGATGTCTTGGGTAACCCCAAGAGCGAGCGCCTGCAGCAGTTCCTTAGCGGCAACCTCAAGTAACCGCTATGCCTTCGAGCGACTCTTCGGTCGCTCATTAGCTCCAAATTACCTTGCCCTTCGTCAGTGACCATGCTCGAGTAAAATTCGCTTGATTATGGTTGTATATACATGATTATATTTATGCGTGACCTGTAGCGTTAAACCAATAAATAGGCTGAGAAAGTCATTTCGAGAGGATTACCGGTGAGCAAGCCATCCCATTTCCGTAATGTCGAAATCCGCGCCGCGCGTGGTAACACGCTGACCGCCAAAAGCTGGCTGACCGAAGCTCCACTGCGCATGTTAATGAACAACCTCGACCCGGAAGTGGCCGAGAACCCAAAAGAACTGGTGGTGTATGGTGGCATCGGTCGTGCGGCGCGTAATTGGGAATGCTACGACAAGATCGTCGAAAGCCTTACCAATCTAAACGACGACGAGACCCTGCTGGTGCAATCCGGCAAGCCGGTCGGCGTGTTCAAGACCCACAGCAGCGCCCCGCGCGTGCTGATCGCCAACTCCAACCTAGTGCCGCACTGGGCCACTTGGGAACACTTCAACGAACTCGACGCCAAAGGCCTGGCCATGTATGGCCAGATGACCGCCGGCAGCTGGATCTACATCGGCAGTCAGGGCATCGTCCAGGGCACCTACGAAACCTTCGTAGAAGCCGGTCGCCAGCATTACAACGATAATCTGAAGGGTCGTTGGGTGCTGACCGCAGGCCTCGGCGGTATGGGTGGCGCCCAGCCACTGGCGGCAACCCTGGCCGGCGCCTGCTCGCTGAATATCGAATGCCAGCAAGTCAGTATCGATTTCCGCCTGAACAGCCGTTACGTCGACGAGCAAGCCACAGACCTCGATGACGCACTGGCCCGCATCGCCAAATACACCAAAGAAGGCAAGGCTATCTCCATCGCCCTGCTGGGTAACGCGGCGGAAATCCTGCCTGAACTGGTCAAGCGCGGCGTACGCCCGGACATGGTCACCGACCAGACCAGCGCCCACGACCCACTAAACGGTTACCTCCCGGCCGGATGGACTTGGGAAGAGTATCGCGCTCGCGCCAAAACCGAGCCTACCGCTGTAGTGAAAGCCGCCAAGCAATCGATGGCCGTACACGTCAAAGCGATGCTTGAATTCCAGAAAATGGGCATTCCAACTTTCGACTACGGCAACAACATCCGTCAGATGGCTCAGGAAGAAGGCGTGGAAAACGCATTCGACTTCCCGGGCTTCGTACCGGCCTACATCCGTCCGCTGTTCTGCCGTGGCATCGGCCCGTTCCGCTGGGCTGCGCTGTCGGGTAACGCTGAAGACATCTACAAAACTGACGCCAAGGTCAAAGAGCTGATCCCGGACGACGCGCACCTGCATAACTGGCTGGACATGGCGCGCGAGCGCATCAGCTTCCAGGGCATGCCGGCACGAATCTGTTGGGTAGGGCTGGGTCTGCGCGCCAAGCTGGGCCTGGCATTCAACGAAATGGTGCGTAGCGGTGAGTTGTCGGCGCCGATCGTCATCGGTCGCGACCATTTGGACTCCGGTTCCGTGGCCAGCCCAAACCGCGAAACCGAATCAATGCAGGACGGTTCCGACGCCGTGTCCGACTGGCCACTGCTCAACGCACTGCTGAACACCGCGAGCGGCGCGACCTGGGTTTCCCTGCACCACGGCGGCGGCGTCGGCATGGGCTTCTCTCAGCACTCGGGCATGGTGATTGTCTGCGACGGTACCGACGAAGCGGCTGAGCGCATTGCACGCGTGCTGCACAACGACCCGGCGACCGGCGTGATGCGTCACGCCGACGCGGGTTACCAGATCGCAATAGATTGTGCCAAAGAACAAGGCTTGAACCTGCCAATGATCACCTCTGTTAAAGGAGCAAAAGCATGAACACACTCAACATCATCCCTGGCCAACTGAGCCTTGCCCAACTGCGCGACGTCTACCAGCATCCGATCAACATCTCCCTCGATGACAGTGCTTCGGCCCAGATTGAAGCCAGCGTTGCTTGCGTGGAACAAATCCTCGCCGAGAACCGCACCGCCTATGGGATCAATACCGGTTTCGGCCTGCTGGCCTCGACCCGCATCGCTACCGAAGACCTGGAGAACCTCCAGCGCTCACTGGTTCTGTCCCACGCTGCCGGTGTTGGCGAACCGATCAGTGACGCGCTGGTCAGGCTGGTCATGGTGCTCAAGGTCAATAGCTTGAGCCGTGGTTTCTCCGGCATCCGCCGCACCGTCATCGAAGCACTGATCGCTTTGATCAACGCCGAGGTTTATCCGCACATTCCGTTGAAAGGTTCGGTCGGTGCATCCGGCGACCTCGCACCCTTGGCCCACATGTCGCTGGTGCTGTTGGGTGAAGGTAAGGCTCGTTACAAGGGCGAATGGCTGGAAGCAACCGAGGCGCTGAAAGTCGCCGGCCTGACGCCACTGACACTGGCTGCCAAGGAAGGGCTGGCGTTGCTCAACGGCACGCAGGTATCCACCGCTTATGCACTGCGTGGTTTGTTCGAGGGCGAAGATCTGTTCGCTGGCGCACTGGCGATCGGTGCTCTGACTGTTGAAGCGGTTCTGGGGTCGCGCTCGCCGTTCGACGCACGCATCCACGCCGCGCGTGGCCAGAAAGGCCAGATCGACAGTGCTACCGCCTACCGAGACTTGCTCGGCGAGCGCAGTGAAGTCTCCGACTCCCACCAGAACTGCGGCAAGGTTCAGGATCCGTACTCCCTGCGTTGCCAGCCGCAAGTCATGGGCGCTTGCCTGACCCAGTTCCGTCAAGCTGCGGAGGTATTGGTCGTCGAAGCTAATGCCGTCTCCGATAACCCATTGGTCTTCGCTGTCGAAGGCGATGTGATCTCCGGTGGCAACTTCCACGCCGAGCCTGTGGCCATGGCTGCTGACAACATGGCATTGGCGATAGCGGAAATCGGCTCGCTAAGCGAACGGCGTATTTCCCTGATGATGGACAAGCACATGTCGCAATTGCCGCCATTCCTGGTGGCCAACGGCGGTGTGAACTCCGGCTTCATGATTTCCCAAGTTACCGCAGCGGCGCTGGCCAGTGAGAACAAGGCACTTGCGCATCCACATTCGGTGGATAGCCTGCCAACTTCCGCGAATCAGGAGGATCACGTGTCAATGGCTCCTGCAGCGGGCAAGCGTTTATGGGAAATGGCTGAAAACACTCGCGGCGTCCTCGCTGTTGAGTGGCTCGCTGCGTGTCAGGGCCTTGACTTGCGCGAAGGCTTGAAGACCTCGACGAAGCTGGAGCTTGCCCGCACCAGCCTGCGCAGCAAAGTGGCTTACTACGACAAAGATCGCTTCTTTGCGCCGGATATCAACGCAGCAAGCGAGCTGTTGGCTTCCCGGTGCTTGAACGAACTGGTGTTGCCAAAGTTGCTGCCTAGCTTGTAATCGGGGGGAAGGGGCGTTTGGCTCCTGTGTGAGCAAGCTGAATTGCTCGAGTCATCCCGCACGAGAGCTACAGTGTTTATGCAGTTTTTTTGCTCTACAGCTATCGGCGACAGGCAGTTGTCGTAGCTGTGGAGCTTTTTCACTTTTGTAGTGCAGGAAACTCACTGGTGAAATTCTGCGTCAAGAGGTTGTCCGGAAAGTAGAAGCAGCAATGGCATTTCGATCCCGGTTTATGATGGAACAGTTCATCAGATGCCTTCAGGCATCAACTGTCTCTATGCGCCCCGTTTACCGGCAGGCGACTGCCGAGTCGATAGCGTGAGGAGGGGTGAACCAAGCGCACGTAAGTCACAATTTTGCTTTGGCTCCAAGTGCGGCGGATAAGTGCTAAGCAAGGTTCGTTGGCGTCGATCTGCATATGTTTGCTTTCGTCAATGCTTGGGTGACAGGCTTCGACGATATGCTCCATTTCATCGGGTTTGACGACGCGCAACAGGTATTTGGCGGGTTGCAAGTGCTCCCCGAAGTCTTGCTTCAGAAATTCTGGCACCAGCTCGGGATTGACGTAACGATCCTCGAGTTGCACGGGCACGCCTTCTTCGCTGTGAACACAGACTAGATGAAAAACTGAAGAACCGGTGGTCAGGCCCAATGCGGAGGCCACCGGCATTGAGGCCGATTCGCGCCCCAAGTGCAGCACACGGCAGGTGTAACTGTGACCTCTGGCGAGGATTTCGTCGGCAATGTTCGTGATACGCAGCAAGTTTGATTGCGGTTTGCTTTCGGCTACGAACGTGCCAACGCCTGAAATCCTGACCAGATGACCTTCTTCGGTCAGTTCGCGTAAGGCCCGGTTGACGGTCATGCGCGAAATGCCCAGTTCTTGCACCAGTTGGTTTTCTGAAGAAATCAGGTCACCAGGTTTCCAAACGCCCGCGCGAAGTTGGTCTTGCACATAATCCTTTGCACGCCGGTAGAGCGCTTGTGGTGCATTTTTGATCATTAGTCAGTCCGTGTTTCAAGTGCGGCAAGGACGCTTGCCAGTGCTTGGAGGAAAAGGTCGTTATCCTCACAGCTTCCGACAGAGACGCGCAAGTACTCAGTGTATCCAACTTCGCGCCACGGTTTTATGATAACCCCTTCACGCAGCAGTGCTTGGTTGATTACTTCGGCCGGATAAGGCGTGCTAAAAAACAGGAAGTTGGCCAAGGACGGTGCGGTCGTAATGCCTTGCTCGTGCAGCGCTACTTCCAGCCGCTGGCGTTCGCTGGCGACATGGGATAGGCAGGCGTTTAGATGACCATCATCTGCCAGTGCCGCAATCGCTGCAGCTTGTGCCACGCTGTTGACGTTGAACGGGGTGCGCAGGCGGTTAATCAGATCTGCCAGCAGTGGATCGCTGACGATACCGTAGCCGATGCGCAAACCTGCCAGGGAATAAGCCTTGGAGAAAGTCCGCAGCAGGATAAACGGTTTGCCGCTGGCCTGAATCAAACCGAGGCAATCTGGGTACTCGGCCTCCCACTGCGCGTATTCGTAATAGGCCTCATCAAACACCAGCAGACACTTCGAGGGCAATGCGTCGAGCAGTTGCTGCAACTCGTCGGCGCTTAAGGTGCAGCCGACCGGATTTGACGGGCATGAAAACATCAGCACATGGGTGTGGGGGGTGAGTGCAGCGATCATTGCCGCTACATCGAAGGTGCCTCTGTCGGTCATGGGAACACCTACCACCCGGGCACCGGCTGCCATTGGGTATATGAAGTGCAACCCGAAAGATGGCACCACGGTAACTACTTCGTCATCGTGGTCTAAAAACACGCGGCTGATGACGCTCAGCAAATCTTCCGAGCCGTTGCCGAACACCAATTGATTCTCGGGTACGTCGAGCTTTTTCGAGAGTGCAGAGCGTAATGCCTGGCAGCCAGCATCGGGGTATAGCGCAATTTCGCTGCAAGCTCGAGCCGTTGCGGCGCTAACGGCGGGTGCTGTGCCCATCGGGTTTTCGTTGCTGCCTAGTTTGGCGACGCGAGTCAGGCCGAAACGCTTGCGCACAGCATCCGAGGCGAGGCCGGCGTTGTAACTGGCCAATTCGCGCACTTCTGCGCGGGCAAGCAGGTTCAAGTCATTGGCATTCATACAGGGTTAACCTCATTAGTGTCTTGCTGGTAGGCATTACGATCTAGGCAGTTCTGCAAGAGTTGCTGCAGACGCGGCTATTCGGCGTTATGGCTGATCTCGTACGGCTGGTCGTTGAATGGGGCTGAGCGGTATCAGTACATTCATGAGTAACATCCTTGGGGAGCAGGATGATCACGCAGCAGACATCTGTATGTGCCTGTATATACCGGTAAGGCAAGATGCAGGCCAATATGTCTGAGCTGCTTTTGATTCCGCAGTTCAGGCTTGTTTCTAGCGAAGTTGACCAGGCTGATGATCGCTACTTTTTAGCCTTATGTAACCGCTGGTTGCGCTTGGAGTGTTACCCATGATGCCTGGTGGGAAAAAACGAAACCTTTAGTGTCGGGGCACCTAAAGCGTTCTAATCGCGAGAGGAGGGTAAGTCGCTCTACCTTAGGCTTATGGCGCATTTTTTGATCGAGCGGCATGATAAATGCTTAATCTTGTATATACATGATTGGTGTTTCAGGCTAAAACACATGTTTCACCCCTCCTGAACCTATTAAGCAACGAGTCGACATGATCTCAAGCCGCTGTTCGCTCCTGATCTATGTGTCCGGTGTCCGCGAGGGGGAACACGTGCTCAAGCGTATGCATGACTCAATGGCCTACCGTAAAAACCGCTGAAGTCGAATCGATGATTCACAACCGGTGCTCGTTGATGGGCGCCTCCTTGAATTACCCAAGAGAGAACTGCCATGACCGTTAGTAATCTGCCCTTTTCCAAAGTCCGCCACAGCCAGGGCCTGGTTTTTTTGTCTGGCGAATTGCCTTTTGGTGAGGACGGTAGCTTTCCTGAAGGTATCGAAGCGCAAACACGTTTGACCTTGATGCGTATTGCCCAGACGCTGGAAGCCGAATCGCTGTCGCTGGACGATGTTGTCAGCGTTACCGTGTACCTGACCGACCGGAGTAATTTCGCCGAATTCAATCGGGCTTATGCATCATTCTTCACGGCCAACCTGCCAGTGCGCGCGACCGTCTGCGCCGGCCTTGTGGTCGATGCATTGGTCGAGATCAGTGTCATCGCGCAACAGCGTGCTTGATTCGGAGGCAGCGTGAACGAAAAACAAGTGGTGGTACTGGGTGCCGGCATTGTCGGCGTATGCACGGCGTTGCATTTGCAACGCCGTGGCTGCGCGGTGACGCTGGTGGACAAAGGTTTGCCGGGGCGTGAAACGTCGTTCGGCAACGCAGGCATCATTCAGCGTGAGGCCATTGAGCCTTATGCGTTCCCGAGGGATCTTGCCAGCCTGATAAACGTGGCAGCCAAGCGTGACATTGGCGTCAATTACCATTTGCGCGCGATGCCTGAATACGTGCCTGCCTTGGTCAGGTATTGGGCCAACTCCGCGCCTAGGCATTACCAGGCCATTGCAGATGCCTTTCGCACGCTGATTGAGCACTCGATCAGCGAGCATTCGGAGTTGATTGATCAAAGCGGTTCGCAAAACCTGATCGTGCGCAAAGGGTGGATCCAGGCTTTTCGTAGCCCACAGCAATTCGATGAGGCGGTGGAGCGCGCGGTACGCGTGAGTGCACACGGCGTGTTGTCTGAGCATCTGGACGGTGTCGCGCTCAGAACGGCGGAACCAGCGTTGAGCGATGCATTGGTGGGGGGCATTCATTGGCTGCAACCCTGGACGTGCATTGAGCCGGGTGAGTTGGTGCAGCGTTATGCCGATCTGTTCGTTCGTGAAGGTGGGGATATTTTGCGTGGCGATGCGCGATCGTTGCGTCAGTCGGGAGCCGGTTGGAGCGTAGACACCGATTCTGGATCAGTCGGCGCGTCGCAGGTGGTCGTGGCGTTGGGCCCTTGGGCTCACGAACTGCTTGGCGAGTTGGGCTACCGCATTCCGTTGTTCGTTAAGCGTGGTTACCACGCTCACTTTGCCGATGGCGCGACATTGAGCCGCCCGGTGCTGGATACCGAACAAGGCTACATGCTGGCGCCGATGAAGCGCGGTATTCGCCTGTCAACGGGGGCGGAATTCGCCAGCTTGAGTGCACCTCCAACACCGGTGCAACTGGGCAAGGCCGAGCGGGCCGCACGGCAGGTATTAGCCTTAGGCCCCCAGGTGGAGCGCACGCCTTGGAGCGGCGCCAGACCCTGCACTGTAGACATGAAGCCGGTGATCGGCGCGGCGCCCTTGCATAAAGGGCTCTGGTTCAATTTCGGCCACGCCCATCAAGGATTTACGCTAGGCCCGGTCAGCGGTCGACTGCTCGCAGAAGTGATGATGGGCGAGGCGCCTGTGGTCGATCCGGCACCCTTTGCTCCCGGACGTTTCTGAGCTGAGCAGCAGTGCATGAACTTTCTCGCCCATCTCCGTCGGACTGGTTGTCGGAGACGGCGTTAGCTTCGACGACTAACACTTCGGCGGTTTGACGGAACTGGGTCAGACACGCTCCCATGACTTGCGGCTGGCAACGCAGGGAGTACGGATCCTGAACCTTGCCGCAGTTCTGGTGCGAATCAGAAACTTCACTGCGTTCGCCCAGCAAGTCACGGTAAGCGCTAGCGGTGTCGATCTGGCTTTTTTGTCCACGAGCGGCATGGATGCGAGCGTCGAACGGCGAGCGCGAGCCCAAGACTGCTTCAACTGTCAAACCACCAATGACCAGTGCGCCAGCGAACAGATCTTCGCCCTCGAACAAACCACGCAATGCGTATGCGGTAGACACCTGTGTGCCATTGAATTTGCCGCCATCGCCTGCCTTCCGGTGATTCTGGTTGCGGTGCTTGTCGTATTGAACTTGCGGAGCGCGGCACAGGCCAATTTCCTGGATAGCAGCGGTCGTGAAATTCGCCAGATCGATAACGGTATGAAGCAGTTCTTTGAAAGCATCCGCCAAAACGTCGAATACCTGGCCAAGGATCCTCGAATCGCCACCGTCAAGGGATTGAAAAACTATACCGCGGCCAATGCTGAGCAAACGCCTGTGACCGAAGCGGATCAGCGACTCCAGGCTATTTTCGATAGATTTGCCGAGACCCATCCGACCACTGCGTCTATTTCCCTGGGGCTCGAAGACGGCGGCTTTGCCGGTTGGCCCGACGACCCGAAAATGGCCAGCTACGACCCCCGAGTACGTCCTTGGTACAAGACCGCCGTGGCGGCCGCGCCAGGCTCAACCGTGCGCACGAGCGCTTACTATTGGGCACCGGATGACATGGTGCTGGTCAGCACGGTTCGCGCTTTCGCCGACCCCAGCGGCAACCCTGTGGGTGTCGTCGGCGTGGACGTCTCGCTCAAGCAACTGACTGAACTGGTTAAAACCATCAAGCTGGGCGACAGCGGGTACCTGATGATGGTCGAAGCCAACGGCAACGTTCTGGTCGATCCGGCGAATGCCAAAAATAGTTTCAAGCCCCTAGCCGATCTGGGCCCCGGCTATACCGAGCTGGCAAAGAGTGGCGATGGCGTGACCCAGGTTGAGATCGATGGCGTGCCCTACATGGTCAATGTGGTCAGTTCTGAAAGCCTGGGCTGGCGCTTCATCGGGCTGATCAAACGCGACGAAGTCATGGCTCAGGCCACCAATCTGACAGGGTTGACTGACTTTAGTGTAATTCCAGGTTAATACCCTTTTGAAAGGTCTCCGTAGCTTAGCTCTATTTCGCCGGCGCTCTCCCAATCCGCTAGTTCTGGGTGCGCTCCATCGTAATAGAGGTAGTTATTTTGCCACCCCAAGTCCCCATACCAAGCGTTAACCCGTGTGACCAATTCGTCGAGAACTTCAATTAAGACGTCGTCGACCATTTTTTGGGCGTTTCGCTCATATGGGTACCGCGCGGCAGTGAAGATGTGCCGGTATGTCTCGATTACGCCCTCATACTGATCAATGCGAAGCTGCTGCCGAATTTGAGCAGGTACCGAATGAAACAAGGTCAACAGGTCATGCTTGTCAGGATTTTTGCGGTCACTTGGAACCTTGTTAAGGTTTTGCAAATGACCATGTGCGGTCTTGAGGGCCGCATTGTCCAATTCGTAGGTTTCGTTAATCTGGCCAAGGTTTCCACTGGGCTTGGAGCAAAAGCTTTTCAGGATGATTTCTATACCGATGGCAGCGTTTATCTGCGCCACATCGACCATGTCAAAGCCTCTTTGCATATGTTGAGCGGCCTTCAAGTAGCGATAGGCTGTTTCGACCATCCAGGCCGTTGAATGCTGCTGCGTCATTGTTGCTCCTTCGAAAGTCTGTCTGTGCAGGCCTGATATTTCCTTGAATTCAGACGCGTGCTTAATCAAGTTGCCCTTACCTGTATAAAGCTGCCCCAAAGGCATTCGATGAATTAGCGTGCAAACGGAACGTCACGTGGGTTTCTCGCTTGCGCTTCCTTCAGTCATTCCGAGATTTGGGCGATGCCCCAGAATTTTGGTTTGTCCGAATTTTGTATGCGATGAAGGCCGTCACTCCGTAAATACACCAGTAAACGGGCGCTGCCGCTAAGCTTGATAGAAAACATAAAGCAGCGCAGACGATGAGCATGATGATGTAGAGGTTAAAAAGCGGTCGATCGTCTCTTTTTCGGATGTGATTGAGACCCATGCAGACCCCTATCATGTAGAGAGTAGTAGCGAAACTCTAAATCCTGAAGGTGACCGAAATTGCCCTATCACCTCTGCCATGATCCTGTTGAAAGAAGATCGGGCCAAGCAGCCAGAAAATGCAGATCGACAGTGCAACTGTCCCCAGTAGCCCCCATCCGAAATAGGTTTTCGCAAAACTGTATTGTCCTTTGCAAAGGCGGCTTTGCAGAAAAGGATAGGTCAGGAGCGCGAGTAAGATTGGCACGAGAAAGGACATCGAAACGTTCCGTCGTTGTATGGAGTGATGTTTTGATTGATTGAAACCTGTACCAGCTTTACTACCTGCAACAACTGATGATCCGAGGAAAACTATCAATTTCAATAGTATCACATAGCCATCAAGCCATCGCCGCCAGCAGCTCGAAAAGTGGTGGGAGGGTAGGTTAGCGGCGCTCATTCTGCTGACGAGGGAGTACAATTAAGCTAATAAATCGACCCATCGGCAAACACTCCGGAGTACCGATCCAAAATGAAGCAGGCGCTTTTACGCCTCCCCAAAAACTACCTTGGTCGTGACTTTGTAGTCGGTGATATCCACTTCAAAACCACCGAGCTCCACAAGGGGCTTCGTGCGCTCGGCTTTGACAGTGCGATTGATCGGGTCATCGCTGTCGGTGATCTGATCGACCGTGGGCCCGGGATGCTAGATGGCCTAAAGCTGCTCGGCGAACCTTGGTTCTTTTGTGTCCAAGGCAATCACGAGCAGATGCTGATAAACGCTTACCGTGAGAACCCACAAGCACGCTACAGCTCCCACGGCGCGGGATGGTGGTCAACTATCGCGGATGAGTCGAAAGGAATGGTGATCGAGAAGCTGGAACAGCTTCCCACCGCCATAGAAATTCAGTCCGCACGTGGCTTGGTCGGTGTCGTTCACGCCGATGTGCCAGCAGGGATTTCTTGGCAGGAGTTCGTTGGGAGCCTAGACAATACTCAGATCGAAGAGATCGCTCTGTGGGGCAGAGAACGGATCATCAAGCATTATCGTGATGGTGTTCCAGGCATCTGGAGAGTTTGTACGGGACATACGTGGATTCCGAAACCGCTGAGACTGGGAAATTTTCTCGCGCTTGACTGCACGGGAGGAGGGGACGGCCCATTGGCAATCTACTGTGTCCAAGAAGATACTATTTATGTTGATGGGCATCCTGCGTCGCTTGATAGTAACCGTCCGGTAGACACGTCTTGACGGAATCATCTTAGGCCGATGGCGCGAGCAAGACGCCCCTGTTGACGGTTGCGGTGGAGCATTTATGAGCTTTTGGTGTCCGGGAGGGGGCCTTTGGCCCAGTGATCAGATGCTTCGCCGCTCAGGTAAGGCTGAACCTCGCGGGCCGTATCTGCGAACCGAGTAGTACTGTTTCCTTTATTGTCATATCTGAACCAGTGATCGCCTCCCATAACCGCCCCTAAACGGATACGCTTATTCGGATGCAGGTGTGCCGCGACCACTTTTGTTGGCGGGATCTGTTCACCCCACGACATAGTCACTCCCTCTGCGGGGCTAACAGCTACCTCAATGGCAAATCCCCCTCCATGCCTATCAAATTGAAACGTGATCAGATCAATTTGCTGTCCTGTATTGCGGCGAAAATGGGGAGGCGATCCCTTAAACCCCATGCTGCGAAGGATAGGGATGACATGCTCCTTTAATGCTGCATCGATTTTTTCACGTTCCATTGCATTACTCTATTTGGCAAAAGAGGAAGGTGTTCGGTAATACGCTCAGCGATTAGGTGGACGTCCACTTATGCGGCAGAAGCTCAGTAATCTCGCTCGCCCGCTGTGTAGGCAGGCGTGTAAGAACATCCTTCAAGTAAGCATACGGATCATGCCCGTTGAGCCGCGCCGACTGGATCAAACTCATGATCGCCGCCGCACGTTTACCGCTGCGTAACGAGCCCGCGAACAGCCAGTTCGAGCGCCCAAGAGCCCACGGCCGGATTTGATTCTCGCACCAGTTATTATCTATGGGCACAGCACCGTCATCGAGATAGCGCATCAGCGCTATCCAGCGCTTGAGGCTGTAATCCAGCGCCTTGGCGATGGCCGAACCCTCAGGCACAAGCTGTCTTTGGGCGGTCATCCAGGTATGAAGTGCGTCGGCGATTGGCGCTGCTTTTTCCTGCCGTATTCGCTGCCGATCACCCGGCTCCAGCTCTCGGACTTCTCGTTCAACGTCGTACAAGGCCGCGATGTAGTGCAGCGCTTTTTCGGCGACCTGGCTCTTGTTGGTCGCGTGCAAGTCGAAGAACTTCCGGCGGGCATGGGCCATGCAGCCGATCTCCGTAACGCCCAGTTCAAAGCCTGCCTTGTAGCCGGCAAAGTCATCGCAGACCAGCTTGCCGTTCCAACTGCCCAAGAAGGCTCGGGCATGTTCGCCAGCGCGGCTCGGGCTGAAGTCGTAAACGACCGCCGCCAGGCCGGAGAACTGACTGGTGGCATAGGCCCAGACGTAAGCGCGATGAGTTTTTTTCGCGCCAGGCGTCAGCATTTGTACCGGCGTCTCGTCGGCGTGAACGACGCCGTGCGTCAGCACGGCTTCGCGCAGCGCATCAACCAGCGGCTGTAATTGCACGCCGCAGTTGCCCACCCACTGCGCCAAGGTCGAACGGGCGATGGGCAGCCCGGCGCGGCCAAAGATTTTCTCTTGGCGATACAGCGGCAGATGGTCGGCGAACTTGGCCACCATGATGTGGGCCAGCAGGCCAGCTGTCGGGATGCCTTTGTCGATGACCTGCGCCGGTACCGGCGCCTGGATCAGCGTTTCGCACTGTTCGCAGGCCCACTTTCCACGGATGTGACGCTCGACGGTGAATACGCCGGGCGTGTAGTCGAGCTTTTCGCTGGCGTCTTCGCCGATGCGCTTGAGGGCGCAGCCGCACTGGCAGTGGCTGTTGTCCGGTTCGTGATGGATCAGTGTGCGAGGAAACTGCGGTGGCAGCGGTGCGCGCTTGGGTTGCTGGCGCACTTTGGCTTCGACAGGTGCCGGTTGCAGCGCCTCAAGTTCGGCTTCGATAGCGGCGATATCCATATCGGTCAAGTCGTCGAGCAGGCTGGCTTGATCCGGGCTCAACTGCTCGCTGCGCTTGGCAAACTTGAAGCGCTTGAGCAGCGCGATCTCGTGGGCCAGTTTCTCGTTGACCGACTTGTGATGAGTGATTTGCTTGTCCATCGTCTCGACGCGCTGGATCAACTGCGCCGCCAAGGCACGCAGTTCTTCAGGGTTTAATTGATCGAGATTCGGATGCGAAGTCATGCCGCCGATTTTGCCAGAGAGGGCTAGTGGCGGCGATAGACTGATGGGCCAATTGCGCTGGCAAGCAGGCCATGGCAGGCGAGCTAGAGCATCGTGATGGCTCCTCCGGAACCGACGCTTTGCCAAGGTAAGCCGAGCACCAAGGCTTGAAGTTGCTCTGCATCCAACTCGACTTCAGAGCCGTGCCGCACGCCCGGCCAAAAGAAACGCCCTTGATTCAAGCGCCGGGCTGCAAGCCAAATCCCCAAGCCATCATGCACCAGCACCTTCATGCGATTGGCACGACGGTTGGCAAACAGATAAGCACAGTGCGGCTTCGCCGCACCGAACACCGCCACGACCCGCGCCAGCGCAGTTTCAGTGCCGGCGCGCATGTCCATGGGCTCGGTGGCGAGCCAGATGGAGTCGATGCGGATCATCGCAGCAGGTCTCGCAGGAAAGCAGAACACGCCGCTGCATTTTCTGCCGGCCAACTCACCACGACTACGCCTTTTGAATGCGGCACTTCGATTCGGATCGTGGCAGGAAGGGCCTGATGCATCGGCACCGGCGGCGATGTCTTGACCGGGATGAAGGCGGTTTGAAGTGTCAGGTTTTTCTGCGCATGCACGCGTATCCATTTATGGACGAGGTTGGCGTTGAGATTGTGGGTCAAGGCGACATTGGCAATCGAGGTGTCAGCCTGCGCACACTCGGCGATTACCTGGGCCTTAAAGGACTTGGAATAGGAACGGCGTTCTTGTGGCATGGGCGTCCGCTTAAAAAGGCTAGAAATGGTGTCCACTTAAATTTAGGTGGACACCATCGCCTCAAGCGACGGTGTCAGGAAGGTGTGTTGCCCGGACGGTTACGCTTGATAGCGCAGAGAGCATTTCAGAGCAGCTACAGGAGCTGGAGCACGTCATCAGTCAGCTTAAGACAGAAGTAAATGGCAACAGGTTGATTGAATCGCAGAGCCTTAGCGGTAAGGCTGAAGCCTTGGCCAAGCAAGTGAACTCAGCGTGGATCACCATGAGAGGTGAGGACGCTGAATCTGAGAAGCTCATTAACGCGTTGCACGGGCTTAGCTTACTTGCTGGCGAGCGTAGAGGTGCCAAGCTTGATGAGCTGAAGGCAAGGTACAGTGGAACGCAGACGGAGCAGCTGCTTCAGCGGCTTTTCGGCGCCTGATTTACTGCTCTAGACTTCACAAAATGGTTCTTCAAGACGCTTTCGCCACACAAACCGAAAATATATTTTCCCCGCCCCCTTGAAAGTAAAATTTCAAACCGGAGGCCTTATATTTGAAAACAAACAAAAAGCGACGTTCTCCAAAAATCCCCCTTTTTTTCGGCCTGCCTTGAGCTGTGGGGCAATCGACCCGATTGCCTTGATGTTGCTCTATGGGTTTGCGCTCCTTGTGCTTTTCATCTTTTGGCTTCTGATTTCCGGTTTCTCTGCGTTGGAATGCTTGATGGAGGGCGGCGAAGCCAGTGTTGTGTATGCTGATCGCACCTTTGCGACGTCAGTCGCGGCTACTTTTTGATTCCAAAAGACATCAATTTTTGTCGAAAAAAACCGGCCATGTGCCATCTCCAATGTGTAAGTGATGATCCCGCTTTTCAAAGCGACTTAGTTCGCCGACGTCTCAAAGACTTTAGCCCAGTCGCGACTCGCTAGTTCCGAGCAAACATTGGGCGCACCCCCGAAGCATCGTTGGCAAACCTTCAGCATTTCTACCTCAGTACGGTATTGAATGGGATCACCGTATTCGTCGACCAAAACGCCTTTGGCACCAATCAGCAATGCGTGCCCCGCGACTACGTCATGGGCTGACACCGGATATAGAGACAGTCCGCAAACTCCATCCCCAGCAGCGACCTTAGCCAGTCTGTACGCAATCGATGGCATGGGGTAAAAACCTGCCGGCGCACAGAGCTCGCGATTGGTCTGCGATTTGTTGCCAGCAGCAGCGCTCACCATCACCATGCACTCCTTCGAAAGCACCTGTTTCGAAAGGTCGACATAGATCGGGGCTCCATTCCTAACCAAGTGATCCATACCTGCGGCCCAGCTGATGCTATCTGCCTTCCCATCCGGAGTTAATGGCGCATGCACCACACCCAAGACAGGTTGAAGGTCATGAAGTAGTCCTACCGAGACAGCCGAGCCCGACAGTCCCTTCAGAAAATCACTTGTACCGTCATTCGGGTCAACTACCCAGCAGAAGGAGTTGCCGGAAAGTACGTGGCCGGTCTCTTCACCCCACCAATCGCATTGCAAAATTTTTAGCAACTTCTCACGGAGAAATACCTCAATTTCGACGTCGATTTCAGCTTTATCACCGTAACCCCTACGGCCTTCCGGACGTACACATTCCTCTGCCAATAACAAACCCGCCCGCTCCACAACTTCGATCACCTGGGGAAGAATCTGCTGCAGTTGTTTATTGATCATGGCGACCTGACGAGCTAACGGGCGGAGGAGTGAAGGGTGATGCCTTGTCCCTAAACAAATAGACAAAGCTCCTACCATCTTACAGGAGCTGCGAACCAAGCCATCGACTGAGACGATCACCTTGAACGTTTTCCAGTTTGTTGATGGCACCTTTGAGCATTCCGACCATGGCATCTAAATCATGATCGTCCGGAAACCATTCTGACAGCTCGACGTTGCAAAACTCTGAACGGCCTAGCCCCCACTTGAGAACCATATCTCCGGTCGCGCGGAAGTGATCGGCCATATAGATCTGGTGATCGGTCTTCCACCCCCTCCGCTCTAGTTCATCGGTGGCGTTCAAGATGCCCGTGTCACCAAAGCAAAATGCCGTGTCGGGGTAGTGGATACCAGCAAGCGACACCTTCGCCTCACCGACCTCGCTGTTCCAATATGCTAGGTAGTGCCATCCACCCGAAGTGATGTGAGGCCTCGGGAAATTTATGGCTGCCTTGCCGGTGATGAAGTGCTCGTAGGTAACCCTACTAAGGTCAAGATCGAAATTACGCATTACTCGACCTCTTGGATTTTCCAAAGTAGGCCACGACCGCAGCCGTGTCTGCCGTCTGATTAGATGGCAATGAAAAGCGTCTATTCAGCGAAACAAAATTCAACTTGCTGGGAGTTCGTCACTGAGCGATGACTTTGGGGCTTTCGAGAGCGAGGTCGCGCTGGCAACTCGTCACACGACGAAATCGCCAGATTTTTGAGAACTCCCTCATGGCCTAGGCTCGCCAATTCCTCTTGGGTGCGACGCAGCAAAGCGTCAACGGACTCTCCCGACTCAGCGCACAGAGTAATGGCGACCAGGGTCATAGGACTTACTCTGAGCGGGCCGCTCAAAGCCATTATCATCTCCAGCGTGGGGCTTGACTGGGCGCGCTCTAGTTTCGAAACGTATGTTCGACTGCTGACTTCCGCAAGATTTTTCTGGGTCAATCCTTTGCCCGCGCGCATCGCTTTTAGCACGGCAGCAAAAGCAATTTTGAGCGTCATAAACACGTTCCTGATTAGCCAGTCCCTTTTAGCGTGGTTACGCTGTATGAGCCATTTTAGCCATGTGAAGCCAATCACGGTATGGGGATTGGAGTGGCTTCACTCACCAGACTAGGTTGGGATTTTCGCGCCGCCTCTCTAGCGTCTCGCAGTCTTTGCTCAGCGTACATCGCTGAGTCATCCTCAGGCAGCGGGTAGCCGGCCGCTGATAGCGCCTTTGCTCGCTCTTCGATCAGCACCCGCTCAGGATCCCGAGCGGATTGGTAAGTCCTCTCTTTTACCCAATGAGTTTCATCCATTTGCGACTCCTCAGAGGTTGAGTTGAAAACAGAGCAAGTTTTATCAAAGATAGGCTAAGAGAAGTATCAAATTCTTCGGGGCCGTGACACCAAAAATCAGCTGGGAGTGTGGTGGCAAGCGGAGCGCGCAGGCCGAGAGGCCGAGGCGCGAGAATGGAAGCCCTACGGGCCAAGACGCCGCCCTGGCGGGGGGCTTGGTTTACGACAGCCGTCCCCGGCAGGGGCGCGCACCAAAACTAATGTCAATCAATCGCCGATCCACTGCTGCATTCGGATCGTAAGACATAGCGCTCCCAACGAGGCTTGATTGCAGTACCGGTACATACCAACATCAGGGCTTCAGCTTCCTAGTTTGGAGGACTTATGAGTCGTGATGACAAAGACACGGTGTACTGCAATGTTCAAATGCCGATGGCCAAGGGGAGGGAGCTTTCTCGGTTAGTAGGGGAGCTTAGAAAGTCAGGTGCTCATCCCGAGCTAGACTCAGTCTTTGAAGAAATACAGCACGAGCTGAGCTCGTCAATCGAGTTCGTGGAAGAGCAACTCTCCGGCGCAGGCGGATTTGGCCGGCGGTCACACTGAAATAGCTCAGCCACGAAGCCCGCGACCTTAAAAAGAGGTCAGGTGTCCGCATTAAGGAGGAGAACCTAATGTCTAGCGGTGCTGTTGATCAGAATCTGCGTGAGCGAGAGAAGATCAGGAGGAAAGCTTTGTGGGCGCTATCTGATCTTCTGCCAGGCGATCCCAAGGCCACTCCAGTCGTGTCTATGCTCGACGAAATCGCACGCCAGGATGAAGCCGACAGATTGCTGAGAGATGTAGCGAAAGTAGAGGATCTTCGCGACCTTGTCGTTACCGAACCTAGCTCGAGCGGCGTTCAAATTGTTCGTGAAGGGAGCATTCCGGAACCGTGGCGAGAGCGATTCCTCCAAGCGAGCATCGGATCGACTCGGGTTGAAACAGGCCCTTTCCTTGATGATTTTGAAAAATTTATTAATCTTTGGAAGCAGGAAAATCAGTGCTTAGAAGCGTACCGATTAGCTATCGGCAAAAAAATCTAGGAAAGCATCTCAAGTTTCTCGAAACGCATCCGTTTGTATTCACAAGAGCAAATATATAAGGCGTTTCCATGAAGCTTCATGCGACCTCAAAAGCATCTTCTGATTTTCGTCTTTGTAGAGAGTTCGAATGCTGGCGCGGACTAGATTTTGACGAGAAATACACATGCGCAATCGAAGTGCTACCGTCGGCGCGGATCATGATCGAGCTAGACATCGTGAAGCTCAGTGTCACTCCTGACGTCGCACAAGAGATTTCATCATGCCTGAGAGAAGCACTGGCTACTGGTGGTGAGGCAGGTGATCAAGCCGTAGGCGAAAATCGTCCGACTGGATTGTTCAAGGTTCGCAGATTGATTGGAATACGCGGCCATCAATACTCGGCTTCTAGCGAGATTGCGTTTGAAGATGCGAGCGAAGACGTCTGTGAGGAGTCACCCTCAGGCACCACGTCAATCGTGGTCTGCACAATTGAGGGCGGGGGTTATGAGTTGGTATTTCCTTTTATGTGTTACTCGTTCACTGAAGATGATGCGTTTTGGCTGAGCGAGGTCTTGCTTAGCGCCTGCCAAAAAATCACGAAGCCTTAAATCGAAAGATTTCCGCACAGAATGACTGCAATGACAACGTCACGAGGTTGAACAGCCAGGAACAAACTTCATCCATGCTGCCCGTACGCAATCAAGGCAGGTAGTATGCGCCCGGCGCAGCGGTTAAGAAAATGCTCAGCAGTTGTTATGGAGCCTCCATTTCATGGAAGTCGGCGCGAGCTACATAGAGGTGTTCGACTGCCACGTACGCCAGAGGGTCAGCTCGTGAGGTAAATACGAGCCTCGCTGGCGTCTGTTCGGTGGCGCAGGCGAGGATGAAAAGCAGGTCAGCCTACTCTCGATGAGGCTCCAAACTGGCTGGCCACCCGGTATCCCTATTTCTGAACCAGATCTTTGTACTTTTCTCGAGAGGCGAGAATCTGGTCTCTGAGCTCTTCAGGATCAATCCTCATCCCACCGCGAGGTGTTGTCTTGAGAGTTTTCAAACCGTTGGCTGCCTTGATGAAGGCTCGCTCCTCTGCCTGAATCCATTCAGGACGTTTGTCTTTCCAAAATGACCATGCCATTCGCTGAGCCTCGTTCCTGAGCGGATGAGACCAGTATGTGGCAGCAGAAAGAAATGTCCAAGCTAGGTGGTGACCTTGGTCATTATGTAAGCGGAGCGCGCAGACCTGGAAGGTCGAAGGCATGAGGATGGAAGCCCGCAGGGCCAAGACCCATCGATAGACGGGGCTTGGTTTACGACAGCCATCCCCCAGAGGGGCATGCCCCAAAAATAGGATCTAACGGTTATCGAACCGCGCGCTGATCGTTCTTACGAGAAGCTACACCCATGGCGTAAAGGTCATAAGTCTTTCGCAACAACAATTCGTCATCAGACGATACATGCGCATGAATGAAGACTGTCGACAAGAAACGCTTCCGTTCGCCATTGCCAATCTCAGACCAAACCCTCGGTTGCCCTTGAGCATCTGGGACTGCCAAGCGATCAAGAAGGTACTCTTCAAGGCTATGCAACCGCTGCAAGCCATCGATCAAAATATCGCTGCTCTCAGCCATCGCTCGCCCCGCACCCGAATCACACCACTCATTAGTGAGATAGCTTCCGAGATCCCCTCCAGACCACACAGAAACGATGAACCGAGCCTTTTGACCCAGATTCCATACTACTGGGCGATGCCAAGACGGAACTGGAATGCCCATTACGAACCCCGCAGCCCAAGGGTACTTCTCGTGAGCAACAGATGGCTCGACCAAGTGTTTTTCCCAGCGAGAAACGAGGACATCAATCGGATATTGGTTGGTGCTGGTTGCCAAAATTTGACGTGGCATTCGGAGGCTGGGATCTGAAATTTCGTCGTCCGCGTAGCGCTGAAATTTGGAAGTCATAAATGTCCCTGGAGGAGGGGAGTGCTAAAGGTGGACGAACCATTGGTGCGAATGAAATGACGCCGCCACTCATCAACGATTGAGATGATTAGTAAGTCACGCTCTATTGAGATTTCGATTTGCTCACCGTCGACCAGCGCTTGCGCATAGCCCTCAGCGAAGGCTGCAGCTCTGTCAAAGTCGGAAGGGGAGTCAGAGGACGCGATGTAGCTGACCAAGCGCTCCCACGCCCTGCGTTGACGATGCCCCTGGATGGTCTCGGCAAACGGCACGGCGCCTTTCAGGGAGCGTGAAAATGCGATCGTTGGTAGGTTCAAAACCGGTTTCTCTAGATGTCATAGATATGAAAAACGGTTCGTTTTGAGAAACCTTGAGCCCGATCGGAATATTTTTTCGAAAGCTTCCCCATCCATGATGTAGAGCTTCTGTTTCACATCGCCGCTTCTCCAAAGGGAAGGCGGAAAGTCATCCTTCAGCTCTCGATAATTCAGTGAGTGCTGAGGCTAGCGCCGTCGCCTGCTGAGGGGTGAACCTAAAGCGCGACTCATCGATTTTGATAGAAATTACGCCATTGGATTCTGTATCCAGAAGAACTGCGTAGCTGTTGTCATCGTCTATGACTTCACCCTCTGCAGCGCCGGGCCGAGTGAAGACGGCGAGCCTAATTTCGTCTGAGTCACCTTCGGGCGAACCATCCTTGAACGTGAAGAATCTGTTCGGCGGCATTTTTGTACTCATGGTCTCGATAGTCCTCAGAAAATATGTCGCATGATTATTTAAACGGAGGCGAAATTCGAAACTTGAGTGGTGGGATTAAAAAGACGTCTGCCTGAAAAGTAATTTTGCACAGCGCTAAAGTTTTGCTCGAAAAAATCCGTTTAAGTTTGTATTTCACGGAAAAGGGCTGAGTGGGCAATGTTGAAAGAGCATGATTCTGCAGAAATTGTTAGATTCAGGGCCGAACGCGCATTTTTATCTCATGAAAATGAGGGTGAGGGTGAGGAAGCTAGGTGGTTCGAGGCATCTGTTGAACTCGCAAATAGCCACATAAGGCTCGTCCTAGACGGGTCTGAATATGACTTCACTGCTCAGCAATGCGGGGCGCTAGCTGATGGGCTGTCGACCTTGGTAAAAACGCTCTATCAACGGAGCGCAATCCTCAGTGGTATCCCTAATCCGCAGAAATTGGATTTTGGTAAGCTATTTCACCAACTGATTCTTTCTCGTACTCAGTCCACACAGCAGGATTGGTTGTGCAACCACGGGTACGACTTGGACGGAATGTTCTTTGGAGCATCTGGATCGTTTCGCTATCCAGATTCGCAAAGCTATTTTCAGCTTTTCCTAGGGGTGAACGACGAGCTACTCGTACCGATTTTGGGCATCGAAGACAGAGTATTCACGTTCAGCGTGGAAGACGCTTCGTGGTTGGTTGAGCAGCTGTGCGTGGGAGGATACTTGCTAGTTCGTATTGAGAGGCCGTAAGAGAAGTAGCCTGCATCTGCATCGATAACTGAGCATGGCAAGCTCACGCTTGAAAAAACTCAACCCTTGCATGGAGTTGAAACTAATCGTGACACCGTCCAAGTTCGACGGATCCATGACTCGACCACAGGAAACGAACACGTCATTGACGACGGAGATGAATTTATCTTTCCATTCAACACTCTCAGGAATATCCCGAAAACTTGCACGGTGCAGGAATGGAGCAGGGTGGTAACGGCTGCTCTGCAGCTTGGGTGTCTTCTGTCACGTTGATGCCTCCGTTTTCACTCCGGAGATTCCGCCGGAGCAGGAAGCCCTTTATGGTGAAAGCGCCCACGACTGATGGGCGCTTATTCCTATGAGATGATAATTCAGAGAGCCAGCTTACGAGTCCATCCATGCACGGCGTAATCGAAGGTCACGATGGCTGCCGCTTCAGAAGCGACCTTGTGGAAGGTGTTGTCCTTGCTCGTGTCCCCGTAATCGCTGATGCCGCGTACCACCAAGACAGGCACATTCTGCTTTTCGCAGGCATCGAAAACGCCAAATGCTTCCATCTCGGCCACCACTGCTTTGTCGTGAAGCTCTTGGAAACTCTCGAAAAGATTTGGGTCTCGAATGAGTAATTCTCCAGAAGCAATGGTTGCTGGGGATACCTGCAGGCGGGCCGCAACCTCGCCGGCAGTGGATTCAGTCGGCATCGCGAACCCAAGTTCACTTGCACGTTGCTGCAGTCGATCAGGTAGGGAAGCGGTTGCGAAGTAAGCGTTTAGATCTTGCTGGGTGGAAAGCCCAGGTCGCGGCATGTCCGGTCGCGCCGCGATCTTGCCACCGGCGAGCGCCGCTGCCCCTTCGTAGTACACGACGCGCTCGGACAAAATGACCTCACCGAGGCACAGCTTTTTACGCCGGCCCGCTGCAATCCCCATCATCAGAACTTTTTTGGGCTTCAGCTCCGACAGGAGAAGAGTTGTAATGGCGGTTGCATTGACGTTACCAGCATTGCCCAGAGAAGCGATGGCGCAAGACAGTGGGCCATCTGCGCGCTGGATCGTAGCCGGCCAATAATGCACGCCGTGAGCGGTAAAGCGCGCTGGAACATCTTCGCCAATACCGAATACTTTTTTTGCAGCTGCCAATTCAATGGCAATGGCGGTGATGACCAGAAGGTCTGGAGACCGTGCCGCCTCCCGCGACTTGATTTCGTCTTGAAGCAGGCCAGTGGCAAGCTCGGCAATTTTATCCACGCCATAAATGGGCTCTTGGAGAGACATACTGTCGAGGCGTCTTTTTACCTGCTCGCCGGTAAAGGGGAACATAGAAAGGGGCTCTTTGAAGAAATTGGCTCGTAGGCCGAGCGCCCCTTCGCCATCTTCGCTAAAGCCACCGAGCTGCAAGTCAAAAGGCAGAATAGGTTGCTTGCGCTTGCGCATTTTGCGAGCACGGTCTGAAACACCCTTGCCTCCACCCAGCGCAATCATCGCCGTGGCGACTTCGACTTGTTCATCGCCGATGTTGCCGCCGGTAACCAAGTCGTCTTCGACGTAAAAGACTTCCGCGAAATCTTCAGCCGAGAGTCGGCGGATGAGCGTGCGCTGCTCTAGCGTCATCTTTTCCTGCATGGCCAATTGAGAGGTAACAATTTTCAACTGGCGGGCAGGGGGGCAACCAGCCAACAGCTTTTCCGCCTCGTACACAACCGTCCAATCGAAGGTCAGCGGGTCACCAGCCTCATTGATAGGTAGGCCAGCCAGGTAGACTACTAGGCCTCCTTTTGCGGCCAATACGCCTTTTGTCACCGCGCGAGTGAAGTCGTGCGCAAGGTCGATCGAGGCCTTCTCTGTCTTTTTCGAGATACTGCCCGCAATCAGAATGAATTCATTTTCAAGGTTTGCCATGGTGACAATTCCGGTAGCTGAGGTGTTAAGTGTTGGCTAATTTTTTATGGGTTAATACTGGAGCAGTGCCCTAATCTCGTCCCTGCTTTTGAGGGCGAGCTGAATGACTTCGGGCTTCTGGCCAGCCTGATCGTCATTCAGGTTAAGCTGGAACAGCAGGTACAAAAGCAGCGCTCGACGGCATTTGACATGCATCTCACCCTGCTCCATGAGGAAGTCGGCCTCAATCAGTTGGCGCTGCGCGGGGCTAAGACCAGGGTGTGGGACAAGAACCACATCTACAATGGTATTCCAGGCGTGGTCTTCATCAGAGCGATCCTGATCTTGCCCACCATATTTGCAATGCTTGATACGGGTCAGAGAGAAGTCCCGGAAGGCCTGACGTTTGTGGCAATAAGCCCGGACGTGCCAGCGGTTTCCGTCATGTACCAAGGCATGAGGAGATAGTCGCCGCTCTCCACCTTTAGGGTCTGTAAGTGACTGATAGAAGACCTCTACGTAACCCTTTTCGCGAATCGCGCGCAGGATCTCCCCAACAACGTCTGCGTTGAGGCGACGGCCCAGTTTGGGTACGGCGGCTACAGGGGACTGCCAACCCAGAAAGTTTCCATATGGGATTTCTGGCTGCACGGCCACGCGAAGCAAATCATCCAGGTAGCGCTCGACCGAGGTAGATCGGAAAACCGCTTTGAATGTATCGGTGGCCCTATAAACCCTCGCTCGGGTGTCGTACTCCAGGTTGTTCTCGGCAAGCTTGCCGTACTCAGTGATATCCAATGATGCCTGTGGCACCGATATTCCGAAGAAGTCAGTGAGGCTGCTTCGGTTGATCTGACCATCCCACCGCAGTCGATAGTCGATAAATTCCAACCGGCGTTCCTGTCCCCAACGTGCTCCTTGCCGTCCCTTGCTGCTGGGTTGGTCGTCCGTGGGTATGGATTCGTTTGTCATGATCGAACCTTGATAGCGTATAAAAACTAGACTGCATATAAAAACTATGCGTATAGTAATCATACGCTAGCGTCCTGGAGTTCGCAATTTTCCTGGCCGTATCTTTCGGAGGGTGCAGGACGTTCGAGCCGCAGGAAGCCGTAGGGGCAATTTGGGCATAGCGCGCGAGTTGCTGCGCCATCTCGTCCGTCGGCATGTGGTTGAGCCGCTGGTAGGGAGGCTTTGCGATTAACACATTTCCATGAGGGAGCGGCAGATGCCACTTACCAACACTCAGATCAAGTATTACGACAGTAACGTGCTGCGCCTGCCAAAGGACAAGCGGGAGACCTACAACGCTCAGGTCGACCGCCTAATCGCAGCGCTGAAGGACAGCCTGAAAAACCAGGACAAAATCACCATCAAGAAGGTGGTGAAGGCCGGATCTTTTGCCAAGCACACTATCCTGCGGCCTAACTCCCAGTTTCCAGCCGACGTTGACGTGGTCTTCTACATCAGCGGGCAGAAGGTCGATGAGGAAACCTTCGGGACACTGAGCCAGAAAATCTACGATGCGCTGATCAAGCTGTACCCGAACAAATCTGTTGAAGACTTCGAAATCCAGCGTAAGGCAGCCAAGGTCACCTTCGTAGGTACGGGACTTGAGGTCGACATCGTTCCGGTCATCGAAAACCCAAACAAGGAGGGCTACGGCTGGCAGTTCGACCGTGTCGATGGCACGAAAACCGAGACCTGCGCGCCATGCCAAGTGAAGTTCGTAAAGGATCGAAAGGATGAGGATCCGGACTTCCGCACCCTTGTGCGTATGGCCAAGCAGTGGCGCAGCTGGAAGGGCGTTCCTCTGAAGTCTTTCCACATTGAGCTGATTATGGCCCACGTGCTTGAAGTGAACGGGAAGGCTGGCCTGCTTGAGAAACGCTTCCGTGACTTCCTTCTGTACATCGCGGAGTCCGGGCTGAAGGAGGTCATCAAGTTCCCCGAGAACGGATGGGTCTCTCAATTCTCTGATACGGTCGTGATCATCGACCCGGTTTGCGATACGAACAACGTCGCGAGCCGTATTACAGAGGAAGAGCGAAAAGAGATCGTTCAGCTCGCTCAGGAGTCCTGGGAAACCGCGCACTTTGCATCGATTGAAGATGATATTGAGGTGTGGAAAGAGCTGTTCGGCAAGGGCCTCAAGGTGGAGGGCGCAGCATGAGCTCTACCTCTACCCAAACCAGCACCTTCACCACGACTGATATTGAAGCGGTCATGCGGCGTATCACGGCTGACCTCGTGATGATCGCTTCCAGCAGCGGCGCGATCACCGAAGCCGAGGCTCGTGAGTGGGGACATGACATTGAGGTTTTGGCCAAGTACGGCTACCTCGAGTATGTCGATGTCACCCTGTTGAGCTACGGAGTCGAGTACAAGGCTGCGCGTTTCTACGTCAATGAGTCAGGCTCGCTTGCGAACCAGCGGCCAGGAAATGCCCTCTGGCCAAGACTCTCGAGCCCAAAGCTGCGGATCGTTCTCGGCACCACTGACGCCTACGATTCAAAAGCTCAAGAAAATATGGCCAGCAAAATGAAAGGCAGTTGGTCGACCAATTACGCGGATATTTCTCACTTCCAGCTGACCCAGAGTGGTGGGCGTGAATACTCTAGCAATGGCTTTGGCATGGAACGTAAGGACTACACCCGATGAGCACAACCTCCGTTTTTGACTCGGCCATTGAGCTGCCGGACATCCAGCTGACTGATCGCGAGAAAAGGTTGCTCGGGTTTTCTGGCCGCTATGAACGTGTGCAGAACCAGCTCCAGCTGCTGCTGAACCAGGGCCAGTTGTCCGAGTGGAGCAAGCAGCATCATAAAAATGTGCTGCCGATCTGCAACCTCGTAGCCGATCAGTATCCCCTGGTGATCTTCCATGGCGACGTTGGTACCGGGAAAACCGCAACAGCGGAGTGCATTGCTAACCGTATAGTCCTGGATTCGCGCGCTGAGGACTCGGTTCTGTTCAAGCTGAGCAACCGCGTTCGTGGTTCCGGTAAGGTCGGCGAGATGGGCACTCTCTTGACCCAGGCTTTCGCGGAAGTCGCCGAGGCAGCGGGTAAGAAGCGCCGGGCAATTCTGATTATTGACGAGGGTGACTCGATCGCAGCCTCCCGGTCGCAAAGCCATAGCCACCACGAAGACAAGGTGGCAGTGAACACCTTGATCCAAGGCGTAGATGAATTGCGCAAGTACGGCGGCCGAATCGTGGTGATCTTGTGCACCAACCGGCTCTCCGTTCTTGACGCAGCGCTTCGTCGTCGTGCAGCTATCGTTGAAGAGTTTACTCGGCCCGATATCGCTGAGCGGAAGGAGCTGTTCAGCATGGACTTGGCAGGCATGGGCCTTTCTGACAAGCAACTGGCTGAGCTGGCTACTGTCACTGGTGAGCGCAACGGTCAGCCCGTATGGACTTATTCAGATATTCGGACTCGTTTGTATCCTACTGCGATGGCAAAGGCTTTCCCGAATAGGCCGCTGACCTTCCAAGATCTGACTGACTCGATTCTGTCTATGCGGCCGTCTCCAGTGATGGAAGATAAGTAATCGACCAAGACCATGGTCGGTGAATGGTTCGATGGGGCAGGGGCGAGCTGCCTTCTCTCCCATCGAATTTGCCTGCCGATCATTTCCAGCATTTTGGTGTCTGGTAATGGACGCTGTGGTTGCCAGCCTGGCAACTGCTCAAACGGGGTAACTATGAACGCCGACAAAGAAATTTTCGTTTCCGTAGATATTGAGGCTTCAGGCCCAATTCCCGGGAAGTACAGCATGCTGTCAATCGGGGCGTGCTTGACCGCAAACCCGGAGGAGCAGTTTTCTTGCTGCCTGAAACCGATCTCTGAAGAATTCGTTCCTGCAGCTCTGGAGGTGACGGGCTTGTCCTTGGATAAGCTGCGTAAAGAGGGCTTGGAGCCCACTGAGGCGATGTCACAGTTCAAGGCTTGGGTTGAGTCTCTTGCCGGTGCAGACCAGTCGGTAGTCTTCGTGGGCTTCAATGCATCCTTCGATTGGAGCTTCGTGAATTACTACTTCCACCAGTACCTCGGTGAGAACCCATTTGGCATTGCAGCGTTGGACATCAAATCGATGTTCTTCGGTACTGCCCAGTGCACCTGGAAATCAACTCGGTCGAGTGAGATTGAAAAGGTCGTTAGCCCTGAAACGTCTGGCAATCACGATGCGCTGGACGATGCCGTGTATCAGGCAGAGCTATTCAATTTGATTCGAGAAAAGCTGGTCGCTAGCAAATGCTCGTAGATCTTTGTGGGTGGATTGCCAAGCACCTTACCGTTACCACCTTGGCTTGAGGGTTTAGCCGGTGATCAGGATGCGCCATGGTGGTTGCTGAAGTTGGGATTAACACTGAAATAGTGTATCTCTGGAAAATGGATGGACGAGTGGAAATAGCAGTGGGTGTGATTGAGCCGTTAGACGGTGTGCGTTTGTTGGCCGCTTACCGTTGAATAGGTGGTATCACTGCAAAAGAGGGTTCCATGTGCACAATCGACAGTACCAATATCGCGGTATACAACCACCTCATCAAGGTCGCTAAGGAGATTGCGCTGACCAATCCAAAAGGCCTTCCAGATTTAATCCGCGCAATCCTGAGGCCGCTTCAGTCCGAACATCTGCTAGCTGTGGCTGAACGTGGCCAAGACGCGCTACCAAACCTTGATGGTGCTTGGTTCTTTGGATCAGCCGTGCGCGACAGATTGTTTTCCACCTCTGGATCTCGCTGGCTTGGCCGATCACTTCCCCCAAATCAGTACATCCTCAAGCTTTCCCGGGATATCGTGCTTCCATGGCCATGGAGTCTCCGAGGTTACGTTTCAGCTCTGGCGACTATTGGTTCCGCCAAAGCACCCGTCGTCATGAGCCAGACATCTACTAGGCCCTACAGCCGTGACTATCAAGGCCCATGGGTTCAGGACGATAATCATCGTGTGCATCTTTGGTTACCTTGGGGTATCGGCTTTGTATACGGAGGGAATCACTCGATCGCTGCAGGGATTTTGGCTGGAGAGGGTGAGGTCATCCCCGAAAAGGTGTACGACATGAGTCACCTCCTGGACTGCCTTCATTGCGACGGGGCGTATTTCTACCAAACTGACACTGGAGAGAAGGTCGAGGCTGTTACCGACGCAAGGCGCGCCGCAGTTTTTGAGATCGGTAGGCTTATTGGTGCACAACACTCGTGAAGGATGCATTGAAACCATCGAGAATCACCGCGTGGGCTTGATCGCCTACCGCTGTAGACATCACGATGAAAGTAATAAAAGATTGCCCTGTCCAGATTCTGCTTAGCATGCCAATGGGCAGGATTCCTGAAATACGTAGTGCTGAGCCACTGGCCTGGAAGCATCCATCCAAGATGGAGTACTGCTCAAATATGACCTTGAAAAGTGTGGCGAAACAGCTCTGGGGGGGGGCGACGCCTCGTTCATTAACGAACGCAAACGGCCTGACATTGTGGTGCTGCCAGACCGATCCACTTTGCAACTGGTGGGCATCGAACAGTTCGCCCCCCAAGATACGTTAGTCGTCCAGATGCAAAATATTCTGCTGATCGAGCTCAAGAAAGGTGGCTTCAAACTCAATCGGCAGGAGGTCAGCCAGGCAGACGGGTATGTTCAGGACATCGCAGGCTCTGGCTTCGTTAATGGCTCTCCGTTCATTACGGCTTGGGTCGTGGGACAGTCGATCGCGGCCGGGGTGGGTACGTCCAAAACTGTGGGTGATGAATCCCGTAAGTATGGCCAAGTGCGGGCCACCACTTATGGCGCCTCAGTGAGTACGGCTAATCTTCGCCTGATGCGCTTAAGGAAAACTCCGGAGGACAGGTACGACAATCTCACCACGGACACGCTACTGGCCAAGATATTATCGACGCAGGAGCAGGGCAACCTCGACTTGGTCACATGCAACTCTGATGGCGCAACGGATGAGGCAATAAATGAAGCTGTTTGATCAGAAGCTCAGGCCATTTGCATGGCCGTGAGCCTTGTGAGCAGCCGGAAAAGTTGAGCCGCTGTGAAGCCATGGAATGTGGGTTTATCCAGTAAGGAGTTTCCATGCTACAAGCTGCGACCGGAAAGTTGTTCACGAATCGCGAAAACCCACGCCGGCAAGATCTCAAAGGTGTGATTTATAGCAACCTAGATCTTGGTGCGATTGATCGATTAAGTACAAGGGTTGGAACCTTGGTCAATCTGGAGTCATCCCGTACCCCTGCGGCATTAGGTTATGAGATGACCGAGTATATGGAGGCGGCTGATCCCGCCCCAGGAGTACTCGTTTCCCGCGCAATGGCTGCTTACATTGATGACTTCGCGGACGTAGCCTCTTTCAGCCTGCAGGTGATCTTCTCACCAGATGTTCATATTGCCGAGCGCTTACTGTACCAGCGGCAAAGGCCTGGAAACCGTTCTCCCAGTGAACGGCTAGCACGATTTTATGATAAATCAGTCAGGGCTACTGAATCCGAAATGCAGGCATTCGAACAGTTTGCGGATCAGTTGATTGACTTGCCGCGCGCCAACTACCTTGCTGTGATCCAGGCAATCCGAACGTACGTGGCCGCAGTCCACCGAATGGGTGATGACCTCAACCTGGCCTACACCCTGTTGGTTATGTGCGTTGAATCACTGGCTCAGAAATTCGATGGCCACGAACCGAAATGGGTCGATCTTCCTGATCAAAAGCGAGCCGGGGTGGATGAGGCACTCCTCAGCGTCAGCGAAGAAGACTCGCAAAAGGTCAGGGACGCAGTACTGGAAGTCATACATCCGCGACTTGGGTTTAGATTTGTGCAATTCATCCTGGCTCACCTGCCAGCGGACTACTTCTCGGTTCAGGCCGACGCACAGAAACATCCAATAGGTCGTCGCGACTTGGAGGCGGCCTTGCAAAACCTCTACGGTGTCCGCTCCAGCTACGTTCATACGCTCAAACCTCTCACTAAAGAATTCATCCATTTCGCTAGCCACAGAGAAACCTGGGAGGACGACGGGAAGCTCACCTTCACATTTCAGGGATTGTTCCGGTTAGTACGGGCAGTGATCATTGAGTTTGTGCGCAAAGCTCCAAAGATCGAGCATGAGCCATGCAATTACGAGTGGGACAACCCCAACCTCATAAGGCTCAGGGTCGCCCCCCAGTATTGGGTCTACGACCCTTCCGGATTTGAAGCTCAATCGTCGCGGCGATACCTTCAAGGTTTGGTGGAGCTGCTCGACGAGTGTCTGGTCGAATACCCCAATCGCAAACTCCACGGGCTGAGCCACATTATCGACAAGGGGCTGAGCATTCAGCCCCAAATGAATGAAGCGCAGAATGTGCCGTTTCTTGCCCTATGGTGGTTGTCCAACGTCTACCTGGGACACGACCCTGCGAGGAGGACGCATACCTCGAAGGAGGTGGAGATGTTGAACAAACCGAGTGTGGATTCCCTGATCACCCAGGCCCTGTTGGGCAGTGACTCGGAATGGAAACCCGCTATTCATCAGCTACAGCTGGATCGCTATTACAAGCAGCGTTACAAGAGCAGTGGCATCAGGGTGCCGGCGAATGTAGAAGCCTGCATGGCCCTTACATTGGCCGAACGGCATAGGAAAGCGGGTCACATATCCTCAGCTCATGGCGCGCTGACTTCGGCCGTTGAGAACTTTCCGCATCTCATCCAGCTTCGTACTTTGGCGGCCGATTTCGATCCAAGCACCCCCATCGCGTGGCTTTCGATCATCTATCCCGGCATCACCATGCAGCGGGCAACTCTCGAATGCATTGGCTTGTGAAAAGCGAGTAAGCAGGGAGCTGCGAGTATTCGTTTGCCCACACAGTGGCCCCTCGCGCGAAGCTTAAACAGTTGCCTTCCTCAGCTATCTCTCGTAGGTCTCACCGCCGGTGCTGATCTTGTAGATAGTTTCCGAGTAAGGCAGGCGAGCGAGGATAGTAGTAGCCTGCACCACTCCCGCCATAGTCATCCCTCTACACATGAGGCTCACATAGCCCTGGATGCGAACGCACATGGCATCAGCACTATCAATGAAATTCGTTTTGTTGAGGCGGAGCATGATGACTGTCCTGCCCTCGGGTACTGCTCCAATCGGGGGCACGGCGAATATCGTAATCTGGGTGTACACGAGCAAACAGAGAAGCGCGATGCCCGCTGTAATTAAGACCTTCTTCATATGGGAGACTCCTGTCTCGGATTCAGTCTATGCGCTTAACGATGCCGAACCGGCCGTCTTTAAAATCGCCGGCACGGAGGACATTGGGGGCAGATTGGTCGCAGCTGTACGTCGAGTAGCTCACAGGGGGGTTACCAAATCGATCTGAGCTACGATCCGCGCAACCTGAAGATGACGCAACAATGTATAGCGGCTTGGTTATCGCCTCATTTGGGACTTGGAGTCCCAAGGAGAACCTAATACTTGCCTTGTGAGCAAAATCATTCGCGTCGTCGTGGTAATTACCCAGGAACGTCGCATAGCTGCTCCAACTGACGAATTCGAAACCCATGACGCCCAACCGTTTGAGCTCGCCGCCGTTTGATGCGTAAACAACGAGAGGCGCCAGCCGAGGGTCTTTGCTCTTAGACGAGTATGTCACTTTCGCCGTGATGTACTTGGAGCCGCGTTCGGCAGATCGGTACTCATACTCATCACCGTGATTGTTAAAGCTCCACTGCTCGGTAATTTGGGCTGACTGGAGCGAGACAGAGCTGTCATCGGCTGCGAATGAGGCTTTCACCGGAATAGCTTTCATGCCGAGCGCCGCCAGCCGATGCGCCTCTTGTTCCTTGGCCTCACGATCCTTGACCATTTTCTGCAGGAAACTGCTTCCGGTTTCTGCTTCAGCGGAGTCTGGGTAGCGCGACGTCAACGACGCCAAGGCTACTCTAGTGGCAGCTTCGTCTTCGCTGTCGGAAGCCCTTCTTACCTGAGCCAGCAATACGGCGGGTGTTTCTTTAAGGGCCGTATTTTCCTGCTCAAGCTTCGCGATTTTGCCTTTAGCGGCGGTAATTTCTGCCTGCAAGGATTTGACGTCCGAGCGAAGGCCTTCAGCCTCCTTCTTGTATACCTCACCGCCATCTCCACATCCCGTAAGCGAAAGGGCCAGGCAGCTGAACAGTAAATCCTTTCTCAAAATGCACTCCTTTTGACCAATAGCCCGTTTCCGTTAGCGAGAATGGCAATCTACCATCATGCCTTAATCACTGAAATGGGGGGGCAGGCCTAGTTTGAGCTTTTCACGAAGAAGTATAAGTGACAGGCCGCCGCTAACGACTATGCCCGGCCGACTTGCGCCACTCTTGGCTAGCAGGGGAAACCAGCTCGCCACCAGCTCGGAAGACTGCTAGGGCGAAATTCCGAATGAATACTAACGGCGACCCGGCGAGGGCGCGAGATGATGGTGTGGGTTTCTGCCGGCTTTCGTGGCGTGCAGCTAGCACATTCAGGGAGGGAGGGGCCGGCGAGGATCGCACTGCAATAACTCGCTCTCTACACTGAACCAGGATGGGGGTACCGCTGTGTACCTTTCGGCAATGCAAGTCGAAAACCTTCGCCAGTTGGCGCTGCCGATCATGATTAAACATCCGGTTCAACGACGGCCGTAGGTGGTTCAGGCGGTCAACAGAGACAGGTTGAGAAAGGAGTAGGGGTGCTTTTTCGCATGCGGGGTAATGGCTGAACCTGAGCTGATCAGTGTGAAAGATCCATGGATAACCTGTTTTGCTGATAGATACATCAAGGGGCTGCGAAGTCAGCCCCTTGGGCGAATCGCCTACTTCGCGTAGCCTTTCTCTTCTGCAACACCATACTTGTAGGTCACTTGGCGCTGAATCGCCAAGCGGTCGCCGACCTGGACAATGTAGTTGATGCGCTCGATGTCCAGATCTTTTGCGCACTGCTTTAGTGTCTTGGCGATGTTGTAATGAATTTTCCTGACGTCGTCCGAATAATTGTAATTATATTCTGGATAGTCGATTACCCAAACAGTATCGACGCTATCCAATTTAACCCATTCTTCTTCGGCCAAAAACTTGTAAGCCTTTTTGCGAACAGCATTCGCATTTTCAAAGTCAAGCGACAGTGTTACATGAGTCATTTTGATTTCCCTGACGACCTTACTACCGGGCTGCAGCAAGTTCGAAAAGATCATGTCAGATACTTCATTTCTCTTTCTACCAATGATGAGGACTTCAGCTCACAATGTCCTCCGTGTGCTACAAAGTGCATACGCGTTGTGGAATGTCCGCATCAGAGGACATTCGTGCTGGACAGGTGGAAAGTCGACGATATCATTGCGCCACCAGAAAGGACGTGGCCGCATGACAACAGATGCTATCGCACCAGGAAGCGAAATCCTCAAGAAGACCCAGCGCGGGCTAAGTGCAAACCTTCTCCGTGCCATGCAAGTTTCAGGCATCACAGACAGTGGCGAGCCTAAAAAGCTGACGCAGCAGCACCTATCCAAAGACTCAGGCGTTGCGCGATCAACGATCAGTAAATATTTGACACAGCACACCGAGGCCAACCCTGACCTTGAGACGCTTTGCCGCCTGGCTTCCGCACTCAACATTTCTCCAGCATTGCTTTTGATGAGTGAGGAAGACTGGCTGCAGCTTGCACGTGCACTGCTTGAAGTCGGTCACGTGCGGAACAACGAGTCCATAAGCTCAATGATTGAGGTGCTGAGCAATGAGCAGAACAATCGTCCTTTGACCCGGGCTGCCACAGTGCTACGTATGGCCAAGTACGTGGGCGTCGAAAATCGCTCAGATTCGGCGCTGGGAAGAAAGGTGCAGCAAGGCATTCTCGCCACTGCTGCTATGCCGGCGCATCCGGACTTCGAACAAGGCATTTACACGCATCTTTTACCTCTATGCATCGTGATGGGCGCACGAATCATTGACCCAGGAGCAACCCATGAATCTTGATGAAGTCCTATCTACCTCCAACATCGAGGCGATTATATCGGTCTCTGATATCGAGGACATCAGCGCAGTTGTGAATTACCTCACCGACAACGGGGAAGGCCGCTTGGCCTTGGATGGCGACGTCTGTAAGCGTCTCGTGGCTGCCCGGGACGCCGGCCGCTACACAGACGCCGATCATCAGCTAATCGCAAAAGAAATTCGCCTGTTTGGTGGCAACTCGTTGCTGAACTTGTTCCGCAAGGACGGCGTCGCGTATGACGAGATCGTCAAAGATGTGGCCAAACACCTGAAGGTCAACTTTGCGGATGATCCGGTGAACGTGATTGAGCAGGAGATTCTCGGAAAAATTCTGTCTCGTGCATTCGAGCAAATGACTGATGCGGAACGTAAAGAGATTTTGGATGATTTGGGCGTCGCGAGCTACTCCACTGCAGGCCCAGCAGCAGCGATCGCAACCATTTGCGCCGCGAAAGCTGGAGGCTTTGCGACCTACAAGATCGCAGCGATTGTGGCGAATGCCATTGCCAAGGCCATTCTCGGCAAAGGGCTTTCGTTTGTAGCAACGGGCCAGCTTATGAGGAGCATAAGTGTTGCGATTGGGCCAATCGGATGGGCGATTACTGCACTGTGGACAGCCGCTGACCTAGCCAGTCCTGCTTACAGGGTTACGGTTCCATGCGTTGTCCAACTTGCCTACATGCGCCAGAAAGCGATCATGGCGCGTACCGTCAAAAGCTGCAGCCATTGCCAGCATCCAGTCGCGCACTCGGCACGCTACTGCTCAGAGTGTGGCAACGCTGCGGCTGCTTAATTACTAAGCCTTCCTCTGGTCAAGAGACAGTACATGCTAGGAACAATCACGATAACGACATACTGACTTCGGGTCGACTCATTCGAAATGAGACGAGACGACCTTGAACGGTTCAGAGCTAAAATCGTCCCAGAAGCGGATGAGCCTAATCGCCTTGTAGCACTACGCATACCATGGATCAAACACCTACAGACTTAACTGTGCATTAGAAGGGAAGACCAATGCTGATCACTTCCGCAACTCCGCAGGAGCTCATTGACTGGTTCCACGTCAAGCAAGAAAAACAAAGAATCATGTGCGTCATGCTGGCGCCGGAATTGGAAGACCAGCAAAAGTTGAAGGACTTGATCCTGGGCTTTTCAGCTGCAGACGCGGTGCTCGGTGGCGAGGTAGCCTTCATCCTGCTCGACCCCACTGGAAGTTCAGCGGTAGGACTTGACCGGGGTCTTGGTGAGGTAGGGGCGTTTTCAGGAGTGGCTTTACCCTTACGGGACACAACGAGCTTTCGAGATCTCACTGATGAGTGGGAGCACCACCGTGATCATGTAGCAAAGACGTCAGCAAGAGGAATGGCCCGGTTCGTTCCGGACTTCATGCAGATTTTCAACGTGGAACCCGTCGACCTCCCATGCCTCTGCTTGGTCGTGCATGGAGTGGATGAGTCCATTGTCCTTTCCTTAGACAAAGAGTGGACAACAGAGCATCTCAAAGAGCTCCTGCAGAAAATCCGCATAATTGTGGATGGCACGCCTAATTTCAAAAAAGAAATTTCGAGTATTGCAGGCCTGCTGCCTAAGTCCTTGGAGCGAATCCAAGATCTCGTCAACAGCATCGGTGCAAAGACGAGTCAGATCTCTAAAATCTTGGATCAGATGCTTCGACGGTATGATGGCAGTGCTGAAGATCGTCGGATGGTGGTGTCTTACGTGGCTCAAGGATGCCAAGGCCGAAAGATACTCGAAGATGTCCTAGCGCGATTCTCCTTCAAAGAATCTGAGAAATTTCACAGAGACGAGCAAATCTTGCGCCTGTTGAGGCTGGCGGATGAGCTGGACAGCCGTCGAGCACCACTGATTGAGCTACAACGTGGTGGGCTCTTTATCCCATCGGTGACGGAACAGGCTCAGCATTGGATTGAAAGCCGCGACAAACTGTTCGGAGAACTTGAAAGCCTTTTGCCGGGCAAACAAATAGCGACTACCCGGATCAACCGAAATCAGCTGACCCTCATCAAATCGGCTCTAGAACTGGTGAACACCTCGGGTGAGGTAGTGGGCAAAGCGGTTGCGGCGTATGAGTGGATCATTAAGCTGGTGGGTAAGGGTGGATAGGGGAGGTGCGCCTCCCTCTGATCAAGAGGAAGTACATGCTAGCAACAATCAAGTTAACGACATACTGGTTTAGGGTCGACTCATTCGAAATGACGCGAGACGACCTTGAGCGGTTCAGGACTTATATCGTCTCAGAATCAGATGAGCCTATCCGAATTGGAGTCACGGTTTTTAGGTGCTCAAGGGGTTTCATGTGCTTCGCAGATAGCGGAGTACCTGAAGAATTACACTTCAATGAGTCTCCCGCCCAAATCATCTACTTGATTGACGCTGCGTTGAGCAACTTATCGTCGCGGTAATCTGCAGAGCGTGCGACTTAGGGCGTCTGTGAGAAAAGATGTGGGCTCGTCCCGGCTCTAAAGCATTTTCTCAAGCGTTTCTGATCTAGTCCTTCGCTTGTTGCGCAGTGGTCTCACGCCCGCATCCGCCAGAGTTCTAATCGATCAAGATCCACCAGGCGGTCTTTGAAGAAGATGAGCTGGTGTACATTTATGACCAAGAGATGAATGAGTTTTTCGAGAGGCAGGAGCGAGAGAGTTTTTCTTGCCAGTGTGCAGAAGCATATGCTGACCGACCTCGATAGGATTCGCACATGGCACACCGAAGCTTCTGGATACGATTAGGATCCTGAACCCTTCCTCTCCGATTTCATAGAGCAGTTAGATGGCATTCTTGAGGCTTGCCCTGGAGGATGCGGTTGCCACACAGATGCAGCGTATCGACGACTGGATCGCCGAGGTATCACGGGCGCGTGGATGTGAGCCAGCAGTGGGCCGAAGTTATCTGATTCAGCCGACGGCTCAGCATTCTGGTCACGATATTTTCGATGATGTAGATCTCTGATCGATCGCTTCTAGAGCCTCAACGAGGAGAGCATATGCCAGCTTTTGCTGATCGCGACCTAGAGCAGCGTATTCAGAACGCTCAACGAGACATCAAGTCATGGGCAGAAGGAAGCGACTTGTGGCGCGATAGTGGCTTCACATCATACGCAGAGCGCGTGCAAGGTGAGCCTGGTGAAGAGGCTGTGGTTTTCATCCTTTACAGCGATGGGCACCTTGCTCGCCTGCTGGATGAAGATCTTGACCCTCGATCGCGAGCTGAGCTCGATCAGATTTGTGGGGCACACGGTTTCTGGTTTGAAAACTATGACGGCTGCTCCTACTACTTCTTTGCGACGACGGAAGAAATGCAGGCGGCCTACGATGAGTACTTCCATTGGAAATGGGTATGTAGCCTAATTGTTGAGGATTTCGGAGATGTGTACGCTGAGCTGTATAGGTATTTCCAAGCGCGTCCTGAGCGCCTGTACAACCTGCACCACCGCGAATTCGAGATCTTGCTTTATCGGGTCTTCCAGAGCCTAGGGTATGAGTCTGAAGTCGGGCCCGGAATTGGTGATGGAGGTGTAGATGTTCGGTTGCTCCAGCGAGGGCCGTTAGGGGACACGCTTACCTATGTGCAGGCAAAACGTTACGCGCCCCACAGGCCCATACGCCTCGACGCTGTTCAGGCGCTCCGTGGTGCCGTCGCTAACGATGGCGCGCACCATGGCATCTTTGTCACAACATCTCGGTACCTCCCCGGTGCGGCGGATTTTGCGCGCCGTTCAAATGGAGTGCTTCAGCTTAAGACTTCCGATGACGTTGCTGAGTGGTGTAAGCAGGCTCAGGAAGGAATTATCCAGGATAAGTCGCTACTGATTTCAGACGCACATCTACTGTCAGTTTTACGGCGTGTTGATCACGGAGAACATGCATTGGTGACCCACGCTCACACCGGCTACCGCACGATCACTAACTCGTTCGCGCTGGTTCTCAAGGAAACCAAACATGCGGCTTTGCTCATGCGTCTCCCTAGGCGGAACCTCTCACAAGATTCTTATGGGCTTGAGGGCCATGAGGCGCCTGTCCTCGATCCCCAGATCCTGGGGATGAAGCAAATGGAAACTGTCTTTCGTGCCAAACGGTCGGTGAGTAGTGATGGATGCGTGAGCTACTGGGATGGTAGAAACCTCTACTCGACCTGGAATCGCCAATCCTGTTTCTTCAGCTACATTGATTAGTCAAATCACCTTCATCCAGGCGTGTTCGCCAAACCGGCGCATCTAGGGCGAGGAAGTGGGTTGGAGCCGCGGCAGTTCGGAGCCGATGTTTTCGGCGATGTGGCGCACAAGATCTCTCGGGTTCTTGCTTTCAATGGTCTCCCATTTGATGTCACGCTTGTTGCAATGCAGCTTCTTGACAACATTTTTGGCGGCTTTGCAAATGGCCGCATCTGTTCCGGAAATGCGCTCTGCGGGCAGAGCTACTAAAACTGCGTGTGACAATGTCATGCAATCAGCCACGCATCTTTCTCACCTGACTCGACCTGCCTCCAGGAGTAGGGCAACTGGTTGGTCGAAACGGAGCATCACATTCTCGGCATGCTGCAGCGTGTGATCCCCTTTGTCCTGGATCAACTTCACAGTACCGCTGGTAAAATCACCCACGTTGGCCACAAAGCCAAGCCGACGCGTTCCCTGCGCGTGGAGTTCGTAAGCGATACCACGGTCGTCCACACACGATGCACCGACGATGTCGATGTACCCTCCGTTTTTGTCTTGAGAAATCCCCCTCCCTTTTCCGAGGAATCTGCAGCCGTCGCCTCGGAAGATCGTATTCATTCCGGTAGGTTTGAACGGACTCACCAGCGAAAACAGAAAAGGCATGTCAGCGCCTGAGTTTGCATCATCCAAGCTAGCGCGGGTAATCACCTTGGCCACTAGGGTCTCACTGGTGGGCGCCGTTGTGTAGTTGCCCCCCTCAACCACAGCAGACTTGATCGCATCTGGTAGCGATACCTGAGGAGGATTGATCAAGCCCGCGAGGTCACGTGGCATGATCGATAGCCAGCCCAGAACAGAGGTGGCATTGCCTGCGAAATTTAAAGCCCCCCAGATGATTAGCGGGATTGCCAATAGACCCATCAGTCGATGCTCAGCACAAAACAGCCACCAATTTCCAGATCTTTTGCATCTGGTTCCGTTGCGCGTCCTTCCAAAGCATTGTCTCATCATGCCGTCTCGTTTCTGGATCCATGGCCGTATGATATTCAGAATTAGGAATAGCTCTAGTCAAAATACAGCTTCTAAATTCAGAGCGTGCCTCAACACTTATCCTGGCCGTCGGGGGTGAGGGAAACGATGAGTTCGGATTTTCGCTCGCCGGCGTACCAAGCGGTAACAGCTGGCACATAGGTCGTGATCTTTTGGTTTGCGTGGAAACGGGTCAAGCCGTTGCTTTCTTGATCGCTGCCTCAGCCGCCGACCACCCTCTTATGAATGAGCGGGTGCAAGATTTCGAGGATTGGATGGCGAGTAAAATCAGATCGCCGAATCCTTCAATGGAGCCCCCATCAAGTATGTCGGGCCAATGTACTCATCCGTTCGGCCCCCGACTTCAAAGGACGATCTGCTCTTTGTCAGGCAAGGGGCACGAGCTTGGGGCTTGTATTGCGCAACGCCAAGCCACCAAACGACATGCCCGCATCGACATAACGCAGCGCCGACTTCATATCCTTCCAGCCCACATAGCTCATGAGCCCCTTGATGTCCCACCCATTGGCGGAGGCCCACGTTGCAAAACCTCGCCTCATCGAGTGGCTGCTATACAACTCCGCAGGCAATCCTGCCTCTTTGAAAATGCGACGGAGCACGGGGATCAAACTATGCGGCTGCATAGCTTTGCCTGAAAGATTGCCCCACCGATCTATCCGCTGGAACACCGGGCCTTTAGCGATCCCGGCAACCGTTAACCAATTGATATAGGCCTCCACGGGGCAAAGCATTGTGAGCGCCGGCGTCTGGAACGTAGTTCCTTCATGCTGTCGGTCACCCTTGGTGTAGGGTAGGAAAAAGGTAATGCCTTCTCCACTTATGGCTTGGGTATCCTCGACCGTTAGCCTGGCCAACTCATCGCCACGAAAGCCACGCCAAAACCCGATCAAGATAATCGCCACCGAACGACGATGACGCACCAGCGATTTGTAATCTCCCCGTTCAATCGCGGCTACAGCTTCCCCTTCAAGCCATGTGACCGCTTGCTCCAGGTGCTTCAGGAGCAGTGGGGCGGCCTGTTTCACCTTTGCAGGATGCACGACTCTGATGCCCTTGATCATCTGGCGCACGTCAGGCGTTTTGGTTGGATCAGGGAAGCCCTGGGTGATGTGCCATTGCGCAAGGGCTGCCAGGCGCTGCTTCAGGGTATTGATGGAGAGTTTGTCGGCGTACTCCGCCAAGTAGCGAACGACGCCGGCACCGGTCGTGGGCAGGTACCCGCCCCAAGTCACTTCGAAGTGCTCAATCGCCGCCCGGTAACTCTTTCGCGTGTTCTCCCGGGTACCGGCGCTGAGGTACCGATCTGCCTTTTCCATCGTACTTTGCCTTCAAAATCGGAGCGTTTGGCTTTACTAGCGCCACTAGGTGGTTTTCTGGGCGCTATAAGCAGTCAAGAAGCGATAAAGCACTATTATAGCTTTTTTATTATTGGACTTTACATCCACAAAAATGGTGATAGCGTGTCACGTAATTACATGACACGTAACACAGCACGAAATCGTAGGAGTTCAAATGGCGCGTGGCGGCATTAACAAGGCGGTGGTGCAAAAGGCAAGGCAGTCTCTGCTCGCTAGGGGCACATACCCAAGCATCGATGCCGTACGTGTGGAACTGGGGAATACCGGGTCGAAGACAACCATTGCCCGGTACCTGAAGGAGATCGAATCCCACGATCCACGCCCACTGTCGTCCCGCGAACGCATGGGTGAAGAACTTTCGGCAATGGTGGAAAGCCTTCTGGATAGACTCATGGAGGAGGGTAACGAGTCGATCGAACAGTCCCGATCAGCCTTTGATATTGAGCGTGTAGAGCTCCAGGGGCAGATCGACAGCCTGCAAACTGAACTGACCGCAGCGCGTAGGCAGCTCGACACTCAGCAAGCAGCGATTGAGGCTCAAACTGCTGACTTAAAAACCACGCAGTCCTCACTCCAGGCAGAGCTGACACGCAATGCCGGACTTAATCAACGCTGTACTGACCTAGAAGCCTTGGTCAGTGACCGGGATAAACAGATCCACTCTCTAGAGGAAAAGCATGTTCACGCGCGCGGGGCATTGGAGCACTACCGGGAGTCTGTAAAAGAGCAGCGTGAACAAGATCAACGACGGCATGAATCCCAACTCCACGATGCCCAAGTGGAGAAGCGCAAGCTGCAGGAAACGCTGGTGCTGAAACAGGATGACCTAACTCGTTTAAATCGTGACAACGAGCGGTTGCTTGGAGAGTCCAGGCAGCAGGTGAAACTGCTACACGGCCATGAGGCGCACATACAGACACTGACTGGCGAGATCCAAGGCCTGAAACTGGCGGAGGCGAGATCCGCCGGAGTTGCTGAGCAGCTCCAGGAACAGATCGCCACGCTTCGACAAGACGCCACGGCACTGAATGAAGCAGCAGCCAAGAGCGGCGAGCGCGAGCTGGAGGCAAGACTGCTGCTTGTCGCTGCCCAATCGGAGAATGAGCGACTCCGGCGATTGCAGGCTGCCGAGGCTGAGATAGCTGGAAGCGATTCAAATACCACATTTGCGCCTGCATCCGAGAAGCCAAAGACAGCCCCCACAAAACCGTCGAGGAAGTGACCATGAACAAAGCCACGCTCAAACCGATAGGCCCCAATGAAGAATGCTCCGCGCATCAGTGGGCTCATCAGCGACTCACCTTGATGCTGGCGAACAGCACATTACCGCCAGCTTTCATACAGCTCGACACCCGCACTCGATTGGAAACCCGAGCTAAGTCAGGTATCGAAGCGGCTGACTCGAGTAAAGCAAATTAGCACCAGTGTGCCGAGCACCACCAGCGCATGTTCGAGGGACTTGAAAACCCTACATATTGGGTTATTATCAAGCCATGACCACTACATGCGGTGATTTGCATGGACATGCCAAGTATCGAAAAAGAAGCATCCGAGCTATTGCGCATGCTCTGGCGCGACCGATATCACCTGTGGGGCGATCAAGATATCACCCCGCTTCAGGCGCGTGATCCGAGGAAGGCGGCGTTAGCGTACGGCTTTGAATATCGGGAGCTTCCGAATCTTGGTGACCCCAAATTCATCCAAGGCGGCTCCGGCCCTAAGATTGCAGGTCTGATTGATCGCCAAGCGAACCGCATTGCCATCTCCCAAGAATTCTCTCCGACGGTAAAACTGTTCACGGGTGCTCATGAGATCGGCCACCTCGCCCTACATAAAGGTGAGGTTATGCATAGGGATCGGGCGTTAGATGGCCGTCCAGTCGGCGGGCCTCGAAACCCTGAAGAAAGGGATGCTGATTTCTTTGCGGCTTGTTTTTTGATGCCTGCGAAGCTGGTCGCTGACCGTTTCAGGCGTCTATTCCTATGTGGAGACCAGCTTCACTTTAACGATACGGTCGCATATCACCTCGATGCGCATAACATCGAAGGTTTGTTGTATGCCTCGTCAGACTCCTTGGAACGAGAGCTGGCACTGGCGCGGTGCCAACGCTTCAATAACCTCAACGTCGTATCGCTTGCTACGCAGTTTGGAGTATCCGATTCGGCAATGGCGTTACGACTCAAGGAGCTTGGTTTAGTACGCTGGCCGTAGCTTGGGGGCTTGAGTAGGCGCTAGGTATCGATCGGAGTGCAAAAGTGTGGCGGGGCGATAAAGAACTGTACGCTCAGGAACCGCCCGACCATGCGTCATAAACTCCCCGTGAGATGCAGATCAATCTTGCCGACCAACCTCGACCAGCAGTTCCAACGCCCTCATGCGCAATCGGATCGCTGTCTTCGAAACGTTAAAATATTCGCTCAGAGAATTGCACACAGCATGAAACTGGATGACGTTGTCCCTCTGACTGTCCAGATACAGATGGCCGTGACCACGGTTTCGGATGCCAAGATGCTGTAGTAACAACCCAAACGCAGCCTGAAAGTCCTCTTTAGGCATCAAGAGACATGAAGCAAACGTATTTGCTTGCCACTCCAACCGCTCGACTTCCCCTTTAGGGATGGTGATGAGCTGGCTCTGGTCAATGTCCTGCGCTCGGATGGCTTCTCGAGTCATGTAGCGCTTATGACCTAGAAAGTGATGCCCCAACTCATGGGCGAGTGTGAATCGGGCCAAGTGGGATTGGCTATCTGCCCCGAAAATTTTGATCTCAAGCGGGTTGAACGTTATACAGCCGAGGGCTGAGCCCGAGTCCTCAATGAAGCTCACGGACAGGCCACTGACATCAGCCTCCCTGGACGCTAGCTTAGTAAGATCGACCTCTCCCCGGATGTATGAGATGGATTTCAACGCCTGCTGAGCCAAGCGATCTATTCCGTCCCGCGAAATGAACGCGACCCTGGGTGTCGCAATAAGCGTGGGCTGACGAATCAGACTAAGGTCGTTCTCTTTAAAGGCACTCTCAAGGTCGAGGCCTTTCCAGATGCCTTCCCAACCATCCGTAAAGCCGGCAGGAGTTACGGCATAGGCGCTATAAACAGTATGCCGAAAATCCGTCTGGGTTAGAGCGTATTCGATCTCTGCGCGCTTACGGGCTCTAGCGCTACGCGCCCCGGTTAGCAGGGCGCGAGGAAGCTCCCATCGAAACTCAGTTTGATCGAAGTAACGCAAGACACCGAAGCCTCGATTCCGAGCAATGTTGAACGTGCCGGACTGAAACGCACTGGCAGACGCAAAAACACCCTTGGCATTGAAGCCGGCCACTTGGCTTATCTTTGAACCAAATTCTTCGATGTCTCCCACGGGCACTTTGCCGCTGTAGTTCTTACATTCGATGAGCACAAGCAACGATGGGGTTTCGAAACCAGGCAGGAACACTTCGACAGAAATGTCAAAAATGATGAAGTCTTCTCGGTCGCGCGAGTAGTAACCCTTCTTCCTGAAAACTTTGCAGCACTCAGGTCGAAACGCATAGAAGCGACCTTCATTGATCTCACGAAACAGGAACTCAAAGACCTGCTCCTCGAATCGGTCGCCCTTGGCATAGGTGCTGAGCGCTTCAATTTCCATATTTAGGGCAGGCTCCGGTTAAAGGGTAAGAAAGTCAGTCGTAAGTGAATAGATAGCGGTCGAGAAACGGGTTACCCCGGCCACGCTGGCTCTCAGCTCGTTAATATGATCGTCTTTTTTTCTACTTTTTGTGTCAATGACCAGAAGGTTAGCGTCCAGCCAAGCGCTGACGACTTTGTTTGTTTGGCCCGCCGACGCCATCTGCGTATCGGTAGATTTGGCTCCGCCCGATTCTCAAGGACAATCGTCAAACAGCGATTATTTCAAAACCACACCTAGAGGCAATATGGCATCCTTGGCTCTATATTGACTGCTGAAGTCGCACCCCCTGAATCATCGGAGTATTAAAATGCAACGGACGCCTAACGAGCTCCTCAGCCGACTATTCGAGTACGCAGAGGAAAGCCTCAAGGAGCTTGATCCGTCGCGCTATCAACTCTCGAGTTCTGTTAATGACGTGTATCCGCCTACGAGCCTTCTAGGTCTTCCTGGGCTGCATTTTGATCTCCAGTTCCCAGGCGACAATGTCTGGCTACAAATCGAACGGCTCGAAGAGTTACGTGCTCCAGCACCAGCTGATGGAAGCTATAGCTCCGTCATCAAAGCCAGCGACAATCCCACCAAGCCACCAGCGCTCTCTGAGCAGGTGCTCCTCCAGTTAATCCGCGAGCAGCAAGACAAAGATCCGGGTGGAGATATCGCCGCAGTGGAGTCCGAGGTACGCGCGCAAGCTTCGGCTGCTCTTACGGCGTATCTTGTCCTGTGGCACGAATGGGCTGAGCTTGAGAAACCACGTCGCAAGACCATTAGCCTCTATGGCGACATGTTTGCATTGATGCAGCAGATGGAGACGGGAAAATCTGCTCGCGAGCTGGTATGGGGCTTGGGCGTTAGCGCTTGGACGTTAACGATCAACGATGCGCAGCAGGGATTCAATTATCCATTGTTGACCCAAGCCCTCGACATCTCTTTGAACGAGGAGAGCATGGCGGTCGAAGTTCGCCCGCGTGCCACAGAGCCGATGATCGAGTTCGATGCGCTGATCAACGCCAATATACCTGGCGCCAGCGAGTGCGAAAGAGCTATTCGCGATCATCTAGGCAGACATGTCGATTCCCCTTTGAACCCATTCTTGCCATCGACCTTTGCTGACGTGCTCAAGCTCTCGGCCAGAAGCCTCGACAGCAAAGGCAAATATTCGGAGGTGATGGGAGATGGAGCCCAGGGCTTCCCGGAACCAGGTGACACGCTCCAGATAAGCAATGCGTGGGTGGTGTTTGCTCGCCCCAAACCCAGCAACTGGCTGATCAACGACCTTCGCAAGATCCGGGAGAAGCTTAAGGAATGTCTCGAGCTTCCTGCCGGCCCACTTGCGTTGGTGACCCCGGCCTCGAATATTGCAATCGATTACCAGCACGTTAACTTCCGCGGGCTTTCCAGCCGAAGCATGGATGGATCTAGAGCTGAACCCAAGGAACTGTATTTCCCCCTTCCATACAATGACGAGCAGGTAACTATCGTTCAGCGTCTGGAGCACGCACCAGGGGTTGCCGTTCAGGGCCCTCCTGGTACCGGCAAAACCCATACGATCGCCAACATCATTTGCCACTATCTGGCGACTGGCAAACGTGTCCTAGTCACCTCTCGTGGCGAGCAGGCTCTGAAGGTACTCCAGTCGAAAATACCGGCTGAGGTTCGGCCTCTGACAGTTGCGCTGCTGACCAGTGACCGCGAGGGTATCCGGCAATTCCAAGGCTCGATTGAGGCTATCCAACACCAAGTTTCGCAAATCAATCCATCACTTGCTCGGAGTGAGATTGATCGCCTGCACCAGTCCATTGATCTTGCTCATACCGAGCTGGTGAGGCTTGATCGACGCGTCAATGAGATTGCCCTGAATCAGCTTTCCGAAATCCAGGTAGGCGATGCCAAGTATCGTGCGGAAGAGCTTGCTGAGCTTCTGATGAAGGGCGGCGACCAGTACGCCTGGTTTGACGACGAACTTTCGTTGTCTCCCGAACACTCGCTGCCTTTTGACGATGAGTTCGGTAGGGGCTTAAGACAGGCCCGTCGCGACCTCGGGCGTGACCTTGTCTACATCAATTCCAGTCTGCCTGAAGTTGAGCAATTACCGGCAGCTGCGGAGATCGGCAAGCTCCACGGCTCAATCTGCCAGCTAAAGTCGCTCGAATATGCTTTAGGTCAGGGGGATCTCATACCCCTGAAATCCGAAAGTGAAGCCGTTGTCGCTGCCGCCAAGAATCTAGATTTGGAGCTGGGTCATTGCGAAGAAAAGCTTATGGCGCTGCACGACGACGGGGACTGCGAAATTCTATGGTCGCAGGAGCTGCGACTCAAGGCCGCAGGTGGACGGTACGACAGTGAAATATCAGTCTTAGTAGGCATGCTTCCAGCCGCACAGGCTTTGATGCAACGGCGCAAAGTCATGCTGGAAAACTTTATTGAGTTCCCAGAGGAAGCCTTGGATTGCGAGAAAACATCTGAGGCCGTGGATAGAGCTACCGAAACAGGAAAGCCTTTTGGTCTGATGAGCTTCGGAGCATCCCAAGCCAAGACACACGTCAGCAATGTTCGGATCAATGGCTCAGCGCCAAAGTCTGCCGAGCAGTGGAAGATCGTCCAGGACTACCTGAAGCTTTACGCGGACGTGAGATCTTTCACTGCGCGTTGGAACCCTCTGGCCGAGACACTGGGGATTCCGCGACTTCAAGCGGGAACGGCACATCTGCGGCAACTGGAGATCACCGTTAGTACAGTTCAGGCTGCGCTCGAGCTCACCTCACTCTACGCCGAAAAAGTACAGCCACTCTGCGAGGCGGTCTTCGCAGATGCGCCCGATAACATGCATAGGCTGACAATCGTCGAGATTCGTCGCCTGCGGGATCACCTCACTCAAAACCTTGCTCGATTAGATCTCAGCATGGCGGGCGCCTCACTCGCAATTCTGCAGGCCAAAGTCGCGGGCGACAGCCCAATCTCCTGCCGGCTTCGTACATTCGTTCTGGAGTGCCTAGGCAGCCCGGATCAAGATACGCATCGGGTCGTGTCCCAGTATGTCGACTTGCTGACAGAACTACAGCGGATCAGAGAACTCGGTGGCCTCCTGAATTATGTCAGGGAGGGCGCGCATCGGGTGATGACAGCTGGAGCGGAAAATCTTTCCGGTCGGTTGCTGACCGTTCCTGTTGAAAACGGAGCTGAAGACCTGGCTTTCCCAAGTAGTTGGAAGGAGGCGTGGCAGCATGCGCAAATACGCTCTCACCTGCAGAGCATCGAAGCGCGTCATGAGCTCGTCGAGCTAAATGGCAAGCGAGTAAAACTCGAAGCTGGCCTGGCACGTATGTATCGGGAAGTGGTGAGCCGAGCGGCTTGGCTGTCCACTAAAGCCAATGCCAGCCCGATGGTACTGCAAGCACTAGCCGGCTACTCGACAGCGATACGCAAGATAGGGCAGGGGACAGGGCCGAACGCGGAGCGTTATCGCCGCGATGCTCAGCAGTGCATGCAGGATGCTGCCGGTGCCGTGCCATGCTGGATCATGAGTCACGCCAAGATTTCTGAGTCCATGCCGGCGGAAATAGGCGCCTTCGACCTGGTGATTGTGGATGAGGCGAGCCAGTCAGACTTATGGGCTTTGCCGGCTATCGTCAGGGCCAAAAAGGTACTGGTAGTAGGGGATGACAAGCAAGTTTCTCCCGATGGTGGCTTCAAATCCGGCAAGAGGATCGGCGAGCTTCGTAACCGGTTCCTGAATGACCAGCCCTATGGCGCCGACATGACGCCGGATAAATCTCTTTACGATTTGGCATCGCGAGTCTTCGCTGGCCATATGGTTATGTTGCGTGAGCACTTCCGCTGCGTTCCTCCCATCATTTCCTATTCCAACCAGTTCTACGGCGGTGCGATCCAGCCCCTTCGAATCCCTCGACCATCCGAGCGCCTCGATCCACCTCTAGTGGACATTTATGTCAAAGACGGAGTGAGGAACAAGAAGGGCTGCAACAGGCTTGAGGCAGAAGCCATCGTTGAAGAAATCCAGGCACTTATCAAGGATGACAAGTATGCGGGTCGCACGATTGGTGTGGTAACGCTGTTAGGGGGCATGGAACAAGCCAAATTCATCGATTCGCTAGTACGTGAACGATGCCCGGCCGCTGAGCTCCACGCTCGTGAATTTGCGTGTGGTGACGCCAGCACCTTCCAGGGAAGCGAGCGCGACATCATCTTCATTTCCATGGTCGCAGATCCAGAGAACTGCCATCCACTTTCAGGCATTGCTGCTGAACAGCGGTTCAACGTAGCCGCAAGCCGTGCACGCGATAGGATGTACCTGATTCGATCGGTGACCCTGGATCACCTTTCCCTGAAAGATGTTCGTCGTACACTCCTGGAGTACTTCAGCAAACCACTCACAGAGCAGGAGGTCGATCAGGATGGCCTCATCAAGCTTTGCGAGTCTGGATTTGAGCAGCAGGTCTTCAGCAGACTGGTTGAGCGGGGCTACCGCGTCATCCCGCAAGTAAAGAGTGGGGCATTCAGGCTCGACATGGTCGTCGAGGGAGCCAACGATAATCGTCTGGCAATCGAGTGTGATGGAGATGCCTTCCATGGCCCCGATCGCTGGGAGGCAGACATGAATCGCCAGCGTATCCTTGAACGTGCAGGGTGGACGTTCTGGCGGTGCTTCGCCTCATCCTGGAGCATGCATAAGGAGGAAATCTTCGCGGAGCTCATCCAGCGCCTGGCTGAGCTCGGTATCGAACCAACTCACGCCTTGGACAAGCTCCCAGCTGTTGTTGAGCTACGGGAATGGTCACCCGCGGGCACTGCATCCCAAGATGATGAGGATGAAGACATCAAAGTCCTGGAAGCCTTACCGACTGCAGGGGAGGAGCAAGCACTTCCGATCTGAAGACTTGACTGACCGCGCGCAAGATCAACTTGTGCGCGGCAGTCCCAAGCTGGCGGCTTCGACGGAGCAACTGGCGATGAAGATAAGGTGTGGTGGTCGGCGGGAGCATGGCTGGCAATCCCATTGCTATCATCGGCATCCGCAGATCTCGACCATGCGGTCTGACAAGCCCCCTAACAAAATTGCCAACCGCAGTACGAGGGGCACTCACACCCGTGACAGTTGCTAATGATTTCCAAGGTAGATCTATGGCTATTGAATTAAGTGAAGAAGAAATGCGTATTGTGATGGGGAGATACGGTTCGGTCAGGGAAGGAATTCCCGATCAAGTCGATTTTACCGCTGACAATATGAACGTTAAGTTGTGATCTATATAGTATATGTGGGGTATACCTAAGTTGACAGAAAGGGATGACTTATCCGAGTGGGTCGTACACTTTGTTCATGGAATGAAGCCGGAGTTGGTATGGATGAACGAGGATGGAGAGTCAGAGCCAATGCCAGTGGCGTTTGACGAAGATGACAAGGGGATCGTATTGGAGTATCAAACATATCGGCACCCACTAAGTGATTTCGAATTGTCGGCCTTCGATGTACTGCTTAGAATTATAGATGATGGATATCTTCAGACGTCATGGTCACTTCGTGAGAAAGCTAATGGTGAAGTGGTGCCAACAATATACGGGCGTCGCTCAGCTCTCTGCGTGACCGAGATGCCACTACACGCACTGACTGCCTACCAGCAGAAGCGCGCCGAAAGTGGTTATGTGGACAAGTACGCAATAGCCGTTAACAAGGGTAAATTTTTTTCGGCAGGCGGCCGCATAGTTTATTCTGGTTTGTCTCAGCCTCACAAGGAAGTATTGCATGAAGATCGTGACGCTAATTATTTTTGTCGAATTTTATCGCCCGAGTGCGGATTGGCTGAGCATGAGCAATATCGCTATGTTGCCATGAATATGCGTGAGGGACGCCACATAGACTGGTCGCATGAGCGCGAGTGGCGATGGACTAAGAGTTACGATGTACTCGACTTTACCCCTGGGCTGCCTTTGTGGTTGCAAGATCGAGAATGTGACCCTGATAGAGAAAATGATTTTTCGGAGATAATCGTTATTACGGAAACGGAGGAGCAAATATCAGCAGTGGTGGATAAGCTTCGCGCTCTTTACGACTCCGGAAAAAATGAATTTGGCATAGCATTTGACAAAAAGAGGCTCAGATCTACTAAAGTTACTTCTTTCGCAAGAATAGAGAAGGAAGGTGTTAGACATATTCGCGATATAAAATTCTCGTTTTCTAGTTTCATCCGCAAGATTACCTATAACGATGAAGTAACAGAGCGTGCGAAAGAAGTATACGAGCTATCAAGGGCTGCTGCTCAGGAAGCCGTAGAAAGCCTGCGGACAGATCGCGATGAACGCGAGTTCAGTTTTTGTGGTGGAGCCGAGTTGGTGCTCAAGGATTCACATAATGAATATGTAAGAGCTTTGATCGCGGCAAAGATAGCGAGACCCGGTGCCGGTGAAGGATATATCATAAACGTTAATGATATGTCATTGGTTCAGCAGAGTATGGAGCTAGCGTCGCGGGGATGTGAGGCAGCAGGAAGTGTGTTTTTTGAAGAGTTGGGATTGAATTATGATGTCAGGCAATATCCCGACTGAGTGAACGGAGCCGTTTGCAGACGAAAGAAACCCTCGATCGGTTATGCCTATACCACTCCACGGCAAGCGCCAGGGTCGTGCGGGACTTGTGTTGGGCACCAACGAGGGTTTGGGCTGCTTCCGCACCTGCCAGCTGCCCAGCCGCGAATGTTTCCGGCGCCGAGTGTTCGATCGTAGCAACAGCTTCTATGAAGGCACGTGCGAGCGGGGCACCGATTTGCACCTCTAGGTTGCAACGAGACTGCTCGGGATCCGTGTAGCAGATCGCGTCGGCTATGAAGTTGCCGACGGAAGTGAAGCCACAGACTGCCGCTCCCTGGAGATACAAGTAGGTATTGCTTTCCTAGAGAGCGATCCAGGTCGATCTTATGGTATCTGCCAAATCCTTCTCGATACTGATCATTCGCGTTTTCCTTGATGGGCTAACATGCTCGGTATCCTTATCAGCCTATTAGTTATTCAGAACATCGCCCAAATTGGTTGCATCGCGTAGAGTCTGCTGTGTGCTATGCCTGAATCGACTGGTCTGAAACGGCGGCTGGAGGGCTTAAGGTAAGTCACGACGATGGCGGCGCCGGAATATCGGTATCGCCAGGTCAACGAGGAACGTGAGGGACGTGAATGCAAGTCAGCCGCAAGCTCAACCTTTACGAGATAGAGGATCTCTACCAGTCACTGGGTACGGATTCGAACCTCAGGCTTCCTATCAGCATGAGCCACGGCGGTGGGTTGGGCGTGGATGCTTCACTGGCCCAGTTCATTGTCACCTGGGCACGCATCTGTGAAAGAACCGTCCTTCACCTGTATGCACCTGCTGGCGATGACGCCATGACGCAAATCACTCAGTTGGCCCAGAGCGCTGCCGGGTTCTTCGCGTTGATCATGTGCAGTGAAGTACACGCCGAGGATCATCAGATAATCGATCGGCGGGAAGCGCTCCTAACTATCAGGCCCCTTGTCGACGCAATGTTTGCGGGTGATCTGCGCAACACCTCCAATCTCCGAGGAGCTCGCCCAACAGCCATCAATCTGTTCTGCGTAAACAACGCAAAGCGTGAGTTCATCAAGCCGTTTTACTTTGATCACACCGTGCCGAAAGTCCAGCCGAGATCATGGTTTTCGACGCTCGTAGAGACATCCTCGAAGCTAATGAATGCTCGCAATGACCAAGGTGCGCTGATCCGAGCAGGTCTCCCGGCACTGGGAAGCGTGCTCTGGGAATTGATTTCCAACGCCGACCAGCATGCTGTCACCGATGTAGACGGGAATAAGTACAAGAAGGCGCTGCGTGGCGCCTCCATAAAACTCAATCGGATGAGTCGTCAAAGTGCGCTGGAGTACTCAGACAATGAGCCTGAGCTCGCGCGGTTTATCCTGAAACGTTTTGTGCAAGCCGAAACGTTGGACTTCCTAGAAATCTCGGTCATCGATAGTGGCCCTGGACTCGCGCGGCGGTGGCTAACGGCCAAGGAGGGGAAACCAGTAGAGAGCCTGGAGGGCCTCACCCTAGAGGCTGAGCTGGAGGCCACGCTCGATTGCTTCCGCAAGCATGTCACCTCCAAGCCGCAGTCACCGACCTCGGGTATGGGGCTACATAACGCTGTTCAGGCACTCAACAAGCTCAAAGCGTTCGTGCGTGTTCGGACGGGGCGGCTTTCTCTACATCAGGCTTTTCATGGCAGTAATGAGATTATGGAGTTCGATCCGTCAATTCGATACGGTGGTCGGGTGCTTGCTGCTGTGGAAGGTACTGTCTTCACCATTTGCATTCCGGTGAACTGATATGTTCGATCTCATGGATTTTGAAGTCGAGTTGCGTCATGCAAGCAAGCCGGTTCATGTAGTGGTTTTCTTCACCGGCCCCGATCTCCTCACCGACACGCAAGCTGCGCACGCCTTGCAGAATCAGTTGTCCGGCTACGTCATGCCTGACCTTGTGATATTTCTTATGCCTGGATACACCTTGGATGAGTTCCGCGCCCACCAGGCAAACGCCACATCGCCACTGATGGCGGAACTCGGTCGACAAGGCCCAGGCTCGCCTCGCACCTACGCTTGCGCGTTCTATGATGTGAATGGGGCCATCACCGACTACGTCAACATTTCCCGGTCTGAAGAGGGGTTCGAAGAGCTAATCAAGCGCAACTCCCGCGCGATAGCAAAAACGGGGCTGACCCGCCTCGTCGAACGCTCCAACGTGTTGAAGAAGGCACCCGCAGGATTCTTCTACTCAAAGCCCTCTTCTCGGGCTTCCAATTACTTCATCCGAGCAGAAGACCTGCTTTCTGAGACGCTGCACGCCCATTATCTAGCGTTTGCATGCCTACCCCTCATCCAAAAAGCAACGGTAGATGGGATGGGGGTGCCTGACACTTTGTACCTGGACACGATCGCATTGCTGCCCCTGGCGTTGTCCATGCAGGTGTACCTCACGCGATTTGGGCAGCAGGGCTTCGTGAACATCCGGTCATTCCATTCGCACGAAGGGCTCATAAAAGACGGGCCTTTGCCCAAGGCTGTTTCCGCCCTGTGTCTCATATCCGCGTCGACCCAGTGCGGCCTCGCGCAGCAATGGTTGAAGATTAATAGTGCTCTGCCGTCCCGCGTGGCGACCATTCTTTCCTTTGAGCGCTCGTCGGAATCGTGTTCGGTCTTACACACGCTGAAGCAGCCCGACGACTTCGAGATGCTGGGGGAGGGCGAAGCCGGTGGGATCCGCCTAATTCGAATCCATGGTGAGCGCTTCGTCGCCGAGCACAGCGAAACCAAGCTGCTGAATATCGGCACTGATCATGCGCCGTCCTTGCTGCAATCTCTGTTCTACTCAGTTATGGGAGCCAATCTGTTTAGCTGCTTCACCCATGACCGTCCAGGGCTTCGAGCACGGACGGTGTGCGTTGACAAAGACAACCTCGTGGCCGCCAGAAACTTCGGTGAGTGGTTCGACAGGGTGTTGCTTGAGGAGGGCGTCGCCTCGACCCGCTGGGTCATCCACGATGACGACGCTGCAAGTGCTGCCTTGGCCGACCGGGCGATCGCTTATTTGGCAACGTGTGGCGTCACGGTCGAAAAAAAGGTGTCCTTTGAAGACTTTAATGCTAACGAGAGATTTGACGGATCAGTAATCGTCATTGCCACTGCCGCCGAGCGCGGGTCGCGCCTGCAGAGCGTAAGTCGTCGACTGCGCACCGCTCAGCAATCAGGCACCCGCCTTTATATCACTGCGGCACTCATCGGACGCAGCTATCAGCGGATGAAGGAACTGCAGAGCAACCTGACGCAACCTGCTAGGGATCACAGCCGCTACGTCTTTAAGACCTTCATGGAGATCCCAGCAGCTGAGCTCGCCTGCACAAACCACTGGGCCGACGAGCAGAGACTACTCGGCTCTTTGTATTCGTTTGCGGATACATTCTCGCCTGTGATCACTCAACGCATGGAGGTGTTTGATCGCGCCGCCACTGGAGGCCTTGGCCTGCACCCGTTCTGGCCGAGTAGCCACACCGGTGAGCCGATGACCCTGAGCCGAGGATTTGCATTTGTCGACGGTAAGGAGGATGTGAGAGGGGCGACGTCCACCGATATCTACCTCACCATCTTGTGGATCCTGCAGAACGCCCGGTATAGCGGGAAGGTGCAGAACGCCAAGCGGCTGGAGTCCGGGGAGCTTCAACAGGTGCTCCTCTCGCCGGAAGTGTTTTCACGTTTCGATGATGGCGTCATCCAAGCCGCATTCTTGCGCGCAGCTGTGCCGGCGGAGCTGGACTACAGGGCCCACGAAACCCATAGCTTGTCGATGTCGGACATTATTCAACGTGTCGTCGCAGGGTATGGGCATGAGCGCGGCGAAGCCGCCATGGAGTTCGTCATGGCGTTGGCTATCGGCAAAATCCGACTACACAAGGATGCTGATAACCAGTTGCGGGCTGACTTGATCAAGATCTTGTCGCCTCACGTTCCGGAGACCCGTTACCTACTGGATCCCGAATACGAAGCACCGTTGTGATCATTTCCGCTGAACCCGTTGTATGTGAGGTGTCCAGTCACTGGCAACTCAGCGCATAGCTGAGCTGAGTTGCACAGAGTGCTCTATGACTGGGTGCGGCTGGTTACTAGCTGGGGAGATTAGCCGAGCATTAAAGAAATGCTGCCAAGGAGAAACATCAGGATGATGCCTACGAGGTTGACCAAAAAGCTCAGCCCTCGATGCCCTCCGTAAAGCGCTCGCAACCCTTCATTACTATTTCGGGTTGTCAGGTGCAGCAGCCCGCCCAAAGCACAAAGAACGGCTAAATGTAACAACGGTTCGGTCAAGTTACTGACGTCCGGCGCATAGGTAGGTTTTCCTGCACTGACCCACCATTTGATCGCTTGAAACAGCCCATATATGTATATGGCAAGCCACAGCCCCCATCCCGACGTATTGACGACAAAGAAAAGGCAGTGCGGCATGCTGATAGAGGGAAACCATCTCCTCAGCAGCCGGATCGCAGCACAGTGGAATCCCCAACGTAGAATGCTAATGCTGTATAGCAATATTACGGTCGAAGTAGTGACCAACACCCAGGTCATATTTTTGAGGCGACCGAGGACAGTAAATGCCTCGGCAACCGACACTCCAGACCCAGCAGAATTCCCATAAGTCCACTCTAAAATCAGGCCGGCTAAAGCTGCCCACACACCAGCAACAACTAAAGGCAATCCCCAGAGTCCCTGGAGCCGCAAATGGAGCGGTCTATTTGTAGAGCTAAAGTCCAACGGCTTTACAACGACCGGAGTAATCAGAAGCAGGGCATATTTACTAACCTTATGGTCGCGAACCTTAGACCAGGCGAACCTTAAAACGGACAACGACATTATTACCTCGGGCGGAAACAGTGGCGGAGTTACATTGCTGAAATCACTGTGCAGGGGGAGGGCTCAGGCGGCGCTGCGCTTTATTTAGTTCTACAAGCTCAGGCATCCCCCCATTAGCCGCGGCTAAGCATCCTTTGAGCTTATCTATACTCAAGACTTCGGCGCCGCGATGTACGACTGCATGGCAGTTCGGGCACAGCGGTATCAAATCGGTTATTGGATCGAGCTTGTATTCCGCGCCGATCGTGCTCAAGGGTACGATGTGATGAACATGGATAAGCCCTTTGGCGATCTCTCCGTAGACCGAGCCGAAGTCGAATTTACAAGCTGCACACACGGCCTTGTGATGCCGAATGCATGCTTCCCTGGCCTGAGCATTGCGCTCGTATGCGTTGACCTTTACCGCTCTCAGTGCCCCCTCCAGGTAGAGCTCAGGATGACTGACTTCTTCGGGGATCGCAGGAATAGGTACTTCTTCACACGCGTACCATTGACCTTCCTGCTGAAGCAGCCATTTGCGAGTGATAAATCGTTCAAAATCTTTGATCTTTGCAGGGCCTACGCCGTCCTCGTCCTGGCGTTCGTCCGAGTGCGTAATCTTGAATGTATAAAGCTCGTATCCCTGCTCGGCGACTAACCTGAGATGCTCGACGCTCTGCGCGTAGCCATTGTTGCGCCGCCCCTTCTTTATCTCCCACCCCTCGCAAAGTATGAGTGTACGGTCGCCGTTCATATGAATGTCCCAAGCACCGAATATGACCTTGCGCTCTTGGTGATTCACAAACGACCAGCTCCAAGTCCAATTTTTACAAGTGGCCCTCAAGGATTCGATAAATGCTTTACGGTTTGGGTAGTAAGGGATGGTCATGCGAAATCCTGTGCATTCGGTTGTCTGGCAGGAGCTGCGAAGAAGGGGGGACAGCAAAAAATGACGGAGTCGACAACGTACCGCTTCGCTTATAGCATCAGGCAACCCTGCCATTAAAGTGCCACATAATAGCAACTGGCCAAGGAACGTCGAACGTGATCACCAAAATCCGCATCCGTGGGTACCGCATCTACAAAGATTTCCTGCTGAAGCCTAACCCGGGCGTGAACATCCTGGTCGGAGACAACGACGCCGGGAAATCGACCTTAATGGAGGCCATCTCTCTGGCGCTCAACGGGCGGATCGGTGGCAGAGGAATCCTGGAGGAGCTGGATCCCCACTGGTTTATCACCGATGTGGTAACTGAGTTTCTGACCCTCAGAAGATTTGCCTGGATTCCAAAGGCGTGCGGGTAGCTTTTGATGAGATTGCTAGGCTTCTTGTAGCCATGAGTCCTTAGATCGAAGTCATACCATAGCTTCGTAATGTTCGAGCCCAGCGCGCCTAGGTGGGCCCATCCATCCTCGTCGGCGTTGTCTTCCAGAATCTTCGCAACGAGTCCGGCAGGGGCTTTTGGCTTCTTCTGGGGTTCAGCCTGCGGCGTAGTAACTCCCTCATTTACCTCAAAAGCTGGTGCCTCCGATGGTTTATTCGTGGGCGAGGGCAGGGTGTCGTCACTCGGCAATTCGATGTACACGATCTTGTCGTAAGCAAGCACGAAAGGCCTCGTCGTTTTTACCTTTGATGTTTGCGAACTGTTGGATGGGCTTTATCAAGTGGTCGAGCAGGACTTTCCTTCAGCTTCCGAGCTGTGGCCCAGTCCAATCAACATAGACGTCGAATGGCGATGCCGACTGGGCACAAGTTTGTTGAATGGTTCGCGTCAAGCATGTCCCAGGTGTGCGCCCTCAAAGCCTGTCGGCGGTTGGCCTAGAGCCAGTTCCCCAAAGCTTACAGCTTAACGTATGAAATATGTTCGTTCTCACTAAACCATTTAGGAGGAGCCAATCCTGAGCTGATTCACAACACTGAATTATTCTAGCTGCACGCATAGAAAAGTTGCCATGGTCAGGATTGGACTCTATAAAAAACGGCTTCCATTCGGGGTTTGAAATCAATACAGACGGATCGTCAGTTTTAATAAACCTTCTGACTCGCCTATTACATACCCAAGACTCAGGCGGCCTAGAGCAGAAGTTATAAAAAGCGATTGCATCATCCTCCAACAGCTGTGATGGCGGTGAGTCGCGCACAAGCAGTGACCAAAGCAGGAATTTTTCATAGGCTATTGACTTAAGCAATGATGCGCGTGAGCCAACTCCGGATAAAAATCTTATGAATTTAATAAACTCCGACAGATATTCATCGCACACAACTAGATCTCTCTTCGACCCTAAAAGCTTGAATAGGTTATCAAAATCAACATGCCACGCAATCCTACTTTCATCTAGAGGATATCTAAATAGTGGAAGAGGAACGAATATTCCCTTTTGACTTTCTGATTCGGCTCCAAATAAATTTTGCTCTTGATCAAATCTTCTTATTGCATGCTGAATCTTTTCATAATACAAAGAGTTTTTATCCAGTCCCGTGTCTTTGGGATAGAGATCGATATCTTCTTCTAAGTCAGAGCATCTTTTGGATAGCTGCTGCAACAACTTCGGAGCTGATATCCCTAATGCCTTGACCCGAGGGAGTCTCGCTCCCCAATCATACACCGTGTCGCGATTAGCCTGAGCATCCCAACCCTTTGAAGGAAATAATGGGCCTTTCTCTTGTGCATCTAGAGCCGGAGAAAGGCCCAGATGAGTTTTGTAGCGACTAAAATAGTGATTAAATTCTTCTGGGAGAACTCGTCGGACTTCAAATTGGGGTGATTTAGCTAAGATTTCAAATCGCCCTTCAGGTAAATATTTAAAATTTTCCATATGAAGGTAATCTGATAAGTTCGCGAACGCCGCAAGGGATGTTTGAAGATAGTATGCACAAACAAATACAAATAGCTGTTTCTCATGCCTACCCCTTGGTGATGTGGAGCCCGAAATTATTTCCAAATATTCCGCAGCTGCAGCCTCGATTTTGCCAGGATCCACCGGCGCCTGTTGTGCTCGTACTCTTGCGTGCCTCGGAATGCGAACTGTCCGCCCGAAAAATACTTTATTGATCGAAAAAAAATGGTTAATAAGTGGGCAGCACCACACCGAGTCATTTTGCTGACACCTGAATGGGCGCCAAGAGTCATTATTAGTGGTACCTTCCCGCGAGTGCAAAAATCTTTTCCCTATTGGCGCAATCCAGCTTTCTGGCGGTGATTCAAAAAAATCTAGAAATATTAATAATTCGCCACTCTCGATATCAAGCAACGATTTACGTTTGACCAAAAAGCACCACAGAAGAAGCTTTTCGATTACCGATTTATAATCCTTCAGAGCACCGCGTCGGGTATTCGCTATCAGCTTCAAGTAGTCACATACCAACTGATGGCTTTCTACCGCACCAGCTATGCTTGTGGAGCACAAGAAATCAGATATGAGGGAACGTTCCTCAGGATTCTCGCTGGCATGAGCGCACAAAAACGACGTCGCCTGTCCGAATAAAGGGGCAGGGTATAAATACTTCATAACATCAACTCACCATGACGCCGCTGGTCAATCTTAATTTAATGACTAATTTTTAAAGATCAAGCTAGGTGGATCAAATAATCGACCAGTTAATTTTTTGAAATTTACACCTATCGACGCTAAGGCGTGCAAGGGGCTTTTCGGGGGCTTTTCAACAGGTTGGAAACTCGGGAGCGAAATCGTCCATTCTTCTTTTTGAAACTGATAACGAACAGACGCAAAAATGACCTTTTGTGAATTAAAACAACAGATTAGCAAATATACCATCGTCCATTTAATTGCCGTAATCACCACAGCTGGCAACGCCATTTACGGGCATATCTTTCTGTTTTGAATACCATTTCCTGAGCGCTGAATCACCATCCAGTTAATTCGCAGCGTTCACAAGAGTAGACGTCAAATACGAATTGGTCGAATCAATGACTTACGTGGCTTATGAACATATCTGACATAGCACCTGGTTTAACATAATATACATTATGCGTACCCACATATACCGCCCGTGGGTATCTCCGCCGTTGCTTTTCACAGGGATCGGCCAGGCCGAATTTCTCTGAGGCGAGAAATTCGCCGTCGTGCACGTCGCCCCTTGTGGTTAACGCTTTTCCGGATAGTCCACGATGGTTTCGTGCTGCAGCACTTTCCCGTTTACTTCCAGCGTTATCGTTTTGCGAATGCGCGTTCCACTGAATGGGCTTGCGCACGGCACCGGCTTTTCACGCCGCAGGAGCCCGTCGGTAATCAGATTAACGCCCAGCGCGCCGCCCAGGAGTCCCATCAAGCCTGCAAGGAAACTCATTGATTGCGTCATCGTGTCGAAGATTGGCTCAAGCATACTTGGGATGTCGGGAGGCTCCGGGCATGGGACATTGGTCTGCTGACAAGCACGCGACCAACTTTCCAGTGACTCAGCCACCGTATTCGCGGCTTCAAGCTGTTGGTGGCGCTTGAAATCGATAAACGCGTACCAGACGTACGTGCCTGGTGCCACAGAAAAAACCACCATAGACACACCGCAAAGCATATGCTTGCGCGCGATATTAAGGGCCCCGAAATTCTTCTCCGAGCGAATTCCCCAGTAGATAAGCCCTGTCACGATGCCCCAAACAAGAAATGCGGCCAGATACTTTAGCCAAAACACATTCAGCTCAGCGTTGACCCCCGAAAAATAGACCCACTTATCCCTGATGCTTCCAACTATCGCTTCCACGCCCACTATCGCCTCTCTCATCCCAAGGTTCAGGCATAACTCAACTAAATGACTATTTAGTTGAGTTATATCAATAACTTACATCTTAAACCGATCAACCGACTGCGACAGCTTCCCTGCCAAACTCGACAGTTCATCCGTCGTCGACGCCGTCCCCGCAATCACACGGCTGTTGCTTTCCGACATCCCTGCAATCATCTCCACCTGATGGGCGATCTCGTTACTGGCCAGGCTCTGTTCACTGATGGTGCGGGAAATATCGTTGACCAACTCGGTGGTATTGAGCGTGGCCTGGAGGATCTCGCGAATCGCGCGTTCCACGTCGGCCGTGACGGCCATGCCCTTGTCCACTTGAGCAACGCCCTCCTCCATGCTGGTCACCGCTTCACGGGTGTTCTGCTGGATACGCCCGACCATGCTGGCGATTTCCTGGGTGGATGCGCTGGTGCGCCCTGCCAGGCTGCGCACTTCATCGGCCACCACGGCAAAACCGCGGCCCTGCTCACCGGCGCGGGCGGCCTCGATGGCGGCGTTCAGGGCCAGCAAGTTGGTCTGGTCGGCGATGCCTTTGATCACCTGGATAATGCTGAAGATTGCTTCGGATTCTTTGTCCAGCGTGCGGATCACCTGGGCTGATTGCTGGGCCGAGCGTGCGATGCCGTCCATGTCGCTGACCACTTGATGAATGATCCGGCCGCCGTCCTTGGCCAGGGTTTCAGCCTGGTTGGCCATGTCCAGCGCGTGCCCGGCATGGCGGGTGATTTCTTCGATGCTGGCGGTCATTTCACTCGCAGCGGCGGCCATGGTGCTGGCGGCCTCGCTTTGCTGCTGGCTGCTGCCCGCCACCTCATGACAGCCCTGGCTCAGGCGTTCGCTTACACCGTTGACCTCATGGGCATTGCTGCGTACCACGTCGATCATGCCGCGCAAATCGCGCTGCATGGTGGCGAGGCTGCGAATCAGCGTGCTGGCTTCGTCCTGGTTGCGCGGCTCGACAATCGGTTCGCTCAGGTTGCCGTGGGCGATACTGTCGGCGATGCGGCTGGCGGTGCGCAGCGGTCCCATGATGCTCATGATCACCCAGCGTCCCTGGGCCAGCAGCAGCAAAAGGCTGGCGCCCAGGACCACGCCCAGGATCCAGTTGGCGTTGCTAATCGCTTGCTGGGTACCGGTGCTGGTGTGCAGCGTATGGCTTTCGATCACTTCACTCAGCGCGGCCATCTGCTCCTCCAGCTGGTGGAACGCTGCGTTGAAGGTTTCCAGCTCCCCACGCGCCGCCTCGGGATTGGCCAGGGCCAGCGCGACGATGCGCTCGCCGGCGCTGACGTAAGTCTCCAGGCTGGGTTTGATTTTTTCCAGGCTGGCCTTGATGGTGGCGTCCAGCGGCAGCTGGAAATTATCCGCCAGCATCTGCCGGAAGTGCTCGGCATGCTCCTTGAGCGAGGCACTGACGTCGGCCGGCGTGCTGGTGCTTTTGCCCAGCCCCACCAGCATGGCGGACAACACATCGGCACGCAGGGCGTCGTGCATCATGTTGAACTGGCCTAATGATTTTGGACACTTCAATCGGGCGCTATGATAGCGCCCAAATCTGAGGTGTTTGGTTATGCGTAAATCTTATTCGAGTG